>DASZDZ010000079.1:0-111334 GCA_035941355.1 Pseudaminobacter sp.
CTTATCATGAAGGAGGCCGACATCATGGGCATCATCGACAAGGCCGAAGCGGCCAAGAAAGCTGCCTGACCGGGCGATTTCCCGCTCTCCTCATTTCAAGACTGAACTGGACGAAAAATCATGTCTGCCAAGGAAATCAAATTCGCAACCGACGCTCGCGACCGCATGCTGCGCGGGGTCGAAATCCTGAACAACGCCGTCAAGGTGACGCTCGGTCCCAAGGGCCGCAATGTCATCATCGACAAGGCCTATGGCGCACCGCGCATCACCAAGGATGGCGTCACCGTTGCCAAGGAGATCGAGCTTTCCGACAAGTTCGAGAACATGGGCGCGCAAATGGTGCGCGAGGTGGCCTCGAAGACCAATGACCTGGCCGGGGACGGAACGACCACCGCAACTGTGCTTGCTGCCTCCATTCTTCGCGAAGGTGCAAAGCTTGTTGCCGCCGGCATGAACCCGATGGACCTGAAGCGCGGCATCGACCTGGCCGTGACCGAAGTCGTGAAGGACATCCAGGCTCGGTCCAAAAAAGTGAAGTCATCGGACGAGATCGCCCAGGTCGGCACGATCGCCGCCAATGGCGACGCGTCCGTCGGCGCGATGATCGCCAAGGCGATGAAGAAGGTCGGCAACGAAGGCGTCATCACCGTCGAGGAAGCCAAGACCGCCGAGACCGAGCTCGAGGTCGTCGAGGGCATGCAGTTCGATCGCGGCTATCTTTCGCCTTACTTCGTGACCAACGCCGAGAAGATGCGGGTTGAACTGGAGGATCCGTACATTCTCCTGCACGAGAAGAAGCTGGGCAGTCTGCAGGGTTTGCTGCCGATCCTCGAAGCCGTGGTGCAGAGCGGCAAACCGCTGCTGATCATCTCCGAAGACGTTGAAGGCGAGGCCTTGGCTACGCTGGTCGTCAACAAGCTGCGCGGCGGCCTCAAGGTCGCGGCCGTCAAGGCCCCAGGCTTCGGCGATCGCCGCAAGGCCATGCTGGAGGACATCGCGATCCTGACCGGCGGTCAGTTGATCTCGGAGGATCTCGGCATCAAGCTCGAGAACGTCACGATCGACATGCTCGGGCGGACAAAGCGCGTGCTCATCGAAAAGGACACGACCACGCTCATCGACGGCTCTGGTGAAAAGAAAGACATCTCGGCGCGCGTCCAGCAGATCAAGGCGCAGATCGAGGAAACCACCTCGGACTACGACAAGGAGAAGCTGCAGGAGCGGCTGGCGAAGCTTGCAGGCGGCGTGGCGGTCATCCGCGTCGGCGGCGCGACCGAGACGGAAGTCAAGGAAAAGAAGGACCGCATCGATGATGCGCTGAACGCAACCCGCGCAGCCGTGGAAGAGGGCATCGTCGCCGGGGGCGGCGTGGCCCTTCTGCGGGCCAAGGCAGCTCTGACCGAGCTAACCGGAAGCAATGCCGACGTGACGGCGGGTATTTCGATTGTCTTGAAAGCGCTCGAAGCGCCCATCCGGCAAATCGCCGAAAATGCCGGCGTTGAAGGCTCGGTCGTCGTCGGCAAGCTGATGGCCGGAAAGGATTCTGACCAGGGGTTCAACGCGCAGACGGAAGCTTACGTCGATATGATCAAAGCCGGCATCGTCGATCCGGCCAAGGTCGTGCGTACCGCTCTGCAGGACGCGGGTTCCATAGCCGCGCTCCTGATTACCGCCGAAGCCATGATTGCGGATATCCCGCCGAAGGACGCGCCCGCTGCCGGCAACGGCGGCGGCATGGGCTACTAAGCAGTGCCTGAGCGCCCGGCCGCAGGCGGCCGGGCGTAATCAACGCAAAGAAAAAACGCGCAAAGGCGACGGAACCGCAGGGGTGGCGCCGGACTTTCTCCGAAGCAGCAATGCCGAGGATTTGAATGGCCACCGAGCAGATCAGTCCGCGCTATCTCAGTCTGGATTCGTGGTCCACGGCCGAAATGATGGCCGCCATGTACGAAGGCCAGCTTTCGGCTGCAGCCGCAGTACGCGGCGCGCTGAACGACATAGCAGCCGCGGTGGATGACGCCGTGCCGGCGCTGCAGCGCGGCGGCCGGATTGTCTATGCGGGCGCGGGCACCTCGGGCCGTATCGCCGTGCAGGACGGAACAGAACTGCCGCCGACTTTTGGCTGGCCCGCCGACCGGGTCGTATATGCAATGGCCGGAGGTCTCGGCGCCCTGGTCGAGAGCGTCGAAGGCGCCGAGGACGATGAGGAAGCCGGGGCGGCGGCCATGACTGATGCCCGCATTGGCCCGGACGACGTCGTCCTCGGAATCGCGGCCAGTGGAACTACCCCCTTCACGATCGGCGCACTGCGCGCCGCCAGCACCGCCGGAGCGGTGACGATCGCGCTGGCCAACAATGCCGACGCGCCTTTGTTCGTGGTGGCCCGCCACCGAATCCTGGTTGAGACTGGAACAGAAGTGATCGCCGGTTCGACGCGCATGAAGGCGGGCACAGCTCAGAAGATCGTGCTGAACCTCTTCTCGTCGGCAGTCATGGTGCAACTCGGCCGCGTCTATCTCGGAATGATGGTGCATATGCGCGCCAGCAACACCAAGCTGCGGCAGCGGGCCGAAGGCATGGTCCGCCAAATCGTCGGCTGCGACGCCGAGAGTGCGTCGCGCTACGTCGAGCAGGCGGAGGGCGACGTCAAGACCGCGGTCATGCTGGGCTTCGGGCTCGACCCGGCCGAAGCCGCCGCGGTTCTGGAGCGGCACAAAGGCAATCTTCGCGACGCTGTGGACGAAGTCAGACGCACATAATCAAGCGATCTTTGGCCTCGGTGCATGGGAGAAGTCACGCGCCGAAATCGGACCAGCGATCTTTGGAACCAAGAGCGGGCGATCGCGTTTGTATCGTCGGCCAATTCGGGAGTGGGACCAGGCCGAGGAAAGGGTTTTCGCGTAGCGCAACCGGTGGCGGTTTGCCGGCAATCTCCCAGGCTGAAAGGAAAAGATCGTGGCGTCAGCGGAATACGAAACCTCCGAAGAACCGGTGCCTGTATTTGTGGGTCTGGGATATCTGACCCGCATCGAAACTGTTTCACAAGCCTACGCCTTGCTTTCCGATTGGCCATGCGGCCAGAGAGACCCCGCGCATGTCGCGGCGCTGAACGCTTGCAAGGCCGCGCTGGCGCGCGAGATCGATTCCGAGACGGCCCGGAGTGCATTTGCCGCTTTCGCGAGCAAGGAAGGCATTCTGGCGTCCGAAGCCGATCCGGTGGTGGCCGCGATTTCCACAGGCGCGCTGGATCGGCGCGTTCCAGGTTGATTTTCCGCGGGGCCGCGCGGCCCACGCAGGCGGCTTTGCAGCTATTCGCCCGCTGCAGATGGCGCTGAACGGGTTGCGATACCTAAGTCTGGGCAGGTCGGGTCGCCGAAGGCTGCCGGTGCGGTGGTCTTCAAGGCATCCAAGGCGCTGCAACTCGCTGCCGCCGCCCCCAACTATCTTCAGGCTGTCGGCCTGCCGGTCTTGTCATCCAGGATCGGCACCGGGTGTATTTGGCTCGGGCGGCTCGACTCCGGCCGGCGCCCTGGTCGCTGGGTGTTCACCCTCGGGCGGAACGTCCGGGGCAGTGCCGAAGCCGCCATCGATCCACAGAAACGCGATCAGCATCAAAGCGGCGATAACCGCAACGGCGACAATGCTGGTCACTTCGCGCGATCGTTTCATAGCCAGCCTCCTCCCTACAAAACCGTTGGGCCGCGCCGAGGTTCCGGTAGCGATTGGCGGGATGGAAGCGCTCCGATCTAGCCGGCCGCGGGTCGAAGGTAATTTAGAAAATTATGGAGCATCGGCAGGGGCGACCGGTTTTGTTCGCGCCCGGCAAGGGCAAAACTCCAACCACAAACGGGATCCAAGAACATGATGTACAGACTTATTGCAGCCTCCATGCTCACACTGGCGCTGGGCACAAGCGCCATCGCACAGAGCAGCACGACAGATACCAACGGCGGGACGTCCGGCGCCACGACCGCCACTCCAGGGGCGACCGACACGATGATGATGACGGAAGCCGACAAGGCGCTGACCAGCGATTGGTCGGGCCCGATCGCCGACGCCTTCTTCACCGACGATTCAAAGGCCACACTCAAAAGCGAGGATGAAATCAAATCGAGCTGGTCATCGCTGAGCACAGAGCAGCAGGCGCAGGTCAAGGAGGATTGCGCTACTGTCTCTTCGAGCACGGCTTCCGCTCCTGGTGCCGGGACGTCGACCGACACCACAGCGTCGACGACACCCGACACGAGCGGTCCGGCCGCCGGCACGTCCACGGACACGACGGCTTCGACTACCCCGCCCGCAGACTCGGGCGGCACATCCACGGACACGACAGCCTCGACGACCACCGGCACGACCGCCGGCGGTACTGCTGGCTCCGGTACCTACAGCACCGCGATGACGGATCTTTGCTCGATGGTCAGCTCTATGTGAGCGGTTCTCACAAGCTTGTCCTCAACAGCGGGGTGGTGCGTCCACCCCGCCGTTCATGAGGTGTCGGGCCGATCCTCCGGCGCGGCCCGGGGCCGCCGCACGATCGCAATGTGAGGATTGTCACATACAACGTGGCGTCGGCATGAGAAATCCGGGGCCGCGAGCAGTCCTTTCGGGCGTGCGGGTCAAACGGTCATCTGCAGAAATAACCCCGTGCAATTGGGTGCTGCTCCATCCGCCAGGGAGCAAGAGCAGCGATGGGCGAAGTTCTGTTTTTCGAGCCGCAGCGTTTCGGGCAGCGGCATGGGGCGGCCGGGGATCGAGATTTGCCGTCGACTGCGGCGATCATCATTTTTCCCGGTGTTCGTTACGAGCGCCTGGACGAGGCTGATGTGCGCACGGGCGCCAAGCCTGGAAAGCGGATGCCGGACAAACCCAAGCCGCGCCCCTCGCGACATTGAACGGGATTGTCAGAGCTCCAGACCGCAGGCTGGGTGGGATCGAACCGCCCATGACGGCGGAAGCGGGGGACGGCAGCAGTGATCGCACATTTGGCGCGCTGTTATCCTTGGATCAGCCTTCGAAGATGCGGGACACATCTACAGATGGAGCTTTTCTTATGGTTCAGCTACATCTAATGTCTTGAAGCGAGGAGTAAGGAGGGGTGCGAACGCCGTCCCGGCGTCGGCTCCCTTGTTTTGAATGGGAATTCAGCTTGAAGCCGGGGGCAACACTCGGCCTTAAAGATGCCCGGAAGGGGTGAACCGATGGCTGATTGGCACTACACCCGTCAGCTGGCTACCATTATTTCGATCGACGCGGTTGGTTTTTCGCGCCTGATGGGCCTCGACGATGTGTCCGCCGTGGCCGCGTTCGAGGAACGGCGCAACATCATAGTCGAAAGCTGCGGCGCATTTGGCGGTCGAACATTCGGCGCGGCCGGCGACAGCATCATGGCGGAGTTCGGCAATCCGATCGAAGCGCTGCGCGCCGCATTCGACTTCCAGGACAGGATTGCCACCCTAAACGCCTCGGCGGGCGAGAACATGCGGATGCCGTTCAGGGCCGGCATCAATACAGGCGACGTTATAGTCCGCGACGACAGCCTCTATGGCGACGACGTCAACATCGCAGCGAGGATCCAGGAATTCGCGCCCCACAACGGCTTGGCGATCTCGGAAACCGCATGGCACCATGTGAAGGATAAATCCACCGCCGAATTTACCGATCTCGGCGAATTCCTTCTCAAGAACATCGCGCTGCCGGTTCGCGTCCTGATCGCCGCCCGCGGCGGAAATGGCGGAGCGCCGGCCAGGCCACGGACGCTCGGCTATCTGACGACTTCCCAGCAAAGACACCTTTCAAGCGGCCCTCCTGCAATCGCGGTGCTGCCGTTCCGCAACGACAGCAACGAGCGCGACATCGATTACATCGCCGACGGCATCGCCGAAGACATCATTTACGGCCTGTCCAACACAAGATGGATTTCGGTGATCGCCAAGAGCTCCAGCTTCCAGTTCCGCGACGACGCGCTTGGCGCAACGGCAATCGGCAACGTCCTCGGCGCCCGCTATGTGGTCGGCGGCGCATTGGGCCGCAGCGGCGGGAGAATCCGGCTGAATGCGAGCTTGGTCGACGCGTCGAATGGCAGGCTGGTGTGGTCGCGGCGTTTCGAGCGCGAACTGGTCGATATTTTCGACCTGCAGGACGAGATCGGCAGCGAGATCGTCTCGATGCTGGAAAAGGAAGTCGACCGGGTCGAGCAGGCGCGCACGTTCCAGGTGCCATGGGAAAGCCTGGAAACCTGGCAACTGGTCCGGCGCGGGCGCTGGCACATGAACCGCCGCACCCGCAGAGATACGGAACTGGCGCTCGAGTTCTTCGAAAAGGCCTATATTGAGGATCCCAATTCCAGCGCGGTTCTCAACGAACTGGCCTGGTGGCACTTCTGGCGCGCCTGGCTTCGTTTCGGCGACAGCGACGACCTCGAAAAGGTCACTTATTATGCGCGCAAGGCGCTTTTGATGGACAGCCAGGATGCGCGCCCGCACGCCTACCTGGGCGTCACCGACATCATGCGCGGGCAGCCGAAATCGGCGCTCGAACATCTTGAGGAGGCGCTCCACATCAATCCCAGTTTCGCCTTTGCGCGCTCGGCCAAAGGCAGCGCCCATCTTCTTCTGGGAGAAGCCAGGAAAGCGATACCGCTTTTTCAGGACGTGGAGCGGTTGAGTCCGTTCGACCTCTACGCTTTTCACAATCTGGGAGAACTGGCCGTTGCCTACTGCTTCGTCCATGACTGGAGTTCGGCGATTGAGACCGCCGACCGCTCCCTCAGCCTTTCGCCCGGCTATTTCTACGCACGATTCCTCAAGATCGGCGCGCTGATGCGAAGTGGCCAGCCTGATGCGGCCAGGCGGGAACTGGCGGTATTCCAGACCAGGCATCCGGACTTCTCCAGCGAGCGGGTGGGCTGGATACCGTTCGTCGATAAGGCAGCAAATGCGTTCCTGATCGAGAATTTCGAGATGGCCAGAATGCTCGAGCCAGCCGTTGGGAAGTGCCTGCAGGCCGAGGATGGCCGCCATCTGTGAAACCGTTCACATACGCGAGGGTCGCGCATTCCTATGTCAACAATAGCGGGGCATTGAATGACGAGCGTTGGGGGTAGCGGATGGCTAGAATCAAATATTTCGAGGGCGTCCGCGAGGCGCAGAGCGTCCAGAAGCCGGCTTCGGAACTGCCGCGTTTCGATCTCAGGCGCCTACGTACCGATGGTCTTGCCAGCCGGATCGTAGGCAGGCTTCTTGAGGATCCGCGCTGGGCCCTTTCGCTGCTTCGGCGCTTCTGGCCCATACTCCGCGTTGGCAAGTTCGTGCTGGTGACGAGGAACGACGACGTCCGCGACGTTCTCGAACGCCAGGACGAATTCGAAACGCCATATGGTCCGGAAATGACCGAGATCGCCCGCGGCTCGAATTTCATTCTCGGCATGCAGGACGGTCCTGATTACCGACGGATGAAGTCGTCAGTGCTGAGCGCGTTTCCGCCGGACGAGGTAGAAGCCGCCGTCAGGCCGATAGCCGCCCGCCATTCGCGCGAAATCATGACCCGCGCCGCGCCGGGTTTCGACGTTGTCCGCGACCTGCTGAAGATCGTCCCCGTACATATTTGCCGGGAATATTTCGGCATGTTGATAGACGACGAGAACGAGTTCGCCGACTGGTCGATCGCGCTGAGCGCACTGTTTTTCTCCGATCCGGGCGGCAGCGCCGCGACCCGCGAAACCGCGGTCGTGGCCGCGGACCGCATGATCAAGGCCATCGATCGATCGATCGAAGCCGTCAGGGACGGCAGGACAGGGGGCAAGACGCCATTGGGCAGGCTGGTCGCCATGCTCGACCGTGGGAAGCTTACTCTCGAAGACATCCATTCGATAATGCTGGGGATGATCGCGGGCTTCGGGCCGACCAACCTGCTTGCCAGCGGCAATTGCCTTGACGTCATTCTCTCGCGCCCCGACGCCCGTGCGGCAGTGGAGCAAGCGCTTGCCGCAGGCGATGACGCGCTGCTCGACAAGGCAATCCTCGAGGCGATGCGTTTCAAGCCGATCTGGATCGGTCCGTTCCGCTACACTCCTCGGGACACCGTCATCGCCAAGGGGACTCGCCGCGAACGTGTGGTCAAGGCGGGAACGGTGGTGATGCCGGCGACGCTTTCGGCGATGTTCGATCCAGACGCGGTCCAGCGGCCGAACGACTTCGATGCAACCCGCCCTTATCGGGACTACCTCGTGTTTGGACACGGCATCCACCTTTGCATCGGTTCGGCAATTGCGAGGATCCAGATCGGCGAGAACCTGCGCGCTCTGTTCGCGAAGAAGAATGTGCGGCGCGCCAAGGGCAAGGCCGGCAGGCTGACGCGAATTGCCGCCTTTCCGGACAGCCTGAAAATCGACTTCGAACCCTCACCTCTTTGCCGCTCGACCAAGCATTCGATGGTCACGGTCGTCTGCCCGATCAAGCCGACATCGTCGCTCGCCGGCATACGCGAAAAGATTGCGACCCTCGGCAACCCGGCCGGCCCCGAGATTCGCGGCGCGCTCGACGCAAGCGGCGTCATCCATTTCGCCAGCCTCGCCGTTGCTGCTATCGACGACAGCCGGGACAAGCCGGATCGCGACGGCGCACATCTGGTCCTCGAACTGTCCGGTGACGGCAGCAACGACGAAGTCCTCGACGCCTTCGCCGACCATGCAGGGCCCTTGGTCCGCGACGTTTTCGAACAGGCCTGCAATTTCCCCGGCGGTCAGACGCTGCGCGACTTCATGCACAAGCACGCGGTGGAAATATCTCCGTCCTTCGGCAGCAATGCGGGCCTGGTTTTCTCAGGCACACCCGGGCTTTCGGTCCGGCGCATTCGCGCCGAGGCCGAACTCGCGGAAGCGGCGCGCGTCATTGTCGAAAAGCCCCGGAGCCAGGCAGGGGCCGCCGCAGCGCTTGCCGATGTCAGACAACGCATTGAGAGAAGCGGGAACGTTCCCTGGGCGTTCGAGCCTGCGGAAAATGCGCTGGAGGGGCCGAAAGGAAACCTCTGGCGGGCGGCAATCACTACGTTGAAGGCACCGGCGGTGCTCGCCACAGTCCTGGCTATCCTGGCGGCCTGCTGGTGGATAACCTACACTTTCGTCTTCGGCTATACGCCCGGCTTTGTCCGCAATCTGTTGGTGGCCGGCACGTCCCTCATCCTGACGGTCGTCGGCGTGATATCGCTGATCGTGATCTTTATCGGGCTTTGCTTCCTGGCATTGCGCCGGCTCGAGAAGCGCGACCGCCCGAGCGACGAGATGATCAACCTTGCTTCGCTGGAGGCCATTCTCGAGCGCGAGGACCGGACTGCCCAGAACCATCTGACGGCGATTTCGGTAATGAAGTTCGGCACCTTGCGCCGGCTTGCCTTGCGCCTGACCTTCTACATGATTTCGATTTCGGCCCAGAAGGTCTTTCGGCCGGGATTTCTTGCCGACATCAACACCATCCATTTCGCGCGCTGGGTGCTTGTGCCGGGCACGAACAAGCTGATGTTCTTTAGCAACTACGGCGGCAGCTGGGAGAGCTACCTCGAGGATTTCGTCGCCAAGGCGGCTTCCGGCCTGACCGGTGTGTGGAGCAACACGGAAGGCTATCCGAAAACGCGCTGGCTGTTCCTGGACGGAGCCCGCGACGGCGACCGGTTCAAGCGCTGGGCGCGCCGGCAGCAGATACCGACCTTGTTCTGGTACTCGGCCTATCCCGACCTCAACACCTCGCGGATACGCATCAACTCGAAAATCAGACAGGGCATAGCCCAGGCGACCGACAGCGAGGCGAATGACTGGCTCCGCCTTTTCGGCTCGATGCCGCGGCCCGAGCCGACAAAGGAGAGCGGCAAGATAGTCAGTCTGTTCGCGCCTGTTCCGCCGCCGGTGGAAACGCTTGAAAGCGGCGAGATCCAGTCGGTCTTCTTCAGCGCGTTTGGCTCGCTGGAACATGCGCGCATGCTGACCTTGCGGATCCCGGAAGGCCAGCGCCGCGCCAAGCGGAAAGAGTGGCTGGAATTCATCGCCGCCAGGACGAGCTTCGGCGAAGGCGTCCCGGTGGAGCGGGCAATGATGGTCGCTTTCGGACCCGAAGGCCTGCGGCGCCTCGGGCTGGAGGGCAACCCCGACCATGATCCGCTGAGCAAATTTCCGCTGGCGTTCCGCCAGGGCATGGGCAGCGCTGCGCGAAGCCGTATTCTCGACGATATCGGGGAAAGTGCGCCGGATAACTGGCAATGGGGTTCGCCGGCCAAATCGGTGGATGCGGTGGTCGTCTGCTATGCGGCAACTCCCGAAGCGCTGGAGGCGGATATCGTTCAACTGACACGACGGGCGAAAACCGCCGGGATGGTGCTTGTGGCGCAATTGCCTCTGGCGATCCGCCGCAATGGCAAGAAGGCCGTGGAGCAGTTCGGCTTTGTCGACGGTGTGTCGCAACCGATCGTGCGTGGAACGCCTCGCGCCAGCTCCACGATCGCCGCCCAGCATCTCATCTCGGCCGGGGAATTCCTGTTCGGCTACCGCGACGAGCATGGCTTCTACCCGCCCACGCCCACGGTGCGCCCGTCGCACGACCGGAGCGGCGTCTTGCCGGCGCTGCGCGCGGACAACGTCTCGCCGGAGGATGCAGGCCTGCGTGATTTCGGCAGGAACGGATCGTTTCTCGTCGTGCGGCAATTCGAGCAGCATGTAGACAAGTTCAAGGAATATTGCGTCGTGGCGGCGGAGGAAAAAGACGATCCGGAGATCACGCCGCGCTGGATTGCCGCGAAGATGGTCGGCCGGTGGCAGGACGGCACTTCGCTTGTGCGCAACCCGGATGGGCGCCCGGGGCGGACGCCTGACAACGACTTCACGTTTGGTGCGGAAGACCCCCAGGGACTACGCTGTCCGCTCGGGGCTCATGTGCGCCGGTCGAACCCGCGCGATTCGCTTGGCGAGGACCATGAAACGCAGATCAGGATCGGCAAACGGCACCGGATACTCCGCATCGGCCGCACCTACGAAAAGGAGAACGGCGACAAGACGGAAAAAGGCCTGCTGTTCATGTGCCTGAATGCCGAAATCGAGCGTCAGTACGAGTTCATGCAGCAGACCTGGGTGTCGTCAGCGTCGTTTCATGGCCTGCTTGCGGAGAAAGATCCGACGATCGGAGCGCAGGTCGGCGAGGGCCGGTTCTCCATCCCGCGCTGGGAGGGGGCCGTGGTGCTCAAGGGAATCCCGAGCTTTGTCACGACGCGCGGAGGCGGCTATTTCTTTCTGCCGAGTCGTGCGGCGCTACTCTATCTTATCACCCGGCTGTGACCGCCGGGGGCTAAGGCTCTGGACGTGCGCATGATCCTTTGAAAATCAATTCCGGTTTTCGGGTCATGCGTCAGTCGTCTTCGAAGTCGGCGACGTGATGAAGCGCATTCGGATTGTCGATGTGCAAGCCGCCCCGCCTGATGGTGATGATTGATCGGCCGCGCCAATCGTTGAGGGTTTTGTTCACGGATTCTCGCGTCGCCCCGAGAAACTCGGCAAGTTCGGATTGCGATATCGGTATCCAGCCCGACGGATCCGACATCGTGTTGGACAAGAAGATCAGGCGCTTGGCGAGGCGGGCCTCGATCCCCAGAAAAGCCTGATCGCCGAGTTCGCCACTGATCCAGCGCAACCGCGCACACAACAGCTCGATCATCGCGCGAGCGAGCGGCGGGTGTTTCTCTATGCGGTCGAACAATTGCGTCCGGCTCAGCGAGACCAGTTCGCAGTCGCTGAGGCAGATCGCCGTGGCGGTGCGGGGGCCGCCGTCCAACGCCGCGATTTCGCCGATGAGGCTTTGCGCCAGCTCGATATTTGCGACCAGCTTTTGCCCGCCGGGCGAATAGATCGAGATCTCGACCGTGCCGTTGATGACGCCGTAAACGCGATCGGCGACATCTTCCTGGACAAATAGATGCTGGCCGGCGGCATAGCGCTCGGTCTTGCATCCGCTGAACAGGAGTTCGAACAGATTTGGGCCGATCCTCGCCAGCCGCGGCAGCTCACGCAGATTGTCGACTTTGGCCGTCGGGAAGGCCATGAGATTACGGTCCCCTGCTCTGTACCTTTCTACGGCAAAGAGGGTTCCGATCAAAGGCCGTTGTCTCTTCGAAATACGATGCCGTTTTCGAGGCACATGCGGGGAGAGATCAGGCGGGCCATGTCTGGCACAAAAAATCGGTGCCCGGCGGCTTCACCGACATTGACAAACGGCTGGCGCCGTGCACCGACCGCGTAAGAGTGGGAGGAGATTATCTGCGCGCGGTATCAGGATAATGCCTTACCGCCGCCGAAAAATATGTGACTGGCTTCACAGTGAGCGCGCTGGACGACGTTGAACAAATCGGACGGTCCGGGTGTGAAAACAAAAAAGCAGTGGCGCAAACGAATGCACCGCTGCCGAGTTTGCCTATAGCTTCAGATGAAGAAGTCCGCTGCTGTCATTGCCAGCCCGGCCGAGATCGACGCGAACTGCACCGCCGCCCCCCGCACCATCCCCGTTCGACGGCAGACTGTGTGTTGCAGTGTGACGCTGTGAGGTGGTTCACATACGGTCGCAGCCGCCCGCCCTAAGCTCCGAGGCCAGTCAGGAGGTGCGCAAACAGCTCGTCGCCGGATCACGGTCGCGGCAACGGGCAAGCCGATCCTGATCACTCGTTGCGGGACTGGAGCCAATGTCCACCTTCATCCACGCTAGGGAACTGCCCCTCGCCACCGCGCTTCGCACTGGAAGTAACTCGGTCTCCTGGTTGCGGCTCGCTGCGTTTTCCACTCTCTGCTTTGCCGGGTCGGCTGCGGCCATGCCGGCCGGTGCCCACGAGGCACCCACAGGCTGGCGTTATCCCTATTCCTGCTGCTCCGGCTATGATTGCCGCGAAGTTTCGTCGAAAGTGATCGGCGAAGGTCCGGAAGGATACGTGATCAAGGGGACGGGAGAGGTCGTTTCCTACTCCGACGCCCGGCTGAAAAATTCGCCCGACGGCGAATATCACTGGTGCTCCGTTGCGGGCGCCGACGATACCAGGACGATCTGCCTGTTCGTTCCGCCGCACTCTTTCTGATGCGGGCCGGCGCAATTCGTATCAGGTTCCGTGGTGGCTTCAGGAGGCAGTGATGAAATTCCCTCTCCCCTTCGTACCGACCACTTCCTACAAGGGCGGCAACGGGTTCGGCGGTTCGCGCGAAAAGGTGCGCAAGGGGCTGAAGCATGCGGCAAACGATCTTGCCGCCGCTGCCGGCACGCCGGTTTTGGCCATGGATGCCGGCGTGGTGATCCGCGGCCCGTATCCCTTCTTCCGCGGAACGTCGGCAATCGAGATCCAGCATCCGTTATTCATCGGGCGTTACTGCGAGATCGCTCCGGTGGCGGAGGTGAAGGTCGGGGACTGCGTAGCAGAGGGCCAGGTTATCGCTTATGTCGGCAATCAGCCGGGAAGCGACATGCTGCATCTCGAATTCTTCACTGGCGAATTGAATGGCGGCCTGAGCTACAGCCCCGGCACGCATCCTCCCTACGACCGTCGTGACGATGTCTTCAACGGCGTCGAATATCTGGACAAGACCGTTCAGACCGTCAGCCACTGGCCGGGAGACCACAAATACCGGTACTTCACCGACAGCGAAGGCCGGAAATTCGTCGAGCGGATGGACCTCCGCGATATTTGAACGCCACGATTGCCTCGGTCGAGGCTGGTTTCCATGCGCACCATCGTGAAATTGCGCGCCGGGCGTTTTCAAGCAGGTGACGATCGGGTACGGGCGGTTAACATTGTCGCCCGCAGCCTGTATTGATGCAGTGCTTTCCATTCGCCCAACCCGGCCCGCGGCCATTCGAGGAACGTTTGCATGAAACTCAGCATCTTCGGGACAGGCTATGTTGGCCTAGTTACGGGAGCCTGCTTTGCCGATGTCGGTCATGAGGTTCTGTGTCTGGATGTGGACGCCGAGCGGATCGCGACGCTGAAGGAAGGCAGGGTGCCGTTCTTCGAGCCTGGTCTCAGGGAGATGGTCGTCCGCAATGCGGAGGCGGGCCGGCTGAAGTTCTCGACCGACGCGCCGGCGGGTGTACGCTTCGCCGACCTGATCTTCATCGCCGTCGGCACACCACCGCAACAGAACGGCTCGGCCGACCTCAGCCATGTTCTTGCGGTGGCCGAAACCATCGGCGAGCACATCGACCGCTACAAGATCGTGGTCGGTAAATCGACCGTGCCGGTCGGCACCGCCGACCTGATCGAGGCCGCGATCGCCGAAGCGATGAGACGGCGTGGCGCCAGCTGCGAGTTCGATGTCTGCTCCAATCCGGAATTTCTCAAGGAAGGCAGCGCCATCGAGGATTTCACCAAGCCCGCCCGCATCATCATCGGCACGGAAAAGGAAGCCGTCCGCAGGAAACTGCAGGATTGCTACGCCCCATACAACCGCAACCACGACAAGCTGATCAGCATGGACGTCCGTTCCGCGGAACTGACCAAGTATGCCGCCAACGCCATGCTGGCGACCAAGATCAGCTTCATGAACGAAATGGCCAATATCGCCGAACGCGTCGGCGCCGACATCGAGGAGGTGCGCCAGGGCATAGGTTCCGACCCGCGCATCGGCTATCAATTCATCTATCCCGGATGCGGCTATGGCGGTTCGTGCTTCCCCAAGGATGTCCGGGCCCTGGCCCATACCGCCGAGGCGTCGGGCTTCAAGGCCGAGCTTCTGGAAGCGGTGGAGCGCGTCAACAATGCGCAGAAGGGTGTGCTCTTCAGGAAGTTGGCCCAGGCCTTCGACGGCGATCTGCGTGGCCGCACGATCGCGCTCTGGGGTCTGGCCTTCAAGCCGTACACCGACGACATGCGCGACGCGCCGAGCCGAACGCTGATGGAAGCGTTGTGGGAGGCCGGCGCCAGCGTGCGCGCCTTCGACCCCGAAGCGATGAAGGAGGCGCGGCGGCACTATGGTGACCGTCCCGACCTGTCCTTGGCCTCGGGCCATCTGGAGGCAGCTGCCGGCGCTGATGCGCTGGTGATCTGCACCGAATGGAAGCAGTTCCGCGTCGCCGACTTCGCCTGGCTGAAGGCCAATCTCGCCACGCCGATCATCGTCGACGGGCGCAACCTCTACGAACCGGACGCTGTACGCCGCCACGGCCTCCTCTACTACGCGATCGGCCGCGGCGATTCGGTGCGCGTCGACGGCATGGCGGCCGAGCCGGCGTCGCGCCCGCAAGTCGCGTAGAGCGCGCGCCTACCGGTAAGGATCCGCCGCGTCGCGAAGACCGTCGCCGAGGAAGTTGAAGGCGAGGATGACCAGGATCACCGGGATCATCGGGTAGAGCAGCCACGGATAGAAGGCGATCACGCTGACGCTGCGCGCTTCGGTCAGAAGAATGCCCCAGCTGGTGATGGGCGGCCTCAGACCCAGGCCGAGGAAGCTTAGCGCTGTCTCGCCCAGGATCATGCCCGGTATCGAGATAGTGGCCGTTGCGATCAGATGCGACATGAACCCGGGGATCAGATGCCGTCCGATAATCCGGCTGCTTTTCGCGCCCATCAATTGCGCCGCCAGCACGTAGTCCTCCTCGCGCAGCGACAGGAGCTTTGAGCGCACCGCCCTTGCCAGGCCCGTCCAGTCGAGCAGGCCGAGAATGATCGTGATGCCGAAATAGATCAGGATCGGGCTCCACGTCACTGGCATGATCGCCGCCAGCGCCATCCACAGCGGAATGCTCGGAATCGATTGCAGCACCTCGATGATGCGCTGCACGATGAGGTCGAACGTGCCGCCGTGATAGCCGGCCAGCCCGCCGATCACGATGCCGAGGACGAAGCTGAAAGCGATGCCGATAAGGCCGATCGTCAGCGATATGCGGGCCCCGTAGATGATGCGCGAAAGTACGTCCCGTCCGAGCCTGTCGGTGCCGAGCAGGAACGCCTCGCCGTCCTTTGCCGGGCAGAACAGGTGGAGGTCGCCCTCAAACAGGCCCCAGAACTTATAGCCGTCGCCGCGGCAGAAGAACCGCAGCGGCTGCACATTGCTGCGGTCATCGGTGTATTCCCGCTTCAGCGTTTCCATGTTGAGATTCATAGTCCGCCCATAGACGAACGGCCCGACAAATTGCCCTTCATGGAAAAGATGCACGGGCTGTGGCGGCGTATGGATGAAGTCGACGTTGCGGGTATGCAGATTGTAAGGCGCCAGGAACTCGCAGATGAGGATCATGAAGTAGAGCGCGGCGAGGAAGACGCCGGAGGCCAGCGCCAGCCGGTGCCGCCGGAACTTCCACCACATCAGCCGCAGTTGCGACGCCTGGTAGACGCGCGCCTGTTCCTCCGTCATCACCTCGACGGAATAGGGGTCGAATGGCGCGGTCGAGACGTAGTGCTCCAGCGGAGCGCCGGGCGGGGGAAGCGGTGCATTCATTTGGTGCTGCCGCCCTGTAGTCTTATGCGCGGATCGAGGAGCGCCAGCGCCAGATCGGAGATCAGCACGCCAACGACGGTGAGGAACGCCAGGAACATCAGGAACGACCCGGCGAGATACATGTCCTGGCTTTGCAGAGCCTTGATCAGCATGGGCCCGGTGGTCTCCAGCGAAAGCACGATCGCCGTAATCTCGGCGCCCGAGATGATGGCCGGCAGGATCGATCCGATGTCGGACATGAAGAAGTTCAGCGCCATGCGCATCGGGTATTTGACCAGCGTCTTGAACGGATGGAGGCCCTTAGCGCGCGCCGTCATCACATATTGCTTCTGGAGTTCGTCGAGCAGGTTGGCGCGCAGCCGCCGGATCATACCGGCGGTGCCGGCCGTGCCGATGATGATCACCGGGATCCAGATGTGTTCGAGGATCGACTTGGCCTTGGCCCAGCTCATCGGCTCGGACAGGTACTTCTGGTCCATCAGGTGGCCGATCGAGGTGCCGAACCAGATGTTGGCGAAATACATGAGGATGAGCGCGAGCATGAAGTTGGGGATGGCGATGCCGAGCAGCCCGAGGAAGGTCAGCCCGTAGTCGCCCCAGCTATACTGATGCGTCGCCGAGTACATGCCGATCGGAAAAGCGATCATCCAGGTAAAGACGATGGTGCAGAACGACACCAGCACGGTGAGCCACAGCCGGTCACCGACCACCTCGCCGACCGGAAGCTGATATTCGAACGAATAGCCGAAATCGCCCTGCAGCATGCCCGCCACCCAGTGGAAGTAGCGCAGCATCGGCGGCTTGTCGAAGCCGTATTCCACGCGGAGCGCCTCGATCTGCTCCTCGTTCACGCCTTCGCCCATAGCCCTGAGCTCGGCGATGTAGCTTTCGAAATAGTCGCCCGGCGGCAGCTCGATGATCACGAAGATCAGCGCCGAGATGAGCAGCAATGTCGGGATCATGACGGCGATGCGCCAGACGATGTATCGCAGCACGTTCAGGTTTCCTCGGCCAGCCAGAACGTATCGGGCATGTAGACCCCGAAATAGGCGGTTGGATCGAAGCCGTAGAGCCCCTGCTCGGGAAGGTTTCGCATGCGGGTCGAGGCAAGCACCGGCTGCTGCGTGCCGTTCACGATGCCGATCGAGAACACTTGCTGGGTGTAGAGCGACAGCATCTTGTGCCAGATGGCGGTCCGTTCCGGCATGGTCGCGGTATGCCGCCATTCCTTCAGCAGCCGCAGCAGTTCCGCGGCTTCGGGCAGGTCCGGCGCCGCGCCTTGTTCGCCGTTCGAGACATAGTGCATGCCCCATACCGGCCATTGCAGCTGTTCGTCGCCTGTCGGCGCCAGTTGCCCGGGGTTCATGTTGGCGGTCGGCACGCCATTGTCTATGCCCGACCAGATCGACATCATGATCTGGCCGGCCAGCGCTCGGCTTCGGAACACGTCACGCTGCGAGGTGCGTATGAACAGGGAGATGCCGACGTTGCGCCAATGGTCCGTCACCAGTTCCAGCACGTCGGTTTCGAGTGTGCTTTCGCCGGCGGTTTCGATGACCAGCTGCGCCCGGCGCCCGTCCGGCAGCACGCGGATGCCGTCGTCGTCGAGGGTCTGAAGCCCGGCCTGGTCGAGCAGCGCGTTAGCCTGGTCGGGATCGTGCGCGATCCAGGCTTCGGCATATTCCGGGCGGAAGAGCGGGCTGTCGGGCAGCACCGTGTCGGCGCTCGGCGTGGCCAACCCGTAAAACACCGCCATGTTGATCTCGCGCCGGTCGATCGCCAGCGACAGCGCGCGCCGTACCCTGACGTCGCGCAGCAACGGCCGCCAGACGGCGTCGCCCGAGTTCAGGTTGGGCAGGAGCGCCAGGCGCGAACCCAGCGTCTTTTTCCAGAGGCTGACCTTCACCGGATAGCGCTTCTCCGCATCCTTCAGGAAAGTATAGTCGGTGAAATCGATGTTTATAGCCTGCAGGTCGCTCTCGCCTGAGCCGGTCTTGGCGGGAATGATGGATGACGAGCTGACGTTCATCACGAAGCGGTCGATATAGGGAAGTTGCAGTCCGTTTTCGTCGACGCGGTGAAAAAACGGGTTTCGTTCGAAAACGAACTGCTCGGCGGGCGGCTTCGTGGTGTTGCGCCAGGGATCGAGCGTCGGCAGTTCAGGATTTTCCGGGCGGTATTGCCTGGCCATGCGGATGTGCAGCGTGGTCCACTTCTTGGCCTTGTTCTCCTTCATCAACTCCTTGAGCCGCGCCTCGTCCTGGTATTTCTTGTGGAACTGCTTGAGATAGGCCGCCGGCACCACGATGCTCAGCGCCTGCGTCGCGGCGAGTTGTGGCAAAAAGTCCGGATTGGGCGTGTGCCAGCTATAGCGGATCGTCAGCGGATCGACGATTTCGAAAGTCGGACCCTTGCCGTCCACCAGCAACTCAGCGGAGGGCCCGTCCGGCGAAAGATCCTCGTTGTTGATGACGTCTTCCCAGCAGTAGCGGAAATCTTCCGTGGTCAGCGAGCTGCCGTCCGACCATTTGTGGCCATCGCGCAGCCGGAAGGTGAAGACCCGATCCTCCTCGCTCTCGAAGCTTTCAAGGATGTCGGGCTGCAGGTTGAGCGCTTCGTCGTAGCCGACCAGCCGGGCATAGCCGTAGATCGTCATCAGCCGGATGTCTTTCTGGCCTCCGATGAGAGTCCGCACTGTCCCCCCATGCCGGCCGGGCTGGCGCCCCATCGACGCGACCTTGACGATGCGCGGCGTGCGCGGCAGGCGTTGCGCGACCGGCGGCAGCTTGCCTTCGTCCAGCCGGGCCCTCAGGAATTCGGGTTCCCGGTCGGCGGCGCGAAGAACCCCGGGCAGTGTCACCGAAGCAATGACGCCAAGGGCCGTTCGCCGCGTGATCATGGCCGTAACTCCCGAATGTCGACGCTTTGCCGCGCCAGAACCAGGTGGCCATCGCCGAGGTCGGCGGGCTGCAGCGCATCCTCGTCGCCATCATCCCGAAACTGCGGCGCCCAGGCGCTGGTGTCGGATGCCCCGCTGGCATGGAGTGTCTTGAAGTCGAGCGGCCGGTCCAGATCCGGAAACGGCACGGCCGCGAGAAGCGAGCGGGTATAGGGGTGAACCGGCCGTTTCATCAGCGTCTCGCGGGGAGCGAGTTCGACGATCCGCCCGCCGCACATCACCGCGATGCGGTCGGCCATGTAGTCCACCACGGCAAGATTGTGCGAGATGAACAGGTAGGTCAGGCCAAGTTCCTTCTGCAGATCCTTCAACAGATTTAATATCTGCGCCTGCACCGAAACGTCCAGTGCCGAGACAGGTTCGTCGCAGATGAGTAGGTCGGGTCCGAGCGCCAGGGCGCGCGCGATGCCGATGCGCTGGCGCTGGCCGCCCGAAAAGCTGTGCGGATAGCGGTTGATCGAGGTCTGGTCGAGGCCGATCGCCTGCAGAAGCGAACGCACCGTATCCAGGCGCGTGTGGGCGTCGCCGCGGTCGTGGATTTCCAGCGGCTCGCTCAATATGTTCTGGACGGTCATGCGCGGCGACAGCGACGATACCGGATCCTGGAAGACCATCTGGATCTTCGTGCGCAGAACGCGCAGCGCCTTGCCCTCGGCCGCCAGAATGTCGATTGGCCCGTGGTCGCTGTTGAAGACGACGGAACCTGCTTCGGGCGTCACCGCCCGCATCA
Organism: Pseudaminobacter sp.; assembly: GCA_035941355.1. Classification (GTDB taxonomy): domain Bacteria; phylum Pseudomonadota; class Alphaproteobacteria; order Rhizobiales; family Rhizobiaceae; genus Allomesorhizobium. Next base: position 20,134 of record DASZDZ010000079.1, read on the forward strand.
GGATCTTGCTGACGGTGGTCTTGCCACAGCCGCTCTCGCCGACCAGACCGAGGCACTCGCCCCTCTTGATGTCGAAGCTTACATTGTCGACCGCGCGTACAGCGACCTGGGCATTCTGGCCGAACCAGCCGGACTTTCGGGTGGTGTACGATTTGGTCACGCCGGAGACGGACAGCAGGATCTCCGAACCACCTTGCGCCGACTTTTGCTTTCCGAGCAGGTTCTCGACATTTACCGGCACTTCGCGCAGCGCCTTCAGCCGCTCGCCTGGTTTCATGTCGAAATGCGGGACGGCAGCCATCAGCCCCTTCAGGTAGGGATGTCCCGGCCTGCGGAAGATCGCCTCGACCGGCCCGGCTTCCATGATCTCGCCATGGTAGATGACGACGACCTCGTCGGCGACATTGGCCACCACGCCCAGATCATGGGTGATGAGCAGCATGGCCATGTTGAGCTTGCTCTGTAGGTCGCGCAGCAATTGAAGGATCTGGGCCTGGATGGTCACGTCCAGTGCGGTCGTCGGCTCGTCGGCGATCAGCAGCGCCGGCCGGCAGATCAACGCCATCGCGATCATCGCGCGCTGCCTCAGGCCGCCGGAAAGCTCGAACGGGTACATGTCGTAGGCGCGACCGGGATTGGGAAAGCCGACCAGGCCGAGCATCTCCACTGTGCGGTCCTTGATCTCCGCGCTCGACATTTCGGCATGGATCTTTAGCACTTCGCCGACCTGGTCGCCGATCGTGTGCAGCGGCGACAGCGAGGTCATCGGTTCCTGGAAGATCTTGCCGATGCGGCTACCGCGCACTGACCTGATTTCAGGTCCGTCGCGCGGCATCTTCAGGATATCTACCGGCCCTGACTGGCTTTCGGGATCGTCGAACAGAATGCGTCCGCGCACGCGCGCCGACTGGGGCAAAATCCCCATCACGGCTTGGCTGATGACCGACTTTCCGGAACCGGATTCGCCGACCAGAGCCGTCACCTTTCCGGGAAGGATACGCAGATTGGCCCTCTTCACGGCATGGACTGGGCCGCCAACAATGGCAAACGATATGCCGAGGTCTTCGATCCTTAAAAGATCAGCAACAGAATTCATCGCCCGCACAGTTCCCCTGTCAGAGCGCTGAACTTCCCCGTGTCTGCCGCTCGACGAGCCGGAGATTATCGTACGGTTCTAGGGCTGCCTAGTGTTAGGGATCGATAAAATAAACACGTTGGACGGCATGCTGTACCGCCGCGGGATCACTGCATGGGGCACGGTGCATCGGCAAGCACGTCGACGCAGCGCGGCGAGCGGCGGAAGTCGTCGTAATATACCGTCCACTCGGTCGTGTGCGAGGCGCGATAAGGGCCGAACTTGAAATACTGGTTCTTGCCCAGACCCTTGTCGGCGTGGCCGATATGTCCCTTGATGGTCACGACGGGCTTTCCGTTGGCATAAAGCTCGATGTGGCCGGAGCCGTCAGGCCCGGGTTTGGTGAAGATGGCAAAGTCGATCCAGCCCGAATCGGGGGCCGGCAGCTTGCTGCCGTGGTCGATGATCTTTATGGCGTCGGTGCAGGCGTGAAACAGCAGGCCGTCTTCCGGCCCCCAGGAGGCGTCCGTCGCCACAAGCGCGCGCATCTGGTTGGTTTCGGGACGCAGCCAGACCGGCGTTCCGCCGGTCGAGCAGTTTGCCGCGACGTCTTCCACGCCCTTGTCGGCTGGTGCGATGTAGTTGGTTTCGACCGTGGCGAACAGTTTCCCCTGTCTCAGTCGCAGGGCGAGGAACGGGCTGAAATCGCCCTCAGCGCCCGGATCGATCTCCCGTTTCCACTGCGCGATCAGGTAGCGATGGTCGTCATTCGGCACCGGATCGGCAAGCTTGACGGAAAAGCCATACCAGACGCCCTGGTCGTAGGGCACGCGCAACTTGGGCTTTTCCCAGATTTCCGCGCGCTCGCTGCAGCCGTCCGCGTCCGCCCCGCAGAGCGGCTTGATGCTCAGTTTCAGCGCGCCGCCGCCATTGCGCGTCACCGCGCTCTGGAACTCGACCCGACCCGCGCTCTGCTCGAAATTTTCCTTGTAGTATAGCCCGCCGTCCTCGGAAAAATCCGGTCCGTCGAAGCCATCGATAAGAACATCCGAATTAGCCGACGCGCCCGACTGGCAGCACATGCAAATGGCGGCCGCCAGGCCGACGGAGCGGATTGTTCGATTGTTCATTGCAACTTTTTGCCCCCGTTCACTTCGATCATGGATTGGCCGCCTCCGCGAATCAAGAGCATCAGTTGCTCCGCGTCCGACATGCTGTCGTAGGTGACCTCGAAGCCGTCCTCATCCGCGAGATCGACGTCGGAAACATCGGGATGGAGCACCGTCAGTTTCTGCTTGACGCCTGCCAGCTTCTCCTTGCCGAGCGTCACCCATCCTCCACCGGTGTAGGTTGCAAAATCCTTACTGGCGATGAGGCGTTGAGGATATTTCTTCGTCAGCATCTGCAGCCGCTGCACCTCGTTCACGGCCGAGCCGAATGCCGAGAACGTGAGCCGGTCGGTCAGGCCGACATTGCCGAACATCACGTTGCCCACATGCAGCCCAATGCCGTAGCCGATTTCCGCAAGACCCTTCTGTTTCCGTTCCTCGTTGAGATCCGCCATTCGCGCGCTGGCCTTGAAAGCTGCGGCGAGCGCCGCCCGGCAGGCCATTTCAGAAGGCTCCCGGTGCCGATCGCAAGGATACACGGCCAGAAAGCCGTCGCCGAGAAAGCTCATGATCTGGCCGCCCCTGCGATTAAAGGGCGCGGCGATGGCGTCGAAGAAGCGGTTCAGCGTCTCGATATAGACCTCGCGCCCCTCCCTCTCGGCCAGTATGGTCGAGCCGCGCATGTCGGCCATCACCAGCGCCGCGCGAATCGTGTCTCCCTCGCCGCGCTTGATCTGGCCGTTCAACACACGCTTGCCGGCGTCGCCCCCGAGATAGGTGGTGAGCATGTTGTCGGCGAGCTTGTTGAGCACCGCCATCTTGGCTGCCACCGCCAGATGGTTCTGGATGCGCAGCAGCGCCGCGATGGCGCTTTCGCTGAATCCGCCGGGACTGTCGGTCGACCACGATCCGAGCATGCCCTGGTTGGAATTTGCGCTGAACGAATGCCTGAAGGCCAGATAATCGGTGACGCCCATTTGCTTGAGGTCGTCGAAAATGGGGAATTCGGAAGGCGCCTCGGGATCGATGCGGCGCCGCAGGTGATCCAGATTGTTGTTCAGGAGATGGTAGTAGGGGCTGCGCAGGAACCGCTCGGGCGTTTCGCCCGGCTTCTTGCGAAAGCCCTCGACATGCATGCCGCTGGCGCGCTCCCAGGTGAAGCCGAGGGCATCGTAGAGCGGGTGCAGCATGGAAAACGACATATGGACGCGCACCAGCGGAAGACCCGCTCCCGCCAGCCTCTCGCAAAAGCCCCGCACCATGGTCTCGAGGTCGTCGCCTGCGAGCGACGAATGCGTCAGCCAGTCGGCGACCTTGTCCAGAAGGATAGTGGAAACGTCCGCATGTGTGGTGCTCATGGTTTGTCCTCGGAGGTTGGAGCGGAATTGCGCTCGAATACGAAATCCGCCCCCTTTGGTTTGCCGCGAAACAAGATTCCCCCCAGAATGTAGGACCCAAGACCCTCGAATTTGTGGAGCGTGGGGCCTGGAATGAAACGGCCCAGAAGCCGCCCGAGCCGCCACGTCGCCCATGCCGTCCGCAGCCTCCGCCACAGCCGGTTGCCCTTGAGACTTTTCTCGTAAAGCTGAGGGTGGACTGCGATCTGCAACCCGCGCAGCGGGTAATTTTGAAGCTTCGAGAGTTCCGGCGCGATCTCGTACTCGTAGCCTTCGATGTCGATCTTCACGAAGACCGGCGCGCCCTCGGCATGGCGCATGATTTCGTCGATGCCGAAACCGCGGACGGATGCCTGCGCGCCGTCACCTATGTCGAGAACGCTGGTTTCCGAACTGCCGAAGCCGTCGACCGCGTGGATGGCGACCTCGCTGCGGTCGGTGAGCGCGCCTTCGATAACCGTAACGTTGCCGGCGGCCGGTGTAAGGCAATTGAGAATTGCGACGCACTTCGGATCGGGTTCGACCGCGATCACCTTCCTGGCGATCTGGGCCGACCACATCGGCGTCACGCCGATCCATGCGCCGATATCGACCAGCACCGTATCGCGATCGAGATTGCGCGCAAGCGTGGCGAAGGTGTTGGCCTCCCAGCATCCGCCGGCAAGCTTGCCATAGAACTTCGAATATTCGCACATGTCCGGAAGCGACACCGTACGTCCGGCATAGCGGATGTCGACAGTTGCGATCGGCTCCGCGGGTTCGAGTGTCCGGCTCATGAAATTCGGCTCGGGATTGCAATCTGGAGTTTTCATATAGGTGGCGCCGGCGGTCTGTAACAGGGTTGCCGTCGCCGAAGATCAAGCTGCCGTTTTCGCTTTCAGACTTGTGGCGGCCATCGCATATCCGCCCGAAGCGCCGTCGATGAAGTGAATGTGGTCGCGCTGCAGCGGGGTGGCGACGATGCAGGTCATCAGCGCCGAATCCTGCCGGTGCAGCCCGTAGCTGCAGACTTCTTCGCGCTCGGCCCGCTCCAGCCGCTCCTCGATTCGCCTCAGGCTCTCACGGTCTAGATCGACCGTCATCTTCAACCCGTCGTCGAATTTCCGGAAATCGGAATTCCGGACGACATCGCTCCGGTACTGGATGGGATCGAATCGCCCAAGCGACATGCGGAACTTCGAAAGCACGCCGATGAGCGCGGTTTGGCCCAGGATCATCAGTTTCGGCCAGAACCGTTTTCCTTTGGGCGCCAGCGCGCGCGCCTCGGCCTCGAGCCCCTCGGGCGGGAAGCTGAAACCGGGTCCTTCCAGCGGCACCGGATGGCCGCCGCGTTCCTCCTCGCCGGCCAGCGCCACGATGTCGGCCACTAATTGCTGAAACGCCTTGCCGCTGCCCGCCGCGCCCGGAACGGCGATGATCGAGACAATCTCGCCATGCCGCGCCTCGATCGGGTTCCAGCGGCACGACAGTCCGGCCAAATCCGGCCGCATGCCCGACGGGGCAGGCTCGATCCTGAAACGGCCGGCCTTCATCTCGGCTTCCGCCCAGCTGGCGCCGCCTCCGGTGAACATGGCGTAGGAAACCTCGCCGCTGGCCTGGAACCGCGCCACACGAACGTCCAGTCCCCGGGCGCGGATGTCGGCTATCGGCACGATTGCCGCGCGCATCGTCAGGTCCAGCTCGTCCGCCACCCAGGCCTGGACGGCCGACAGCGTCTCGCGGACGGTCGGGGTGGCCGTGGCGGGGAAGGCGACCAGCGCCCCGTCGCCGCCGAACACGAAGGGCAGGTCGCGGCGGCCGAGCGCATTGAGCAGCGCCGAAATCACGCTCGCGCCGGCCATGTTGACCGACTTGTAGCCTCCGGCTGCAATCGCCTTGGTCGAGTCGACGATATCGGCCGTGGCCAGCGACCAGTCGTCGGGCAGCGCGCGGTAGTTGTCGGCGTCTGCCACGCCCTCGAACTGCGCAAACACCGGCAGCGTCTCTAGAAACGGTCGATCGAGGAGCTTGTTTTCCATGGTCTGTGAAATAGCACATCTCCCCGCTGGCTGGCGATCAATCCGAGGTGACCCGAAATTGACTTGCGCCGGATTCACCAGATAGGTGGCGCAATGCGAATTGCCTACTACGCCCCGCTCAAATCGCCGGATCATCCCGTGCCGTCGGGCGATCGCCAGATGGCGCAGATGCTGAAGGCGGCGCTGCAACTTGCCGGAAATACGGTCGAACTGGCCTCGGAGTTTCGCAGTTTTTCCGCAACCCCGACGGTTGAGTCGCATGCTGCCGCCTTGGCCGAAGCCGAGCGTGAAATCGCCCGCCTTTCGGCCTTGTGGGAAGCCGGGCAAAAGCCCGACCTCTGGTTCTGCTACCACCCCTACTACAAGGCGCCCGACCTCATCGGGCCAAGGCTCACCACCCGCTTCGCCATTCCTTATGTGACCGCGGAAGCCTCTTATTCGGGCCGCCGAAACGTCGGGATATGGGCGCAAACGCAGGCGGACCTGGCTGATAGCGTCAGGAAGGCGGCGCTGAACATCTGCTTCACAGCCCGGGATCGGGGCGGACTGGCCGAAATCGCGCCGCAGGGCCGCTTCGAGATGCTGCCGCCTTTCATCGATGTCGCGGCTTTCGCCGCGCCGCCGCCGACACCCGACCTGTCCAAATTGATCGCCGTCGGCATGATGCGGCCCGGCGACAAGATGGAAAGCTACAGGATGCTCGCAAGGGCGCTGGAAATGCTCCCGCACCTGCCGTGGCGGCTGTCTATTGTCGGCGACGGCGCCTGCCGCGCGGAGGTCGAAGCAGAATTTTCGCGCATCGCCCCCGGCCGTATCGAATGGCTGGGCGAAAGGCGGCCGGCGGAAGTGCCGAACCTGCTGCGCGGGGCGGGCATCTATGTCTGGCCGGGTTGCGGCGAAGCCTATGGTCTTGCCTATCTCGAGGCCCAGGCGGCAGGTTTGCCGGTGGTGGCTCAACATATAGCGGGCGTGCCGGAGGTCGTCCGGCATGGCATAACCGGCCTGCTGACGCAGGCGGGCGACATCGCTGCCCTCGCTGGAGCCATTGAGCGATTGCTGACGAATGGATCTGAAAGTCTGGAACTGGGCGCAGCCGCGCGGCGGTTCGTTTTCGAAGAGCGCTCGCTCGAGGCTGCTGCGAAGCGTCTGGCGACGATCCTGCCGAGGGTCGGCGCATGAGATCTGACGAAACCTGGCAACCGCTTACGACCGAACTGGCGCGCTGGCGTCAAGCCGGCCGAACCGCTGAGTTCTGGCTGCGCGACGATGACGCCATCGAACCGGCCGCTGCGCTCGACCGGCTGCTCCGCATGACCGCCACCTATGGCGTTCCGGTTGCGCTGGCGGTCGTTCCCGCTCCGACGGGCGAAGCTCTTGCGAGACGATTGGCTGGCGAAGCGCATGTGACGGTGGCGGTGCATGGCTGGTCGCACGAAAACCATGCGCCGGAAGGCGAGAAGAAGCAGGAACTGGGGCTTCATCGCCCCCGAGAAATCGTGCTGGGGGAACTCGCCGAGGGCGTTGTGCGCCTGGAGCGACTGCATGCAGGCCGCTTCGCGCCACTGCTTGTGCCGCCATGGAACAGGATAGATGCAAACCTGCTGCCGGACCTGGCAGGCATCGGCTTCGCGGCAGTGTCTGTGTTCGGCGCTCCCAGGCCGAGCCCGATTCCCGTGTTCAACAGCACCGTGGACATCATGGACTGGCGCGGCAGTCGAGGGGGCCGCGACCATGCGGCGCTCATTTCTGAAATCGTGGAGCAGCTTGAACGTGCATTCCGGGGCGAGGGCGGTCCCGTCGGCCTGTTGAGCCATCATCTGGTCCACGACGAGACTGCCTGGGCGTTCCTCGATCGCCTGTTCGAGGTCACCGCACGGAACGGCGCTTGCCGTTGGCGGTCGGTTGGCGAGTTGCTTGCCTGAGAGGCGACGGCTTGGGCAGCTTCAATCGCGGAAATTCCAGCGTCTGCCCATCGCGAGCGGCGAATGCGCCGGGAAAGGCTGCCATTGCCTCTTTCTCTATCACGGCGAGCTGGTCGTCGGTGCGCGACGGATCATGGTGAAAAATCGCCAGCCGGCGCGCGCCTGCCGCCTCGCAAAGCTTGACACCCTGCTGCCAGGTCGAGTGGCCGTAGCCGCGCTTGCGCAGCATTTCTTCCTCGGTATAGGTGCAGTCGTAGAGCACCAGGTCGGCATCCTGGATAAGCGCCAGCACGACTGGGTCGAGTCTGCCGGGCTCATGTTCGGTATCGCTGATCACGCACACCGCGCGGCCGCCCCACTCGACGCGGTAGCCGATGCATCCGCCCGGATGGTTCAGGTTGCCGGTCCTGATCGTCACGCCTTCCTGCGGTTTCAGGACGTCTCCGGCGACGAAGTCGCGCGTCCCGATACACGCCCGGCACACTTCCATGGCGACCGGAAACCAGGGCGGGCGCATGAATTCGCTCACCATTTCCAGGGTGGTCATGCGGCCGGCGAGGTGACCCGACCACGTCGTGACGCCGATGCGCGGATTGTAAAGCGGAAAGAAGAACGGCAGGCCGATGATGTGATCGTAGTGGCAGTGGGTGAAGAACAGGTCGAACTGGTCGACGCCCGCCGCCATCAACTCCTCGCCGGCCGGGCGGGCGCCTGATCCGGCATCGAAGAGCAGTGTGTGCGGCCCGCAGCGCATCTCCACGCATATAGTGTTGCCGCCGTAGCGCTGATACTGGGCGCCCGAAACGGGGACGCTGCCGCGAACTCCCCAGAATCGGACCCGGAACAAGTCATGGTTCATTCTATATCTTCGCCCGTCGGCTCTCGTCGGGGAGCCATCCTAGCCAGACTGGCGCAATATAGCGAGACAGGCAACTCACAGCCTTTCGTTCAATTTACGCCGCGTCCGCGGCCGGGCGAAACGGGTGCGCCTAGTGCTTCGCCTGGCGCGCCTTGCTGCGCTCGTCGGACAGTTCCGCGGTCGTGTGGCCCAGCCGGTCGGCAAGCACCCGGACGATCTCGATGGTCATCTCCGGAAATTCCCGCAGCAGCCGCAGGAAGTGGTCCTTGCGGATGCGCAGCGCCTCGAGGGGAACCGACGCCTGTACTGTGGCCGTACGCGACACATCACACAGTATCGCGATCTCGCCGACGATTTCGTTGGGTTCTACCTCCGCCACCTTGATCTGGCCGCTCGGCGAGTCGACGATGATGTCGGCTTTGCCGGAGAGGACAACATAGGCCGCGTCGCCTTCGTCGCCCTGATGAAACAGGATCTGGCCGGCATTGTAGCTCACGCGGTCGGACGTAAACGCTAGAAGCTTGAGTTTGGCCGGCTCGACATTAGAGAACAGCGGAACCCGCCGCAGCATTCCGACTTCATCGTTGAGAAGCATGACCCTATCCCTTGCCCCAATCAAAGCTGTCCGAAAACATCAGGACAACAATCCTCTGAAGATACCGTTTCCTTCGGAAAGTGTCGCGTGTGTTCCATCCTCAACCAATTCTCCGCTATGGAAAACGATCACGCGGTCGAACAGTTGCGCCATAGCTGGATTTGGCAGCACCCAGATTATAGCAGGATTGCGGCCGTCCCGCTTTGCTTCCTTCAGTACATTGCGCACAATCTGGTCCTGCGCGCGCTGGTCCAGCGCCGACAAGGGCCGATTGAGAATAATGAAATCGGCGCGTTTCAGCAGCGCGCGGGCCAAATCCAGCTTCTGGCGCTGCGCGCCGGTCAGGCGTCTGCCGCCTACGCCGACATTGAATTCTAGGCCGATGCTCAGAACCTCATCCTCGAGGCCGAGTTTGTCGAGTATCTCGCGCACGATCGAGCGGATGCGGTCCGGCCCCTCCGGATGGTTGTGCCCTATCCGCCCGAACAGGACGTTGTCCATCAGGCTGGCCGCGGTGCTAAAGCGCATCGGATCATAGCGCTCGATAGCGCCGGCAAGGCCCGCCGGCAGACCCTCGTAGAAGCGGCTGCGGGCGTCGACGATCCTTGCCATCAGATCCTCTGTCAGAAGGCCGAAACGATGCCGCGGCTCGATATAGGCGAAGCTCAGCATGATGATCTGCGCGCGGTCTTCCTCCGAAACGGTGGCGTAGCCGCGCCCCTTGAGCTTTTGCAGCAGCACCTTGTAGCCCGGAATCTCGTCGGCTGTCATGAAGGCGAGTTGCTGGAAGAACGGGTGGTCGGGCGGCAGGTCGCTGAACAGTTCGATGGCGTTGCCCGCGATCTCGAGACCCATCGCGTAAAGGACCTCATCGAGGCCGGCCGACTTGAGCACGGACAGGAAGTATGGATTTGCCGCAAGCGCCTTGCCCGCAAGCTCCGGGCCGGTCGCGGTTCCGAAAAGCAGGTTTTCGCCGACCGTCGCCTGCTGGTTGTAGGCGCCGGGCTCGAACGGAACGACCAGTCCGCTCAATTCCTCCGCCGCCAGCCGTTCGCGCAGCGCCAGCCGCAATTCGACGATCCGCCCGACGATTTCACTATGCCGTGACGGGTCGACCGACGCCCTGAGCCCGAAATCCAGTATGTCGCGCGACAGCGCCACGGCGTCGAGCACGGGCCGGGCGATCATCAGTATGTCATCCGGTCCTGTCGCGCCGGCCGCCGCATAGTCGACCCAGTCGCTGTTCAGGTCGAAATCGGGATTGCCGGCCTTACGCGCTTCGCCGATCTCCCAATGGCGCTGAGACGCCTCTTCACCTTCATAGACCGTGGGCGTCAGCGGCGCGTGCTTGAGGCCGTAAAGCAGATTGTCGCTCAGCGTCCCCTGCGAGAGGAACGCATCGGACGAGGCGTAGGCCATACGCCGCCCCACCACCGATTCCGGCAAGTCCAGAAGATTGGTGCCGCCAATGGCGATCCTGCCGCTTTCGGGCCAGATCAGCCGTGCGACCGCTTCGGCGAATACCTCCGCGCCGCCTGCAGCGGTTCCGACCACTGCCACCGTTTCGCCCGGCTTGATCTGCACCGAGACGTGTTCGAGCAGCCTTGCGCCGCTATCGTCGACCAGCGACAGATTGACGGCGGCGATCGGCGCGTCCAGCGCCGGGACGCTTTCCGGCGACACGGCCTGGATGCGGGAATCCACGATATGGTCGATGCTGAACTGCTCGACCACCTGCGCGTATTTGACCTGCACGTCCTGGCGCGCCTGGTCCCAGTCGATCAGGTCCTTCATCGGGCCGGGCAGATCCTTGTAGGCGCCGATCACGGCCACGAGCTGCCCGACATCGAGGCGGCCCTGCAGGGCCAGGTACCCGCCGATCAGGTAGAACAGGAACGGCGTGACCTGCGCCAGGAAGTTGTTGATGAACTTGACCAGGAATTTCCACTGGTAGAGGTCGTAGCGGATCTTGAAGATGCGGCCGAGCCGCGCGGCGATATCGGCGCGCTCGTAGTTCGACGTGTCGTGGATGTGGATGGCGCCGATGCCGTCTACGATCTCGCCGACCCGGCCGGAAAGCTGTCGGGCGGTAAGCTGCCGCTGGCGGCCGAGTTCGATCAACCTGCGCCGCATCCTCGGTATGATGCCGAGTTGGATCGTGACAATCACCAAGGCGACCAGCCCGAGCCAGAAATTCTGGAGCATGATGAACAGCATAGCCATCAGGGCCTGCCCACCGAGCAGTGCGGGCTGCACGAAGGCGTCGCCGATGAAGCCGCCGAGCGGCTCGACCTCGTCCTTCACCATGGTCGCGATTTCCGCGGACTTCACCCGCTTGAACTGGTGAGGCGGAAATCTGAGCACGAGATCGACGAGTTCGAAGCGAATGCGCCGCAGCATCCTTTCGCCGAGGCGGCCCTTGTAGGTGTTGATGTAGAGCTTGAACAGGCCGTTCACGATCACCAGGAGCAGGAACACCATGCTGAGCGCGAAAAGCGTCTGTTCGCGGTCGAGCTGGAATCCGGAGAAGAACGTGACTTCGCCGAAGAACGGCAGGTCGTAGACCATCGGCAGGAATGGCTGCGTGGTTCCGGGAGTCTCAAACCCCTGGCCCTGTATCGGACCGTTGACGATCAGCTTCGGCAGGTTGAACGACAGGTAGAACGGGACCATCGAGGCGGCGACGACCGCCAGGATCCAGAGCTGCTGCCTCCAGGTATGCATCCAGATGTAGCGGGCCAGGCTTGGTTCCATGGGCGAGCTCAGGCCGCTGAACCGGAGGGATGAAGCACGTGGAAGCGCCGCGTGGCATAGGGCGTGGCGGCGATCTGCGGATCTTCGAGCTTGAGTTCGAAGCTGCAATGGCTGGCGAGCGTAGGGCGCGAAAGAATTGCCGGAACCTGCGAGGCCGCGCGTTCCAACTCCGGCGTATAGTCGATGACAACCACGCCGGCATTGTCGACCAGCGAGAACAGGAGTTCCCCGAGCGGTTCGCGCCTGCCGAACGGCTTCAGCGAATAACCGAGCAGCACGAGGCCGTAGCTCCGCGGCGCGTAGTCGAGTTCGACATCCTGGAACTTGCGGGCGATGTGGCGAACGCGGCAGGGCCGGCCATTGAGTTCTTCCGCCTCGTATTCGGCGGTCTTCGGATCGATCGACGTCACCGACAGGGGCGCATGCGTGAGGTAACCGGTTATTGGCCGCAGATGTCCGCCGATTTCGAGGACATGCGGGCATTCGCGCACGAAATGCGCCGCCAGCACGTGGCGTATCGCGGCGGCCGGACCCGACAGGTGCGGCAGATCCTGTCCGGCGCCGTCGAGCGGCGGAACGGCTTCGAACGGTTTCAGGTTCATAAGGTCAGATTGCGTTGGTTGCACCCCGGATGGACGGAGCTTACAACACGTGCATCATGGACGCCACCCAGCCCGATACCGTCGCCGACTGGCACGAAACAGCATTCGATCTGACCCGCGGAATCGCCGCCTACTGCGGCTGTTCTCTGGTCGGAGGCCTCGCAAAAGTCATCGCCAGGCACCCGCAAGCCGACGTCGGCAATGCTTTCAACCATAAGCAGGTCGCCTGCAAATTGTGGGCCCGCGACAAGCTTTACGAAAGCTGCGGTGGGCGATTCGCGAACATCTGGATCGTCGGCGGCTGGTATGGCGTGCTCGCGGCGATGTTCTTCGACGATCCCCGCTTTGACATCGACGCCATCGAAAGCATCGATATCGACCCGGGCGTGGCCGAAGTGGCGGCGACGTTGAACGACCGATGGAAGGACCGCTTCCGCGCCGCTACGGCGGACATGTATGGGCTCGATTATGCCGGAGGCGCGCCTGATCTGGTGATCAACACCAGTTGCGAGCACATAGCCGACCTGCGCGCCTGGCTTGGCCTGCTTCCGTCCGGCACGCGCGTGCTGCTCCAGTCCAACGACTATTTCAGCGAACCGACCCATATTGCCTGCGTCGCGTCGCTCGACGAGTTCGAGAAGCTGGCCGGATTGCGCGAGATCGCGTTTTCCGGTGAGCTGCCGATGAAGAAATACACCAGATTCATGCTGATCGGGACGGTTTAGCTCGCAAGCAGCCCGCGCAAGACCTGCGCCGATTTGCGCGCTCCATCCAGGTCGAGCGGATGACGTGGTGGATGGAGGCCGGCCAACGATGCCGCGATCGCTTCGGCGAGCCGGGCGGCGGTCAGGCCGGCTTCGTTGACCACGGAGGCTAGGCCGAGCCGCTCGAGCCGGTCGGCCCGGAACTCCTGCTCGGTTTCGCCGCCGGCGGCGAACGGGACCAGAACCGAACGGCAGCCGGCGCGCAGTATGTCGCAGACCGTATTGTAGCCCGCCTGCGAGACGGAAAGCCGCGCGCCGCCCAGCAGGCTCGCGAAATCCCTGCGGAACTTGAACACTTCAAGACTTGGCGGCGCGGCAGCCATCACCGCATCGAAATCCGGCTGCGGAAGATTTGGCCCGGTGATCAGGCACCATCTGCCGGAGTCCGGCAGCAGCTTGGCGGCTTCCACAGCGGAGCGGGCGAGTTCGGCGCCCGCCGCCCCGCCGCCGGCCGATATCAGCACGTCGAAATTTTCCGCCGCGGGCTCGGGTCCGGGGCCGGCTACAAGGCCGGTATAGGCGACCTTCTCCGAAAAGCCGGCGGCGAGCGGAAAGGTCTCGTCCAGCCTGGCGAAATCAGGATCGCCATGCACCATGACCAGGTCGAAATGCCGGTCGACGAGTTCTGCGCTCTCCTCGTTCCGTCCGGCCTTCACCCGCTCCTGCAGGATATCGCGCACCGAAGTCACCAGACGTGGCCTCGGCGAGGCCGACACGACTGCGTCGAGCAGCGGCAAGAGTTCGAAACGCATCTGGCGGCGGCCGAACGGGAATGCCTCGATGACCACGATATCGGGCCGCGTTTCGGCAAACAGCGCCAGCAGCATGTCGCGGCGTCGCGCCTTGAAAGCCTCGTCCACGGGATTGCCGTCGAGATCGGCCAGGCCGGAGAACCCCTGGTCCCCCGAAGTCACTGCAGGCAGCTCGACATGGGCCACGCCCGGTCCGGGAAATCCCGCCACGCGCGTTCCGCCGGTCACGACGGTAACGGCGAAGCCGTCTTCGGCGAGTGCGGTCGCCACCCGGCTTGCGCGCGCCAGATGGCCGATGCCGAGAAGATGCTGGACATAGAAAAGGACGCGGGGTTGTGTCATTTCGCCTTGCGCCACTCTTCCTCGAACAGGGCCGTGAGCTGGCGGATGCTCGACATATGGTCGAAATGCCCCCGCACGCGCCTGTCGGCCGCTTCGCCGAGCCGTTTCCTCAGCGCCGGCTCGCGGATCGCCCGCTCCAGCGCGCCTGCAAGCGCGCCGGGATCGTCCGGCGGCGCGACAAGCCCGTTCTCGCCGTCAGTCAGGAGTTCCGGTATGCCGGAAACGTTGGTCGAAACGCAGGCGAGCTTCTGGCTGGCCGCCTCGACCAGCACGTTGGGCAGGCCATCTCGATCACCATCTGCGGCGATCCGGCAGGCCAGCGCAAAAATGTTGGCGCGGCGGTAATGCGCCAGCACCTCCTCCTGCGCCAGCGCCCCCTTCCATGTGACGCACCCTGCAATGCCGAGTTCGCCGGCCAGCGCTTCGAGCCGGTCCAGTTGCTCGCCGCCGCCAATATGCTCGAAGCGCCACGAAAGATCGGCCGGCAGCAGCGCCAGCGCCCGAAGCAGCGTGTCGTAGCCCTTCTTCTCGACCGCCCGCCCGACGCTGACGAGCAGCACAGGATCGGCGGGATCAGAACCGTCGCGCTCGGGCCGCTTGCCGTCGAAAGGCCCGAAGCGGGCAAGGTCGAGGCCGTGATAGCTGAGATGCACCCGGCCCTTGCCGCCCGCCAGCGCCTTGAGGTGCTCGAAGCCGGTCCGCGTGCAGGTCACCACCCAACGCGCCGAAGCGAGCTTGCCGGCGAGTTCCCAGTCGGGCGAAGTCCAGATGTCCTTGGCGTGGGCCGAGCAGGTCCAAGGCACGCCGCGGAGCAGGCTGGCATAGGCCGTGACCGAGGCCGGCGTGTGGATGAAATGCGAATGCAGCCACTCCGCGTCGCCCGGCCATTCCGCTGCCAGCACCAAGGCCTGGCCGAAGCGGCGGATGCGGTTGCGCGTGCGGTCGCGCCGCAGATCGGAGATGAATGCCCGCGCCGTCCGCGCAAAGCCTGGTTTTGTCAGGCAGGTGAGCAGCGAACGGACGACTCGCCACGGCTCCTCATGCAGATATTCCGGCAGGTAGTGCACCTGTGCCCGGATTTCCTCATGCACAGGGTGGCGCTTGGTGTCGGTCGGCTTTCTCAGCGACACCAGAACGAGTTCAAGCCCCGCGCGCTCCAGGCCCAGCAGTTCCTGGGCGATGAAGGTCTCCGACAGGCGCGGATAGCCCTTCAGCACCACGGCGATCTTGCGGCGTTCGGACAAAAGTCAGCTCGCGCCTTCTACGACCGAGAAATGAGGACGGGAGCGCTCGTCGAGCCATTCGCCGACGATTTCGGAGATGTTGGGGAGACCGCCCAGCCTCAGGTCGGGGCTGCTCTGCGACGGAGCGGGGCGGCCGGGCAGGGCTTTCAGCGCTTGCGCAAAGCGCTTGGCGTCTTCGGCCTCTTCCGGCAGCAGCATTTCGATAAGTCCCAGTTCGGCGGCGCGGCGGGCGCGGATCAACTGTTCCTCGCGCGGCCTGACCCGAGGCACGATCAGCGCCGGCTTGTCGAAGGACAGGATCTCGCAATAGGTGTTGTAGCCGCCCATCGCCACCACCGCCTTGGCGCCGGCTATAAGCTCTTCCATGCGATTGTCGAATTCGATGATCCTGATGTGCGGGATCTGCGCCCCCTTCTTGATCAGCTTGCGTCGTTTGCGGGCGGGCATATAAGGGCCGAGCACGATCAGCGCCTTGTGCTGGAGTTCGGGGTCTTGCCGGTACGCGTCGATGACGTCGTGGATGAGGTCTGCCCCGTCGCCGCCGCCGCCGGTGGTGACGAGGATGTAGTCGCCCTCCGGGCGATGGTCGGGCAATTCGTCGTGCGACAGGCTTCTTTGCAGGAAGCCGACGAAATTCATCTTGGCGCGCACGCTGGACGGCACCTCCAGCCCGGTTAGCGGATCATAGAAATCCGGCGGGCCATAGACCCAGATCATATCGTAGAAGCGGTCGATCTTGCGCATCGTGTCGCTCTTCTTCCACTCCGCATCGAGCAGATGAGGCGCGTCCATCACCTCGCGCAGGCCGAGCACCAGCGTGGTTCCGCGCGTCTTCAAATAGGATAGCGTCTCCTCTACCTCGCCACGCAGGCCCATCGGCTCCTTGTCGACGATGAAAATGTCGGGCTGGAAGCTCTCGGCGGTGTGGCGGATGATCGACTGGCGCATTTTCAGCGTCTCTTGCAGATCCATGTGCTGGGCAAGCGACGTGTATTCGCCGTTGCGCAGCTTGATGACGCTGGGAATCTTCACGAAGTCGACGCGCGCCCGGTAGTCGAAGGCGCCCGCGATGGTCGCGCCGGAGACGATCAGCACCTGGAGGCCGCGATAGTCCTCGACCAGCGAGTGAGCGATCGTGCGGCATCGCCGCAAGTGTCCCAGCCCGAACGTGTCGTGGCTGTACATCAGGATCCGAGCGTCTTCGAAGCGCCGCATCATTACCAAATCGTCCTCAATTTGGCCCTGCGGCCCGTCTCTTCAAAAAGCCCGGTTCAGCCCACTATACCGCATGTGCCGGTCTGGTCCACCACCCGAAGCGGGCCTCGTCACGGGCAGTTCGCCTGCCCGGGAAATTTCTCTTGGCATGGGAAACAGCCAATGAAAACGCAGTTACGCAAGAGCCGGTCACGTAGATGCGACTGTGTCGTGATTCAACCCGGAGACGTGTCTGGACCCGCGCATCGGGACGTCGGGCCGGCATTGCGTGTGCTCGATTGCCGTTGAATTGCAATCACATAGATGGCGCGATTTTTTTCGTCCCGCCGGTTCAAACTTTTTTGACGTTGCCTCCGCAAACCAAATCGCCTTGGTCGCTCGCTTTGTCGGCGGCGATGGCGTAAGAGCGGCAATGAAACAAGATCGCTTCGAAGTGCCGCTCACGGTGAAATCCGGCGAGACCGGCGACAATCTTATGCTTAGGACGGCCCGCGAGGCCTCCGACTACCTGCTCAACAAATGGCCGGGAAAGAAGAGCCCGAAGCACCGGGCGGCGCTGCAGGCCTGCCATGACGCAATCGCCGGCGACAAGCCGGTGATGACCGCCAGGCGCGCCTTCATCGCGGCGGCGCGCGAAGCCGACGTTCTGGTCAGCGAAAAGGCGGCGTAGCCGGCTGCTGTCGGTCGATCAGGCTCGGGGGCCCTTGTGGGATCTGCGCTTGGACACGGCCGGCTTCCCGGCCTGCTCCAGGCGCTCCGACTTCTCCTTTTCGAGCCGAAGCTCCCTGAGCCGCGCCGTCTTTTTCTCGCGCGCGGCAAGCTCCGCGTTCATGATCTGACGGGCTGCCGCATCCGTCCTGGCGATCTTCTGTTCCGCCGCGATTGGCTTCACGTCGTCGTCCTTGCCGTTTGTTTCGGGTCGGAGCCGCAACTTTGCGCCGGGGCGAAATGGGCCGCTATTTCGCTTCCGGAGCCTTGACCTCGTTGATTTCGCCGGCCTTGGCGCGTTCCGTCTTCTCGACCTTGGCGCTCTGTTTTTCGGCCTTCTTGGCCGCCTTGATCCGGTCGCGGTCTCGGCGCTCCTGGTTATAATTAGGCTTTTTTACCATCTGTCGATCCTTCCGCTATGCGATCCCGCCGCGCCTGTTTTGCGAGCCGGAGGCCTGGTCGTTCTGTCGGCCGTGATCCTTGTCCGCGGCGCGATCGTCCTGTGTTCTGCCTACAGTGTCACGCCCGCTTTCGCAACCTGACCGGCTTTGCCGCCATCCCCGGTGGAATGCTGCGGTGCGCCGATTGCGAGGCCCCGGAAATTCGCATACCGTTTACCAAACGATAAAAAACGGGACGGAAGTCAATCCAACCAGAGGTGGTCAAAAATGCCTAGAAACGAAGTCTTTTCGGCCGTATCGCGTCGCGCGGTGTTGAAGTCGGCCGGCGCGGGCGCGGCCCTTGCCGCGATGGCCGGTCTGCCAACGCGCGCCTTCGCCCAGGAGGCGCTGAAAGTCGCGGCCGTCTACACCGTGCCGGTCGAGCAGCAATGGGTCAGCCGCATCCACAAGGCGGCCAACGCCGCCAAGGATCGCGGCGACATCGAATATGTCTATTCCGAAAACACCTCGAACAATGATTATGAGCGGGTGATGCGCGAATATGCCGAGGCCGGCCATAAGCTCATCGTCGGAGAGGTGTTCGGCGTCGAGGATGCGGCCCGCGCCGTCGCGAAGGATTATCCCGACGTCGCCTTCCTGATGGGGTCCAGCTTCAAGCCGGACGAGGCCGTGCCGAACTTCGCCCCCTTCGATAACTACATCCAGGACGCGTCCTACCTCTCCGGCATCATCGCCGGCGCCATGACCAAGTCGAAGAACATCGGCATGGTCGGCGGCTATCCCATCCCCGAGGTGAACCGGTTGATGAACGCCTTCATGGCCGGCGTGAAGGAGACCGCGCCGGACACGAAATTCCAGGTCGCCTTCATCGGCTCGTGGTTCGATCCGCCCAAGGCCAAGGAAACCGCCTTCGCCCAGATCGACGGCGGCGCCGACCTGCTCTACGCCGAGCGTTTCGGCGTCTCGGACGCCGCCAAGGAGAGGGGCATCCTCGCCGTCGGCAACGTCATCGACACGCAGGCCGATTACCCCGAAACGGTGGTTGCTTCGGCGCTCTGGCATTTCGAGCCGACGCTCGACAAGGCGATCGCCGAGGTAAAGGCCGGGACCTTCAAGGCCGAGGATTACGGCGTCTATTCCTTCATGAAGAACGGCGGCAGCTCGCTGGCCCCGCTCGGCACTTTTGAAGGCACGGTGCCGGCCGATGTCATGGCCAAGGTCGCCGAAAAGGAAAAGGCGATCAAGGACGGCAGCTTCACCGTCGAGATCAACGACGCCGAGCCGAAATCGAGCTAGGGCGGTTTTCCTTCTCCCCTTGTGGGAGAAGGTGGATTGGCGCGAAGCGCCAAGACGGATGAGGGGTGTTGGACGAAATGCAGACGTTGCAATCTGTCCAACACCCCTCATCCGATCTCGCTTCGCTCGGCCACCTTCTCCCACAAGGGAGAAGGAAGATCATGAAAGTCGGCGCCCTTTGACATGAATGCAACCGTCCTGCGCCTCACCGGCATCACCAAGCGCTTCGGTCCGCTCGTCGCCAACGACGCGATCTCCTTCGAACTCGCGCGCGGCGAGGTCATCGCGCTGCTCGGCGAGAACGGCGCCGGCAAGACCACGCTGATGAACATCCTCTTCGGCCATTATGTCGCTGACGAGGGCTCTGTCGAGGCGTTCGGCAACCCGCTGCCGCCGGGCGATCCGCGCGCCGCGATCGACGCCGGCATCGGCATGGTGCACCAGCATTTTACCCTCGCCGAGAACATGTCGGTGCTGGAAAATATCGCGCTCGGCACCCAACCCATGTGGCGGGCGCGGCTCGACCGGGGCGCAGCGGCCCGGCGCATCCGCAAGCTGTCGAGCGATTTCGGCCTCGCCATCGATCCCGGCGTGGTGGTGGCGGCGCTCTCAGTCGGCGAGCGGCAGCGCGTCGAGATACTGAAAGCGCTCTACCGCGACGCGCGCATCCTGATCCTCGACGAGCCGACCGCGGTGCTGACGCCTGCCGAAACCGACGCGCTGTTTCGCACACTGAAGCTCCTCGTCGCGCAGGGCCTGTCGATCATCTTCATCTCCCACAAACTGCACGAGGTGATGGCCGCCAGCGACTGCGTGCTGGTGCTGCGCGCCGGTCGGCTGGTTGGCGAAAGGCGCACTGCCGAGACCAGCCGCCCTGAACTGGCAGCGCTGATGGTCGGACAGGAGATCGCGCCGGCCACCGTCACCCCGGCGAAGGCAGGTCCGCCTTTGCTGGAACTCACCAACGCCTCGACGCGCGCCGGCGGCGGCGGTGCTGCCCTCGACGGAATATCGCTGGCCCTTCGCGGCGGCGAGATCACCGGCCTCGCCGGCGTGTCCGGCAACGGCCAGGCCGCACTTGCAGCGCTGATCGCCGGAACCATGCAGCCGCTTACCGGCGACATCGCCATCAGCGGTGCGACGGTAAAGGAATGGTCGCCTCGCCAGGCGCTCGCCAGCGGCATCGCCCGAATCCCCGAAGACCGCCACGCCGTCGGCACCATCGGCGACATGAGCGTCACCGAGAACGTAATTTCCGAACGCTACCGCAGCGACCGCTTCAGCCGTTTGGGTTTTCTCGACTGGCGCGCCGCCCGCGGCTTCGCCGAGGAGATCATCGCCGACTACGACGTGAAGTGCCCGTCGCCGGAGGCGCGCATAAGGCTGCTCTCCGGCGGCAACATGCAGAAGCTGATCCTCGGCCGCGCGCTCGATCCCGAGCCGTCGGTCATCCTCGCCAACCAGCCAACGCGTGGACTGGATGTCGGCGCTGTCTCCTACGTTCACAAGAAGCTGCTCGAGGCGCGAGCGCGCGGCGCGGCGATCCTGCTGATCTCGGAGGACCTGGAGGAAATCCTGGCCCTATCGGACCGCATCCTGGTGATATCGAAAGGCCGCCTCTCGACGCCGTCGGCGCGCGGCGAACGCACGGTACGCGAGCTTGGCGAACTGATGGCTGGGCATACCCATGCGGCTTGAGCCCAAACCGACCCCGCCGCTCGGCGTCACGCTGCTCTTCCCCATCGTCGCCATCGCTGCGACGCTGGTCGTCACCTCGCTGCTGGTGCTCGCCGCCGGCGCGTCGCCGTTTTCCGTGTTCTATCTCGTCGCGCGCGGTGCGGCCGGCACCCAATTCGCGGCCCTCGAAACGCTGACCCGCGCGACGCCGCTGATCTTCACCGGCCTTGCCGTCGCCGTCGCCTTCCGCGCCAAACTCTGGAACATCGGAGCCGAGGCGCAGCTCTATATCGGCGGCGTCGTCACCATCGCGCTCGGCACAGGCGCGCTGCCGTTGCCCTCCTTCCTGCTCATTCCGTTGATCATGCTGGCGGCAATGGCAGCCGGCGCGCTCCTGCTGCTCGGCCCGGCGGTGCTGAAGACCCGCTTCGGCGTCGACGAGGTGGTCACCACGCTGCTCCTCAATTTTATCGTGCTGCTCTTCGTCTCGATGCTGCTCGAAGGGCCGCTGAAGGATCCCATGGGCCTCGGCTGGCCGCAATCGCAAAGAGTCATCGCCGAGGCGCAGCTTCCCCGCATCATCCAGGGCAAGCGCCTGCATTTCGGTTTCGTCATCGCAATCGCCGCAGCAGCGATCGTCTGGGTAATCATGAAGAAGACCGTGCTCGGCTACGAGATGCGCGCCGTCGGCCATAATGCGCAAGCCGCGAGCTTCGCCGGCATCCCGGTCAACCGCGTGCTGATGAAGACGGCGCTGCTGTCCGGCGGGCTGGCCGCACTCGCCGGCTTTTCCGAAGTCTCGGGGCTGAAGGGCAACCTGACGCTCGACCTGTCGCCCGGCTACGGCTATTCGGGCATCGTGGTGGCGATGCTGGCAATGCTTAACCCGCTCGGCGTCGTCGCCTCTGCGATCTTCGTCGCGGGCATTTTCGTCGGCGCCGACGCCATGAGCCGCACCGCCGGCGTTCCGAGCTACATCGCCGACGTGATGGTCGCCACCGCGCTGCTGACGATGGTCACGGCGATCTTGATGTCGCGGTATCGGGTGAGGTGGAGGTGAGGATGGCTTTCGGTCACATGCCCCCTCCGCCTTCGGCGGTCCCCCTCCCCCGCTTCGCAGGGGAGGAACCGGCGCCGCCGCTGATCCTCCTCCGTTTACGGGGGAGGGGGACCATGGGAAGCATGGTGGAGGGGACACACTTCTAATGGAACAGGCCCTCGAAATCATCTTCACCGCATCCTTCTGGGTCGCTGCGATCCGCATCGCCTCGCCGCTGATCTTCGCCACCATGGGCGAGCTGATCTGCGAGCGCGCCGGCGTGCTCAATCTCGGCATAGAGGGCATCATGACCGCCGGCGCCTTTGCCGGCTGGTTCACCGTCTATGCCGGCGGCGACCTCTGGACCGGTGTAGTGGTCGCGGCCCTTGCCGGCGCCATGTTCGGCCTGCTGCACGCGACGCTCACCGTGCCGCTCGGCTTGTCGCAGCATGTGGTCGGCATCGGCGTCACCCTGCTTGCCTCCAGCCTCACCTATTTCACCTACCGGCTGGCGCTGCCCGAGGTCACGTCGCCGCCCAAGATCGCGCCCTTCGAGCCGCTGGCCATTCCCGGCCTGTCGTCCATTCCCGTCATCGGCCCGGCGCTGTTCAACCAGACGCCGCTCACCTACCTCGCCTTCGCCACCGTCGCCATCGTAGCCTGGGTGCTCTACCGAACGCCGCTCGGGCTCGCCATCCGCGCCGCCGGCGAGAACCCGGCCGCCGTGGAAGCGCAGGGCATCAGCGTCACCGGAATCCGCATGGGCGCGGTGATGGCCGGCAGCGCGCTGATGGCGGTCGGCGGCGCGTTCCTCACCATGTCGGCCTTCAATTCTTTCTTCTTCCAGATGATCAACGGCCGCGGCTGGATCTGCATCGCGCTGGTCGTGTTCGGCTCGTGGCGGCCGGGCAAGGCGCTGCTCGGCGCCATATTGTTCGCCGCCTTCGACGCCTATCAGGTGCGCCTGCAGCAGCTTTCCGGCGGCGTCGTCCCCTATCAGGTCTTCCTGATGATGCCCTATGTCTTGTCCATACTCGCGCTGGTGCTGGTGGCGCGCCGCGCGACCTATCCCAAGGCGCTGATGACCCCCTACCAGAAAGGCGAAAGATGAGTTTCGAGATACTGACTAGGCAATGATGTCCCGGATAAGAGCGACGAGTCGACCTTCGTCGCCCGCGAAGCTTTCGATCATCGCGCGCATGACCCGATCCCGGTCGAGCATTTCTTCATTGAAGGTAAAGCCGGCATGCTCCGCCAACACGGCGAGGAACGCGAGTTGAGTGCGGCCGTTTCCCTCGCGAAACGGATGCACCGCATTCAGCTCTGCCAGGAAGTGCCCCACATGTCCGGCGAATTCCGTGGCGCTCATGTGCCAGAGAGCGTCGGTATCGCCGAGTTCCGCGAAGATGCGATCCAACTCGGACGCGATGTACTCGGGATAGCAGAACCAATTGCCGTCCTTGCCGATGCGGATCGTTCTGATTTCCCCCGCCCACGGATAGACATCCTGGAAGAGGTGTCTGTGCAGGGCGAGATAATGCTGGGCATCGAATTCGCCGGCGGGGAATGGTTCCTCGGCGCGCGTCAGGAACAGCGCGAGTTCGGCCTCTTCGAGGAGTTGCGGATCTTCTATGTCGAGAAGGTTTCTGAGAACGGCGGTGCCTGGATAGCAAAGCGGGTCGGGTTCGACGGTGTAAGCCAACCGCTACTTCCTTCGCACTTGGTCCTTGATCAAGGAACGGCGCTCGTCACCGCTGGCACTCCGGTCGAGGATGCGTTCCATGCGTTCCGTGAGCTTCATGCCTTCGACGGCGCTGATCTTTTCACCCTTGGAGCGGGTCAGTACGAAGCGCCCGGATTTGGCTGAACGTGTTGTGCGAGACGTGGAGCTTTTCATGCTTTCAAGCTAACACATTCAGCGGCCGGGGCAAAATCGTTGTCCGGCGAACTACGAAAGGCGAAAGATGAGTTTTGACATCCTTGTGCGTGGCGGTACGCTGCCCGGCGGAAGCACCGCCGACATCGGCATACGTGGTGACAAGATCGTGGCAATCGAACCGCGCATCGACGCCGAGGCCGGAAAGATTATCGACGCCACGGGCAATCTCGTTTCGCAGCCCTTCGTCGATCCACATTTCCACATGGACGCCACGCTCTCCTACGGCATCCCGCGTATCAACGCGTCCGGCACGCTTCTCGAAGGCATCGCGCTTTGGGGCGAGTTGAAGCCGCTACTCACCCACGAAGCCGTGCGCGACCGCGCGCTCGCCTATTGCGACTGGGCGGTTTCCATGGGACTGCTCGCCATCCGCACTCATGTCGACACCTGCGACGACCGCCTGCTCGCGGTCGAGGCGCTGCTCGACGTGAAGAAGACCGTCGCGCCATATCTCGACCTGCAGCTCGTCGCCTTCCCGCAGGACGGTTTTTACCGCTCGCCCACCGCGCGGGAAAACACCATCCGCGCTCTGGATAAAGGCGTCGACATCGTCGGCGGCATTCCGCATTTCGAGCGCACCATGTCCGACGGCACGCGCTCCGTCACCGAACTCTGCGAGATCGCCGCCGAGCGTGGACTGATGGTCGACATGCATTGCGACGAGACCGACGATCCGCTGTCGCGCCACATCGAACAGCTTGCCTATGAAACGCAGCGCCTCGGCCTCTCGGGCCGCGTCGCCGGCTCGCACCTGACATCGATGCACTCGATGGACAATTATTACGTCTCAAAGCTCTTGCCGCTGATCGCGGAAGCCGGCGTCTCGGCGATCCCAAACCCGCTGATCAACATCGTCATCCAGGGCCGCCACGACACCTATCCCAAGCGCCGCGGCATGACCCGCGTGCCCGAGATGCTGAAAGCCGGCATCCGGGTCGGCTTCGGCCAGGATTGCGTGCTCGACCCGTGGTATCCGCTCGGCACGGCCGACATGCTCGATGTGGCCTTCATGGGACTTCACGTCGCGCAGATGACCAGCCCGGCCGACATGGCGCATTGCTTCGACATGGTGACGAAGGTGAACGCCGAGATCATGGGTCTCGACCATCTTGGCCTCGCGGTCGGCAAGGCGGCCAGCCTCGTCGTCCTCGACGCCGGTAGCCGCGTGGAGGCGCTGCGCCTGCGCGCCGACCGGCTATGCGTGATTGCCAGGGGCAAGGTCGTCGCCGAGCGCGAGAAGCGGGCAACGCGATTGTCGATCGCCGGACGGCCGGCGACGGTCGACCGCCGGCACCATACGGCAGGCTGACTTAAAGCATAGCGCCGAAAAGTGGATGCCGGTTTTCGGCAAAAACGATGCGAAAACAAAAAGCCTGAGCGAGATGCCCGATTCCGAAATCGGGCGGCTTGCTCTAGCGGTTCGCGTGCTTGTCGGGCCGGGGGCCGGGCTTCGGCTGCACTTTCGGCGCGGCCGCGGTCGCGGCGGTCGCGGCGGTTGCGGCAGGCGCAGTTTTTTCGAGCGGCTTCCCGGTGCTCACGCCCGGCAGCGCCTGCTCGGGAGCCTTCGCTGCGGTGCGCTCGGCTGGGGCACGCTTTCCACCGACGAAGCTCCTGTAGATGAAGCCGCGCGTGCCGTCGTAGACCACCTCGCACCAGGCATCGCAGTCGACCAGGCCGACGGATGCTCTCGCCGGAATGACCCTGAGCACCTTCGATCCGCTCGCCGGCCTCGCCCGCAAATTGACGCCATCGTTCACGCGGACGGTTCGCTGGGGCGCCGGCCCTTTCTTCGCGGCCGGCATTTCCGGTGCGGGAACCGCGAGTTCGGGCAATGCCGGAGGCGCTGGTTCGAGCGCCCGTTCCTCGTTGCGGAAGATAGCGGCCGTCGCCATCGGATCGGACGGTTCTTCCTGCGCGGCAAGCGCGCGCGCCACAATTGCGCCGGCAGGCGTTTCGAGATCGGCCAGCGCGTTCGCGCCTGTCCGGGGCCCCGGGCTCTGGCGCGCCCAGCGTGGGTCTTCGGGTAGCAGCGCCTCGGCGTTGGAGGGCTCGACTGCTGCGCTGGCGGGCCGCTGGGGTGCTGTGGGTTTTGGCGCGGTCTTCGTGGTGTTCGGCGTCGGAGCAAGCTTGATCGATATCGTCTTCACCGTCCTGACCGGCAATTGCTGCATTGCAGCCGCCAGTCTCATCTGCGGCGCATCGGTTGCCGCCGCCCGGGTTTGCTCTCCGCCTATCAGGAAGGTCGTTGCTGCGCCTCCTGCAGCAAGCAGAGCAACCGCGCCGGCGAAGGCCATCGCCGGGCGGCGGCCGCGATATGAGGAAGTCGAGCCGCGTTTTTCATCTGCCGCGGCGAGGCTGACAGGCTTTGTCACTCTTCTACTCCACGCTGAACCAGGCCAGTGCGAATGCACCTTGAAGTGTCTGGTTGGGTCCCTTTCCCTCAACGCAAAAAATTCAAAAAATAGATCGGCGAGCATCGCCGCAAGCACGCCGGACGATATCATCGCGCGCAATTGTGGCGTTGCTATGCCCGTAATTTACCGTTCATAAAGGGTTTTTCGGCACGCGTCGAATCTACACGCCTGTGCTGGCCCTAGGACGCGCTTTGCTTGGCGCCAGATTCTAGGCCTTCACCTTCGCTCCCGCCGGGTCGTAAAGCGGCTCGATATGCAGCGTCGCTTTCGTCCGCTCCATCGCCACGACCAGCTCGTATTCGCCCGACGCAAGATGCTCGTCGCTGACGCCGTCGGCGTTGCGGACATAGCCGTAGCCGATGTTCTTGCCGACCGTGTAGCCATAGCCCCCGCTGGTCAGATAGCCGACGGCTTCGCCGTTCCGCAGGATCGTCTCGCGCCCGAGAAGCACGATCTCGGGATCGTCGACGGTGAAACATGCGAAGCGCTTTTTCGGCGTCGCACCCTGCAACACCTCGAGCGCCTTGCGCCCGACGAAATCCGTATCTTTGCGCAGTTTCACAGCCCAGCCCAGTCCGGCCTCGAAGGGCGTGTCGTTGGGCGTGATGTCGGAGCCCCAGGCGCGGTAGCCCTTTTCGAGCCTCAGCGATTCCAGCGCGCGGTAACCGACCGGGCGGATGCCGTGCGGCTCGCCCGCCCCCATCAGCGCATCGAAAACCTCGCCGGTCGCCGCGATCGGCACATGCAGTTCCCAACCGAGCTCACCGACATAGGTCAAGCGCAGTGCACGAACCGAATGGCCGGCAATGGCTATCTCGCGGGCATGGCCGAAAGGGAAGGCGGCGTTGGAGACGTCCGCGTCGGTGACCGTCGCGAGCACGTCCCGCGCGCGCGGCCCCATCAGCGACAGTGTGCCGAATTCCTCGGTCACATCGGCAAGCGCCGCATCGAAACTGCCGGGAATGTGATCCCTGATCCAGGCGAAGTCGTGCGTGCGGAAGCCGGTGCCGGTGACGATGTAGAATTTGTCGTCGGCGAGCCGCGCCACGGTCAGGTCGGCCTCGACGCCGCCGCGCGTGTTGAGGAGTTGGGTGTACGTCAGCCGTCCGGATGGCTTGGCCACGTCGTTGGCGCAGATCCAGTTGAGCGCCTTCAATGCGTCCTTCCCCGTCATTTCGTATTTGGCGAAAGAGGACTGGTCAAAGATGCCGACCGCCGCACGCACATGCCGGTGCTCCTCACCGACGGGCTCGAACCAGTTCTGGCGGCCCATCGAATAAATGTCGCGCGCCTCCATTCCGGTCGGTGCGAACCAGTTCGGCCGCTCCCATCCGAGCTTCGACCCGAACACCGCGCGGTGCGCCTTCAGCCTTTCGTAGAGCGGCGAGACAATGCGCGGCCGGCCGCTCTCATATTCCTCGTGCGGGAAGCCGATCGTGTAGTGCTTGCCATAGGCTTCCAGCGTGCGATCCGAGACCCACTGGCGGTCGTGATGCAGGCCGGAGAAACGGTGGATGTCGACCACCCATAGATCGAGCGGCGCCTCGCCGTCCATCGTCCACTGGGCTAGCACCCAGCCGGCGCCGCCGCCGGACGCGATGCCGAAGGCGTTGAAGCCGGCGCCGACGAACATGTTCTCGCATTCCGGCGCGACGCCGAGAATGAAATTGCCGTCAGGCGTAAAGCTCTCCGGGCCGTTGATCATCTGTTTGACCCCGGCCGTTTCCAGCGCCGGGATGCGGGCGATCGCCTGCGCCATATGCTGCTCGAAATGATCCCAGTCGTCATCGAACAGCCGGAACTGCCAGTCGCCGGGAACGTCCCCGCCAGAAAGCCCGGTTGACCACGCCTGCGGGTTGGGCTCGTAGCCGCCCATCACCAGCCCGCCGACCTCCTCCTTGAAATAGGTGCGCCGGTCGGGATCGCGGATTGTCGGTGCGTCGGCCGCCAGCCCGGCGATCTTTTCGGTGATGATGTACTGGTGCTTGACCGGCTGCAGCGGCACGTTGATGCCGGCCATCGCGCCCACCTGCCGCGCCCACTGGCCGGCGCAGTTCACCACCTTTTCGCAGGCGATATCCCCCTGGTCCGTCTTCACCTTCAGGATGCGGCCGTCCTTCATCTCGAAGCCGGTGACGCGGACATCCTCGTATAGCTTAGTGCCGTGCATGCGCGCGCCTTTGGCCAGCGACTGCGTGATGTCGGACGGGCTCGCCTGGCCGTCGGTCGGCAGCCAGCTTGCGCCGACGAGGTCGCCGACCTCCATCAGCGGCCACATCGCCTTCACCTCGGCCGGCGACAGAAGCTGCATGTCCATGCCGAAGCTCTTGGCCGTCGTCGCCAGCCGCTTGTATTCCGTCCAGCGGTCCTGGTTGGTGGCGAGCCGCAGGCATCCCGTCATCTTCCAGCCGGTGGCGAGTCCGGTCTCGGCTTCCAGCCCCTTGTAGAGTTCGACCGAATATTTCAGCACCCGCGTGATCGAGGCCGACGAGCGCAACTGCCCGACCAAGCCCGCCGCATGCCACGTCGAGCCGGAGGTCAGCTTGCCCTGCTCCAGAAGCACCACGTCGGCCTTGTGGTCGCGCGCCAGGTGGTAGGCCGTCGAGCAGCCGATGATGCCGCCGCCGATGACAACGATGCGGGCGTGGCTTGGCAGTGTCATGTCAGGCTTTTCCGTATGTGAGGCGGTAGCGTTCGAGCGCTTCGGCCAATCGTGTAAGGTTTTCGTCCGTATAGGCGACGTAGTCGACACCCGGCGCGGAAAGGTGCAGTTCCGAGACCATGCTCCACATCGCCTCGCGCAGCAGCGAGGCGCACTGCATGGCGGCATGGGAGCGAAGCAGTTCCATTGAGGGCTCGCCGCCGAAATACGTCGCAAGAAACTCTTCCGATTCCTCTCCCGTCATGCCGGCATTCGATGCCGCTCCGGCGAGGTCGAACATGGCGGTGGAGAAACCGGCATATTCGAAGTCGATCAGCCAGAGCCGCGAGCCGTCGTCGAGTATGTTGGCGGGCAGCAGGTCGTTGTGTCCGAAGATCACCGGCAGCGCCGCCTGCGCCTGCTCCAGTTCCTCGGCGAGCGCCAGATAGCCGGGAAGTTCCGCCGCCATGCGGCTGCCGCCGGCCTCCAGCGTGCGGGCATAGTCGCGGATGACGTGGAAGACCCAGAACATGAAGCCCGCACCCGAGATATGCCGCGGCATCTCATGATGGAAACGCCTGAGCAGCAGCGCGATGCGCTCGCGGTTCGCCCGCACGTCCTGCGCACAGTATGTCTTTGCGCCGATGAAGGCGGTGACCATGATGCCCGGCTCGGCATATTGCACCTCGGGCGCGAAGCCGGCGGCGTGGGCGGCGCGCGCGGTCATGATCTCGCGTTCGCGCGAAACGTGATGGAACGGGAAATCCTTGCCAAAGCGCACGACATGCCGGCCCGCGCTATCGGTTACCAGATAGCTCTCATTGCTGATGCCGCCGTGCAGCGACTCGATCGAGACGCCGCCGGCCCAGCAAGGCAGGGTGCGGATGCGGTGTTCGTTGCTCCTCACGCTTCCCTCGGCTTCGCAGGCCGGCGCGACTGTGCGGCTCGGTTCCGGCGGCAATGTCATGCGCAGGGTCACGGCTTGTCAACGCCTGACTGCTCTGCGGATTGTGCAGGCAGCGCCCTTACCCGAAAATCAGCGATCGGTGCGCCGACACGCCGGCAAACGCGCCGTCCGCCACCGCAAACGCGATGTTGGTCATGGAGCGCGCGGCGTCGCCCGCGGCATAGACGCCCGGAACACTCGTCTGCTGCAGTTCGTCGACCTTGATGATCGGGCCGAGCCCGCCTTCGGCAAAAGCGCAGCCCAGTTGTTCGGCAAGCGGGCTCGCCATGCTGGTGCGCGGCGCGGTGAACAGCGCCTTGACCCGCGCGTGGCGTCCGTCGTCGAGGCCCACCACCAATCCGTCCGCGCCATCGGCCTCGCAAGCCGCGACCCGCGCCGGCTCCAATTTCACGCCGCGCCCCTCGAGCTCTCGCATCTGCTCCGCATCCGGTTCGAAGGCGGCGTTGGTGAAAAGCGTGACGTCGCCCCAATCGGGGATGAGCAGCGCCTGATGCATCGAAATCGCGCTCACCGCCAGCACGCCGAGCGGGCCGCCCGCGGCCTCGTAGCCATGGCAGTAGGGGCAGTGGAGCACGGTCTTGCCCCATTGTTCCTTAAGGCCGGGAATGTCCGGCAGCGTGTCGCGCACGCCGGTCGCGAGCAGCAGCCGCGCTCCCTCGAACGTCTTGCCGTCTTCCAGCGCGACGGCGAAACCGTCGCCCGCCGTCTCGGCCTTCGCCGCATACGCATCGACGATCACCGCAGTCGGATAGGCGAGCAACTGCCTTCTCGCATCGCCGAGAATATCCGCCGGCGTGCGGCCGTCCTGTCCGAGAAAGCCGTGCGAATGAGCGGCGAAGCGGTTGCGCGGCTGGCCAGCGTCGATCACCAGCACCCGCCGCCGCGCCCTTGCTACTTGCGTTGCGGCGGAAAGGCCGGCGAAGCTGCCGCCCACCACGATCAAATCATACTGCATGGCTGGTCACTCCAATTTCGTCGTAGCGGCGGCGAAAATCGGCCGCCAGGTCTGCAAGCGTGATGCGGCCGAGCTTCTCGGCGAGCAGCCGCTCGGCCTCCGTGCGAAAATCCTCTAGCGCCGCGATCACCGCCTGCTCGACCAGGCAGCCGGGGCTTTCCGGCTCGGTGCTGAATGGCAGCAGCGTCTCGCCGAGTGCGGCGCTGATCTCGGCCAGCGAAATCCGGTCCGGCGCGCGGCCGAGCTGCCAGCCGCCACCATGCCCGCGCGAGGAGGCGACGATGCCCGCTTCGCGCAGGCCCGCTACGCTGCGCCTGACGACGACCGGATTGGTGTGGATGAAAGACGAGAGTTCTTCGGAGGTCAGCGCCCGCCCGTTCGCTTCGGCCATATGGACGAGCATGTGCAACGCGGAGGAAAATCGGCTGTTTCGTTTCATGTAACTAAATTAGTTACGAATCTTCCACCCGTCAAGCCGCCACTTCCCAATGCCCGCGCCAGCGTGTCTATTCGGCACCCATGGCGTTCACCATCAGGCAGCTGCAGTTCTTCGTCGCCGTGGCCGAGCAAGGCACGATTTCGCGCGCCGCGCAGAACCTGTCGATCTCGCAATCCTCGGTCACCGAAGCCATCAAGGAGCTCGAAAGCGACCTCGGCGTCGAACTCTTCGAGCGCCATCCGCGCGGGCTCAACATCACCCACAAGGGCCACCAGTTCCTGCGCCACGCGACAAAGATCCTGGCCGACGTGTCGGATGCGCGCCGCACCTTCTCGCACGAGCTGGAGCGGACGAGCGGCCGGCTGCAGCTCGGCGTCACTTCGCTGGTCGCCGGCTATGTGCTTTCCGATCTGCTCGCCCGCTATCGCCGCGCCTTTCCCGGCGTCGAGGTCACCGCGATCGAGGACAATGGCGACTATCTC
This sequence comes from Pseudaminobacter sp., assembly GCA_035941355.1. Taxonomy (GTDB): domain Bacteria; phylum Pseudomonadota; class Alphaproteobacteria; order Rhizobiales; family Rhizobiaceae; genus Allomesorhizobium. Next base: position 51,740 of record DASZDZ010000079.1, read on the forward strand.
GAGCACCTTCTGGTCGGCGGCGAGCTCGACGTCGCCGTCATGGTCATCTCCAACCTGCGCGACCGCATGGCGCTGCAGGCCGAAATCCTCGAAGTCTCGCCCTATCGTCTGTGGCTGCCGCTCGGCCACCACCTTGCCGGCGCCGACATCATCGGCATCAACGACATCGCCGCCGAGCCGCTGATCATGCTCACCGTCGACGAAATCGAGGAAAACACCGGCAAGCTCCTTGTGGCGCTCGGCGCGCGCCCGCACGTCGCCTTCCGCACCCGCTCGGTCGAGGCGGTGCGCAGCCTGGTCGCCACCGGCGCCGGCGTGGCGCTGCTGCCGGACCTCGTTTACCGGCCATGGTCGCTGGAAGGCGACCGCATCGAATCCCGCGACATTTCCGGCGCGCTGCCGGTGGTGCAGGTGGGCATGGTCTGGCGGCGCGGTTCCAGCCTTACGCAATCGGCCCGCGACTTCATCGGCATGGCGCAGGGGCAGCGCTCCGTCCGCCAGCGGCCGTGACATATCGGAAAAACCGATATCGGCGTTCTGACAAATGAATTTGCGAATGCGCGATATTCCGGTCACCTTGCATTTGCCGGGATAACGCCGCCTCCAGAGAGCGGCCCCGCCAATGGGAGAATCGTCATGAAATCGTTCTTGAAATCCTGCACCGCGCTGACTGTCGCGTTGAGCTTCTCCGGCCAGGCACTGGCCCAGGTCAAGCAGATCGGCGAAGGCGAGGGCCAGGTCAACATCGTCGCCTGGGCCGGCTATATCGAGCGCGGCGAAACCGACAAGACATTCGACTGGGTGACGAAATTCGAGGAAGCGACCGGCTGCAAGGTCAACGTCAAGACCGCCAACACCTCCGACGAAATGGTCGCGCTGATGAACGAGGGCGGCTTCGACCTCGTCACCGCTTCGGGTGACGCCTCGCTGCGCCTGATCGCGGGAAAACGCGTTCAGCCGATCAACATCGACCTGATCAAGAGCTGGTCGACGATTGACGATCGCCTCAAGGACGCGCCCTGGCACACTGTCGACGGCGTCCATTACGGCGTGCCCTATATGTGGGGCCCGAACGTCCTGATGTACAACACCAACGTTTTCAAGGAGGCGCCCAAGAGCTGGAAGGTCGTCTTCGAGGAAATGACGCTCCCCGACGGCAAGTCCAACAAGGGCCGCGTCCAGGCCTATGACGGGCCGATCCACGTCGCCGACGCGGCGCTCTATTTGATGACGCACAAGTCGGAGCTCGGCATCAAGAGCCCCTACGAGCTGAACGAGGACCAGTACAAGGCCGCCCTTGACTTGCTTCGCACCCAGCGCACGCTTGTCGGCCGCTACTGGCACGACGCCTTCATCCAGATCGACGATTTCAAGAACGAAGGCGTCGTCGCCTCCGGCTCATGGCCGTTCCAGGTCAATCTGCTCAAGGGCGACAAGCAGCCGGTCGCTTCGGTGTTCCCCGAGGAAGGTGTCACGGGCTGGGCCGATACCACCATGATGCATGTCGACGCCGCCAATCCCAACTGCTCCTACATGTGGATGGAGCATTCGCTGTCGTCCAACCTGCAGAGCGATCTCGGCGTGTGGTTCGGCGCCAACCCGTCGGTTCCGGCGGCCTGCACCGACGGTCGCGGCATGATGACCAAGGAAACCTGCACGACAAACGGCTTCGACAATTTCGAACAGGTCAAGTTCTGGACGACGCCCACGTCCAAATGCGCCACCCAGAACGACCAGTGCGTGCCCTACTACCGCTGGGTGTCGGACTACATCGGCGTCATCGGGGGGCGGTGAACAGGGTAGCCTGTCCATATAGCATCGCGCCGCCCCTCACCCTTACCCTCTCCCCGTGAAGAACGGGGAGAGGGGGATCGCCAGCGTTGCGGCCATCTCTCCTCTCCCCGTCCTGAGCTTGTCGAAGGATTACGGGGAGAGGATGCCGGCAGGCAGGTGAGGGGCAGCGCTAACAGTTCAAGGTAGCAAACTTGAAATTCCGAGACCGCCAATGACCACCGCCGTCTCCTTCCGACAAGTCTCCCGCCATTTCGGCGCAGTCCGCGCCGTCGATGCGGTCGACCTCGACATCAGGCCGGGCGAGTTCTTCGCCATGCTGGGCCCGTCCGGCTCGGGCAAGACCACCTGCCTGCGCCTCATTGCCGGCTTCGAGCAGCCGACCGCCGGCAGCATCGAGATTTTCGGCGAACGGGCCGAGGGCGTCCCGCCCTATCGCCGCAACGTCAACACCGTGTTCCAGGACTACGCACTGTTTCCGCATCTGAACGTGCTGGACAATGTCGCCTACGGGCTGATGGTCCGCGGCATCGGCAAGGCCGAGCGTGCATCCGCCGCCGAGGATGCGCTGCGCCTGGTGCAACTCCCCGGCTATGGCGGCCGCCGCCCGGGCCAGCTCTCCGGCGGCCAGCGCCAGCGCGTCGCGCTCGCCCGTGCGCTGGTCAACAAGCCGAAGGTGCTGTTGCTGGACGAACCGCTCGGTGCGCTCGATCTGAAACTGCGCGAGAACATGCAGGAAGAACTGAAATCCCTGCAGAAGGCGCTCGGCATAACCTTCGTCTTCGTCACTCACGACCAGGGCGAGGCACTGTCCATGGCCGACCGCGTCGCCGTTTTCCACGAGGGCCGTATCAGGCAGATCGGCACGCCGCAGGAGATCTACGAGCAGCCGCGCTCGCGCTTCGTCGCCGATTTCGTCGGATCGTCCAACGTGCTGCCGCCCGATTTCGTCAAGCTGCATGGCGGCCAGCCGCGCTGGGCGAGCCTGCGGCCGGAAAAGATCAGGATCGGCAACGGCGAAGCCGGGCAGGGGGTCGTCGGCTCCGTCCTGTCGCGCAGCTTTCTCGGCGCCACCAACCGCGTCACCGTCGAAGCCGACGGGCTGCGCCTCCAGATCGTCACGCCCGCCGGCCAGCCGCTGCCCGAGGACGGCGCCGCCGTCTCGCTGCACTGGCTGCCGTCCGACCTGCACCTGATGGAAGGCCCGCAATGAGCGCCGAGGCGGCGCTGCGGCCCGCGCCCGCTGTGGCCATTCTGCCGAGCCGCGGCGGCATCGTCGGCGCGCTCTCGGACCTGTTCTGGCGCAGGCCGGGGCTGCTGCTCTTCCTGATGCTGGCGCCGCCGGTCCTGTGGCTCGGCATCGTCTATCTCGGCTCGCTGTTCGCGCTGCTTTTGCAGAGCTTCTTCTCGATCGATGAGTTTTCCGGCCTGATCAACCGCGAGCTCACGCTGAAGACCTATGGCGAGCTGTTCCTGCCCGCCAATCTCGACATCATCATCCGCACGGTCATCATGGCCGCCATCGTCACCATCGCGTCGGCCGTCATCGCCTTCCCGATCGCCTATTACGCAGCCCGCTATGCGCGCGGCAAATGGAAGGCGCTGTTCTATCTCGGCATCATGCTGCCGCTGTGGTCGAGCTATCTGGTAAAAATCTACGCCTGGAAGCTGATCCTCGCCAAGGAAGGCATCCTCACCTGGCTGTTCGAAAAACTGCACCTGATGTGGCTGATCGACGCCTGGCTTTCCATTCCGGTCGTCGGCGGCAACTCGCTCTCGGTTTCAGCCACCGGCACCTTCATCGTTTTCGTCTATGTCTGGCTGCCGTTCATGGTGCTGCCCATCCAGGCCGCCTTGGAGCGCGTGCCGAGGAGCCTCATCGAGGCCTCCTCCGATCTCGGCGCCTCGCCGGCGCAGACTTTTCGCAACGTGCTGTTCCCGCTGGCGCTGCCGGGCATTGTCGCCGGCTCGATCTTCACCTTTTCACTGACCTTGGGCGACTACATCATCCCGCAGATCATCGGCACGTCGCGCCTGTTCATCGGCCAGGCGGTCTACGCGCATCAGGGAACGGCCGGCAACATACCGCTCGCCGCCGCCTTCACCGTCGTCCCGATCGTGGTCATGGGTTTTTACCTGTGGGGCGCCAAGCGCATGGGAGCGTTCGATGCGCTGTGAGGCGAATGCCAAAATGCGGTGTCTAAGAGCGGTGGGTGCGGAAGCACCCCCACTCCGTCTCGCTTCGCTCGACACCTCTCCCCCTGCCCGGGGGAGAGGAAAGGCGCCAAGCGTGCGGCCGGCATTTCCTCTCCCCCGTCGATCGGGGGAGAGGTGGTTTGCTAAGCAAACCGGAGTGGGGGTCGAACAGTCTCTCGATGCTGCAAAGGAGTGCACCCATGCGCTCTGACCGCCAGCAATCCGCTCCGCTCAGCCTGAAGATCGCAGCCGCGGCAGGCCTCCTGTTCCTGCATCTGCCGCTGCTCCTGATCTTCGTCTATGCCTTCACCACCGAGGAAAAGTCCTATCAATGGCCTCCCCCCGGTCTCACCACGCAATGGTTCGCCGTGGCGTGGAACCGTCCCGACGTCTGGCAGGCGCTGGCGCTGTCCGTGCAGGTCGCCGCCATCTCGACGGCCATCGCCCTGGTGCTCGGCACCCTCTGCGCCGCCGCCGTCAGCCAGACAAAATTCTTCGGCCGCGAGACGATCTCGCTGCTCGTCATCCTGCCGATCGCGCTGCCCGGCATCATCACCGGCATCGCGCTGCGCTCGGCCTTCAACCTCGCCGAAATCCCGTTCTCGTTCGGGACGATCATTCTCGGCCACGCCACCTTCTGCGTGGTCGTGGTCTACAACAACGCCGTCGCGCGCTTCCGCCGCATGTCGGGCTCGCTGATCGAAGCGTCGATGGACTTGGGCGCCGACGGCTTCCAGACCTTCCGGCATGTGATCCTGCCCAATATCGGCACCGCGTTGCTCGCAGGCGGGATGCTGGCATTCGCGCTGTCCTTCGACGAGGTCATCGTCACCACTTTCACCGCCGGCCAGCAGCAGACGCTGCCGATCTGGATGCTCGAGGAACTGGTGCGGCCGCGCCAGCGTCCTGTCACCAACGTCGTCGCCATGGCCGTCGTCCTGGTGACGCTGCTGCCCATTCTCGCCGCCTATTACCTCACCCGCGACGGCGACCAGATCGCCGGCGCCGGCAAATGAAAGGGAGAACCCCCATGTACACCGAGATGCTGATCGGATCGCGCTTCGAAAAAGGCACTGAGACCGAAGAGCCGATCCTGAACCCGAAGACCGGCGAGACCGTGCTCGGCCTGCCCGAGGCGTCGCAGGCGCAGATCGAGGCGGCGGTGGCCGCGGCCGAAAAGGCGTTCGCGACATGGTCGCGCACCACGCCCGCGCAGCGCTCCGGCTATCTCCTCAAGATCGCCGACCGGATAGAAACCGAGGCGCAGGAATTCGCCCAACTGGAAGCTCTGAACTGCGGCAAGCCGATAAATGCCGTGCTGAACGACGAGATTCCCGCGATCGTCGACTGCTGGCGCTTCTTCGCCGGCGCGGTGCGGTCCATGCCCGGCGTCGTCGCGGGCGAATATCTGACCGGCCACACCTCGATGGTCCGCCGCGACCCGATCGGTGTCGTGGCCTCGATCGCACCGTGGAACTACCCGCTGATGATGATGGCTTGGAAGCTCGCGCCGGCGATCGGCGGCGGCAATACGGTCGTGTTCAAGCCGTCCGAGCAGACGCCGCTGACGGCGCTGAAACTGGCCAGGATTCTGGCAGAAATCCTGCCGGAAGGCGTGGTCAACGTCGTGCTCGGGCGCGGCGAAAGCGTCGGCAACGCGCTGATCAACCATCCGAAGGTCAACATGATCTCGATCACCGGCGATGTCGCCACTGGCAAGAAGGTCTTGCAGGCTGCCGCCAAATCGGTCAAGCGCACCCACCTGGAGCTCGGCGGCAAGGCGCCGGTCATCGTCTTCGACGACGCCGACATAGATGCCGTCGTCAACGGCCTGCGCGCCTTCGGCTACTACAACGCCGGGCAGGATTGCACGGCCGCCTGCCGCATCTATGCCGGCGCGAAAATCTATGACCGGCTCGTCGCGGACCTCTCCTCCGCCGTCTCGACGATAAAATTCAACCAGCCCGACGACACCGAAAACGAGATCGGGCCGCTGATCTCGCAGCGCCAGCGCGACCGCGTCGCGAGCTTCGTCGAGCGCGCTTCCGAGCTGAAGCATATCGAAATCACCACCGGCGGCCGGCCGGGCGAGGGCGGCGGCTTCTTCTACCAGCCGACGGTCGTCGCCGGCGCTTTGCAGGAAGACGAGATCGTGCGTCGCGAAGTTTTCGGGCCGGTAGTTTCGGTGACGCGCTTTTCCGATGTCGATCAGGCGGTCGACTGGGCCAACGACAGCGATTACGGCCTCGCCTCATCGGTCTGGACGAAGGACGTGTCGCGCGCCATGGCAACGGCCCCCCGCCTGCAATACGGCTGCACCTGGATCAACACGCATTTCATGCTGACCAACGAGATGCCGCATGGCGGCCTGAAGCAGTCCGGCTACGGCAAGGACATGTCGCTCTACGCTCTGGAGGACTACACCGCCGTGCGGCACGTCATGATCGCGCATGGGTGATGCGACAGGCCTCACACGCCCGTTTTCATGTGAGATGGCGCCGTTTCGCAACGTCAGGCTGCCTTGTGCACAAATCCGCCCTGCTTTTGCCTCGGCTTCCGGGTAGCTGTTGTTATTGCTAGCTCTTTCGGCGCGCGTGTCGCGCGCCGGGAGCGTTTTGTCCACGGGTCTTTGCAGAAGCGGGTAAAGCATCCCCGTTTGGCCCCTTGCGCCGTTATCGAAAACTTGCGTATCTGGTCGGACCAGATCACGTGGCGAGGGTTTAATGAAAATCGGCTTCTGCATGTTCCTGTGGACGACGAACGTCACCGGGAAGCACGAGAAATTGCTGAAGGATATCAAGGCGACCGGCTATGACGGCGTCGAGATTCCGATTTTCGAAGGAACGCCGGACGACTACAAGCGCCTAGGCGACATGCTCGACCGCATCGGTCTGGAGCGCACCGCCGTCTCGGCGATGGGCGATCCGGCGATGAACCTGATCGGCGATGCCGCCGCCCGCAGGGCAGGCATAAATTATATGAAATGGGCGGTCGACTGCGCTTCCGCGCTCGGCGCCAACAAGCTTTCGGGCCCGCTGCATTCGACGCTCGGGCAATTCTCGGGCACTGGTCCGACCACAGCCGAGAAAAACCATTCCGTCTCCTCCCAGCGTGCCATCGGCGATCACGCCGCGAAGAAGGGCGTCGTCATCGGGCTCGAGGCGCTCAACCGCTTCGAATGTTACCTGGTCAACACAATGGACGGCCTTTGCGCCCACCTCGACGAGATCGGCCACGACAACATCAAGGCGATGTACGACACATTCCATTGCAACATCGAGGAAACCGACCCGATCGGCGCGTTCACCAAGCATACAAACCACATCGTCCACGTCCACATTTCCGAGAACGACCGTGGCGTCCCGGGCCGAGGTAACATACCGTGGAAAAAGACTTTTTCGGCGATCCGCGGCAGCGGCTATGACGGCTGGCTCACCATCGAATCCTTCGGGCGCGGCCTGAAAGACCTGGCCGCCGCCACCAAAGTCTGGCGCGATTTCGCCGAAAGCCCCGAAGCGGTCTACCGCGATGGCTTCCGGCATATCAAAGACCACTGGAAGCGGGCGGGGCGCTGATCGCGAGTGCTGCGCTAGCCCTATCCTTTAGCCACTCACATCGGCATCGGCTTCAGCGGCCTGCTCGGGCGTCACAGGCTGGCTCGGCCTTCTGATCTTGGCCGACGCCTCCAGCACCAGCGGTAAAAGCCCTTCGCCGCCGGCGTCGATGATCTCGAACAGATGCCGGCGCATGCGCGGTTCCCAGAATTTGTTGATGTGCTCGGCAACGCCTGCCACGCCTTCCTCATGCGGCTTCGACTTGAAGAAGGTCGCGATCTGGTTGGCCATGCGCACGAGCTTCGCCTTGACGGCTGCGCTGTGGTTTTCGTCATGCGACATTTTTGGCGGCTCCGGGCGTGATGCGGTGAGGGTGGGTAAAAATGTCGAAATCGTCGCCGCGCACCAGCGCGATCAAGGTCATGCCGGCTTCCTCGGCCGTGCGGATGGCGAGCGCCGTCGGGGCTGAGACCGCAACGATGAACGCCGCTCCGATCGCCGCCGTCTTCTGCACCATCTCGACCGAAACCCGGCTGGTCACGATCACTGCGCCGGAGGAGCCGGCGACTCCCTTGCGCGCCAGCGCGCCGGCGAGCTTGTCCAGCGCATTGTGCCGGCCAACATCTTCGCGCGCGGCGACAATGCCCTGGCCGGGAATGTAGAATCCGGCCGCATGCACCGCGCCGGTCTCGGCATGCAGCGGCTGCATCTTCGACAGGAGCCGCACCGACTGGACAATGTCGGCAGCGGTGAGGTCAAGCGACGTCGCGCCGACTTCCGGCACCGACCGCATCGCTTCCTCGATCGATTCGATGCCGCATAGCCCGCAGCCCACCGGTCCGGCAAGCCGGCGCCGGCGCGCCTGGAAGCGCGTGTTTGCCTGGTCCTTCAGCCGGATCTGGATATCGACGCCCGCGCCATGGTCCTCGACCTCGATCGCCTCGATCTCGTCCGGCGACGCAATGATGCCTTCGGTCAGCGAGAAGCCAAGCGCGAAATCTTCGAAATCGGCCGGGCTCGCCATCATCACCGCATGCGTGGTGCCGGCATAGGACAGCGCGATCGGCGTCTCCTCCGGCACCATGCGGGTAGAGGCAGCCGTGCCGCTTGCACGGCGTGCGAGGCGGGTTGTCTGGGCGAGGGGAGGGCGGAGCGTCATCGCCCTAGTTTCTGACGGCGGTGCCGCCCCTCACCTGCCTGCCGGCATCCTCTCCCCGCAGGAGCGGGAAGAGGAGAGATGGCCGCAACGCCGACGCCCCCCACTCCCCGTTTTTCACGGGGAGAGGGCAAGGGTGAGGGGCATGTAAAGCGAGCCGGCACGAGATCTACTCCGCAGCTTCCAGCGCCGGCCGAATCCGTCGGCTCTGGCGCGCCTGTTCGTCATATTCGGTCTGCCAGTCCGACGGCCCGTTGGACGGCGCGACCTGCACGGCGGTCACCTTGTATTCCGGGCAATTGGTAGCCCAGTCCGAGAAGTCGGTGGTGATGACGTTGGCCTGCGTCGTCGGGTGGTGGAAGGTCGTATAGACCACACCCGGCGACACCCGGTCGGTAATGAGCGCGCGCAATGTCGTTTCGCCGGCGCGGCTTTGCACGCGAACCCAGTCCTCGTCGCGGATGCCGCGATTTTCTGCATCGTGCGGATGAATTTCCAGCCGGTCCTCCGGGTGCCAGACGACATTGTCGGTGCGCCGCGTCTGCGCCCCGACATTGTAGTGCGAAAGGATGCGCCCGGTGGTGAGGAGCAGCGGAAAGCGCGGTCCGCTCTTTTCATCCGTCGCCACATATTCCGTGCGGATGAACTTTCCTTTGCCGCGCACAAAGCCGTCGATATGCATCACCGGCGTTCCCAGCGGCGCCTTCTCGTTGCACGGCCACTGCACGGAGCCGACCTTGTCAAGATAGTCGTAGGACACCTTGGCAAAGCTCGGCGTCGTCGCCGCGATCTCGTCCATGATCTCGGAAGGATGCTGGTAGTTCCACGCCAGCCCCATCGCCTGCGCGAGCTTCTGCGTCACCTCCCAGTCGCCAAGGCCATTCTTCGGGGCCATCACCTTGCGCACGCGGTTGATGCGGCGCTCTGCGTTGGTGAACGTGCCGTCCTTCTCGAGGAAGGTCGAGCCCGGCAGAAAGACATGCGCATAGTTCGCCGTCTCATTGAGGAAGAGATCGTGGACGACCACGCATTCCATCGCCGCGAGACCGGCGGCGACATGATGCGTGTCCGGATCGGACTGCAATATGTCCTCGCCCTGCACGTACAGCGCCTTGAAAGTGCCTTCCACGGCCGCGTCCAGCATATTGGGAATGCGCAGGCCCGGCTCGTTGTCGAGCTTCACGCCCCACAGCGTCTCGTAGATCTCGCGCGTCGCGTCGCCGGAGATGTGGCGGTAGCCCGGCAGTTCGTGCGGGAACGAGCCCATGTCGCAGGCGCCCTGCACGTTGTTCTGGCCGCGTAGCGGGTTCACGCCGACGCCCGGCCGGCCGATATTGCCGGTCGCCATTGCGAGGTTGGCGATGGCCATGACCGTTGTCGATCCCTGGCTGTGCTCGGTGACGCCCAGGCCGTAATAGATCGCGCCATTTCCGCCCGTTGCGTAAAGCCGTGCCGCCCCGCGGATTTCCTCCGGGTCGACGCCGGCAAGCTGGCCGACGACTTCCGGGCTGTTTTCAGGCAGTGCCACGAACGACGCCCAGTCCTGGAACTCGTCCCAGTCGCAGCGCTCGCGGATGAACTTCTCGTCGAACAGCCCCTCGGTCACGATGACATGCGCCAGCGACGTTATCACCGCGACATTGGTGCCGGGCTTCAGCGGCAGATGATGCTGCGCCTCCACATGGGCCGAGCGAACGATATCGGTGCGGCGCGGGTCGAGAACGATCAGCTTGGCGCCCTTGCGCAGCCGCTTTTTCAGCCTCGATGCGAACACCGGGTGGCCGTCGGTCGGATTGGCGCCGATGATCATGACGACATCGGTCTTTTCGACCGAATCGAAATCCTGCGTGCCGGCCGAGGTGCCGTAGGTCTGGCCGAGGCCGTAGCCGGTCGGCGAGTGGCAGACGCGCGCGCAGGTATCGACGTTGTTGTTGAGGAAGCCCTGGCGGACCAGCTTCTGGACGAGATAGGTTTCCTCATTGGTGCAGCGCGACGAGGTGATGCCGCCGACGGCGCCGCGGCCATACTGATACTGGATGCGGCGGAATTCGCTGGCCGTGTGCGCCAGCGCTTCCTCCCACGAAACCTCGCGCCACGGATCGGTCACCTTCTCCCGGATCATCGGGTTCAGGATGCGGTCCTTGTGGTTCGAATAGCCGTAGGCGAAGCGGCCCTTGACGCAGGAGTGGCCGCGATTGGCCTTGCCGTCCTTGTAGGGCACCATGCGGACAAGTTCCTCGCCCTTCATTTCCGCCTTGAACGAGCAGCCGACGCCGCAATAGGCGCAGGTCGTGACCACCGAATGCTCAGGCCGGCCCATCTTCAGCACCGACTTTTCGCGCAGCGCGTCGGTCGGGCAGGCCTGCACGCAGGCGCCGCAGGACACGCATTCAGATTCGATGAAGTTTTCCGACATGCCCGCCGAAATGCGGGATTCGAAACCCCGGCCGCTGACCGTCAGAGCGAAGGTGCCCTGCACCTCCTCGCAGGCCCGCACGCAACGCGAGCAGACGATGCATTGCGACGCGTCGTAGGTGAAATAGGGATTGGACTCGTCCCGGGCGATGTAGTCGATGTTCAGCGAGCCGTTGCCGGGCGCGACATGGTTGCGGCCGTCCACGCCGTAGCGGTTCTCGGCCAACCCGACCGATGCGGCGACCTTGTCGAACTCGCTGCCTTTGAGGCCGGCATCCGGATCCCAGCCCATCGGATGGTCGGAGATATAAAGCTCCATCACGCCGCGGCGGATGTTGTTCAGCCGCTCGGTTTGCGTCTTGACCACCATGCCTTCCGCGACCGGCGTCGTACAGGAGGCCGGCGTGCCGCCGCGGCCCTCGATCTCCACCAGGCAGACGCGGCACGAGCCGAACGAATCCAGCATGTCGGTGGCGCAGAGCTTGGGTATCTCGACGCCGAGTTCCATTCCGGCCCGCATGATCGAGGTTCCCTCGGGAACCGTCACGTCGCGGCCGTCGATGTTCAGCGTAACCGTCTTCTCCGACTGGGAAGCTGGTGTGCCGTAGTCGATTTCTTCAATCAGCGATTTGAACTCGGGCATGGCGTTCATGGTCCGCTCCTATTCCGCGGCTTCGGCGATGGGCGAGGGGCGAAAATCTTCCGGAAAATGGTTCAGCGCGCTCATCACCGGATATGGGGTAAAACCCCCAAGGGCGCAAAGCGATCCAAATTTCATCGTGTTGCAGAGGTCGGTGACGAGTTCGATCTGCTTCTCCGGCTCGATGTTCCTTGCGATCTTGTCGAGTGTCTCGACGCCGCGCGTCGAACCAAGGCGGCAGGGGGTGCACTTGCCGCAGCTTTCGATCGCGCAGAATTCCATTGCGAACCGCGCCTGCTTCAGCATGTCGGCTGTATCGTCGAACACCACGATGCCGGCATGGCCGATCAACCCGTCCTTGGCGGCGAACGCCTCGTAATCGAAGGGCGTATCGAACAAGGAACGTGGGAAATAAGCGCCTAGCGGTCCGCCGACCTGCACCGCCTTGACGGGCCGGCCGCTCTTCGTGCCGCCGCCGATATCGTCGACGATCTCGCCGAGCGTCAGGCCGAACGCGGCCTCGAACAGACCGCCATATTTGGTGTTGCCGGCGATCTGGATCGGTATCGTGCCGCGCGAGCGGCCCATGCCGAAATCCTTGTAGAACTGGGCGCCACGATCCATGATGATCGGCACGGAAGCCAGCGAGATCACATTGTTGATCACGGTCGGCTTGCCGAAAAGACCCTTGTGCGCCGGCAGCGGCGGCTTGGCGCGGACCAAGCCACGCTTGCCCTCCAGCGATTCGAGCAGCGACGTCTCCTCGCCGCAGACATAGGCGCCCGCGCCGACGCGGATTTCCATGTCGAAGGCATGGGGCGAGCCGAGCACGTTGACGCCGAGAACTCCGGCCTTCCGGGCGATTTCCACCGCCGCGTTCATCGCTGTTGCCGCATGCGGATATTCGGAGCGGAGATAGACGAAGCCCTTGGTCGCGCCTGTCGCGATGCCGGCGATCGCCATGCCTTCGATCAGCACGAAGGGATCGCCCTCCATGATCATGCGGTCGGAGAAAGTGCCGCTATCGCCCTCGTCGGCGTTGCAGACGATGTATTTGCGGTCGCCCGCTGTATCGAGCACCGTCTTCCACTTGATGCCTGTCGGGAAGCCCGCGCCGCCGCGCCCGCGCAGGCCCGATTCCGTGACCTGGGCGACGATGTCGGCCGGCGCCATTTTGACCGCATTTTCCAGGCCCTTGAGCCCGCCATGCGCCCTGTAGTCGTCGAGCGACAGCGGATCGGTGATGCCGCAGCGCGCGAAGGTGAGGCGGGTCTGCCTCGCCAGGAAGGGGATTTGTTCCGGGTCGCCGAGCGAGAGCGGATGCTGCCCGCCCGAAACCAGCCCGGCGTCGAACAGCGATGCAACGTCTTTCGCCGAGACCGGGCCGTAGGCGACACGTCCTGCCGGCGTCTCGACCTCGACCATAGGCTCCAGCCAGTAGAGGCCGCGCGAGCCGTTGCGGACGATTTTCGCATCGAGCGCGCGGACCGCGACGTCCTGCTCGATCGCCTTGGCGACCTTTTCGGCGCCGAGCGCCAGCGAGCCGGAATCGCGCGGAATGTAGATTGAGACCGTCACGAGCGCACCTCCTGGACGATCTCGTCTATCTTGTCGGCGTCGAGCCGCCCGATCGGTTCGCCGTCGAGCATCGCCGATGGCGCGCAGGCGCAAAGGCCGAGGCAGTAGATGGGCTCCAGCGTCACCGAACCGTCCTTCGCCGTCTCGTGGAAGCCGATGCCGAGCGCTTGCTGCACCTGCGCCGCGATGGCGTCGCCGCCCATCGACTGGCACGCCTCGGCGCGACAGAGTTTCAACACATGCCGCCCGGCGGGATGATTGCGGTAGTCATGATAGAAGGTGACGACACCATAAACTTCGGCGCGCGAAATGTTCAGCGCCTCGGCAATGACCGGCAGCGTCTCGGCCGGAACATGGCCGAACTCTTCCTGGATGCCGTGGAGGATGGGCAACAGCGGCCCCTCGAGCGCCCGATGCTCGTCTATGACCGAACGCGTTCGGGCGAGAATGTCGGTACCTGCAAGCTGCATCGTCACGCAGCGCCCTCCCTGGCTGGCGCCCCTTGCCGAGCGCTAAGTAATTACGAAACCAAACGAAACGCACGAAATCAATAGCGCTGTTTCGTTGGTTGATAGAAAAAATCTATCAACCTTTCCGCCTGCAGAGGATTTAGCCTAGAGCCGCTTCTTCAAATCGTCAGCCAGCGTCATGGCTTCGTCCAGAAGCGCCGCGACCAGCGGCGTGTGCGGTTCGCGCGGCGCCGCGACAAGGCCGACTAGGTGGCTGGCGTCCGGGTGAACGATCGGTATGGCGCGGATCGGTTCGGAAAAACCGAATGTCTCGGCCAGATTCAGCGGCATGATCGACGACCATTTGCCGGTCTTGATATGGGAGAAAAGCACGATCATCGAGTTGGATTCTAGCGTCGGACGCACCTGCGTGCCGGCTTCCGCCAGGTGCTGGTCGATGATCCGGCGGTTCTGCATGTCGGGGGTCAGCAGGCAGAGCGGCAGCCCGCTTACCTCCGACCATGTCACCTGGCTCCGCTCGGAAAGGGCGGTGCCGCCGGCGGTGATGAGCTGGTAGCGCTCCGAATAGAGCGGCACCGATGCGACACGCCCTAGCGGCTCGTTGTCGAGATAGGTTATGCCGGCGTCGATCTCGAAATTGCCGAGCAGCGACAGCACCTCGATCGAGGTCCGCGACAGGATCTGGAACGTCACGCCCGGGTGCTTCTCGCGAAACGGCGTCGTCAGCCGCTGCACCATGGCGAGCGCGGTCGGCACCGCGGCGATCCGGATGCGGCCGGAGAGACCGTGGCGCGCCGCGCGCATTTCCTCGCGCATGGTGCGCGCGTCGCCCACGATGCGCCGTGCCCATTCCAGCACCTGCGTGCCTTCCGGCGTCAGCCCTTGGAACCGCGAGCCGCGCTTGACCAGCATCACGCCCAGCGTGTCCTCGAGCTGCTTGATCGCGGCCGACAGCGTCGGCTGGGTCACGCCGCACTCCTCAGCCGCCCGGCCGAAGTGCTGAGCCTTGGCGAGTGCGATGAAGAATTCGAGTTTGTCGATCATGGGACAACGCTACAAGGCAGAGCGCTGCGGCGCTAGCCACGCGGCAGTCTGGCCGCTATGTAACGAAAATGTGACAGGAGCAGCATCCTGATTCTGGAGTGATCCCGTGGCTATGCTCGGTTGGTTTCAAGCGTTGATGCCGCGAGAAGATCGGTTTTTCGATCTGTTCGCGGATCATTCACGCACCGTGCTGAGCGCTGCGGAGGCATTGCAGAAGCTTCTGGCCGGCGGCGACGCCGTTGAGCAGCATTGCCGCGAGATCATCGAACTGGAGGACCGCGCCGACGCGATCACCCGCGAGGTGCTGATCGCGGTCCACAAAAGCTTCATTACCCCGTTCGATCGCGGCGACATCAAGGACCTCATCCAGTCCATGGACGACGCGATCGATATGATGCGCAAGACGGTGAAGACCGTGCAACTGTTCGAGCAAAGAAGCTTCGATCCGAGGATGCAGGAGATGGGCGCGGTGATCGTCGACGCCGCCAGGCTGACGGGAGAGGCAATTCCGTTGCTCAGCCGCGTCGGCACCCACGCGCCTCGCCTTCAAGCCCTTGCCGAGGAAGTCATGCGGATCGAAGGACGCGCCGACGATCTTCATGAGGCGGGTCTCAAGGACCTGTTTCGCAAGCACGGCGAGTCCAATCCGATGGCTTATCTCATCGGCAGCGAGATATATGGCGAACTCGAAAAGGTGGTCGACCGTTTCGAGGACGTGGCCAACGAAATCAGCGGCATCGTGATCGAAAACGTCTGATGGATGCCGCTCTCGCCTTTCCGGTCCTGGTCGGCCTGATCGCTGTCGCGCTGTTCTTCGATTTTCTCAACGGCCTGCACGACGCAGCCAATTCCATCGCCACGATCGTCTCTACGCGGGTTTTGCGGCCGCAATACGCGGTATTCTGGGCCGCTTTTTTCAACTTCATAGCCTTCCTTTTTTTCGGCCTGCATGTGGCCGAAACATTGGGAACCGGCATCATCGACCCAGGCATTGTCGATCCGAGCGTGATTTTCGCGGCGCTGTTCGGCGCTATCGTCTGGAACATCGTCACCTGGTTCTATGGCATTCCCTCGAGCAGTTCCCATGCGCTGATCGGCGGGCTGGTCGGAGCGGGTGTGGCCAAGGCCGGCGGCGGGGCCATCGTCATCGGCGGTCTTCTCAAGACGACGGCGGCGATCGTTCTGTCGCCGCTCACTGGCTTTGTGCTTGCGCTCGCGCTGGTGCTGGCCGTCTCCTGGCTGTTCGTGCGGCTGTCGCCCTTTGCGGTGGACAGCACCTTCCGCGTTCTCCAGTTCGTATCGGCGTCATTCTATTCGCTTGGCCATGGCGGCAACGATGCGCAGAAGACCATGGGCATTATTGCTGTGCTGCTCTACTCCCAGGGTGTGCTCGGCAGCGAGTTCTACGTGCCCTTCTGGGTGGTCATCTCCTGCCAGGCGGCACTTGCGGCGGGCACGTTGATCGGCGGCTGGCGCATCGTCCACACGATGGGTTCCAAGATCACCAAGCTCAACCCGATGCAAGGCTTTTGCGCCGAGACCGGCGGCGCCATCACATTGTTCGCGGCGACCTGGCTCGGCATTCCCGTCTCGACGACACACACAATCACCGGCGCCATCATCGGCGTCGGCGCCGCCCGCCGTGTTTCCGCCGTCCGCTGGGGTCTTGCCGGCAACATCGTCGTTGCCTGGATCGTGACCCTTCCCGCCACGGCCTTCATCGCCGCGCTGGTCTACGCGGCGGTCGGTGTTTTCGGCTGAACGGTCGGGTCCAGCCTTCCGGAAGCCGCGCCGTCGAGGAAGCGACATACGAACAGGGACGCAGCAGGCAGGGCGCCGCGATGACCGCGCTTCTGCGTATTATCGACAAGGAGCCGGAGGCGGCGCGTCGGGCGCTCGCCTCCTAAGCGCTACTGGTTGATCAGGTTCAAAATATTGCCGTCGGGATCCTTGAACCAGGCGACCTTCATGTCGCCCATGACGTGGATGTGGCCGTCCATGGTGACGCCCGGCCACTCGTAATGCTCGAAGGGCACGCCTTTGTCTTCCAGTGCCTCGACCAGCTTGCCGATGTCGTCGCCGACGGCCCAGGTCACCGCCGTCGCCTTGTTGGTGCCGGCGAATTCGGAGCGGTAGACGTTGATCAGCGTATCGCCGCTGGCGAATACGATCACCTCCTCGCCTTCCCGGCCGACCGGCTTCAGTCCGAGCGTGTTCTCGTAGAAGGCGCCGGCCTTCGCCAAATCCTTCACCGCGATGTTGGCCGTCGCATTTCTGTTTCCGAGCATGATCGTCTCCTCTGATAACGGGCTGCTACGTCCAAGGACGTTTCACACAACTCTATTCCGACACCTGAATGTCAGATTTTTTTCCAGCCTCACCAGGAATCGGCTCCGGGCAGCGCGCCGGCTCAGTCGTCCGCGCGCTCCTTATGGTGCTCGCTTTCCTGGTTTTCGCCGCGCAGCATGTTGCGGTCGTCGGGATCGACGAGGTTGGGCGCGTCGGTCCGCAAATTCGATCCCTTGCGGTAGGCCTCGCGCTCCTGCTTCGATTTCTTCAGCTCGGCTTTGGCATCGAAATCCTTGCCTGCGTTCTTGGTGTTTTCCCGTTCCTCGATGATGCGCACCTGCTGTTCATGCGTTTTCCTTGCGATCATGACCCTGCTCCTGTCGGCAATTTGGTTGCGGCGCGAAGCTGCGCCGGGCTCATGGGCCCAACGGACGCCGCCCGCCAAATGTTCCGCTGAAGATGGCCTGGGACTGCAGGCATGGGACTATAGATATGGCCATGCCGCTTGGTTCTGCCCTCGAACTGCATTATCTGAAGCCCAACCGCGAACAGGAAGAACCCGAGAGAATGTCCGTCACCAAGGAAGCCGTCATCGAGCGCCTCAGGACCGTCAACGGGCCTGACTTCACCGGCAACATCGTCGAGCTCGGCCTCGTCTCCGATATTTTCATCGCCGATTCCAAGGTCTTCTTCTCGATCACCGTGCCGGCCGAGCGCGCCAGGGAGATGGAGCCGCTGCGCGCCGCCGCCGAACGCGTGGTCAAGGCGATGCCGGGTGTCGTCGGCGCTATGGTCGCGCTGACGGCCGAGAAGAAGGGCGGCGGCATGGAAGCGCCGGTGCCACCCCGTCCCGCCACGCCGAGGCCGGCCGCACCTGCTCCGCGCCATTCCGCAGCCGCGGCTCCAAGGCCCGCCCCGCATGCGCCGCCTTCGCACGGCACCGGCAAGCGCGGCGTGCCGGGCATAGCAGCAATCATCGCCGTGGCCTCGGGCAAGGGCGGCGTCGGCAAGTCGACCACCGCCGTCAACATCGCGCTCGGGCTTCTGGCCAACGGCCTCAAGGTGGGCGTGCTCGACGCCGACATATACGGCCCGTCCATGCCGCGGCTTCTCGACATCCACGGCCGGCCGCAGACCGTCGACGGCAAGGTCCTGAAGCCGATGGAGAAATACGGCCTGAGGGTGATGTCGATTGGTTTCCTCGTCGATGAGGAGACGCCGATGATCTGGCGCGGGCCGATGGTCATGTCGGCGCTGACGCAGATGCTGCGCGAGGTCGAATGGGGCGAGCTCGACGTGCTCGTCGTCGACATGCCGCCCGGCACCGGCGACGCCCAGTTGACCATGGCCCAGCAGGTGCCGTTGGCCGGCGCCGTCATCGTCTCGACACCTCAGGATCTCGCGCTGATAGACGCCCGCAAGGGCCTGAACATGTTCAAGAAGGTCGATGTGCCGCTGCTCGGCATCGTCGAGAACATGAGCTATTTCGTCGCTCCCGACACCGGCAAGCGCTACGACATCTTCGGCCATGGCGGCGCGCGGAAGGAGGCCGAGCGTCTCGGCGTCACCTTCCTCGGCGAGGTGCCGCTGCAGATGGAGATACGCGAAACCTCCGATTCGGGTTCGCCGGTCGTCGTCTCCAACCCGCAAGGCCCCGAAGCCAAAATCTACCGCGACATCGCCAGCAAGGTTTGGGAGCGGGTGACCGAGGAGCGCGCCGCTGCCGCGGCTTCCGTGCCGAGCATCGTGTTCGAATAGCGCCCTTACCCTTCCTCTTGCGGGGAGGAAAAATGCCTCAGCCCCCGCTCACCTTCTCGTTGAAGGTGGAAAAAAACTGCCCCGCCAGCTTCTTCGAAGTCGACTGTATCAGCCGGCTGCCTAGCTGCGCGATCTTGCCGCCGACATCGGCCTTGGCCTCATAGGTCAGCACCGTCGTGCCCGGACCATCCTCGGCTAGCCTCACGTCTGCCCCGCCCTTGGCGAAGCCGGCGACGCCCCCCTTGCCCTCGCCGGAAATCGTGTAGGAGTGCGGCGGGTTGAGGTTGGCGAGCGTAACCTCGCCGGCGAAGGTCGCCTTGATCGGCCCGATCTTCAGCACCACGGTCGCCGTAAGTTCGCTGTCGGATTTCTTTTCAAGACTCTGGCACCCGGGGATGCTGGCTCTCAGCACGTCCGGATCGTTGAGCGCTTCCCAGACCCGTCCGATCGGAGCGGAAATCCGCTCCTCGCCTTCGATGATCAAAGCCATGCTCAACCCTCCGGATGTCCTCCACAGAATGCCTATCGTAGGGTTTCGGCCTTGTCCATCGCACCAAAGTGCGATGCGACGCGTTCGGCTCTTGCGATGCTACTTGTCATACAATATCGATGCGGGACGTATTTCCGGAGAACGTCATGGCAGGCCCGTCCACGAAGAAAAAATTCCGCTCGAAGGAGTGGTTCGACAACCCCGACAATCCGGGAATGACCGCTCTCTACCTGGAGCGCTATCTCAATTACGGGCTGACGCGGGCCGAGTTGCAATCCGGCAAGCCACTGATCGGCATCGCCCAGACCGGCTCTGACCTGTCGCCCTGCAACCGTCACCATCTCGAACTCGCCAAGCGCGTGCGCGAGGGCATCGTCGCGGCCGGCGGCATCCCGTTCGAGTTTCCCTGCCACCCGATCCAGGAAACCGGCAAGCGCCCGACCGCGGCGCTCGACCGCAATCTCGCTTATCTGTCGCTGGTCGAGGTGCTCTATGGCTATCCGCTCGACGGCGTCGTCCTGACGATCGGCTGCGACAAGACCACGCCCGCCATGCTGATGGCCGCCGCCACCGTCAACATCCCGGCGATCGCGCTGTCGGTCGGACCGATGCTCAATGGCTGGCACAAGGGCAAGCGCACCGGCTCCGGCACCATCGTCTGGGAATCGCGCCAGCGCCTCTCGGCCGGCGAGATCGGCTATGACGAATTCATGGACATCGTCGCTTCGTCGGCCCCCTCGGTCGGCTACTGCAACACGATGGGCACCGCCACGACGATGAATTCGCTGGCCGAAGCGCTCGGCATGCAGCTTCCCGGCTCCGCCGCCATCCCCGCCCCGTACCGCGAGCGCGGCCAGGTCGCCTACGAGACCGGCAAACGCATCGTCGCCATGGTGCATGAGGATCTGAAGCCGTCCGACATCATGACGCGCGAAGCGTTCGAAAACGCCATCGTCGTCAATTCGGCGATCGGCGGCTCCACCAACGCGCCGATCCATTTGAACGCCATCGCCCGCCATTTGGGCGTTAAGCTCGACAATGACGACTGGCAGGCGATCGGCCACCGGATTCCGCTGCTCGTGAACCTCCAGCCGGCCGGCGAATATCTCGGTGAGGACTATCACCATGCCGGCGGCGTGCCGGCTGTGGTGATGGAACTGATGAAGGCCGGCCTGCTGCCGCATCCCGCCGCGCTCACCGCGAATGGCAGGTCGATGGGCGAAAACTGCGAGAATGCCGAAAACCTCGATCAGGCCGTCATCCGCACCGCCGCCGATCCACTGCGCCAGGATGCCGGCTTCATCAATTTGAAGGGCAATCTCTTCGACAGCGCGATCATGAAGACCAGCGTCATCTCCAAGGAATTCCGCGACCGCTACCTCTCCAACCCCAGCGACCCGGAGGCGTTCGAGGGCAAGGCGATGGTGTTCGACGGGCCTGAGGACTATCACGCCCGCATCGACGATCCCGCCGAGAACATAGACGAGCACACGGTGCTCTTCATGCGCGGGGCAGGGCCGGTCGGCTATCCCGGCGGCGCGGAGGTCGTCAACATGCAGCCGCCCGCCTACCTCATCAAGAAGGGCATCCATTCGCTGCCCTGCATTGGAGATGGCCGCCAGTCGGGAACTTCCGGCACGCCGTCCATCCTCAATGCGTCGCCCGAGGCGGCGATCGGCGGCGGGCTCGCGCTCCTGCGCACCGGCGACCGCGTCCGCATCGATCTGCAGAAGGGGTCAGCCGACATCCTGATCAGCGACGAGGAACTGGCGGCGCGCCGCACCGCTCTTGCCAGAGACGGCGGCTACCATTTCCCAGGCCACCAGACGCCGTGGCAGGAAATCCAGCGCGGCATGATCGGCCAAATGGCCGAAGGCATGGTGCTGGAGCCGGCCGTCGCATACCAGCGCATCGCGCAGACGAAAGGCGTGCCCAGGGATAATCACTGAGCCGGTGCTCCATCGCTGCGAGGCGGGGACGGCGGAAGGCTGATCCTCCCCCGTTTACGGGGGAGGGGGACTGCCGAAGGCGGTGGAGGGGGCGCTGCGAGCCTCAAACGTGGACAAAATCCACCCTCTTTCCGGCCAAATCGAAGAAATTTGCCTTTCGGATCAATGGCATAACAGCCAGCTCGAAGAATCTTCGCACCCTCGTTTGTCCACACCCCTGCCTCCTCGCACATAATCTCCTCACCGTTCTGGCGGGACCTGGTGCGCACCGGGTATCAGGCAGAATGGCGGTGACCTCCCGCCGTGGGATCGGAACCCATGGCTCCGAGGGCGTCCGACGGGCCGGCATTCCGGAGCGAAGCGCCAAGGCTTCGTGAGCGGAAGGCGGATCATCCGCGCGTCATTGTCCATGGAAAGAACATGGAGCGGGGCGCGTGACCGGTCGACCGTGGCGACAGACACCGGACGGGCGGGCATGGGAGTGCCTGTTCTTGTCTCAGGAATTCGTGCGGCGCTTTCCTGCCCGCCCGTCTTCCCGACTACCTCAACAGCCAGACGCGAGAGCGGGCGTGGCAAAGGAGATGCTTGTGCCAACTCACCCCTCACTGCACTACGGCTTCTTCTTCCAGTCTCCAGCCGTGTTCCACCAGCGGTTCGGATTATTCTTGTCGTCAAGACCCTTCGAGGGGCTGCTCAGAATGCTTTCTACCCGGATTACAGGCTCTTGATAGCTATGGACCTGGAAAATCAATTCAACCACACGCTCCAGAAGCGCCTGATCTTCCTCCAATTCGAAACTCACCTCGACGACACCGGGACGTTTGCGAACCTCGTTCTCGGGTCCCGCGGCGGCACCCTCAAGCGGGCGATAACGTTCAGTCCCGGTGGCCGACTGGTAAGCGTTGCTGTCATATTTTCCCATGGTGAGCGGCGCCGCTTTCACCACATGCTCCATGATGCGGTCCACATCCTCCGCAGGCATTTGCACGGTTACGAGGAGCAATCGCTCCATGCGGACTGACGAAGTCTCGAAACTCTGCATTGCCATACTGGCCTCCGGTCCCGAGGGCATCCTAGTGCCGGTCTACCGACAACCTCATGTCAGCAAGACATTCGCAAAATCTGTGACAGCTACGAAAATAATGCCTCTGTCTGCGGGCCAGATCCCTCAAGCAACGTTCCGTGCCGCCAGAAACCCCGGCAGATCGGCGATCGAATCCAGCACCACGTCGGCCATCGGCGCCAGGGTCTCGCGCGTGCCGGTCCCGGAAAGCACCGCGATCGCAAGCCCCACCCCGCCGGCGCGGGCCATCTCCAGATCATGACGGTTGTCCCCGACCATTACGATCTCCGACGGCTTCAGGCCGGTCAAATCGGAGAAGGCATAGATAGCGTCCGGCGCGGGCTTGGGGTTGGCGACCGCATCGTAGCCGTAGGTGGCGTCGAACATCTGCGCGACACCAAGCGCCAGCAGAGTCTTTTCCGCGCCGCCGGTCGAATCGTTGGTGACGACGCCGAGCCGGAAGCCCGAGCCATGCAGGCGCGCGATGGCCTCGCGACTGCCCGGGAGCGGCACCGACTTTCTAGCGCCCTCGTCGGCGGTGAAGCGGTCGAAGCCGATGGTCATCTTCCGCCGATCCTCGGGCGCGGCTGCCGGATACCACAGCGCCACGATGTCGGCATTGGTGCCGGCGGCGAACACGGAATCAGCCTTGAAGCACTTTTTGCCGAAATCATAGCCGGCCGCCGCCATCAGCGCATCGGCTTTCGCGCGGTCGCCGCCCGCCGCCTGCAGCGCCATCAGGTCGCCGATAGCGAACCACGTCGCCTCGAAATCGACGAGTGTCCCGTCTTTGTCGAACAGGATGCCTTTGATGTCCGCCAAATCGCCTTACTCCGCCGCGCGCAGAAGGTGGATATGTCGGACGAGACCGGCTGTCGAGGCGTCGCTTCTCGCGGCATCCTGTGTGCCCTCCACGACAGGCAGCAGGCCGGTCGCCAGTTCCTTGCCGAGTTCCACGCCCCATTGATCGAAGGCGTTGATGCCGAAAAGCTGCGCCTCGACGAAGACGCGGTGCTCGTAGAGCGCGATCAGCCGGCCGAGCGTATGCGGGTCGAGTTTTTTGTAGAGGATCGTCACCGACGGCCGGTTGCCGGGAAACACCCGGTGCGGCGCGATCTTCTCGACCTCCTCCGCCGTCATGCCCTTCGCCCGCATCTGCGCCTGTGCTTCCTCCAGAGTGCGGCCCTTCATCAGGGCCTCGGATTGCGCCAGGCAGTTCGCCAGAAGCAGATCGTGGTGATGGCGAAGCTCCGGCTCGTGGCCCTCGGCTGCGGCCAGAAATTCGACGGGAATGATGTCCGTGCCCTGATGCAGCAGCTGGAAAAACGCATGCTGGCCGTTGGTGCCGGGCTCGCCCCAGACCACCGGACCGGTCGGCGTCGTGACAGCGCCGCCATCGATGGTCACCCGCTTGCCGTTCGATTCCATGTCGAGCTGCTGCAGATAGGCCGGAAGCCGCGACAGACGCTGGTCGTATGGGATGACCGTGCGGGTCGGATAGTCGCATATGACCCGGTGCCAGTACCCGATGAGGCCCATGACCACCGGAATATTCTTCAACAGCGGCGCGGTGGCGAAATGCCGGTCCATTTTATGCGCGCCGGCCAGGAATTCTCGAAAATGCTTCGCTCCGACCGCGATCATCACCGGCAGGCCGATCGCCGACCACAGCGAGTAGCGGCCGCCGACCCAGTCCCAGAAGCCGAAGACGCGGTCGGGCGCGATGCCGAAGGCGGCGACTTTGTCCAGCGCGGTCGAGACGGCGGCGAAATGTTTTGCGACGGCGGCGGAGCCCAGCGCCTGTTCGATCCATTTGCGCGCTGTCGCCGCGTTGGTCATGGTCTCGATGGTGGTGAAGGTCTTGGAAGCGACGATGAACAGAGTCGTCTCCGGGTCGAGCCCCTTCAGCGTGTCGTGGATATGCGCGCCGTCGACATTGGAGACGTAATGCGCGCGCGGCCCGTCGTGATAGGGCGCGAGCGCCAGCGTCGCCATGGCCGGCCCGAGATCGGAGCCGCCGATGCCGATATTGACGATGTCGGTGATCTTGCGGCCTGTTGCGCCCGATGCGGCGCCGGAGCGCACCGCGTCCGAAAACTTCTCCATGGCGTCGAGAACGGCGCGCACGCCGCCCATGATTTCCGCACCGTCGAGCACGATCTTCGCATCAGGCCCGGCGCGCAGCGCCGTGTGCAGCACGGCGCGGTCCTCGGTGATGTTGATCCTGTCGCCGGAAAACATCGCCTGCCGGCGCTCGGCGAGACCCGCCGCTTCGGCGAGATTCTCGAGCAGGGCCATGGTTGCGGGCGTGACCGCGCATTTCGACCAGTCGAGCAGCAGGTCGCCGTCGGCCAGCGAGAACCGTTCGAAACGCTGTGGGTCGGAAGCGAACGCATCGCGCATGTTCTTCGGCGCAAACGCGCGGTCGTCGCGGAGCGCTGCCAGCTCCGCCTTCAGAAAATCTCTCAATGCCCTACTCCAGAATGAACCGGTCGAGGCGGCACCCTACCAGACCTTGCCTCGGTTTGAGAACGTTCGCGAGTGCGAAAGCGAATTCAAATCGCATCGGAAGCCGAGCCCTGTCTGGCCGGCTCGCCCTGCGCCATTGCCCGATGCATCACTGGCATAAATCCTTGCAATCAGAAATTTTGATTGGCGCAACGGATTGGACCAACGCTACCATCCGATGGTCCAGATTCCGATGAATCCCGTCCGACGAGGAGCCTACGATGCCGCAGAGAAACGACACCGCGATCTGGTCTGGGCTTTTCCGCATCTCCGCAGAGTCGGGCCAGACGCTGCAGGCGCAAATCCGCCAGGCCATCGTCGCCGCCATTCTCGACCGGCAGATCGCGGCCTCGATGCCGCTGCCATCATGCCGGATTCTAGCCGAAAAGCTGGGTGTGGCGCGCGGCACCGTGGTGCTGGCCTTCCAGCAGCTGGTCGACCAGGGCTTTCTGGTGGCGCGCGAGCGGCGCGGCCATTTCGTCAATCCGGAAGTGCTGGCCACTCCCGCCAAGCCGCACCAAAAGACGCCGGACAACGCCAACGAGATCGACTGGAAGGCGCGCCGCAAGATCGCGGCCAGCGACATGCCGCGCCCGGCAAAGCTCGATAACTGGATCAAGTCGTCCTACCCGTTCGTCTACGGCCAGTTCGACCCGGCGCTGTTTCCGACCGCGGAATGGCGCGAGTGCAACCGCATGGCGCTGGCGGTGCTGGAAATCCGCAACTGGGCGGCCGACATGGTCGATCGCGACGATCCGCTTTTGATCGAGCAGATCCAGGCCCGGCTGCTGCCGCGCCGCGGCATCTTCGCCAATCCGGACGAGATCATCATCACGCTCGGCGCGCAGAACGCGCTCTATATGCTCGCCAACCTTCTGATGAGCAAGGGTTCCAAAGTGGCGATGGAAGATCCGGGCTATCCGGACGCGCGCAGCATCTTCAGGCTTGCCGGCGCCGATATAGCCCCGACACCGGTCGATGCGTCGGGCATCGTCACTTCGGCGATCCCGTCCGACGCCGGCTTCGTCTTCGTGACGCCGAGCCATCATTGCCCGACCATGGTGCCGCTTTCGGCGGAACGGCGGCAGGATATGCTCGCCCGCGCCAGCCGGCATAACCAGATCATCATCGAGGACGGCTACGACAGCCAGTTGCTGGACGAGGCGCCGCAGCAGGCGTTGAAAAGCCTAGATCGCTCCGGCCGCGTCATCTATGTAGGCTCGATGTCGAAGACCCTGGCGCCGGGCCTGAGGCTTGGCTACATCGTCGCCTCGGCCGGCCTGATCTCCGAGTTGCGGGCGCTGCGTCGCTTCATGCTGCGCCATCCGCCCGCCAACAATCAGCGCGCGGTCGCGCTGTTCTTGTCGCTCGGCCATCATGAAGCCCTGGTGCGGCGGCTTTCGGCTGCCTTCGACGAACGCCGCAAGCGGCTGGTTCATGCGATTTCGGCGTTCCTGCCGGAATGGCGCTCGACGGATTCGGCCGGCGGCACGTCGCTCTGGCTGGAAGGCCCGCGCGGCACGGATTCGCGCAGCCTTGCCGAAGCGGCTGCATCGCGCAGCGTGATCATCGAACCCGGCGACCGCTTCTTCGACCAGGCCGACAAGCCGTCGCGCTTCATGCGGCTCGGCATCTCGTCGATCTCGCTTCAGCATATCGAGCCGGGCATACGCGAGCTTGCCACGGCCGCCGGAAGGCGTCCCGCCGCGGCCTGATTCCGAACGCAAAGCTCCTGCTGCCACACCTTTCCGCTGGCATATCCGGCGGAAAGGCGTGGCCCATACACGCCGGCAACGGCCGCTGCATAGTCTCGCGAAAGTGGGGAACCGAAGCGGTCAAATCGGCGGGATTGAACCAGCCGTACCTGCTTCGCAAATGTGGAGCATCGGCATGTCGAGCGCCGTGGAAAAGCAGGATATCAGCCAGGATACGGGCGGCCAGGACAGCCGTTCCCGGCGCTCCGGGGGCCGGGAGGCGCGGCGCGCCATGCGGGCTGCTCCTCTGGCCGACGACGTGCGGCCGATCCGGCCAGGGTTGGAGGGCGGCAGGTACAAGCCATTGGGCCAGAATGATCTCGAGCGAATCCACGAGGCGGTGCTGACGCTGCTTGAAACCGTGGGTTTCGCCAACGCAATCCCAAGCTGCATCGAAGCCTGCACCCGGGTCGGCGTGATACTGGGCGAAGACGGCCGCCTGCGCTTTCCACGCGAACTGGTCATGTCGACGATCAGGAATGCGGCGCGCAACTTCACCCTGTGCGGGCAGGACCCAAAGCACGACATGGTGATCCAGGGCAAGCGTGTGCATTACGGTACCGCCGGTGCCGCCGTGCATCTCGTCGACGTCGAAAAGCGCGAATACCGCGAATCGCTGCTGCAGGACATTTATGACGCAGCGCGCATCGTGGATGGGCTGGACAACATCCATTTTTTCCAGCGGCCGATGGTGCCGCGCGATGTTCCCGACCCGCTCGATATGGATTTCAACACGCTCTACGCCTGCGTGATGGGCACGTCGAAACATGTCGGCACGTCCTTCACTGTCCGCGAGAACGTCGCGCCAGCATTGGAAATGCTTTATGCCATCGCAGGCGGCGAGGAGAATTTCCGCGCCCGGCCATTCGTTTCCAATTCGAACTGCTTCGTCGTGCCGCCGATGAAATTCGCCGAGGACGCCTGCGGCGTTCTCGAAGCCTGCGTAGAAGGCGGCATCCCGATCCTGCTGCTTTCCGCCGGCCAGGCCGGCGCCACGGCGCCGGCGGCGATCGCCGGCGCTGTGGTGCAGGCGGTGGCGGAAGTGCTGGCGGGCCTGGTCTATGTCAACGCGCTGAAACCCGGCCATCCGGCGATTTTCGGCACGTGGCCGTTCGTGTCCGACCTGCGCACCGGCGCGATGTCCGGCGGTTCGGCGGAGCAGGCGCTGCTGACCGCGGCGTGCGCGCAGATGGCGCAATTCTACGACTTGCCCGGCGGTTCGGCAGCCGGCATGGCGGATTCGAAGCTGCCCGACATCCAGTCGGGCTACGAAAAAGGCATCACCAATGTCATGGCCGGGCTGTCCGGCCTGAACCTCGTCTACGAATCGGCCGGCATGCACGCCTCGCTGCTCGGCTTCTGCCTGGAAAGCCTGATCATCGACAATGACATGCTGGGCCACTGCCAGCGTTGCGTGCGCGGCATCGAGGTGACGGACGCGGCGCTGTCGATCGACACGATCGCCGAAGTCTGCCTCAACGGCCCCGGCCATTACCTTGGCAACGAGCAGACGCTGCGGCTGATGCAGACCGAGTATTTTTATCCCGCCATCGGCGACCGCTTTTCGCCGAAGGAATGGAACGAGAAGGGCAAGCCCGACATCCTCAGCAGAGCCATCGCCGAGAAGAAGCGCATTCTCGCCGAACGTTTTCCGCGTCATGTACCGAAGGCGATCGACGACCGCCTGCGGGTCAAGTTCGGCGAAATGATCAAATTGCCGCGGAGCGGCATGGGCAGCTGAAACCGGCGATTATCTCACTGTATGTGCTCTGACTTTGGCTGCGATCTGTCGGCCTTGCGCCTGACGACTTCCTCATAGGCGGCCTGCAATTTCGCGCGGACCGGGGTCGTCCCGGCATATTCGGGGGCAGGCGGCTGCCCGAGGTGCTCCTCGCGCAGTTCGGACATGAACTGCTCCCACATAGCCGGCCCGCCTTCCTCCATCAATGTCGCGCGGATGCTCAGTTCCTCGTTGACGGGCAGCCATCTGCTGCCCCAGGCGCCGAGATGCGCCATGATCGGCACCAGTGAGATGGACATCTCGGTCAGGCTGTAGATCGCCTTCTGCTTGTGGGTAGGGTCGTCAGCCTTGGTCAGCATTCCCTGCTCGACGAGCATTTTCAAGCGGTCGGCCAGGATATTGGACGAGATCGCCTCCTCCGAGCGCAACATCTCGCGAAAATGCCTTTTTCCGCCAAAAATCATGTCGCGAAGGATGAGCAGGGACCATTTGTCGCCGAACACTTCGACCGAGAGATTGATCGGGCATCCCGATCGGTGATCCGCATCCATTTTCACACCGCAAAAAACCAGTTGCATTGTCGAACCAGTTTAATATAGTGCAACTGCTTGCAAAGCACAAGCGCTTAACGGCGCTGCCAGACACCTAAGGCGGAACTTACCGTTGACATGCACGACTCAATGGTTAAGCAATGACTTTACTATTGGGTCGGCGCGGACAAATCGCAACCAGGAAAACAGGCATCCGATGGCTCTCAAACTTTACTACCACCCTCTCGCCTCCTTCTGCTGGAAGGCGCTGATCGCGCTTTATGAGACCGGCACGCCGTTCGAGCCGCGCCTGGTCGATCTCGGCGATCCGGACGCCCGCGCGCACTTCCTGAAGCTTTGGCCGATCGGCAAGTTTCCCGTGCTGCGCGACGAGGCGAAGGGCCTCACGATTCCGGAATCGACGATCATCATCGAATATCTGGCGCGGCATCATCCCGGCGAGGCTACGCTCCTGCCTATGGATCACGAGCTTGCCTGGCGCACGCGCCTCAAGGACCGGTTCTATGACCTCTACGTACACGAGCCGATGCAGAAGATCGTGACCGGCAGGCTGCGCCCGGCCGGAAGAAACGATCCGCACGGCGTCGAACTTGCGCGCGCTCAGCTTGCGACCTCCTGCGCTATGATCGAGCGCGAGATGGCGGACCGGAGCTGGGCTGTGGGCGACAGCTTCGGCATGGCCGATTGCGCGGCCGCGCCGGCGCTGTTCTACGCCAATAAGGTTGCGCCTTTCGGCGACAGCCATCCGCACGTGGCGCGCTATC
The DNA here is from genome assembly GCA_035941355.1 of Pseudaminobacter sp. Taxonomy (GTDB): domain Bacteria; phylum Pseudomonadota; class Alphaproteobacteria; order Rhizobiales; family Rhizobiaceae; genus Allomesorhizobium. Next base: position 81,451 of record DASZDZ010000079.1, read on the forward strand.
TGGACCGGCTGAAAGAGCGGCCCTCCTTAGCCCGCGTGCTGGAGGAAGCAAAACCCTATTTCAAGATGTTCCCCGAACAGAACGCCGCCAGTTGAGAAATCAACCATGCTCCACCAGCCAGACCAGCTCGACCTGATGTTCCAGGCGCTCGCCGATCCCGGCCGGCGGCTGATGGTGGAGCGGCTGTCCAAAGGGCCGGCATCGGTGAGCCAGCTTGCCGAGCCGCTGGACATGTCGCTCTCGGCCGTCGTCCAGCACCTGCAGGTCCTGGAGGCGAGCGGGCTGGTTCGCACCGAAAAGGTGGGGCGAGTACGCACCTGCACGATCGAGCCGAAGGCGCTCGGGCAGGCCGAGAAATGGATCACAGACCGGCGGACGCAATGGGAGCGCCGCCTCGACCGGCTCGGCGAATATCTCGCCGGGCAATCCGACAAACCAACCAGATGAAGGAGAGAATCATGACAGAACGTTCCGTAACGCACGCCACCTTCGTCATCGAACGCGTCTACGACGCCGCACCGGAAAAGGTATTCACCGCCTGCGCCGATCCGGCCGCGAAACGCCGCTGGTTCGTGGAAGGCGAAGGCTGGCACATCGACAAGTTCGAGATGGATTTCCGGCCTGGCGGTATTGAGACCAGCGTGTTCCGTTTCGGCGACGGCCCAGCCGGGCGCAACGACACGGTCTACTTGGATATTGTGGAAAACCGTCGCATCGTCAGCGCCTACACCATGACCATCGGCGGCAACCGGATCTCGGCCTCGCTCGCCACGATCGAGTTCGAACCCGCCGGCGCCGGCACACGCCTGACCTACACCGAGCAGGGCGCGTTCCTCGACGGCCACGACAACGCCGCGCAGCGCGAGGCGGGCTGCCGCGAACTTTTCGAAGCGCTTGCGGCCGAGCTCGGCCGGCAGGCCGTGGCCTGAACGGGAGGACCGACAATGCAGAAACTGACGGGAACGAAACTCCACCAGGGCGACGGCCCGAACTCCTACCGGGTACGCATCTTCCTGGCCGAAAAGGGCATCGAGGTTCCGATGGTCCGGGTCGATTTCGACAAGATGGAGCACCGCTCCCCGGAATTCCTCGAGCTGAACTCGCTCGGCCAGATCCCGGTGCTCGAACTCGACGACGGCACGGTGATTACCGAAAGCGTCGCCATCTGCCGATATTTCGAGGCGCTCCAGCCAACCCCGCCGCTGTTTGGCGCGAGCGCCGTCGAACAGGGCAAGGTGGAGATGTGGAACCGGCGCGTTGAGATCGAGATATTCGGCACGATCGGCAATGTGGCGCTCCACACTCTGGAGTTCTTCAAGCACCGGCTGACGCAGTTTCCTGTTTTCGCCGAGACCCAGCGCGAGCTGCTGCCACACAAATGGGCTTGGCTCGACCGCGAAATGGCCGACGGCCGTCCCTTCATCGCCGGCGATAGTTTTTCCGTGGCCGACATCACTGGCATGACGGTCTCCTGGTTGGGCGAAGTCTTCGGCATGCCTGTGCCGGAGGGCCTGCCCAATGTCGGACCTTGGCATGAGCGCGTCCGGGCGCGGCCGAGCTGGAACGCGTAGCCCGGGCTGCAACCGCGCCGTCTTCGCCGCCAACAACTGACCGGACTTCAACGCCGCGCAACGTGCGAGGAGGCATTCATGACAAAAGTAGTGCTGCCGTTTTCGATGTCGCTCGACGGCTTCGTCGCCGGTCCGGATGTCGGCATAGACGAGCCGATGGGGCGCGGCGGCGAGCGGCTGCACGATTGGCTGTTCAAATCGTCGAGCGGGATCGACGCGGAGAAGGCGCAGGAGATCTCGCAACGGGTCGGCGCGACGATCATCGGCCGCCGCACCTTCGACGTCGGGATCGGGCCGTGGGAGGACACGCCCTACCCCGTCCCGAGCTTCGTGCTCACGCATGAGAAGCGCCAGCCGCTTGCCATGAAAAGTGGCAGCTTCACCTTCGTCACCGACGGCATCGAGCGCGCGCTCAGCCAGGCGCGGGCGGCGGCGGGCGGCAAGGACATCGTGGTGATGGGCGCAGACGCCGCCCGGCAATATGTGGCTGCCGGGCTCGCCGACGAAATCGTCATCCAGCTGGTGCCTGTGCTGATGGGCAAAGGCACAAGGCTGTTCGACCAACTCGAAGATCGGCAGATCGAGTTTACGCAGGCTAGCGCGGTCCAGTCGCCGTCCGTCACGCATCTCACATATCGGCTCGCAAAGGATTCTGGGCGATGAGGAAAATCTCCTGTGATGGCGACCGGAGTGCGCTTCCGTCCGCTTGCCGGCCTTCCGGATAGCTGGCGCTTGCCGCCGGGGACAGTTTACTTTTTTTTCCGCCCGGGCGAACGCCTCGACTGCCGCCGCCTTCCTGCGGAAACAAAGTAAAACTGTCCCCGGCATGCACTTCTCCCGTGCCACGCTGCGTTTCCGCCCTGGCTATTGCGAGCCCTTCGACAGGCTCAGGAGTCGGGAAGCGGGGCGCTTGGCCGAGCCTTCCGAAACTAAAATACGTGGCGCGACTTCCGCGCCCCGCCGGCGATTTCTGTCCCCGCCCGTTCCGCTGCGCGCGACCGGTTGTGACGACGCTTCAGCCCTTGCGGGCTTGGCGCCATCGTGGCGATGGCTCTTCACCATCGCCTTCACCGGTCCCGCCTCCGTGCTCGTCCAGCACGCCGGGACCGTAGTGTCCCGAGGGGAACCCTTGGACGGAGCCTCTCCGGCCCCATGGCTTCGTCGGCCATGGAACGGAAGCGCCGGTCCTTCCCCGCTTTCGAACGACTCCGGAGCGTTCCCGGCAGGAAGGACGATGCGGATTATGCGGGAGGAAAAAAGGGTGTGGACAAGAATATTTTGCGAACGGAAGCCGAGCCATCGAAAGATTACGGAGAACCACGTAACGGCGCGGAGGGTTCAGTTCCATCAATGCCGAGCGACAGGCGAACGCTAGGCAATGAGTTCAGCTCAACAGGGCCGCATCAAGCACTTTGACCAGCGCAGCCTTCCATTTTCTAAGCCCGCGGGAACGAGAAGGATTGACCCTTGCGGAAATTCGTTGGGCCCGTCGAATTCACGCCATGACCCAAAGCAGACTTATCGCTGGCAGTTCGCCCCTACACGTCAGGACGCCACTTCGTCCTGACCCAGCTGGATCAGCGCCCTCGCCGCAGCTTTCCCCGCCGCGAGCATGCGATCCGATAATTGCGTCCCTTCCACGGCGCGGGCCAGTTGCAGCGAGCCGATGAGCGTCGCAAGGACACCCAGTGCCACGCCGTCCGGATCCTTGGCCTGGGGAAGTGCGGCAGACAACTGGCGCACCAAAGACAGCAAGTGGTCGGTATAAACTTCGCGCGTTTCGGGTGGCTGGCGCGCGAGCTCCGGCAGCAGCGCGGCAGACGCGCAGCCCTTTCCCGGATTGTCCCGGTGCTCGGCTGACAGATACGCCTCTATGGCCATCTCCGGGCCTCCGGAGGCCAGTGCTTCCGCAACTTGCTGCGACTGGAGCTCCATAGCTGCCACCACGCTTTCACGCACAAGCTCCGCCTTTGAGTGAAAGTGCGGATAGAAGGCCCCGTTCGTAAGTCCGGCGTCGCCCATGATGGTTGCCAGTCCGGACGCAGCTATGCCGTCACTCCGAAAACGGTCGGCGGCGACTTCCATGATCCGGCCGCGCGACGCGTCCTTTCGGCCTTTTTCGTAGCGCATGGCTGGTTCCTCTTGGCTATTGCATTATGCACGTAATGTGATATTATAAGCATAATTCAATTAACGCGAAAAAGCTAGCCCTCACGATTTTGGAGCACGAAATGAAGACGAATTCGGGAAAGACCGCACTCGTGACCGGAGCCTCCTCGGGCATCGGCCGCGCCAGCGCCGAGGCACTGGCGCGGGCAGGGTTTACGGTTTTCGGGACAAGTCGGCGCGCGGTCGGCAACGGCCCAGACGGGGTAGCCATGCTGGTTTGCGACGTAACCGACGGCGCGGCCGTCGATGCGCTCGTTTCGACGGTGCTCTCGCAGACCGGCCGGATCGACCTCCTGGTCAACAATGCCGGTATCGGCATGCTTGGAGGCGCCGAGGAATCCTCGGTCGCCCAGGTTCAAGCCCTGTTCGACGTCAATCTGTTCGGCGTCATGCGAATGACCAATGCGGTGTTGCCTTCGATGCGAAGGCAAGGCGAGGGGCGCATTATCAACATCGGCTCGATTCTGGGATTGGTACCCGCGCCATACTCAGCTCATTACTCGGCAGTCAAGCACGCGCTCGAAGGCTATTCGGAATCGCTCGACCACGAGGTGCGCGCCTTCAACGTCCGCGTCTCCGTCATCGAGCCGGCATACGTCCGCACCGTCTTCGACCAGAACGGGATTGAGCCGGATTCCCTGTTGAAAGAATACGATCGGGCACGAGCCGGGGTCGGCGCGCTCCTTCGCGATGTGATGCCCAAAGCCGATCGGCCGGAGGTGGTGGCGGAGGTGGTCGTCAAGGCCGCGACCGATGCCCGTCCGCGACGGCGCTACACTGCCGGCAAGACTGCGCGGCAGGTCAGTATATTGCGCCGCTTCGCACCCGCCGAGATGTTCGACAAGAGCCTGCGCAAGCAGTTCCGCTTACCGGTCTGAACAACAGCGAGGCAGAGGATCTCACGCACATGCGACTAGCAACCACAACACAATTGGCCAGGCCCTACAGGACGGAGGTGCCAAGCATGACGTTCAATCAGTCGCCCCGTTCACGGGCATTGTTCCAGGACGCGCCAACTCGCTCTGTCGATGTCGGCGGCACGGCATTTGTCTACCGGGACGTCGGGCCCAAGACGGGCGTGCCGGTGATCCTGCTCAACCATCTCGCTGCTCAGCTGGACAATTTTGATCCGCGCATCGTCGATGGCCTCGCTGCGACCCGGCGGGTGATTGCCTTCGACAATCGCGGCATCGGTGCTTCGGGTGGCAAAACTCCGTCGACCATTCCCGAGATGGCGCGGGATGCGGTCGCCTTTATCCGGGCGTTGGGATTCGAGGAAGTCGACCTCTTCGGCTTTTCACTCGGCGGCTTCGTGGCGCAGGAGATTGTGCTGACCGAGCCTAAGCTTGTGCGCAAACTCATCCTGGCTGGAACGGGGCCGGCCGGTGGCGAAGGCATCGACAAGGTGACGCCGCTGACGATCGTGGACATGATCAAGGGCGCGCTGACTTTTCGGGATCCGAAATATTATCTCTTCTTCACAAGGACGCCGAATGGGCGCCGCGCCGCGAAGGCATTTTTGGAACGGCTGAAAGAGCGCCGGACCGACCGGGATGGGGCGATATCGCTGAGCGCGTTCGGCGCGCAACTCAACGCGATCAAGGCCTACGGACTGCAGGCACCGCAAGATCTGAGCGCCGTCCGCGTTCCTAGTTTGATTGCAAATGGCGACCAGGACAGGATGGTGCCGAGCAGCAATACCTACGATCTCGCCCGGCGTATCCCGGGGGCGCATCTGGTTGTCTACCCGGATGCCGGGCATGGCGGGGTATTTCAGAACTTCGCCGATTTCGTCCCGAAAGCTCTGTCCTTCCTCGAGGCTGAGGCCTTCCCGCAGGGCGGCTATGCAGCTGAAAACGTTCGGCTTGTTTCGTCCCGAAACGCCAACAGACATTCTTAGAAAGTAACTGCCATGAAGGCATTCGTTGTCGATAAGTATAATAAAAAGGGCATTCTGCGGCTGGCCGAGATGCCGGAACCGGAGCTTCAGGACCACGATGTCTTGGTCGAGGTCCATGCTGCAGGGGTGAATCTGCTGGATTCGAAGATCAGAACAGGCGAATTTAAACTCATCCTTCCCTATCGGCGCCCCTTCATCCTGGGCCACGATGTGGCCGGGATGGTGGTCCGGGTTGGATCAAAAGCCCGCAAATTCAAGCCCGGTGACGAAGTCTACGCGCGGCCGCGCGATGGCCGGATAGGGACGTTCGCCGAATCCATCGCCATCAATGAAGCCGACGTCGCCTTGAAGCCCAAGAACCTTAGCATGGAAGAGGCGGCCTCGATCCCGCTGGTCGGTCTGACCGCCTGGCAGACGCTCGTCGAAAGGGCAAAGCTGAAGAAGGGACAGAAGGTCTTCATTCAGGCTGGCTCCGGCGGTGTGGGAACATTCGCCATCCAACTGGCAAAGCAGCTCGGCGCGACCGTTGCAACAACAGCGAGCGCAGCGAGTGCCGATCTGGTCAAGGGTCTCGGCGCCGATATCGTCGTCGACTACAGGAAAGATGACTTCGAGAAAGTCCTGTCGGGCTACGATGTCGTCTTGAACAGCCAGGACGCCAGAACGCTTGAAAAATCCCTGAATGTGCTGAAACCGGGTGGGAAGCTCATCTCCATTTCCGGTCCGCCGGATCCTGAATTTGCCCGGGAAAAGCGACTGAACCTGGTGCTGAGGTTGATACTGCGCCTATTGAGCCGCGGTATTCGGAGCAAAGCCAAGCGCACGGGTGTCAGCTATTCGTTCCTTTTCATGTGGGCGCAGGGTGATCAGCTGAGCAAAATCACGTCCCTCGTAGAATCCGGAGCGATCCGCCCGGTTGTCGATCGGGTCTTTCCATTTGAAGCGACCAATGAGGCTCTGGCTTACGTCGAAACAGGACGTGCCAAGGGCAAGGTCGTCATCAAGGTCAGATAGCGATTTCCTTGTTTTTGCAGGAACGCAAGACGGCCTCGCTCGATTTCGCCCCATGGCGCGACCAAGCCGGTCGGCGCTTCGGCTCGATTTGTACAAGGAGCGCCCTAGTTCGCAAATCGGGTGGAAAGTTCACGTTGCCGCCGCCGATTTGAGCGCGCAGAAAGCGGTACAAAGCCGACCTTGCTCATTGCCCGGATTTGATCATCTCACGCACTTTGGTGGCCTTCTCGAAGTGATTCAGAGCATGAGTCTTGATCCACCATTCTGCGGCTTCCATCAGCAGATCAGGATCATCATTCCTGTTCGCGAAAAACGCATAGAATGAAAGGCCGACGCCTTCGCCCTTCTTCGCGATTTTCTCATCGCAGACGGAAATAGCTTTTGCCCTCAGGGCCGGTCTCACAGCTGCCTCTTATCTTATGAGCGCGGTCGGGTAGCATGTCTTGTTCGCTATAGGAATTGACCATAATGGGCTCAATCGGGCCGTTTGTTGTGCTCGGCAGAGTCCCACACTCATACCTGTCGCCCAGGTCGGCGACCTGGGCGTCCAGCCTTGGTATACGGCACCGCCGTTCCCGCCCCCGGCTCTACCCCCTCAGTTCCCTGCGCAGGATCTTGCCCACCGGCGTCTTCGGCAGTTCGGTGCGGAACTCGATGAATTTCGGCCGCTTGTAGCCGGTCAGGTTCTGCTTGCAGTAGGCGAGCAGGATTTCCTCGGTCAGGCCGGCGTCCTTTTTGACGACGAACAGTTTCGGCACCTCGCCGGAATGCTCGTCTGGCACGCCGATCGCCGCGACTTCGAGCACGCCCGGATGCGCCGCCACCACCTCTTCCAGCTCGTTCGGATAGACGTTGAAGCCGGAAACCAGGATCATGTCCTTCTTGCGGTCGACGACCTTCACGAAACCGTCCCTGTCCATGAAGCCCATGTCGCCGGATTTGAAGAAGCCGTCGGGCGTCATCACCTTGGCGGTCTCGTCCGGACGATTCCAGTATCCGGCCATCACCTGCGGGCCCTTGATGCAGATCTCGCCGACCTCGCCGAGCGGCAGGTCGTTGCCGTCCTCGTCGCGTATGGCGATCTCGGTCGACGGCAGCGGCAGGCCGATCGTGCCGGTGAACTGCATGCTGCTGACCTTGTTGGCGGTCGCCACCGGCGAGGTTTCCGAAAGGCCGTAGCCTTCGGTGATGTTGCAGCCGGTGAGCTTCTGCCAGCGGTCAGCGACGGATTTCTGTACCGCCATGCCGCCGCCCAGCGTCAGGATCAGCGGTTTGAAATCGAGCTTGCGGAAATCCTCGTTGTTCAAAAGCGCGTTGAACAGCGTGTTAAGGCCCGGGAAGATGTGGAAGGGCTGCTTCTGCAGCTCCTTGACGAAGGCCGGAATGTCGCGCGGGTTGGGGATGAGGAGGTTGTGGCCACCTTGCTGGATGCCCATCAGCGCGTTCACGGTGAGCGCGAAGATATGGTAGAGCGGCAGCGCGCAAACATAGTTGAGATTGGCCGGCCGCGGCTTCACCGTGTAGGCGTCCTCCACCCACAAGGCCATCTGCGCGACATTGGCGAGGACATTGCCATGCGAGAGCGTGGCTCCCTTGGAGACCCCGGTCGTGCCGCCGGTATATTGCAGGAAGGCGATGTCGCCGGCTTTGACGTCAGCAGGCTTGAAAGTCATGGCGGAACCCGCCTTCAGCGCGGCATTGAAAGCTGTGTGACCGTGCAACGACCAGGCCGGCACCATCTTCTTCACCCGGCGCACGACCAGGTTGACGATCATGCCCTTCAGCCCGCCGAGCAGGTCGCCCATCGTCGCGACCACCACATGCTTGACCTGAGTCTTGGCGATCACCGCCTGCAGCGTGGTGGCGAAGTTCTCCAGGATGACGATCGCCTCGGCGCCCGAATCCTTGAGCTGATGCTCGAGCTCGCGCGGCGTGTAGAGCGGGTTGATGTTGACCACAGTGTAGCCGGCGCGAAGGATGCCGATTATCGCAACCGGATATTGCAGCACGTTCGGCATCATGATGGCGACGCGCGTGCCCTTGGCGAGGCCCTTCGACTGCAGCCATGCGCCGAACTGGTTCGACAGACCCTCCAGGTCGGCATAGGTGATGGTCTTGCCCATGCAGGTGAAGGCAGGCCGGCCGGCGTATTTCTTTGCCGCATCGGTCAGCAGATCGCCGATCGATGCGACGGCGAGCGGCGCGATCTCGGCCGGAATGTCCTTCGGGTAGCTTTTGAGCCACGGCTTGCTGGCGCCGGTAGGCAGGGCCGACGTCGCCTTCGGCATCGCGGGCGCGGGCTTTGCGGCCGCCGACTTACTGGCGGTTTTGGCGGGCGCAGATTTTACGGCTGCGGTCTTCGCGGCTGATTTCGCGGGCGCTGCTTTTGCCGCGGATTTGGTGGCGGCGGGTTTAGCAGCTGCTTTCGCGGGCGCAGCCTTTGCAGCCGGCTTGGTCGATATTGACTTGGCCGATGCTGGTTTCGCGGAAGCTTTGCCAGCCGGCTTGGACGCTGCGGCCTTTGCAGCCGGCTGCTTGGATGCGGCAGGCTTCGCGGCTGATTTCGCCGGCGCGGACTTCGACGGCTTGGCTGTTGCAGATTTTTCTGCCGGCTTGGCCACGCTCTTGGCGGTCGGCTTCGTTGCCGGTTTCGATGCGGCGGGCTGCGAGGTCTTGGCAGCCGCCGGCTTTGCGGCTGCGCTTTTCGCTGCCGCGACAGCCGGTCTGGCAGTTGCTTTTGCTTGCTTGGCAGGAGCCGCCTTGGCTGGCTTTGTCGTGCCGGTCTTAGTTGGCTTTGCCGGGCTGGATGACGCCTCTGCCGGTTTCGCTTTCGGCGCTGCCGTCTTGTTCGTTGTCTTAGCCAATTGTGCCTCCCTCGTGTTTCCGTCGCCGGATTTTATCGTCTGCAGCCGCCCCCTCGCAGCTGTTTGCTCGCCGGGCGAATGCCGCCAAATCGAGCCAAAAGCGATTGTGCCGACTATGTATTGTGACAATGCGGCGGCGCGCAAGCCTTGCCTCTGCGTCAGCTTCGGGATGATTTTTCTTGTGGAGCGGCGTCTGAACAGCCGCAGCCAAGTATCGCTGTCGCCCAGCGAAAATAAGCGCCTGCGCAAAGCCTTGGCGTCTCCAACCAGTCCGTAAAGGACTAACCGGAAAGAAAATCCGGAAATCCATTATTAGGCAGAAAAAAAATCTCGTTACCAAGCGGAATGCAAACGGGGAGTTCCAAAGCCAGATAAACGGTGCTTATATGCGCCCTCACGAGCCCGACTGAAGGGCTTGGAACAATCTCAGGGGAGTAATCATGACAAGAAAACTGATCTTCGCGGCCGCGCTTATGGCTGCGACCGTGCTGAGCGGCGCGGCGAGCGCAAAGACGTTCGTCTACTGCTCGGAAGGATCGCCGGAAGGCTTCGATCCCGGGCTCTACACCGCCGGCACCACTTTCGACGCTGCTGCGCACACCGTTTACAATCGACTGCTGGAATTCAAGCCCGGGACGACCGAAGCCGTTCCCGGCCTGGCGGAAAGCTGGGAGATTTCCGACGACGGCCTGCAATACACCTTCAAGCTGCGTCCGGGCGTCAAGTTCCAGACCACCGAATTCTTCACGCCGACCCGTGATTTGAACGCCGACGACGTGGTGTTCTCCTATGAGCGCCAGCTCAAGGCGGACCATCCGTGGAACAAATACGTCCCCGGCACTGCCTGGGAATATTTCAGCGGCATGGGCTTTCCCGACCTGATCGCCTCGATCGAGAAGGTCGACGACATGACGGTGAAGTTCACGCTGAAGCAGAAGGAGGCGCCGTTCCTCGCCAATGTGGCGATGCCCTTCGCCTCCATCATGTCGAAGGAATATGCCGACAAGCTCGAAGCCGACGGCAAGATGAACCAGTTGAACCAGATGCCGCTCGGCACCGGCCCGTTCGCCTTCGTCGCCTACCAGCAGGATGCGGCGATCCGCTACAAGGCCCATCCGGACTACTGGAACGGCAAGCAGAAGATCGACGATCTGGTGTTCGCCATCACCACCGACGCCGCCGTGCGCTACCAGAAGCTGAAGGCCGGCGAATGCCACCTGATGCCCTACCCGAACGCGGCCGACGTCGAGGCCATGAAGGCCGACCCGGCGCTGACGGTGATGGAGCAGGAAGGCCTGAACGTCGCCTACCTCGCCTACAACAGCACGCAGGCGCCCTTCGACAAGCCGGAGGTGCGCAAGGCGCTGAACATGGCGATCAACAAGCAGGCGATCGTCGATTCTGTGTTCCAGGGGCAGGCGACGCCGGCCAAGAACCCGATCCCGCCAACGATGTGGTCGTACAACGACGCCATCGAGGACGACAAATACGATCCGGAAGCCGCCAAGAAGATGCTCGAGGATGCCGGCGTCAAGGATCTGTCGATGAAGGTCTGGGCGATGCCGGTCGCCCGCCCCTACATGCTGAACGCACGCCGCGCCGCCGAGCTCATCCAGTCGGATTTCGACAAGATCGGCGTCAAGGTCGAGATCGTCTCCTATGAATGGGCCGAATATCTCGAGCGCTCCAAGGCTAAGGACCGCGACGGGGCGGTGATCCTCGGCTGGACCGGCGACAATGGCGATCCGGACAACTTCCTGCACACGCTGCTCGGCTGTGCTGCCGTCGGCGGCAACAACCGCGCCCAGTGGTGCAACGAGGAGTTCGACAAATTGGTGAACCAGGCCAAGACCACGACGGACCAGGCCGAGCGCACCAAGCTCTACGAAGAGGCGCAGGTCGTCTTCAAGCGCGAAGCTCCGTGGGCGACGCTGGACCACTCGCTGTCGGTCGTGCCGATGCGCAAGGAAGTCCAGGGTTTCGTACAGAGCCCGCTTGGCGATTTCGCCTTCGACGGTGTTGACCTCGCCGAGTAACACCAACTAGAAGACCCGGAATTGGGGGCGCTTGTCATGCAAGCGCCCCCAAGCACATTTTGTGCTATCTTCCCCGTGGTCTCGGAAAACCCACCGAAGGTCTGATATGCTCCGGTTTCTTCTGGGGCGGCTCGCCGTCCTGATCCCGACATTCATCGGGGTCTCCATCATCGCATTTTCTTTCATCAGGCTGCTGCCCGGCGATCCGGTGGCGCTGCTGTCGGGCGAGCGGGTGATGTCGCCCGAGCGCCATGCCCAGATCACGCACGAACTCGGCTACGACCGGCCTATCGTCATCCAGTATCTCGACTATTTGTGGGGCGTGCTGACCGGCGATATGGGCACCTCGATCGTCACCAAGCAGCCGGTGCTCGAGCAATTCCTGACGCTGTTTCCGGCGACGCTGGAACTCTCCATCTGCGCCATCATCGTGGCCGTCGTGCTCGGCATTCCGGCGGGCATATTCGCCGCGCTCAAGCGCGGGACTTTCTTCGACCAGAGCATCATGGGGACCGCACTTGTCGGCTATTCCATGCCGATCTTCTGGTGGGGCCTGCTGCTGATCATTTTGTTTTCCGGCATATTGCAGTGGACACCGGTGTCCGGCCGTATCTCGCTGCTCTATTATTTTCCGTCGGTCACCGGCTTCATGCTGATCGACTCGCTGCTTTCCGGACAGGAAGGTGCATTCAAGTCGGCGCTCAGCCACCTGATCCTGCCGACAGTCGTGCTCGCCACCATTCCGCTCGCCGTCATCGCCCGCCAAACCCGTTCGGCGATGCTCGAAGTTCTCGGCGAGGATTACGTGCGTACGGCCCGCGCCAAGGGGCTGCCGCCGTTCCGCGTCATCGGCGTGCATGCACTGCGCAACGCAATGATCCCGGTCATCACCACGATCGGCCTGCAGGTCGGCGTGCTGCTTGCCGGCGCGATCCTGACGGAAACCATCTTCTCCTGGCCGGGTATCGGCAAATGGATGGTGGATTCGGTGTTCCGGCGCGACTATCCGGTCATCCAGGCGGGCCTGCTGATGATCGCGGGCATCATCATGATCGTCAATCTCATCGTTGATCTGCTCTACGGCCTGATCAACCCGCGCATCCGGCACTGAGGAGGAGCGTACCATGGCAGACACAACGGCCATCGAGAGCATCTCGCTCGACCCATCCCGCCGCGCTCGGCTCGCGGAGTTCTGGTACTATTTCTCCGAAAACCGCGGCGCGGTGATCGGGCTGTGGATTTTCGTAGCCCTGGTCGTCATCGCCATCCTGGCGCCGCTGATCGCGCCGCATCTGCCCTATGCGCAGTATCGCGATGCGACGCTGTTGCCGCCATTCTGGCAGGAAGGCGGCCGCGCCGCCTTTCCGCTCGGCACCGACGCGGTCGGCCGCGACATGCTTTCGCGTCTGCTGTTCGGCGCGCGCTATTCGCTGTTCATTGGCGTCTTCGTCACCACCATCGCGTTGGTGGGCGGCATCATAATTGGCGTCGTCGCCGGTTATTTCGGCGGCTGGATCGACACCGTGATCATGCGCATCATGGACATCATCCTGGCGTTTCCGTCGCTGCTGCTCGCGCTGGTGCTGGTGGCCGTGCTCGGGCCCGGGCTGACCAACGCCATGATCGCCATCGCGCTGGTGCTGCAGCCGCATTTCGTGCGTCTGACGCGTGCGGCCGTGATGTCGGAAAAGGGGCGTGAGTACGTCACCGCGGCAAGGGTGGCCGGCGCCGGCCCGCTGCGGCTGATGTTCAGGACCATCCTGCCCAACTGCATGGCGCCGCTGATCGTGCAGGCGACGCTGTCGGTTTCCAACGCCCTCCTCGATGCCGCCGCCCTCGGTTTCCTCGGCATGGGCGCCCAGCCGCCGACGCCTGAATGGGGCACGATGCTTGCCGAGGCGCGCGAGTTCATCCTGCGCGCATGGTGGGTCGTCACCTTCCCGGGCCTGGCGATCCTGATCACCGTGCTGGCGATCAACCTGATGGGCGATGGTTTGCGCGACGCGCTCGATCCGAAACTGAAGAGGTCGTGAGGCGATGGCACTTCTCGAAATAGAAAACCTCGTCGTCGAATTCGCCACAGCCAGCGGACCGTTCCGGGCCGTCGACGGCGTGTCGCTGTCGGTCGAGCAGCGCGAGGTGCTGGCGATCGTGGGCGAGAGCGGCTCCGGAAAATCGGTCTCCATGCTCGCCGTCATGGGCCTGCTGCCGTGGACGGCCAAGGTGACGGCCGACCGCATGGTCTTCGCCGGAACCGATCTGCTGAAGCTCAGCGACGCCGAGCGCAGAAAGATGGTCGGCAAGGACATGGCGATGATTTTTCAGGAGCCGATGGCGAGCCTGAACCCGTGCTTTACAGTGGGCTTCCAGATCGAGGAGGTGCTGCGCGTCCACATGGGCATGGACCGCACCCAGCGCCGAGCCCGCGCCATCGAACTGCTCAAGCAGGTCGGCATTTCCGACCCCGAGGACCGACTCGGCCATTTTCCGCACCAGATGTCGGGCGGCCAGTGCCAGCGCGTCATGATCGCGATCGCGATTGCCTGCAACCCGAAGCTCCTGATCGCCGACGAGCCGACCACGGCCCTCGACGTGACCATCCAGAAGCAGATCCTCGATCTCCTGATGCGGCTGCAGGCCGAGCACGGCATGGGCCTGATCATGATCACCCACAATATGGGTGTCGTGGCCGAGACCGCAGACCGCGTCATCGTCCAGTACAAGGGCAAGAAGATGGAGGAGGCGGACGTGCTGTCGCTGTTCGAGAGGCCGAAGAGCAACTACACCAAAGCGCTGCTTTCGGCGCTGCCGGAAAACGCCACCGGCGACCGGCTGCCGACCATCGCCGACTATGTCGCCGAAGAAGCCCCCGCGGGAGCTATCCAATGACGGAGAAAGTGCTGGAAGCCAGAAACATCGTGCGCGACTACCGTGTCGGCGGCGGGATCTTTGGCAAATCGCGCACCCTTCGCGCGGTCAAGGGCGTCAGCTTCTCGGTGGAGAAAGGCAAGACGCTGGCCATCGTCGGCGAGAGCGGCTGCGGCAAGTCCACGCTGGCGCGCATCGTTACGCTGATCGACGCGCCGACCGAGGGCGAGCTCTTCATCGAGGGCAAGAAGGTCGATATCGCCAAGGATGGCCTGACGCCGGAAATGCGCCGGAAGGTGCAGATCATCTTCCAGAACCCCTACGGCTCGCTCAACCCGCGCCAGAAGATCGGCGACGTGCTCGGCGAACCGCTCCTGATCAACACCAGCAAATCCGCCGCCGAACGGCGCGACCTCGCCATGAACATGCTGTTGAAGGTCGGGCTGGAGGCAAAGCACTTCAACCGCTACCCGCATATGTTTTCGGGGGGCCAGCGTCAGCGTATCGCCATCGCCCGCGCGCTGATGCTCAACCCGAGCCTGCTGGTGCTGGACGAGCCGGTTTCGGCGCTCGATCTCTCGGTCCAGGCGCAGGTACTCAATTTGCTCGCCGACCTGCAGGACGAGTTCCAGCTGACCTACGTGTTCATCAGCCACGACCTCTCGGTGGTGAAGTACATCGCCGACGACGTGATGGTGATGTATTACGGCGAGGCGGTCGAATATGGCAGCCGCGACGCGGTATTTTCAAACCCGCAGCACGACTACACAAAGACGCTGTTCGCCGCGACGCCGCGCTCGGATGTTGCGAGTATCAAGGCGAGGCTGGCCAAGAAGGCGGCTTAATTCGCGCCAAGCGGTGCCGCCCGTTGCTAATGGTGCAGGTCGATCATGTGCTTCGGTTCCGGCAGGACCGCCGACCGGATCGTCGGGCGCTCGATCATCCGGTGCACCCGAGGCGGCTCGGACCCGCTGTGCAGCCGCCTGATGCGGTCGGTGACGATGGCGTCGGCATGGGTCATCCGGCGGTTGTGCCGCACATATTCGAGCCAGGTCGGCGTGTGATAGGTCTCCATCCAGCTTTCCGGGTTTTCCAGATCGCGCGCCAGCGTCCATTGCCGCGCGCCGTCGCGCCGGCGAATGCGCCTGCGCTCCGTCATCACTTCGAGGAATTCGGCCGTGTCCTCGTCCTTGATGATGTATTCGATCATGATCACGATCGGGCCGGAGCGCGGCTGCAGGTCGAGCGCGAGCGGCGGCTCCTTGAAGCGGTTGAGCGGGTCGAGGTTGAGCGACGTCTGGTCGGGCAGGGTGAACCGCCAGAGCCCGAGCGCTGCCCCCGCGATCATCAGGGCGGCTGACGCGAGCAGCGCGTTGCCGGGGCCGTACTCGTCCGCCGCAACGCCCCAGACCCAGCTGCCCAGCGCCATGCCGCCGAAAGTGGCCGTCTGGTAGAGCGACAGCGCGCGCCCCACCACCCAGCGCGGCGTCGACAATTGCACCGTGACATTGAAGAGCGACAGCGCGATCACCCAGTTTGCCCCGCCGATCGCCAGCGCGGCCGAAGTAAGCCAGGGATAGGTGCTGAGACCCGCGGTCGCGGCGCAGACAGCAAAGCCGATGAATGCGACGCGCACGCACCATTCCGTCGAAAGCACCTGCCTCAGCCGCGCACTGACCAGCGCGCCGCCCACCGCGCCTGCGCCGAACGCGCCGAGCAGAATGCCGTAGAGCAGGGGGCCGCCATCGATCAGATCGCGCGCGACGAGCGGCAGCAGCGCCAGAACCGAGATCGCCGCGAAGCCGAAGACGAAGCCGCGCAGCAGCACTTTTTCGATGTTGGGAGACATGGCGACATAGCGCAGGCCTGCGGCCATCGCCGGTCCTATCGTCTCGCGCGGCAGCGCATTCGGCGGGATCGCCGGTTTCCAGCGGCTAAGAACGAACAGCAGCGCCAGATAGCTGAACGCATTGACCGCGAATGCGGCGGCCGCGCCGGCCGCAGCCACGATGGCGCCGCCGATCGCCGGGCCGACGCTGCGCGTCAGGTTGAAGCCCATGCTGTTCAAGGCGACGGCCGAGGGCAGGTCGGTGCGCGGCACCATGTCGCCCACCGAGGCCTGCCACGACGGATTGTTGAGCGCTGTTCCGCAGCCGATGAGGAACGTGAAGGTGAGCAGCCCCCAAGGCGTGAGCAGCCCGAGATAGGCGGCGACGGTAAGGGCGATTGATATGACGAGCATGAAGCTCTGCGCCACCAGCATCACCCTTCGGCGGTCGAAATTGTCGGCGATCGCGCCTGACGGCAGGGACAGAAGCATGATGGGCAGCGCCGTCGACGCCTGCACCAGCGCCACCATGTTGGCCGAGTCCGAGATCGCGGTCATCATCCAGGCCGCCCCGACGCCCTGGATCAGCGACCCGAAATTCGACGCCAGGCTGGCGACCCACACATAGCGGAAGATGTCGTGCCGGAACGGGGCCAATGGCGAGATGCGTTCAGTCACGGAATTCAAGCTTTCATCGGCTTTAACGAGTTGCTGGTCGGTCAACCAAAGCGGTCACTTCTCTCGAGGCGACCCGCTGGCAAGTGGTTAATAGGGCGGAATCGCGGAAATCCCTGCCACTCATTCGCCCGGCTAGCGTTTTATGCGATCACGAAATCCGCGTTTGTGAGCGCCAGGCCAGAATCAAGGATGGCGAAGAGATAATTGCCGCCGGCGGCATTGCCGTTCGTATCGTAGAAGATGCGGCCGTTGTCGGTCTCGTAAATGATGCGGTCGTCGGCATCCTGCGCTTGACCCGTCAGATTGGTCCGGAACTGGTTGGCGGAGAGCGTGCCCAGGCCCGCGATCCGGGTAAAGATGAAGTCCTCCAACTGCAAAGTGTCGGCGGTGGTGTCGAAGTCCGTGATCGTATCGATGTTGGTCGGGCCGAGCACGGTATTGAAGACGAAAATATCGTTCCCCAGCCCGCCGGTGATGGTATCGGCGCCCTCGCGAGCGGTGAAGACATTATTGCCGGAATTCCCGGTGATGTTGTTGCCAAGGCTGTTCCCGGTTGCGTCGATGTTGCCCGTGCCCTGGAGTCGTATGTTCTCCACGAATTGGGAGAGAACGGAGTAGGAGACGGTCGTCCTCACCTCATCGACGCCCGTGCCTGTGCCATTCGCTTCGATAACCTTGTCACCGGCGTTGTCGACGTAATAAACGTCGTCGCCGATCCCGCCCGCCAAGGTGTCGACGCCGCCGCCTCCATCAAGACTGTCGTTACCCGCTGCACCAGTCAGATCGTTGCGGCCGCTATTGCCGGTCAGGGTGTTGTCCAAATTGTTACCGATCGCGTTGATGTCGAGAGAGCCCGTCAGGATCAGGTTCTCGACAAACTGCGCTGCGATCGAGAAAGATAGGGTCGCCGAGACAGTATCCAGGCCGGTTCCCGCGCCATTCGCCTCAAAAACCTTGTCGCCGGCGTTGTCGACGACAAAGAAGTCATTGCCGAGCCCGCCGGTCATGGCGTCGGCGCCACCCTTCCCGTCAAGCACGTCGTTGCCGTTCGAGCCGTCAAGTGCATTCGCCAGTCCATCGCCGGTGAGTTGGTCATTTCCCGATCCACCGGTGACGTTCTCGACGTTGCGTACGCGGTCCTCGTCTATGCCGCCCACGCTGACGATCACCTCGTTGGCGCCGTCCAGCGTGACAACCACCGCCGCCGTCTTGTCACGATAGAAGGCGGTATCGACGCCTGCGTCACCGTTTATGATATCGATGCCTGCGCCACCGCCCAGCCGGTCGTTCCCCGCACCACCGTTGACGGTATCGGAGCCGTCCTCGCCATTGAGGTTATCGTTCCCCAGTCCGCCCGCCAGCGCGTCGTTGCCTGTCCCGCCCGATACGGCGTCGTCGTCGTCGCCTCCGTCCAGGATATCGTTACCCTCACCTCCCTGGAGCGCGTCGTTTCCGCCGTTGCCGGCCAGGCTGTCGTTCCCGGCCAGGCCGACGATCGTGTCGTTGCCCGCGAGGCCGTCTATGATATCGGCGATCGCGCTTCCGGTAATCGTTTCGGATCCGTTTGTCGGCTTCACGCTAACCAGGTTCAATATCTGGTCGGCGAACACGACCTGCTCGACGCCGCTGACGATCGAACTGATGATGGTGTTCCTGTTGTGCAGCCTTATGTTCAGCGCGCCATCGAGGTATTCCAGGTCGTAACTCGACAGGCTCCCGCCAAGTATGGCTTTGTCCCAGCCGGCATCGCCGTAGACATATGTGCCGGTGAGCGTGTCGTCGCCGTCCCCGCCATAGACAATTCCTCTCGCATCAAGCGTATCGTTTCCGCCCTCGCCGAAAAGAATGTCTGGTTGATTGGCCTGTCCGCCGGACATGACATTGTCGTTGTCGTCGCCACGCAGCGTGTCGCTGTAGCGGCTGCCGATCACATTCTCGATCGAGATGTACTGGTCGCCATTGGCCAAGCCGGCCGTGCCACCGCTTGCAAGGTTGACCACGACCCCTTGGCCGTAAGAGAGGCTATAGTCGACAGTGTCAATGCCGGCGCCGCCATCCACGACGTCGGCGCCTTGAGCGGGGCGCAACACGTCGTCGCCGCCCATGCCTCTGAGAACATCGGCGCTGCCATTCCCGTTGCCTGTGCTTGCGATGCGCCAATTGGATTCGATCGTATTCGCCTGAGCGTCTCCCACCAGCACATCCGAGCCGAAGGAGCCGACGATATGGATGATATTGGAGATGATGTCGCCTTCGGCATCGCCACCGGCGGCTGTAAGCGCCGTCAGGTCGATTTGAACGCCGGCCGTTGACGAATTGGGCGGCAGGGATGGGTCGTGCGAGTAGGCGAGCGTGTTGATGCCGGCGCCTCCGTCGATCATGTCGGCGCCCGCACCTCCTTCGAGGAAATCGTTGCCGGCACCGCCGAGCAGGATGTCATTGGCAGCTTGGCCAAAAATCGTGTCGTTCCCCTCGCCGCCATCCAAATGGTCGGCGCCGTCTGCAGGTCCTAGAACTGTGCCGCCGAGAATGCGGTCGTCGCCGGTCCCTCCGAAAATTGTGTCGTCTTGGTCACCGCCCAAAAGCAAGTCATTGCCGGCATCGCCGTTGATATCATCTTCGCCGGATTGACCATCGATTTGGTCGTTCCCATCGCCTCCATGAACAATATCGATGCCCGCGCCGGCAATGATTCTATCCAAACCGCCGGCAGACGAAATCTCATCGTCGCTGGAGGTGCCATAGATCAGGTCGCTGCCGTTCCAAGTGTAGATCGTTGCCCCGAAACTGAGTTCGGTGGTGGATTCGAAATGCAGGACGAAGGACTCGATGGCGCGGATCGAGACGTTGCCCAGGACCGTTGCCGCTCCCGACGCATCCGGACGCGCATCGAATTCTATGCCTGTATTCGGCTCGCCTGTCAGGAACATCACCAGCTGGTCGGTACCGGTCCCACCGTCGATATGCTGTGCCTCAAGAGTATCGAGCGTGAATCCGGAATAGGAAAACTGATCGTCCCCATCTTCGCCGTAAAGCCAGTTCTCGCCGACAGTGTCAAAGAAAGTATCCGTCCCAACGCCGCCAAAAAGGCTGTCGTCACCGTCGTTGCCACTCAGGGTGTCGTTGCCGTTGTCGCCATAAATCGCGTCGTCGCCGGCGCCGCCGGAAATCTGGTCGTTGCCGTCGCCGCCATAGATCTGGTCGTCGCCGCCAAGCCCATCAATCGTGTCATTGCCTCCGTAACCGAAGATCTCGTCGGCATCCTCGCTGCCGTCGAGATTCGGATCACTGCCTGGCGTTCCGTCGATTCTCGGCATTACGCTCTCAGTTCCATCGCTTGGTCTCGGATGGAATGTATCCAAATTGTCTCTCGACACAATGGCGGCGTCATCCAACGCGCTGCAGCAATTCGCTGCAATCCCGAACCGGACCTGCCGCACAAGTTCGTGTCGATTTGACCCTGGAGAGCGCCGGATTTGTGGAGCGCGCAGTCCCGCCCGGCGACCTGCAGCAGCCGCAGTCCGCTTCTCCGGTTCGGTTACACGATGACGAAGTCGGCGTTGGTAAGCGCCAAGCCGGAGGCGAGGTCAGCGAATAGGTAATTGCCGCCAGAAGCGTTCCCGTTGCTGTCATACCAAACGCGTCCGGTGTCGGTTTCATAGATGATGCGGTCGTTCGCGTCCTGCGCCTGGCCGCTGGTGTTGGATATGAATTCGCCGGCCAACAACGCGCCCAGACCGCCCGCACCGCATAGCAATCGGAGGGTAAGCGGGCTCAATCACTTGGATTTGCTGGTGCCGCTTAGGTGACTCGAACACCTGACCCCATCATTACGAATGATAGGGCCTGAATTTCGTTCTGTTTCCGTTCGTTGCCGCTTGTTTCCACAGGCCTTTAGTTTTCAAGGCGTTGGGCTTATCGTGTTTCCGGACGTTGCCTGCTATTGTATTTTTGGTGGTGCCCCGGGGGTGCCCCGGACCAAAAAGGAAACCCTAGAATGTCGGACAGCGAAAGGTCGGTCAAAATTACAAAGAGGGTGGTTGACGCCACCAAGCCGAACGGGACCGACTTCTATGTGTTCGATAGCGAGCTGATTGGCTTCGGCATCCGCGTCCGCAAGACGGGCGGCATGGCCTATATCGCTCGCTATCGCGCGGGCTCGGGCCGCCACGCCCCAGTGCGGCGCGTCACCATCGCCAAGGTCGGCAAGGTCACGCCGGAACAGGCGAGGGACGCTGCGAAAGCCGTTCTTGCGTCCGTCGTAAAAGGCAACGACCCGGCGCGCGATAAAGCCGGCGACCGCAAGGCCCTGACGTTTAATGATCTTGCGGACAAGTTCATTGCCCACATCGAGGCGATCCGGAAGCCAACGACCGCCAGCCAATATCGGCAACTCCTGGACCTACATGCCATTCCCGAATTTGGGAAGCGAAAGGCAGCGTCTATCGATGTCACGGATGTTTCGGCTCTACACCTCAAACTGTCAAAGAAGCCGGCAGCGGCAAACCGCCTGCGGGCCATCCTGAGTTCGATGTACTCATGGGGTATCAAATCCAAAACGCTCCCTAAAATGGACAATCCGGCTTCAGATGTCGGGCGCTACCGAGAAAAGAGGCGTGAGCGCTTCCTTTCGACTGACGAAATTAGCCGCCTAGCCGGGGCAATTCAGGAAGCCGAGACGATCGGTATCCCTTGGGCGGCTCCTAACAAAAAGCTCA
This sequence comes from Pseudaminobacter sp., assembly GCA_035941355.1. Classification (GTDB taxonomy): domain Bacteria; phylum Pseudomonadota; class Alphaproteobacteria; order Rhizobiales; family Rhizobiaceae; genus Allomesorhizobium. Next base: position 103,097 of record DASZDZ010000079.1, read on the forward strand.
CCAAGCACGCTCCAAAGCCAGAAAACCGCCTGGTGAAAATAGATGCCACGGCAGCGGCGGCATTCCGATTGCTGCTCCTTACGGGTGCCCGGCTGAGGGAAATTCTTCATCTCAAATGGGAGCAGATCGATTTCGAGCGCGGTTTGCTTCTGCTCCCCGAGTCCAAAACGGGCCAAAAAACAATTGTGTTAAATGCCCCAGCACTGTCGATCCTTTCCGATCTACCGCGCGCCGGGATCTATGTGGTTGCGAGCGAAAGCGTAGGAACCAAGGACGAGAAGCCCCGCGCTGATTTGAAGCGTCCCTGGGCAATGCTGGTTCGCCGCGCCGAACTCGGCAAGCTTCGCATTCATGATTTACGCCATAGCTTCGCCAGCTTCGGGGCAGGCGGAGGCATGGGCCTGCCTATTATCGGCAAATTGCTTGGGCACTCACAGCCCGCCACAACAAACCGCTATGCCCATCTGGACGCCGACCCGCTCCGTAGGGCGTCGAACGCTATCGGTAAGAAAATCTCCGACGCCATGAACACCGGCCCGAAGGTGCAATCGGCGGACGTAATTCCCCTTCGCACTGAAAACCGCTGAAGGACAGAACCCGCAGGGATAGGACGGCCATCCGACAAGCCGGGGCAAGCACCTCCCGGTTTCCCTGCGGTCCCGAAGGTGTATTCGTGAAGGCGCTGCGATGGGTGACTTGGCAGAAATAAACTGGGGTGACAGTCGGACTTGGCCCTACGGCGGACCAAAGCACATGTTCGTTGCGGAAGCACTTTCCGTCGTCGGACAATATCTAGCAGCGGAGGCATGGACAGGAGATGAGTACTGGTGGGGCTATCGCGAAGACGCTATTCCCAATTTACCGCTCTCGTTGGATCAGGCGGGCGAATACCACCGCAGAAATGCTTGGATCCTCTTGCGGCGTTTTCGCGAAACGATTGCGCCTGAGAATGTTGATGGCCTCACCGATGGCTTGTGGCATGAAGCACTTGGTGCTCACCAAGAATACACGGTCCACAGGGCGGCAGCGCGCCGCCAGATTGCTGACGCGAGAGCCTTCGTTCGCGACCGATGTGCTCATGGTCAGTTAGTAGGTGCCATCCGTTACGAGTATAACGGAGAGTTCGCGGCGATAAAGGCCGAGCGGTGGAATACAGGGAAATATAACAAGTGGCTTCGCGATGGAAAAGTTTGCCATGAAGATATCTTTTCCAGCTATGGTGGCTCTCCAAGCCGCGATTACTCGTACCTGTTTATCGAGAAGCACGGCTTGGCCGATATCGTCACCGCATCGCCTGTCGAAACTGAAGGTCACTACCTGTCTTCCTATATGAAATTGATGCTGAGAGTCTCGAATAAACTCGGCATGTCACGCGAAAATCAGTTGACCAAAGCAGAGATCGAAGCCGAACTTGTTGCTATGTCGAAGCTGCCTGGCATGCCAATCATCAGCCAGAGCCTCGCGGAATCTGCCGCCACTCTGATGCGAGAGTTTGAAAGTCAGTCAGGATCAAAGGCATTCCACGAAGGAAAAAAGCGTCAAAAATCGGGATGATGGGTCGGCCCCACTTTCGAACGCAATATCAGATAGTTACCATTGGGTCGGACCCATTTCTGATCGAAACAGCCACTCACGGTTCCGAGCCTCCGACGCATTGAGCAAGTACCGAGTAGCGCCGAATTTCCTCTCGTAAGCCGCAATTGCGCGGCGGTTCAAGAGGAACTCAAATGACCGAAAATGCAAACCAGAGACGGCAGATGCTCCGCACTGATGGTGCATCGCTTCACACCGGCCTCTCCGTTTCGACGCTCGAAAAGCTCCGTCTGACCGGCGGCGGCCCTCGCTACATTAAGCTCGGCAGAGCGGTCGTTTACGACCCACTAGATCTTGATGCTTGGCTTGATGCCAATCGCCGCAAGTCCACGTCGGTTGCGGCGTAGGCGGTGGAGCATGGACCTACATAGCGAAACCGCCGCCCCGATGGGCTCAATCATCGGGAACGGCGGGAACGGTATTTCGAAAGGTGTAGCGCCTCAGATTTACCGCAACCAGCCCAGCACCGCAACGGAAATCGCCTCGTCCATCATCGCCACGCGCTTCCGGCTCCATCCCTGCATGGCCCGCCTCGTGCGAGTTGGCCCAGATCGGCGGGAGGCTCGCATGAGAGCGGACACCTTCAATATCGCGATCCCGCCCGTCTCTCATCGGGAGAGCGACGACGGTTATCATGCCGTTATCACCCACTTGAACGAGGGCTGGCGCGTCATTGTCTGCCGCGACAGCATTCAGTGGATTTTGCAGTTCGCCAAAAAGAGCGGGCATGGGACGGCATGGCGGGGCCGAAGCTACTGCCGCACCAAATCAGGCCTTATCGGTGTCTGTGCCGCTCACGCGGGCGAATGTGACCCCAAAGCGGCGGCGATCCTCGAAGCTCTTCCGAGGATGATCGGGACTGGGGGTGCAGGATGAGAATCCCCCACCCGAAGTCTCCCGCCCTCACAGCCGAGCGGGCTCGTGAGCTTCTGAGCTACGACCCTAACACCGGCGCATTGACATGGAAGGTGGGCCGACCCGGCGTTCGGGTCGGCGCGCTTGTTGGTACTCGTACCAGCGAGGGCTACACCCAGATCGAGATCGAATACCGCCTCTACAGGGCGCACCGCGTTATCTGGCTGATAATGACCGGCGCGTGGCCCAAGCATCAGGTTGATCATCGGAACGGCATGCGCGCCGACAACCGGTGGCGTAATCTGCGCGATGCCACGCCTCTTCAGAACGCTCGCAACAGGCGTCCTGGCGCAAGCAATACCAGCGGCCGGATCGGCGTCGGTTATCTCAAAAACCAGGCGAAATGGTCGGCATATATCGGCCTGGACAACCGGACGATCCATCTTGGCTCGTTCGACAATGTTGAGGACGCGATTGCCGCAAGAGTCGAGGCCGAGCGCCATCACTTCGGTGAGTTCGCCCCAGTGATGGAGGCGTCGCAATGAGCAAGCGCGAGTTCTCAAAGGTTTCCCCGGCCGTTTGGCGGTCGGGGAGGTTCACCGGCTTGGAATGCAGCACCGCCAAGGTGCTGTATCTCTACTTCCTGACCTGTGAACACCAAAACAGCGCCGGCTGCTTCAGGCTCCCGGACGGGTACGCCTGTTCGGATCTTGGTTGGTCGCCGGAGACCTACCGGTCAGCTCGCGACAAGCTCATTGCCGCAGAGCTTATCACCGTCGATCTAGTGACGGCCGAAATCTATGTGGATCGGTGGCTGAAACACAATCCGCCGACAAACGAGAAGCATTCGATGGGAACACGACGGATCATCGAGGCAATCGAGAGCGACTTGATCCGCGAGAAGGTCGAGGCTGAATTTCTGGCGGCGGACGAAACTCGAATTGCGAAGGTCAGTCCGCTCCACACATCGGCCCTTGCCAACAGTCGGCTTGTTCGTGGGAGGGCTGCGTGATGATAGCCCTTTCATACCCCTATCCATACGGTATCGAGACCCTATCGATATATAGAGACAGAGACAGAGACAGAGACAGAGACCTGAGACAGAGACCGAGAGAGAGACCAGACAGAGACAAAAACAGAGAAAAAGACCTCGAGACCGTCAAAACCGTTTTCGCCAGAAAGGTAACCGGCAACGGCAGTGAAGTGTCTTTCGTCGGCGCTATTGGGCTTTGGAGGGAAGGAGAACCCCCCGGAAGCGTGGTAGCCCGCACATCAACTCATCCTTATCGGCGCAAATATCTTCGCCGGCGCGCCCCGCTTCATAGCGGACGAAGGCTGCGGATTATGCGGCACATTGCCGATGATGCGGAACGCCAACCGACCTCATGCTGATGAGAAGACCGGAAGCTGCCTTCCGGCAAACTTCCGGCCTCCCGTCGCTCCGGGCGGAAGGGACGTTACACCCGGCTCGGCCTCGTCGCGTGCGCTCGCCGCACCTGTGATGGGGGACGCAATTTATCAGCCGCTGCCTGAACACAATCCGAAGGGGCAGTTCAGCGGGCGTTCATTTTTCACACGGCGGTTGAACCCATATTCCCCAATCGCAAATCGCCGCGCGCGCGTGATTCCAGCATTATTTCTTCGGGGACGATGCGGGTCGGCGACACAGTAGGACGGTCCCGGACACCTGCGGACACTCCGGGATACTAGACACAACTATTTGATATTGCTGACATTTCTGGTCTCCGAACGTTGTGTGGACGCAGCTTTGGTGGTACACTGCCTTCAGCAAATGGAGGCAGTTATGCTGGTATCGAACACCAAGGACGGCGTGATCCACATCCGCATTCCGCGCGACGAAAAGCGCCGTCTATTCGAGACCGCCCGCAGGCGCGGGATGACCCTCTCTGCGTTTCTTCGTGACACCGCGACGGAAGCCGCGCGCCAGGTGGCGGCATAACCCATGGCGTACACCGCCGCTCATCCAATCACCCTCATGCAGCTCTGGCGGCTCCACAAGCGTGAATGCCGCGCCATCGGCTCGATCGTCGCGGATGCTCGCGCAGGAACGCTGCCGGGCGTGGAAACGCTTCCGAGTGGTATCGGCTTTGCGGTTACGGATCAGCACGCGGCGTTGGGTGCAATGCGGAGAACGGGGGTGATGCTTGGCATGATGAACAAGGGTGGTGGTCAGCAGCTTCAAGCGCGGGAGGGCGGCAACTCGCCGCGCTGTTTGGCCTCAATACCCCGCCTGTTGCGGTCATGCCCTCGCGGGCTGGCGGTATGCCGCCACCCGCCGCTCCAATGTTGGAAAATTGGCAGCACGGCCCGTTCGCAAACGTCGTGGGCGCTATCACTCCCCCGATGCGATATCGCGGTTGCTGGCGTCCGTCTGACCGGAATAGCGAGACACTGAGCCGTGACCATGAGCGCCAGTGATACAGCACGCAAACGGGTGGGCAGGCCGCAATGAATGAAGAAGGCAAAGGGCGGCAAGTCTGTCGCGAAGCCGTACGATCCAACCTCGCGTGAAAAAGCCGCGCTGTCCTCATGGGAAGAACGCAAGGAAAAGCGTTCACCGCTGCCGCTGTTCAAATCTGAAATGCTGCCCGACAGGAACGGCATACCGAGCGTCAAGATATCGATTGATCACGAGGACGGGGGGGCTGCCGGATGCACGGTGCGGGCGGCGGCGCGAGGGAAGGAAAGTCAAACGGCAACTACAAGCACGGCGACCGAACAAAGCAGACCAAGGCTGAGATGATTGCGGTTCGTACCATGGCGAAGGCATGCCGACAGACGATCGCAGACATTGAGGGTGAATGAATGCCGCGATCTCGCCAACGTGCAACCTTGGAAAGCGGCCTGAAACTCGATCTGTATCGACTTGCTAGACGAGGCTTCATTCAACCAGGCGGCTACAAGCGCAATGGGATTAGCTGGACGAACAACTACACCGGCGAGCTGATTGCTTCCGGCGTTATCACGGCTGACATGACAGACCCTTTCGACGGATGGTTCCACATCGAGATCGGCAGCGTTAGTCAACGCATCATCCTGAGATCCCGTCCGCGCCATTTCGGCGGTAGGCAGTGGTATTATGTGTGTCCACGCACGAACATCAGAGCATCGGTTTTATGGATGCCGCCTGGCGCTCGAACGTTCGCCTGCCGAAAGAGTTGGGGCCGGCAGGTCGCCTACGCTAGCCAGTTTTTGACCGAGGTGGACCGAGCCCACCGAGGCAAGGAGAGGATCAGATTGCGGTTATGCACTATCGGCTCCCTCGATCCAGACGAATGGGAATTCCCACCCAAGCCAAAATGGATGCGATGGCCGACGTATCGCTGCGCAGAGGAGAAGTTTGATCGTTACGAGGCAGCATTGGACTGGGGGTGCTTGGAAACCGTAGCGCGAATTCTCGGACCCGACTGGTTTGAAAAGGCTAGTTAGCCAACAGATTTCGATTCCACGGCTGAAAACGTCATCTAGACGGGCCATCGCTGTTCCTGCTTGGCGAGGGACTTCAGGCAGGATTGTTCGTTTGCCATGTAAGCCCTGATTTCATTGGTATGTTTGAGCGTTTAGCAAAACCGTTTGAGAAAACCTGTTCCCCGTCCGTTTTCAGGGCCGGGAACTCTGACCAGAAGGGTCCGGCGGCAGTTTACCGCCGGGCCTTTTTCTTTTGCCACGCCGCATGGCATATTTCGCGCATGCCTAATCCGCTGGATCGTGCCACCGCCACCGTCGCCGCCCTGGAAAGCCCAAGGGCTGACGCGGGCGGAAATCGCCATGCAGTCGGGATTGAGCCGGACGACGGTCTGGCGCTTCGGCAATGGCTGGGCTTCCGAGCCGGGTTACGACACTATCCAGCGGCTGGACCGGCTGGCCGAAAGGCGCGGCGTCGAACTGCCGCCAGCGCCTCGACGTGGCGGCGGTGACGGATCATCGTCAACTTCCGCAAACGGTGGATAGTGTTGAAGAAGTCGGGTTTGAAGCCGGTTAGTGAGCTTGCTTAGGGCATCACGATTGAGTCGAAGTTGCCTCCGCGCCCTAAGTGGCCGGGAGCGCTGTCCGGATCGTGCAGATCTTGGCCAATTTCCTGAGGTTCTGGGCGATGGCTGCGAGGTGGAACTCATCACGGGCACCACAAGGGCCGCGTAATCGCAATCGGTCGAGCTTCAGGTGCGCGAACAGCATCTCCACCTTCTTCCGCTGATAGCGTGAGGTCTGGTAGGCGTCGGTCCTGGCGATGTCACGGGCCATGTCGCGCGCGCCTTCATAGATCGAGCGCAGAACCTTTCGGGCCGGCTCCTTCGGACAGCAGCGCGGCTTCAGCGCGCAGGCGTCGCAGTCCAGCTTGCTGGCGCGATAGCGCATCATGCCGTTCTCGTCGACGAGAGGCCGCGGCATCCGATAGGTCTTCTGGCGCTGCCTGAGCTTCTTTCCGCCAGGGCAGATGTAGGCATCGGCCTTGTGATCGTAGGTGAAGTCCTCGCGCGAGAAGGTGCCGTCCTTGCGCTTCGAATGATCGAACACCGGGATATGCGGCTCGATCCCGCGCTCCTGCACCAACCAGTTCAGCATTTCGGCCGAGCCGTAGCCGGTGTCGGCAATCAGCCGCTCCGGCCATAGGCCGAACTCGTCATGCGCCCGCTCGATCATGGTCTTGGCGGCCGTCACCTCGGCTTGGCGCACCGCGGTCGAGGGCTCCACATCGACGATGATGGCATGCTCCACGTCGATCAGGTAGTTCGTGCAGTAAGCGTAGACGGCTGGGCCACCCCAAGAGGCGGTCCAGCGTGCTGCGGGATCGACCGGCGACACGAACTTCGGCTCCACCGGCGTGGCGGCCCCGAAGGCGGCATCATCCAAAGTGGCGAGGTATTCGGCCACGGCCCGCTTGGCCTCAGGCTTGAGCTCCTCAGCCGTTTCGATCCCGCGCTGACGTTGCGCGTCGGCAACGACCATACTAGCGTCGACCGCAAAGCCTTCACCGCCGACCAAGCCTTCGGCCATGCAGCGGCGAACGACGGTCTCGAACAATTCGCGCAGCAGATCGGCATCGCGGAAGCGGCCGTGGCGGGTCTTCGAGAAGGTCGAGTGGTCCGGCACATCGCCCTCAAGCCCGAGCCGACAAAACCACCGGTAAGCTAGATTGAGATAGACTTCTTCGCACAGACGCCGCTCGGAGCGGATGCCCAAGCAGTAGCCGACGATCAGCATGCGGATCAGTAGCTCGGGGTCGATCGAGGGGCGGCCGATCGGGCTGTAGTACGGGGCCAGATGTTGGCGGATGCCGGACAGGTCGACAAAGTGGTCGATGGCTCTGAGCAGGTGGTCCGCAGGCACGTGCCGCTCCAGGCTGAAGCCGTAGAACAGTTCCTCCTGCATCACACTTTGCTCGCCCATCATCGACTCAATCTCCTTCCAATAAGGAGATTGAATCAATGCTTTAGCACTGCTTCAAGTCGGACTTTTTCAACATTGGGTAATGGGCAGCGGCTCTTCGCGGAGACCGATAGGATCGGCTCCGATATTTGAAGAGGAGACCGATCATGGAGTATTTTGCAGGCTTGGATATCTCAATGGAAGAGACGCATGTCTGCGTTCTCGACCGTGAGGGTGCAGTCGTTCACGAAGCGAGGACGGTTTCGACGGCTGAGGCGATCTTTGCTTCGCTGGCGAAGGCGCCCAGTTGCCGACGGGTCGTGTTCGAGACCGGTCGCATGGCTCCGATGCTCTACCACGGCCTGCGTGAACGCGACGTCCCTGTCGTCTGCATCGAGAGCC
>DASZDZ010000080.1:0-42354 GCA_035941355.1 Pseudaminobacter sp.
GGCGCGACAGGGACCAAATCGCCGCCGATGACCGACCGCCCACATACACCGCTTCTCGATACCGTCCGCACGCCGGCCGACCTGCGGTCGCTGCGAGCCGACCAGCTGCGCCAGCTCGCCGACGAGCTTCGCGCCGAGACCATCTCGGCGGTCTCCGTCACCGGCGGCCATCTCGGCGCAGGGCTCGGCGTCGTCGAGCTGACGGTGGCGCTCCACTACGTCTTCGACACGCCCGCCGACCGGCTGATCTGGGACGTCGGCCACCAGGCCTATCCGCACAAGATCCTTACCGGCCGGCGCGACCGCATCCGCACGCTGCGCGCCGAGGGCGGGCTGTCCGGCTTCACCAAGCGTCAGGAGAGCGAATACGACCCCTTCGGTGCCGCGCATTCGTCCACGTCGATCTCTGCCGGGCTCGGCATGGCGGTGGCCCGCGACCTCACCGGCAGAAAGAACAACGTCATCTCGGTGATCGGCGACGGCGCCATGTCGGCCGGCATGGCCTATGAGGCGATGAACAATGCCGGCGCGCTCGACGCCAGGCTGATCGTCATCCTCAACGACAACGACATGTCGATCGCCCCGCCCTCCGGCGCGATGAGCGCCTATCTGGCGCGGCTTGCCTCGGGCAGGGCCTATGCCGGCTTCCGCGAACTGGGCAAGAAGCTGACCTCCTATCTCGGCAAGCGCGCCGACCGGGCGATCACCCGGGCGGTCGAGCATGCGCGCGGCTACGTCACCGGCGGAACGCTGTTCGAGGAACTCGGCTTCTACCATATCGGCCCGATCGACGGGCACAATCTCGAGCACCTGGTGCCCGTGCTTCGGAACGTGCGCGACAATGGCGACGGCCCGGTGCTGATCCATGTCGTCACTCAAAAGGGCAAGGGCTACGCTCCGGCGGAGGCCGCGAGCGACAAATATCACGGCGTCAACAAGTTCGACGTGATCACCGGCGCGCAGGCCAAGGCGCCGGCCAATGCGCCGAGCTACACGAAAGTTTTCGCCGAAAGCCTGATCCAGGAAGCGCGGGACGACGACAAGATCGTCGCCATCACGGCAGCCATGCCCTCCGGCACCGGTCTCGATCTGTTCGGCGAGGCGTTTCCGTCGCGCACCTTCGACGTCGGCATCGCCGAGCAGCACGCCGTCACCTTCGCCGCCGGCCTCGCCACCGAGGGGCTAAGACCCTTCGTCGCGATCTATTCGACATTCCTGCAGCGCGCTTACGACCAGGTCGTGCACGACGTGGCTATCCAGAAGCTGCCGGTGCGCTTTCCCATCGACCGCGCCGGCTTCGTAGGGGCCGACGGCCCGACCCATTGCGGCGCCTTCGACACCACCTATCTCGCCTCGCTGCCCGGCTTCGTGGTGATGGCGGCGGCCGACGAGGCCGAGCTTCGCCACATGGTGCGCACGGCAGCGGTCTACGATGACGGCCCGATCGCCTTCCGCTATCCGCGCGGCAACGGCGTCGGCGTCGATATGCCCGAACGCGGCGTGGCGCTGGAGATCGGCAAGGGCCGGATCATCCGGGAAGGGACGAAGGTGGCGCTGCTGTCGTTCGGCACGCGGCTGCAGGATTGCCTGCTCGCGGCCGAGGAACTCGCCGCCGCAGGCCTGCCGACCACCGTCGCCGATGCGCGTTTCGCCAAGCCGCTGGACGAGGACATGATCCGCCGGCTGGCGCGTTCGCATGAGGTGCTGGTGACTGTCGAGGAGAGCGCGATCGGCGGCTTCGCCAGCCATGTGCTGCAATTCCTGGCGCGCGACGGCCTGCTGGATTCCGGCCTGAAAGTTCGGCCGCTGGTGCTGCCGGACACCTTCACCGACCACGCCAAGCCGGAAAAGATGTATGCCGACGCCGGCTTGGACAGCGCCGGCATCGTGCGGACGGTGTTTGCCGCGCTCGGCCGGTCCGCGCACGCGGCGCGCGCCTGAATCTTTTTCCGGAGAACCTGAATCTCTTCCCGAGCCGGCTAAATCGGCTTCGCAGGCAGTCGCGCTAACCGGCTGTTTACGCTGCCATTTGGCGTTTCGGTTACCCTGTCTCTTGGCCGTTTCTTAGCGCCGCTTTGCTAGAACGGCGCAAGGCAGGGAGCATAAGAAAATGATCAGGCTACTGAGCGGCGCGGTCCTTTTGGCCGTCATGGCCGCGTCGGCGGCGGCTGAGCCGCGCCATGACGTCAGGCTGGAACAGGCGGCGATGAAGATCGTCGCACAAAAGGTCGGCGACATACGCGGCGGCTTTTCGCATGAGGAGAAGCCGGTGTTCATCCGGACGGCGTCGGCGCTGGACAACAGCACCACCGATCCGATCGAGACGGGTACAGTCACTGCCGCCAAGATCTATTCCGACCGGCGGGTCATGACCCCCGACGACATCACGGCACTTCGCCAGCGCAGGGTCTCGCGGGTTATCGTTTTCTGATAAGCTTGCCTTCGGCGGCGGCATTCGCCAATGAAGGCCCATGGCTTCAGGGAAAAACGACGACAGGCAGAGACTCGACGAACTTCTCGTCGAGCGCGGTCTCTTTTCCAGCCGCTCGCGCGCTCGCGATGCGGTGGAGCGCCGCACCGTCACGGTCGATGGCGCGCCCGCCTCCAAGCCGGGGCAGAGCGTATCGGCGGACGCCGTCGTCGAGGTGAATGATCCGGCGCAGCAGTACGTCTCGCGCGCCGCGCTGAAGCTGCTCGCTGGCCTCGACCATTTCAGCCTCGATCCGGCGGGCGCTGAAGCGCTCGATATCGGCGCATCGACCGGCGGCTTCACGCAGGTGCTACTCGAGCGTGGCGCGGCTCACGTGACGGCGATCGATGTCGGCCACGGCCAGATGCATCCGACGCTCAAGTGCGATCCGCGCGTGACCTCAATCGAAGGGCTGAACGCGCGCGACCTCACCGCCGAGGATCTTGGCGAGCGCCTGCCGGATTTTGTCGTCTCCGACGTGAGCTTCATTTCGCTGACGCTGGCCCTGCCGCCGGCCCTCGATTTGGCGCGTCCGGGCGCGTCCGGCCTGTTCCTGGTCAAGCCGCAATTCGAGGCGGGGCGCGAGGCGATCGGCAAGGGCGGGCTCTTGAAGCATCCGGAGGATGGCCCCCTGGTCGCCGCACGTCTGGCGGCCTGGCTCGGCTCAGCCCCCGGCTGGCGGGTGCTCGGCCTCACTGGCTCGCCGATCGAGGGCGGTGACGGCAACCGCGAATTCCTGCTCGCCGGGATCAAGGACCAATGACGGAGCGGTTCGAAATTGCGCACCTCGGCGCACAGGGCGACGGCATCGCCGAGACCGCAAGCGGGCCGGTCTTCGTCCCGTTCTCGTTGCCCGGCGAGACGGTGACCGCCGCCCGCGAAAAGGATCGCGCTGCGCTCGTCTCGGTCATCGAAGCTTCGCCGCTGCGCGTCGACCCACCCTGCCGCCACTTCACCGAATGCGGGGGCTGCGCGCTCCAGCATCTGGAACCAGCCGCCTATCTCGAATTCAAGCGCGAAAAGGTCGCTCAGGCGCTGCTGGGCAAGGGCATCGAGGCGCCCGTCGCCGCGCCGATACCCTGCGCGCCGAACTCCCGCCGGCGGGCGGTGTTTTCAGCGCGGCGTGGCGATGGCGGGATACTCTTCGGCTACCACCGCGCGCTGTCGCACGAAATCATCGACATCACCGAGTGCCCGATCTCCGTGCCCGAGATCGTGGCCGCGCTTGGCCCGTTGAAGGGGCTCGCCGACCTGATCTGCAAGGTGCAGACGCCGTTCCACATGATCGTCACCCACACTGCATCCGGGCTGGACATAGCCGCTGAGGACTCCGGCACGCTGTCGGAAAAGGCGCGCAAGGTCGCCTCGGACTTCGTCATCCGGCACGGCTTTGCCCGGCTGACCATTGACGGCGAAATCATCATCGAGCCGAAAAAGCCGATGGTCTTCTTCGGCGAGATCTCGGTATTCCCGCCGCCCGGCGGCTTCCTGCAGGCCGTGGCATCCGCGGAAGCGGCGATGGCGGACCTCGTGATGGGACATCTGCGCCGCGCCAAGAAGGTGCTGGACCTGTTTGCCGGTTCGGGCGCCTTCGCCCTGCGCCTCGCGCGCAGCGCGGAAGTGCATGCGGTGGAGGGAGACGGCGCCGCACTCGCGGCACTCGACCGCGGCTTCCGCTTCGGTACCGGCTTGAAGCGGGTGACGTCGGAAAAACGCGACCTGTTCCGCCGGCCGGTGACCTTCAAGGAGCTTGCCGCATTCGACGGCGTCGTCTTCGATCCGCCGCGCGCCGGGGCCGAAGACCAGGCAAAGCAGATCGCGAGATCGGAAGTGCCCTATATCGCCGCCGTCTCGTGCAATCCGACGACGCTGGCGCGCGACCTGCGCATCCTGATCGACGGCGGCTATGCCCTGAAAAGCGTCACGCCGATCGACCAGTTCCTGTGGTCGCCGCATGTCGAGGCCGTGGCCTTTCTGGAGAAGCCGAAGAGACGGCGGTAGGCACTTCGTCGGCTACCCCGGATGCTTGACGACCCGGTCGTTGCCTGTATCGATCGATGTAGTTGACCCTGTCGGAGATCGGCAATGACGAGAACGGCTTCATCGCTTTCTCTTGCACCAAGGGATCGGCACGAGACGCATCGCGTGGCCACCCCGCTGGAACTCTTGTTCGACCTGGCATCCGTCATAGCGATTGCCTCTGCCGCCTCGGGGCTTCACCACGCGCTATCGGCGGGCCATCCGGCGGAGGGCGTGGTCGGCTATGCCTTCGGCTTCTTCGCCATGTGGTGGGCATGGATGAACTACACATGGTTTGCATCCGCCTATGGCAATGAAAGTGTGCCGTTCCGGCTCGTTACGATGCTCATCATTTTCGGATCGCTGGTGATGGCCGCCGACATGCCGGACATGTTCGAGCGTGAGCGTTTTTACACGCTGCTTGCAGGCTATCTGATCATGCGGGTCGGCATGATCGCGCTCTGGCTCATGGCTGCTTATGGCGATCCCGCCCGACGCACCACCGCGTTGCATTATGCGCTCGGTATTGCTCTGGCTCAGGTCTACTGGTCAGTCGTCATTGCCTTCGCGCAGCCGGGAAATTTCTTCTTCGGCACTCTTTTCGGGCTTGGCGTTATGTTCGAGTTGTCCGTTCCGGCGCTGGCCGAGCGGGCGGGTCAGACGACTTGGCATCGCCACCACATCATGGAGCGCTATGGCTTATTGAACATCATCGTTCTCGGGGAGGGCCTGCTTGCCTCCGTACTTGCAATTCGCGCCGCGGAAGAAAGCTTCTCGCTGGCCAGTCCGCTGGTGCATACCGCAATCGCGGCGGCGGTCGTCTTCTTCTGCTTCTGGTCGCTCTATTTCACCGCCGAAGAGCACCTTTCGCGCGAGACGACCCACTGCGCTCTGGTCTGGGGTTATGGCCATGTCGCCATCTTCGCGGCTGGGGCCGCATGCGGCGCGGGCTTTGGAGTGCTGGTCGACATTCTGACTGGCCATGCATCGGTGTCGTTGCGCACCGGCGACATCGCCGTCGGTGTGCCGATCGCGATCTATCTTCTCGGCCTGTGGTTCGTTCGCGACCGGTATTGCATGCGCGGGGCGTGGAAATGGCTGTTGCCTGCCGCGGCGGCGCTGGTCCTGGCGATTGCCTTGGCAGCTCCGGCCTCCCTCGAGTTGATGACGATCGCGCTCATTCTATGCACGGCCATCCGCCGCTATGCGTCATCGCATGGCGGCGTGCACGGAACCGAGAGCCAGCACGGCCACTGAGCAGTTCGTCCACGAATGCCGGCACGCCTCGATAAGGCGCGCCTGTTTCGCTGCCGGTAGCTGACCTTCGCTCCTACTTGGTCAGCACGACATGGGTGGCTTTTTGCGAGGGAACGTGCTCGGTGCACCGGTAGCCGAGAGCGGCCGTATCGATATCGGCGAAGAGGTGTTCGCCAGAGCCGAGGAGTATCGGCGATATCGCAAGGTGCATCTCGTCGATGAGCCCGGCGCGCAGATATTGCCGTACGGTCGCCACGCCCCCGCCAATTAGCACATCCTTGCCGTTGGCCGCCTGGACGGCGCGCTCCAGCGCCGCTTCGATGCCGTCGGTTACGAAGTGAAAAATCGTGCCGCCCGCCATGGTGACGGGCGCGCGTTCATGGTGCGTCAGCACGAAGACGGGGCGGTGGTAGGGCGGATTGTCTCCCCACCACCCTTTCCAATCTTCGTCAGGCCAGGGTCCACGAACCGGCCCGAACATGTTTCGGCCCATGATCCACGCGCCGATATTCGCGAAAGCGCGCGACGCGAACCCGTCATCGACACCTGTCGTGCCGCCCTCTTTTCCGGATAGCTGCTGAAATGTGCGGGTCGGGATAAACCAATCGTGCAGCGCCTCGCCGCCTTCGCCCAGCGGATTCTCGAGGCTCTGGTTGGGGCCGGCGCCGAAGCCATCGAGTGACAGGCTGAAACAGCCGGTGCGAAGTTTGGACATGCAGATTCCTTCCCAATCCTAATTTCAAAACGCAACCAGTTATGCTCTTGCATAACTGATCCTGTTTTGCAACCAGTCTTCTCAGAAAGCTACTAGCCGCCGAATTTGTAACGCACTCCAAGTGAGATGATGTCGGCACTGCCTTCGGCCGTGCCGGCGTAACGTATACCCGCTGTCGTCTCGTCCACCGGCCCATCGTCTACAAACAGGTGCGAATAGCCGAAGTCGATCGAAAGCTGCTCGTTCCAATTGTAGCTCGCGCCAATGCTGGCCCAGATACGGTCGGCATCCGGCAGCCGCATGGAACGGTCCTCGTCCTGGGTCGGCGCAATCTCGTAGCCGACACCGGTCCGCAGCGTCAGATTTGGATTGAACTTGTACTCCCCGCCAATCGAGAAGAACCATCCATCGTCGTAGTTGAGGGCCAGATTCGAGCCGGCCGGCGAGCCTTCGAAAGGCACGACCTGGATGCGGCTCCAATTGGTCCATTCAAAGCCACCCATGACCGTGAACGCGTCGTTGATCCGCTGGCGCACGCCGACCGACACAGTTTCAGGCACCGTCAGGTCGGCGGTGATCGGAAAGGTTCCCGCTGGAATCGTGCCTATCGGCGTCACAACCGGGATTTCGAAGGTCTGGCTGCCGCCCAGCGAATGCTCGATCGCCGAACGGTAACCAATGCCGATGGTAGTGCCGTCGTACGGCGTAAACGTCACGCCGGCGACCAAACCGACATTGACGTCGTCGCCCTCGAGCCGTTGCCGAGGCGGCCCGGCAGTTGGCGCCAGCGCCGTTTCGATGTCGACATCGAAATACTCGATCTGCATGCCGACGGCGACGCTGATCATGTCATTGACCTTGAAGCCGAAGACCGGGGTCGCATTGACCGAGACCGCCTCCGCCTCGAGATGGCTGAACATCCCGACCCAGGGTTCGTCAGAAGTCGTGGCGAGGCCATAGGGCGCGGTGACGCTCATGCCGATATAGAACTCTTCGGTGAGCGGCATCGCGAAATAGGTCGCGGGCACAATGCCGGTTTCGCCGACATCGCCGCCGCTGCTCGTGATGCCGAACGCCGCGAGCGTCGAACGCGACGGGTCCACGTCAAGCTCCGACTCTGGGAAGATAGCCGTTACGTTGCCCTCGACGGTCATTCCGGTCGCGATGGTCACCGCCGCCGGATTCCAGAACATCGAGCTGATCGAATCGCCGGGCGCCGCCATGCCGGCAAAACTCGAGCCCTGTCCGTAGGCGGATTGCTCGCGGACCGCAAAGCCCCCAGCCTCCGCTGTCGTGACCCCCGCAACCAGCGCCACTATCGCCGAAACAAAGGATATTGCGCGGATCTCACTACGTCGGCGGCCACCGCCGCTTCGAGGCGACGATAGCACCACCTCTGAAGACGTTGAAATATCGGATGTTGTTGTTGGCGTGGACTGGAGCGGCCAGCGCTTCCAGGAAGTCAACGATGGGGTGAGAGCAAATCCAACTGCCCCGCTTGCTGAAACGACGCGGAGAACATGGCTCAGGCACATTCAGAGATCCCCTCTGCATCAAGCCAAGCCCACCCTCGAGCGAAGGTGAATTATCATTGCTTACCAATCAATTGCTTTTTGACCCGAACAGCATTGCGTCTTGTTGTGTGACGCATAGGCCACAGTGTCAGCAGCTGAGGAAACTCGCGAAGTTCCGCAAGATGCCGCATTCGCCAAAGTCCCGCGCGAGGAATATCTCGGCAGCGGCCCATGGCTTTGTCCCGAAAGCTATCGGCGGTCTACCCGTCGTTCCTGACATTACCCGGCGACGCCGTCCTGACTGTCAGATCTCGAAAGGAGGTTCAATTCGGAGCGAAGATGATTCGGGTCGGACAGCGCCGTTTCGATCGTCGCATGGAGATGCCGCCAGATCGGCGCCGCCTCGGCCAGAACCGCCCGGCCGGCTGGCGTCAGCCGCAGCAGTCGGGCGCGCTTGTCCGTCGGATCGGGCGCCGTCTCGACGAGGCCACGACGCTCCAGCGGCTTGAGATTGGCAGTCAAGGTCGTCCTGTCCATCGCCAGCAGCGCCGCCACGCTGCCGAGGTTCGGCGGTTTCGGCCGATTGAGCGACATGAGGAGAGAGAACTGCCCGCTGGTGATGCCTGCGGGCTTCAGCGCGACATCGAAACGGCGTGCGAGTGCGCGCGCCGCCCTCTGCGTATGCAGGCACAGGCAGGTGTCGCGCACCAGAAGGGTGGTTTCGAAGGCAAGGTCGGCAGGAGCGTGCATCTGAAGGGTTGACATCCATGGACTCCTTACGTTGATATCAACATAGATGGGGAAGGGTCAATCGACGACCGCATTCCCAAGGGTCTGACGCAGAAGGAAGCGGACCGTGTCCACGATGCAGCCATTCCTTATGTTCCAAGGCGGCCATGCCGAAAAGGCGATGAACTTCTATGTCTCGCTGTTCGACGACGGCAAGGTTTTCGAGGTCACGCGCTGGCAGAAGGGCGAGCAGGGCGCGGAGGGCAGCATCAAGCTGGCTCGCTTCAGGGCCGCCGGGCAAAGCGTGTTGGCCAGCGATAGCCCGGTAAAGCACGCCTTCGACTTCACACCATCCTTGTCCTTCTTCGTCGACTGCGCGTCGGACGAGGAGCAGAGGCGGCTTTTCGCCGAACTGTCGGATGGTGGCGCGGTAATGATGCCGCTGGACGATTACGGTTTCAGCAAGCGCTTCGCCTGGGTCGCCGACCGCTTCGGCGTCTCCTGGCAGCTCAACCTCCCCTGACGCGCGTCGAAACACCACTCAAGAAGGAGACGACAATGAAGATCGTGACCAGCCTGAGCTTCCAGGGCCAGTGCCGCGAGGCATTCGAGTTCTACGCCAAAGTACTGGGCGGAAAGATTACCGCCGCCATGCCCTATGGCGATGCGCCTCCCGGCATGCCGATCACCGATGAGAAATACAAGACCTGGCTGATGCACTGCTGGCTCGAGGTCGGCGACCAGGCGCTGATGGGCGCCGACATGGACGTGGAATGGGCGCCCAACATCGGCAAGCCCAAGAACGGCTTCGACGTCACCCTGCACACCGAGGACAAGGCCGAAGCCCAACGCTGGTTCGATCGACTGTCCGACGGCGGCAAGGCTGTCATGCCGTTCAGCGAGACCTTCTGGTCGCCCGGCTTCGGCTCCCTGATCGACAGGTTCGGCGTCCCGTGGATGGTCAACGTCATTCCATCGGCTGACTGGAGGCCGTCGCAGGGCTGATCCCATCTCCAAAAAACACCGATAGAAGAATGCAACCGGATGTCGGCGCCGGCGGAAAGCGGCTAGCCGACGCCGGCCGGCCCGGCCCCAAAGCGTCTGCGACTTAAGAAGCAGACTTCCCGAACCGACGCAAATAGGCGGCATTCGGCCGCCCAGGAGTCTGGGCTAGCATGCCTTCTGCCAGCGAGGACCGCCGCATGCCCCGCTTTCTCGCCGTCTACACCATGAAGCCCGAAGACCTCGCCCGCTTTCGCAGCCTGCCCAAGCCCGAGCAGAATGCGATTGATGCCGTCGGCTTAAAGCAGTGGACGGACTGGGAGGAGAGAAATGCCGCATTTTTCCCCGATCGCGGCGGCATGGTCGGTAGGACGACGCGCGTTACCAAGGACGGCATCGCCGACGCCGTGAACCCTTTCTGTGGCTACATTGTCGTCGAGGCCGATACCATCGATGCTGCCGCCCGCCTGTTCGAGAACCACCCGCACTTCACGGTCTTCCCGGGAGACGGCGTGGATATCATGCCCTTCCTCACCGGCCCTGCGGCGCCTTGAACATCCGCTAATCGCTTGCTGATGCCAGAAGCCGTCTGTCGCTATCGGCCCCCCTCCTGTTCGGCAATGCGTCGGGGTTAGGCTTGGACGTTGCTAACGTGGAAATCGTTGGAGCAAAAGTGGCGCAGTGGCCTACCGCCGCCTCTCATCACTTAAGCGCGGCGAGTTCTGCTCCAACAAAAACGGCGAGCGCAGCAGTCGCTGTATGCCGCGAGGGCGCTGTTGCCGTCTCCGGGTTGGGGCTTGCATATAGTTCGATATCATACTAACTAGTACGACATCGAACTAAGGAGCATAGTGATGGAGCGTCGACGATTTCTGACCCTGATGGGCGGTGGGGTTATCTTGGCAGCGGGCAGTGCAGCGGGGGCTTTTGCCGTTACCCGAACACCGACCCGGGCGCTGATGCCCTGGACGCAGACGACGTTTTACGACGAGCCTCGGCGCCGGGCCCTTTCCTTTGCCATCCTCGCACCCAATCCGCATAACCGTCAGCCCTGGCTTGTCGATCTCGCGACGCCCGGCGAGGTGCTGCTGCTGGTCGATACTGCCCGCATGCTGCCCCATACCGATCCGCAGAACCGACAGATCACTATCGGCCTGGGTTGTTTCCTCGAACTCATGGTGACGGCGGCGGCCGCTGACGGGTATCGCGTGGATCTTGAACTCTTCCCCCAGGGCGCCGACGCAGCGGGCCTGGATGCGCGGCCGGTGGCGCGGGCCCGCTTCATCAAGGACGCAACGATCGCCATCGACCCCCTGTTTGAGCACGTCTTGACGCGGCGATCGCTAAAGGAGCCTTATGACTTAGGCAAACCGGTGGCCACGTCGCTTCTCGCCAGCCTTGCCGCAAGTATCCGCCACGGTTCGACACCTGGACACACCAATGATCCCGACGTCGTGTCGGCCCTGCGGGACCTGACGCACCGCGCTCTCGACATCGAGATCGACACGTCCCGAACCTACAAGGAGAGCGTGGACCTGTTTCGGCTCGGCAAAGCCGAGATTGAGGCCAACCCCGATGGCATCGACTTTGGCGGCCCGCTGTTCGATACCTTGGTCCTGACCGGTCAATTCACCCGCACGATCGCCCTGGACAAGTCATCGATGGTCTTCGCACAGGGGCGGGACGCGGTGTTGGCCAATACCGATACGGCAATGGCCCATTTCTGGCTGGTCACCGGCAGCAATACCCGACAGGACCAGATCGCCGCGGGCAGAGACTGGGTGCGGGTCCACCTGGCTGCGACGGCGCTTGGGCTCGGCCTCCAGCCGTTGAGCCAGGCACTCCAGGAATTCCCCGAAATGGCCGCGTGCTACGCCCAGGCGCACCAGAAGCTTGCGCCGGCGGGCGGGACCGTTCAAATGCTGGCAAGGCTCGGCTATGCGACGCCCGTCGGACCCAGTCCGCGGTGGCCTTTAGACGCCAAGATCATTGCGGAGGGCTGATGGATAGGGACAAGGCTGGGGCGCAGATTTTCGGGTTCTTCAACGAGATCGGCATCGTATCCCAACTCAGCAGCGCACTGTTCATGCGCCTGATCCCGGGCGGCCTGCACTTGTCCCACTTCATCGTGCTCAATCATCTCGTGCGCGTCGGCGACTGCCGCACACCCATGCAGATAGCGGCGGCCCTGCAGGTGACCAAGGCCACCATGACCCACACGCTGGGGGTGCTGGGCCGGCATGGCTTTGTCGAGGTCGGTCCCAACCCGAACGATGGTCGCTCCAAGCTTGTTCGCCTGACCCCAGCCGGACGGAGCTTCCGCGACGAAGCAATTGCCAGCCTAGCCCCAGCGTTCGGCTTCGTGGCCGAAGCGCTGACGCCGGCGGAAATTCAGGCAGCCCTGCCCGTGCTCGAAAAAGTGAGAAAACTGCTGGACGCCGAGCGCGACAGCCCCACGATCGGCTGAGTTGGTCAGTCTTTGGCCGCACCGGGCGCTTAGGTAGATCAACCCATACCGCCTACGTGCCGAAGGGCAAGGCCATGACCGACCTCGTGGACGGCGCGCGAGAGAGGATGGGGCCGCGCTGTCTTCGAGAGTTGGGACCCCCACGACATTGCTGAACTGGTGCGTCTGATGCGGAAGTTCGCCGATGCAGTGAAAGACTGAGAGTTGAAGCCGCGCCACGTCTCGAAATCATCCGACCCGGACGACCGCTTGCCGAAACCCCCCGCCTCCTGGCTATAAGCTTCATTGACGGTTGCAGCCTGTCGCCTAGCTACTAGACGTCGCAACGAGGAGCGCACTATGGAAACCCAGGAACTCCATCGCGGTCGGCTGATCGATCATATTGGGCTCGTGGTTCGGGACATCGAGGCCAGCCGCCGTTTCTACAAGGCCATCTTCGCCGTGCTGGAGATACCGGTCGGCGGCGACGCCGACGATTATTTCTGGGCCGATGAGCTTTTCGTCTCCACCGCCGACAGCCAGGCGGCGGCGGGAAAACTGACCGGACGCCATCATCTCGCCTTCCAGGCAAGGGATCGCGCGATGGTCGACGCTTTTTATGCAGCCGGCCTCGAGGGCGGCGGCGTGGACAATGGCAAGCCGGGGGAACGTCCCCATTACCACCCGGGCTACTACGCAGCCTTTCTGCTCGATCCGGACGGCAACAACATCGAGGCCGTGTTCCACGGCGAGGCGAAGCGCAGCGCGCCATCGGTGAAGATCACCTTTTGAAGCACATAGACGCCGTTGCTGACCTCCAGAAATGATGGAATAAGCCCGGCAAAGATGTCATCTGCCGGAGGTGGAATGAAAGGCAAACGGCTCGCATTGTATACGTTCGGAGTTTTCCGGGCGCCTGCCAACGATGCTGTGAATCAGGGCTTCCATGATCGCAACGACCGCAACCTTATCGCTGTCGAATTGAGCGAAGGGTTCATCGCTCGATCGGGCTATGATGATGAACCTGGTCCCGAAAGCTGGGGCGCGCAGGTTTTCCGCGCTTTTACGTCGAACGTGGAGACGGTTGGTCACCATCGACCTTATCCTTATGGAAGGACTTGGCCTCACCGATGGCATTCTCTTACGCTGGAATACATGCGGAAGCGTTAAGGCGCGGGAGAGAATGGTTTCTCAAACCTGCTTGGCCGCCATATGCCCTTTGGTGGGTTGAGTGGGACCATACACCCACTTGGACAGAGGCGGTGAAGAGGCACGAATTTCTGCACGACCACAATGCCAGTCCCTTTGCCTTCGATTTCAAGACGGCTTTCGATGAAGAAGACCGGCCGACCATCATCGATCGCGACGCCGTTAAACGAAACACCCGCTTGAACGAGGAGCTGCAGCGCGGGTGAGGCCCTAAACCCGCGTCCCGCCTACCGTCATCTGGTTCATCCTCAGATGCGGCTGGCCGACGCCGACGGGTACGCCCTGGCCGGCTTTGCCGCACATGCCGATGCCGGTGTCGAGCTTCATGTCGTTGCCGATCATGGTGACGCGGTGCATGGCGTCGGGGCCGTTGCCGATCAGCATTGCGCCTTTGACCGGCCGGGTCACCACCCCATCCTCGATCATGTAGGCCTCGGTGCAGCCGAACACGAATTTGCCCGAGGTGATGTCGACCTGGCCGCCGCCGAAGGAGACGGCGTAGATGCCGCTCTTCACCGAGGCGATGATCTCCGCCGGCTCCATATCGCCCGCGGTCATGTAGGTGTTGGTCATGCGCGGCATGGGCTGGTGGGCGTAGGATTCGCGCCTGCCGTTGCCGGTGGCTTTCATGCCCATCAGGCGGGCATTCTGGCGGTCCTGCATGTAGCCGACCAGCTTGCCGTCGTCGATCAGCACGTTGCGGTTGGTCGGCGTGCCCTCGTCGTCGATCGTCAGCGAGCCGCGCCGCTCGGCGATGGTGCCGTCGTCGACGACGGTCACCCCCTTGGCCGCCACTTGGCTGCCCATGAGGCCGGCGAAGGCCGAGGTCTTCTTGCGGTTGAAGTCGCCTTCCAGCCCGTGGCCCACCGCCTCGTGCAGCATGACGCCCGGCCAGCCGCTCGAAAGCACGATGTCGAACGTGCCGGCGGGGGCGGGGATCGCCTCAAGATTGACCAGCGCCTGGCGCAGGGCCTCGCCGGCCGCGCGCTTCCAGCTGTCCTCGACCAGGAATTCGCCGAACCCCTTGCGCCCGCCCATGCCGTGCGAACCGGATTCCTGGCGGTCGCCTTCGCCGACCACGACCGACACGTTTATCCGCACCAGCGGCCGGATGTCGCGGACGATCTGCCCGTCGGCGCGCAGGATCTCGACATGCTGCCAGGAAGAGGCGAGCGAGGCGGTGACTTGGCGAACGCGCGAATCGCTGCTGCGCAGCCACGCGTCGATTTCCTGGAGCAGCTTCGACTTCTCCTCGAAGCCTGGCGCCGCTATCGGGTTTTCGTCGCGGTAGAGATGGCGGTTGGTGCGCGGCGGTGCGGCCGCGAGAACGCCCGAATAGCCGCCCTTGACCGCCGACACCGCATCGGCCGCCCGGAGCAGGGCCGCTTCCGAAAGCTCGCTCGAATGCGCGTAGCCGCTGGCCTCTCCGGCCACCGCGCGCAGCCCAAAACCCTGGTCGGTGCTGAAATTCGCGGTCTTGAGCCGGCCATTGTCGAACATCAGCGCTTCGCTTTCGCTGTATTCGAGAAAGAGCTCGCCGTCGTCGGCGCCTTCGATCGTGTCGGTCACGATGCGGCGCAGTCTGTCTTCCGAAACGTCGAATTGGCCGAGGAGGCTATTCATGGCGCACCCACTGATATGACGGGAAATCAGCCCACGATGTAGGCGCGGCGGGCCGGTTCGGCAATGCGCGGCCGGATTTTCACTTCGGCAGGGCCGCGAAGCCCTCTTCGAAACCGTTGAGTTCGACGGGAATGCCGATGCCTTCCTCCGGCGTCTGGAAGACGATGAAGGTCGCGGAGGTTCCGCTCCTCAGCGTATCGAGCAGGGGCTTCTCGAGGATCACTTCCGCATAGCAGCCGTCCTGGAAGCAGCGCACGAAATAGGCGCGGCCGATGTCCTTGCCATCAACATTGAGGCCGAGGCCGTTGGGCAGCAGCACACCGAGTGGCGCGAGCACCCGCAGGATTTCGGCCTTGTTGTCGGCGGTGCGCAGCACCACGACCGAAAGCCCCATCTCGGGCCTGTCCTCGGCGATGACGTTCTGCATCATCACGCATTGTTCTGCAGTAGCGCCGGCCGGCGTATCGCAGATGATCGACCAGGCGCCGTGGGTGGAGCGCACCGCGCCGCTCTGCTGGGCGCCGGACGGAAGGGCCGCAGCAATAGATAAGGCGGCGCCGAGGACGACTTTCGCCAGGCTTCCCGAAAGCCGAGATTTCATGGTGTCTCCATTGCGAATCACGGCGCTATCGACCGTAACGGTGTCAACTATAGGACAAGAAAAGGGCTGAACCAGCCGGATAGGCGAGTTTGTTCGCTTTTTCGCGGCCGATTCCGCCCGAATTGCGGCCTTGCCGGCGGCGCGCTCCGGAGCGGTCCGAAGGCGGCTCTTCGCGCGCAAAAATGCCGCACGGCTTCTGCCGCTCCTTTCTTGCGGTTGGATACAGAGTATGGTTTGAACCTGCGACACAAACCGGCGGGATTCCTGTCCCGCGCGGATCGATATTCTTGGTGCGGCGAGCGTGTGGAATCGGGAGACGAAGAGGGCGATGAGGAAAGTCTTTGCAAGCGCCGGCGCGACGGCAGCGTTTTTCGCGTCGACAGCTTCCCTGTTGGCGCAGGCCGACCCGTGGCAGACGCGCTTCCAGCCCGCGGCGACCGACATGATGCGGCAGATCGCGTGGTTCGAGCTCTACACGCTCTGGTTCATCGTGCCGATCACGCTGCTCGTCCTGGCGCTGCTCGCCTATTGCATCTGGAAGTTCCGCGAGAGCGCGAACCCGACGCCCTCGCGCACCAGCCACAACACGCTGATCGAAGTGATCTGGACGATCGGCCCGGTCATCATCCTGCTGTTCATTGCGATTCCGTCGTTCCAGCTGCTGACCGCGCAATACACGCTGCCGGAAGAGGCGAAGCTGACGCTGAAGGCGACCGGCAACCAGTGGAACTGGGACTATGAGTACCAGCTCGAGGAGCCTCTCTCGTTCAACTCCGCCTTGCTGCCGGACACCGACCGCGCCGCGGCCGGCAAGGAAGATCGCACGGCATATCCGCGGCTTCTGGCCGTCGACAATGAAGTCGTCGTGCCGGTCAACACCACGGTCCGCGTTCTCGTGACCGCCAGCGATGTCATGCACGCCTTCGCGATGCCGGCCTTCGGCGTCAAGACAGACGCGGTGCCCGGCCGCATCAACGAGATCTGGTTCAAGGCCGAGAAGGAAGGCCTTTATTACGGCCAGTGTTCCGAACTGTGCGGCAAGGACCATGCCTTCATGCCGATCGCCATCCGGGTGGTGGCCGAAGAGCAATACACGACTTGGCTGACGGCTGCGAAGGCCGATCTGCCGGGCGCAAACCGCGCCCTGATGGCGGCGATCGACGGCGCCAACAAGGTAGCGTCCGCCGGCAACTGATGCCGCGGACGGATAAAGAATTGGGAATGGAGCGGAACATGGCAGGCGCGGCAGCTCACGAACACCACGACCACAAGCCCCGCGGCTGGGTGAGGTGGGTCAATTCCACGAACCACAAGGACATCGGTACGCTCTACCTGATCTTCGCGATCATGTCCGGCATCCTCGGCGGCGCGCTGTCGGTGGTCATGCGCTGGGAACTCGCCGAGCCGGGCATCCAGATCTTCCACGGCCTCGCGGCGATGGTCTACGGCTTCGAAGGCGATGCGGCCCTCGACGGCGGCAAGCACATGTACAATGTCTTCACCACCGGCCACGCCCTGATCATGATCTTCTTCATGGTCATGCCGGCGCTGATCGGCGGCTTCGCCAACTGGATGGTGCCGATCATGATCGGCGCGCCGGACATGGCGTTTCCGCGCATGAACAACATCTCGTTCTGGCTGCTGCCGCCGGCCTTCATCCTGCTGCTGCTTTCCATGTTCGTGCCCGGCCCGACCGGCGGCTTCGGCGTCGGCGGCGGCTGGACGCTCTACCCGCCATTGTCGACATCCGGCCAGCCGGGTCCCGCGATGGACCTGGCCATCCTGTCGATCCACATCGCCGGCGCTTCGTCGATCCTCGGCGCGATCAACTTCATCACCACCATCTTCAACATGCGCGCGCCGGGCATGACGCTGCACAAGATGCCGCTGTTTGCCTGGTCGGTGCTGATCACCGCCTTCCTGCTGCTGCTGTCGCTGCCGGTGCTGGCGGGCGCCATCACCATGCTCTTGACCGACCGCAATTTCGGCACGGCGTTCTTCGCGCCCGAAGGCGGCGGCGACCCGATCCTGTTCCAGCACCTGTTCTGGTTCTTCGGCCATCCGGAAGTCTACATCCTGATCCTTCCGGGCTTCGGCATCGTCAGCCACATCGTCTCGACCTTCTCGCGCAAGCCGGTGTTCGGCTATCTCGGCATGGCCTACGCCATGGTGGCGATCGGCGCTGTCGGCTTCGTGGTCTGGGCGCATCACATGTACACGACCGGCCTGTCGCTCGACACGCAGCGCTACTTCGTCTTCGCCACCATGGTCATCGCGGTGCCGACCGGCGTGAAGATCTTCTCCTGGATCGCCACCATGTGGGGCGGATCGATCTCGATGCGCACGCCGATGCTGTGGGCGATCGGCTTCATCTTCCTGTTCACGGTCGGCGGCGTCACCGGCGTGCAGCTTGCCAATGCCGGCCTCGATCGCGCCATGCACGACACCTACTACGTGGTCGCGCATTTCCACTACGTGCTGTCGCTGGGCGCCGTCTTCGCGATCTTCGCGGCCTGGTATTACTGGTTCCCGAAGATGACCGGCTACATGTATTCGCCGTTCATCGCGCGCTCGCACTTCTGGATCACCTTCGTGGGCGTGAATCTGGTGTTCTTCCCGCAGCACTTCCTGGGCCTGGCCGGCATGCCGCGCCGCTACATCGACTATCCGGACGCGTTCGCCGGCTGGAACCTTGTGTCGTCCTACGGCTCGTATCTCTCGTTCTTCGGCGTGTTCGTGTTCCTCTACGGCGTCTTCGAGGCCTTCTCGAAGAAGCGCATCGCCGGCGCCAATCCCTGGGGCGAGGGCGCCACCACGCTGGAATGGCAGCTTTCTTCGCCGCCGCCGTTCCACCAGTGGGAACAGCTGCCGAGGATCAGGTAGGCAGCTTATATTCGGGACCGCCGGCCTCGCCGGCGGTTTCCGGCAACGGAATGAATGGACTGCGTGCCAATGGCGCTGGTTGAAAACAACAGGCTGGAAGACGCCGCGCTCCGGATTTCGGACGCGACCGCGGCCGACTTCGTCGAGCTGCTGAAACCGCGCGTCATGTCGCTCGTCGTCTTCACTGCCTTTGTCGGGTTGGTCGCGGCGCCCGCGACGCTCAACCCGCTGCTGGCGGTCATCGCGATCCTCGCCATCGCCATCGGCGCCGGCGCCTCGGGCGCGCTCAACATGTGGTACGACGCCGACATCGACGCCGTGATGAGCAGGACGGCCGGCCGTCCGGTGCCGTCGGGCCGCGTGCGGCCGGGCGAAGCGCTGGCTTTCGGGCTGGTGCTTTCGGTGCTTTCGGTGCTCACGCTCGGCGTGCTGGTCGACTGGCTCGCGGCATCGCTTCTGGCCTTCACCATTTTCTTCTACGTGGTCGTCTATACGATGTGGCTGAAGCGCTCGACGCCGCAGAACATTGTCATCGGCGGCGCTGCCGGCGCATTTCCGCCGATGATCGGCTGGGCGGCGGCGACCGGATCGATCGGCGTCGAAAGCGTCATACTGTTCGCGATCACCTTCCTGTGGACCCCGCCGCATTTCTGGGCGCTGGCGCTGTTCAAATGCGAGGACTACAGCCGCGCCGGCATCCCGATGATGCCGAACGTCGCCGGCGAAGCTTCGACCCGCCGCCAGATCTTCATCTATACGCTGCTAGTCGCGCCGGTCGGCGTCCTGCCATGGCTCTTGGGCTACACCTCGGCGGCTTATGGCCTTGTCGCCGCCGCGCTCGGCGCCGGCTTCGTGTGGCATGCCTGGCACGTGCTGGCGATGCGGGACGGCGACCGCGCCATGAAGCCCGCCAAGGCCATGTTCGCCTATTCGCTGCTCTATCTTTTCGGCATCTTCGCCGCCTACCTGGCCGACAGTGTCGTCGAGCGGGCGCTGGCATTGTCCGGGAGCTGAGCCATGAAGGACGATGACCTGGTCACGATGACCGAAAAACAGAAAAAGGCGCGCCGCAGCCGCTCGATCGCCATCGGCATCGCGCTCGCCGTGCTGGTGGTGCTGTTCTACCTCGCCACGATCGCCAAGTTCGGCCCTGCCATCCTCGACCGGCCGATGTGAGGGCCGCATGGACAGGCAAGCGAACATCGACCCGGGCACGCAGCGCTCCAACAAGGTGATCGCCGGCGTATGCCTGGCGTTTATCGGCGGCATGGTCGGCATGGCCTACGCCGCGGTTCCGCTCTACGCGATGTTCTGCCAGATGACCGGCTATGGCGGCACGACGCAGCGCGTCGAGCAGTATTCGGACCGCGTCCTCGACCGCGAGATCACCGTGCGCTTCGACGCCAACACATCCAGCGTGCCATGGGATTTCAGGCCCGCGGCGCGCGACGTGACGATGAAGATCGGCGAGACGACCCAGATCCATTACACCGCGAAAAATCTGTCGACGCGGCCGACTTCCGGTCGCGCCACCTTCAACGTGACGCCCGAAATGGCCGGCGCCTATTTCAACAAGGTCGAGTGCTTCTGCTTTACCGACACGACGCTGAAGCCCGGCGAAACGCTCGACATGCCTGTTGTGTTCTATGTCGATCCCGACATTGCCGACGTGCCGGAACTCAGGGACGTGAAGACGATTACGCTTTCCTACACATTCTTCCCCATCGAGGGGGAAAAGCCCATGGCCGCCGCGCCGCGGGTTGAAACCGAAAACGATACCGACGGAAAAGCCGGGGGCTGACATGGCAGACGCGCACGCGAAACCGCAACACGACTATCACATCATCGATCCGAGCCCGTGGCCCTTCCTCGGCTCCGTGGGCGCTCTGGTCATGGCGCTCGGCGGCGTTGCCTGGATGCAGTACCTGAAGGGCGGCGATTTCCCGATCTTCGGCGTCAACATCGCCAATCCGTGGCTGTTCTTCATCGGCCTCGCCATCGTGCTCTACACGATGTTCGGCTGGTGGTCGGACACCATCAAGGAAGCGCATGAGGGGCATCACACGCGGGTCGTGTCGCTGCACCTGCGCTACGGCATGATCATGTTCATTGCCTCGGAGGTGATGTTCTTCGTGGCCTGGTTCTGGGCCTTCTTCGACGCCAGCCTGTTTCCCGGCGAGGCCGCGCAGGTGGCGCGCACCGAATACACCGGCGGCGTATGGCCCCCGCACGGCATCGAGGTGCTCGATCCGTTCCATCTGCCGCTGTACAACACCGTCATCCTGCTGCTTTCGGGAACGACGGTGACCTGGGCTCACCACGCACTTCTGCACAATGACCGCAAGGGCCTGGTGAACGGCCTGGTTCTCACAGTGGCGCTCGGCATCCTGTTCTCGATGGTGCAGGCCTACGAGTACATGCACGCGCCGTTCGGCTTCAGCGACTCGATCTACGGCGCGACCTTCTTCATGGCGACCGGCTTCCACGGCTTCCATGTCCTCATCGGCACCATCTTCCTGCTCGTCTGCCTGCTCCGGGCGATGAAAGGCGATTTCTCGCCCAAGCAACATTTCGGCTTTGAAGCCGCCGCCTGGTACTGGCACTTCGTCGACGTGGTCTGGCTGTTCCTGTTCGCCTCGATCTATGTCTGGGGCTCCTTGGGCGCGACCATCGCCCACGGCCACTGAGCGTATCGATGAGTTCGGCAGGCGGCCGTGGCGACGCGGCCGCCTTCTCTTTTTCGGCGCAATGACAAGCAGACATTGCCTCTCTTCAGGCAGGCCCACACACGTCAGGAGAACTCATGTTTGACCACGTCAAATTCGGGGTCAGCGACTATGCAGCGAGCAAGGCGTTCTTCCTCAAGGCACTCGAACCGCTCGGCGTAGCTGTTGTTTCGGAGGGGCCGCCGACGTACGGTGTCGAGCTTAGCCCAAAGGGAAAGGCTTCATTGTGCCTGTACCAGACCGAGGAGAAGCCGGCGCGTCTTCACTTGGCGTTCAAGGCCGAGAATCGCCGGCAAGTCGATGCTTTCTATCGCGCGGCTCTGGAGGCGGGTGGCAAAGACAATGGTGCGCCTGGTCTGCGCCCGCACTACCACGCGAACTACTATGCAGCTTTCGTCATTGGTCCGGACGGGCACAACATCGAAGCGGTTTGCCACGAACCTGAGGCCTAACCCGGCCATGCGTCAGCGCCTTCCAGTCCTTGCGTTCGTCCTCACCGCGCTGCTTTCGCCTTGTGCCGCGGGCGCGGCGCCGGTCGAAAGAATCGAACTGGTGCGGGTCTATAAGTCCGAGCGGCTGATGGAATTGGTGTCTGAAGGCAAACCGGTGCGCAGCTATTCGATCGCGCTCGGCGACAACCCGATCGGACACAAGGAACGGCAGGGCGACGAGCGCACGCCCGAAGGCCGATACATTCTCGACTGGCGCAATCCGGAAAGCGCCTTCACCAGGTCGATCCACATTTCCTATCCCAGCGAGGCCGACAAGAAAGCCGCGCACAAGACCGGCGTCGACCCGGGCGGCATGATCATGATCCATGGCCAGCCAAAAGGCTTTGGCTGGTTGGCATGGCTGTTCCAGATGTTCGACTGGACAAACGGCTGTATCGCCGTAACTGACCAGGAAATGGCCGAGATATGGGAAATGGTTCCCAACGGCACGCCGATCGAGATTAGACAATGAATGACGACAAGGCGATCTGGCCTCCCGTCGAGCCGATCGCGGCCGGCATCAAGGGCCGCTGTCCGCGCTGCGGCGAAGGCCGCCTGTTCTCCGGCTTCCTGACGGTTGCGCCGCGCTGCGGCAATTGCGGCCTAGATTATTCCTTCGCCGATGCCGGCGACGGGCCGGCCGTCTTCGTGATCCTGATCATCGGGTTCATTGTCGTGGGCTCCGCGCTCTGGATGGAAGTGACGCTGAACCCGCCGCTCTGGCTGCATTTCTTGCTCTGGATTCCGCTGACGATCGTCCTCAGCCTCGCCGGACTTCGCATCGCCAAGGGCGTCCTGATCACGCTGCAATACCGCAACAAGGCCGCCGAGGGGCGGCTGGAGGGCAGGGAGTGACGCAGCGGGTCGATTCACGCGGATCGGTAGTTCTGCTGCTGGCGGTTGCTGTCTTCGGCTTCGCCACGCTCGTGTCGCTTGGCGTCTGGCAGGTGCAGCGGCTTCAGTGGAAAGAGGCGCTGATCGCCGACATCGACCAGCGCATCGCTTCCGCGCCGAAACCCCTCGGCGAAATCGAACGGCTTGCCCGCGAGGGCGGCGATGTCGATTATTGGCCGGTGGAAGTCCGGGGGCAGTTCGTCCATTCCGGGGAAAGTTTCTTCCTGGCCACCCATGGCGGCCGGTCCGGCTGGTATGTTTATACACCGCTGCAAATGGCCGATCGCCGCTTCGTCTTCGTCAATCGCGGTTTCGTTCCTTATGACCGCAAGGACGCTTCCACGCGAGCGGAGGGCCAGGTTCAAGGCCAGACGGCCGTGCAAGGCCTGGCTCGCAGCGCACCGTCGCAAAAGCCGTCGTCGCTCGTGCCTGACAACGACCCCGCAGCCGGCGTATTCCACTGGAAGGATCTGACGGCGATGGCGAAAAGCGCGAACCTGCCGGCCGACGCCGAGGTGCTCCCCTTCTTCGTCGATGCGAACGCCGCGCCCAACCCGGGCGGCCTGCCGGTCGGCGGCGTCACCATCGTCCGCCTGCCCAACAGCCATCTGCAATATGCAGTCACCTGGTTCGGCCTGGCGCTCGCGCTCGCCGGCGTCGTCGGCGTTTGGCTTTGGGGGCGGCGAAAGCAACGGTGACGATGCGCCGCCCTTGACAGGGGAGGGGCGCAGACATCATTTCGGCACCATTGCACGCACCGGAACGCCATGCTGAAGACATCCGTCAAATCGCCGCTGACCATCAGGCTCTGCCAGCCGCGCGGATTTTGCGCCGGCGTCGACCGCGCCATTCAGATCGTGGTGCTGGCGCTGAAGAAATACGGCGCGCCGGTCTATGTCCGGCACGAGATCGTGCACAATCGTTATGTCGTCGAGGGCCTGCAGAATCTGGGCGCCGTTTTCATCGAGGAACTGGACGAGATCCCGCCTGAGCACCGGCAATGCCCGGTGGTGTTTTCCGCCCACGGCGTGCCGAAGTCGGTGCCGGCGGACGCCCAGGCGCGGCAGCTCTTCTACCTCGACGCGACCTGTCCGCTGGTTTCCAAGGTGCACAAGCAGGCGATGCGACACCAGCGCCTCGGCCGCCATGTATTGTTGATCGGGCATGCAGGCCACCCGGAGGTGATCGGCACGATGGGTCAGTTGCCCGAAGGTTCGGTGACGCTGATCGAGACCGACGCCGACGTGCAGAGTTTTGTTCCGGAAGACCCGTCGGCTCTCGGCTTCGTCACGCAGACCACGCTATCGGTCGAGGATACGGCGGGCATCATCCGCGCGCTGCAGGAGCGCTTTCCGCAGATGACGGCGCCGTCGGCCGAATCGATCTGCTACGCCACCACCAATCGCCAGGAGGCGGTGAAGGAAACCGCGGCAGGCGCCGACCTCTTCCTGATCGTCGGCGCGCCCAACTCCTCCAACTCCATGCGGCTCGTCGAGGTGGCCGAACGCGCCGGCGCGAAAATGTCGCTTCTCGTGCAGCGCGCGTCAGAAATTCCGTGGGAAGAGATCGGCGAGATATCGACGCTGGGCCTGTCGGCAGGGGCATCCGCGCCGGAGATCATCGTCGACGAGATCATCGACGCCTTCCGCGCCCGTTTCGACGTTTCGGTCGAGCTGGCGGTGGTGGCGACTGAAACGGAGAATTTCCCGGTCATGAGCGCCTTGCGTGACGTCGAACTGACCGCGGCCGACATGGCGTTCGTCAACGGGACCGCGTGATGGCGGTCTATACCGACGTTTCCGAAAGCGAGCTCGAAGCGTTCTTGGCCGGTTATTCCGTCGGCCAGCTCCTGTCCTACAAGGGCATCGCCGAAGGTTCGGAAAACTCCAACTTCCTGCTCCACACGACGAGCGGCGCATATATCCTGACGCTCTATGAAAAGCGCGTCGACAAATCGGACCTGCCGTTCTTCCTCGGACTGATGGAGCATCTGGCCCGGAAGGGAATATCCTGCCCGCTGCCGGTGCATCGGCGCGACGGCAGCGTCACCGGCACGCTTGCCGGCCGCACGGCGGCGCTGATCACCTTCCTCGAAGGCATGTGGATGCGCCGCCCGACCGCCGCCCATTGCCGCGAGGTCGGCAAGGCGCTGGCGGCGTTGCATATTGCCGGCGCGGATTTTCCAATGACGCGCCCAAATGCGCTGCAGATCGACGGCTGGCGCAAATTGTGGGACGGCGCGCATGCCCGCGCCGACGAGGTCGAGCCGGGCCTTGCAGCGGAAGTGGATGCGGATTTCGCCGAACTCGGCGAGAAATGGCCGAAAGACCTGCCGGCCGGAATCATCCATGCCGACCTCTTTCCCGACAATGTGTTCTTCCTCGGCGAGAAGCTGTCCGGGCTGATCGACTTTTATTTCGCCTGCAACGATTTTTACGCCTACGACGTGGCGACCTGCCTCAACGCCTGGTGCTTCGAGAAGGATTTTTCCTTCAACCTGACCAAGGGAACCGCGCTGCTTTCCGGCTATCAGTCGGTGCGGCCGCTGACCTCGGCCGAAAAAGAGGCGCTGCCGATCCTGGCGCGCGGCTCGGCGCTGCGCTTCATGCTAACCAGGCTCTATGACTGGCTCACCATCCCCGACGGCGCGCTGGTGCAGAAGCGCGACCCGATGGAATATATCCGCCGGCTGCGTTTTCACCGGCAGATCAAATCGCCTTCTGAATACGGACTGAGATGACAAAGAACGTGGAAGTCTTCACCGACGGCGCCTGCTCGGGCAATCCCGGTCCGGGCGGCTGGGGCGCGATCCTGCGCTTCAACGGCGTCACCAGGGAGCTGTCGGGCGGCGAGGCCAACACCACCAACAACCGCATGGAACTGATGGCGGCGATCTCGGCGTTGGGAGCGCTGAAGGAGTCCTGCGCTGTCGATCTCTACACCGACAGCAACTACGTCAAGGACGGCATTTCAGGCTGGATCGACGGCTGGAAGCGCAACGGCTGGAGAACGGCAGCCAAGCAGCCGGTGAAGAACGCCGAACTGTGGCAGGCGCTCGACGAGGCGCGTAAGCGCCACAAGGTCACTTGGCACTGGGTGCGTGGCCACGCCGGCCATCCGGAAAACGAGCGCGCCGACGAGCTCGCCCGCATGGGCATGGCGCCGTTCAAGCCGAAAAAAAATCCGCTCGCGAAGCCGGCTCCCGCGACGTCCCCGGCCGCCCCTCGAAGGGTCGCCAAGCCGATCCGGCGATAGCGCCGGATCACTGGTTTGCCTGGTCCTTTTTGGCCGGAAACGAGCACATCTTGGCATACGGAACGACTTGTGAACAAAATTCCGGCCCTCAACGGCGCCGGCCTTGCCCAAGCCGTTCTGTTTATTGAACGATTTGGCTGTTCATTCCGGCTGCATGGCGGGTTTTGTCCACACTCCGGGGTCGGCTAGAGCTGCTCCAGGATCCGCGCGGCGCCGGAATCGATCGCTTGTCCCGGCTTGCCCTCGAGGTTGAGGGCAGTGACCGTGCCGTCTTCGACGATCATCGAGAAGCGTTTCGAGCGGACGCCCAAGCCGCCTGCGCTCATGTCGGCATCGAGGCCGGCAGCGCGCACGAAATCTCCGTTGCCATCCGCTAGATAGAGCAGCTTGCTTTCACCGCCGGTGAAGCGCGCCCAGGCGCCCATCACGTGATGGTCGTTGACCGCGACGACCGCGATCGTATCGACGCCGCGCGTGAGAATCGCGTCATGGTTTTCAAGATAGCCGGGCAGGTGATCGTTGCTGCAGGTCGGCGTGAAGGCGCCAGGCACGCCGAACAGCACCACCTTCTTGCCGGTAAAGATCTCCTCCGTGGTGATGTTCTTGGCGCCGTCGGCGGTCATGGTCTTGAAGGTCGCCTGCGGCAGTTTCTCGCCAATGGAAATGGTCATTGCTCTTCCCTGCTCGGATGAAATTTGTCGGTGCAGTGCAGTACCGGACTACAGGACGGACGGCAATCGTCCGAACTCACATGAAGGGTAGGATACCTCCGACGGAACCGGCGCTGGTGACCAGCGCATAGTGCAGCCCGCCGCCGGTTGGAACACTGTCCGGGCGGGCCAGCACGTCGATCGAAAACAGCGTCTTTCCATCCTTCTCGACGCGCTCCGGCGTGCCGAACGCATAGCCGTCGGCTCCGGCGATGAAAAACTCGGCGGAAGCCGGATCGCCCGGAAACGTCGCCTCCACAAGCAGCTTCTCACCGTGCTTGCCGACAATGGTCGCACCAAATTCCGGCGTCGCAGGCGCCGGCAGGGCGGCCAGCGCCGCTGTGACCGCTGCCACATCCCCCGTATTGTCCGGATCGCTTGCGGGGTCGAGCGTCAGCCTCGTCTGTACCGGAATGCAGATGGTCTCGCAGACGCCAAGGAACAGGTCGGCCTGGATCAGCGCCCAATCGCCGGGCGATTTCAGCATGAAAGTAACCGGCAGGGAGACCGGCTCGTCGTAGCCGGCCCATTTGAAGCTGCCGTCATCATGGCGCTCGGGCGTCGGGAAGGCGAATTCGGCCGATGCGATGTTGGTGCTTGCCGAGATGTCGATCTGCGGCGGCACGCCCGCATCGCCCGGATCGCGCCAGTAGGTTTTCCAGCCGGGCTGGAGATCAACCTCCAGCAAGCCCTTGAGCACCCCTGCCTCGTCGGGCATCCCCGCCGTCACAAGGCGGATGCGCGCGCCTTGAGTCTCGAACCAGTCCGACGACGAGGCCAGCGCCGGCGACGGATTCGCTCCCAACAGAAGGGCGAGGAAGGTCAAGCCGATGTTTCGCATGCGGCCGATTTGAGCGCTTGCGCAAGCTTTGGCAACGGGGAACCTCCCGGCCGCGAGTCATTTTTTTGTGACACCGCGAAGCAATCCGACGGCATTTGGACCCGGAACTATCTTTCAAGCCGGCCTGAAAAGCGTTAGGTTTGCGCCATGGACCTTCTGCGGCAGAAAAAAACCGCGGCAAAGCGCGGGTTTCTCGATGATCAGTTCCTGATTGCCATGCCAGGCATGAAGGATGACCGCTTCACGCGCGCGGTCATCTATGTGTGCGCACATAGCGACGAGGGTGCGATGGGCCTGATCATCAACCAGGCCCAGCAGATGCTGTTTCCGGATCTTCTGGTGCAACTCGGCATACTGGACGAGCACGAGGCGATCCGACTTCCGGCGCCGGCGCGCGACTTCGTCATCCGCAATGGCGGGCCGGTCGACCGCAGCCGCGGCTTTGTGCTCCATACGGGCGATTACAAGGTCGATTCCTCGCTGCCGGTTTCGGGCGATATATGCCTGACAGCGACGGTCGATATTCTGCGCGCCATTTCGCTCGGCCGCGGCCCGCGCCGCGCTCTGATGGCGCTCGGCTATTCAGGTTGGGGCGCGGGGCAGCTGGAACGGGAGATCGCCGACAATGGCTGGCTGACCTGTCCGGCCATTCCCGAGTTCCTGTTCGACAGCGACATGGACCGGAAATACGACCGCATCCTCGCTTCGATCGGCGTCGATCTCGCCCATCTCAGCGTGACCGCCGGTCACGCCTGAGCAAGCGGATACTGCTCCTTCAGCATTTTCAGAACCGAGTCGCTCGGAATCGGCGCTCCGAACATATAGCTCTGCACGTATTCGCAGCCCA
This sequence comes from Pseudaminobacter sp., assembly GCA_035941355.1. Classification (GTDB taxonomy): domain Bacteria; phylum Pseudomonadota; class Alphaproteobacteria; order Rhizobiales; family Rhizobiaceae; genus Allomesorhizobium. The sequence goes on from DASZDZ010000080.1 coordinate 28,233, forward strand.
TCTGGCGTAGCTCCAGCGCGTCGTTCTCGTCGGCGACGCCCTCGGCGACCACAGACATGCCGAGCTCATGCGCCATGCTGACCATCGATTTGAGCAGGACGGCCCGCTTGGGCGAGGCGTCGTCGACAAAGCTCTTGTCGATCTTGATCGTGTCGAACGGGAAGCGCGTCAGATAGGCCAGCGACGAATAGCCGGTGCCGAAATCGTCGAGCGACAGGCCGATGCCGAGCTTCTTCAGCTTCGAGAGGACATGGGCGCTCTGCTCCGGATTGTCCATGATGAGGGACTCGGTCAGCTCGAGCCGGAAGCAGCGCGCCCTCAAATTCGCGCGCGCGATCACCGAGCGCACGTCGCTTACCAGATCACGGCGTATGAGCTGGCGGCTGGAAAGATTGACCGAGACCGACAGCGGCGCGTCGCCGATCTGCTTCTGCCATCCGGCCAGGTCATCGGCGGCGCGCTGCATGGCGAACAGGCCGAGTTGGACAATCAACCCGCAGCTCTCCGCAACGGGAATGAAATCGGAGGGCGGGATCGAGCCGCGGCGCGGGTGTTCCCAGCGCAACAGTGCTTCGAAGCCGGCGACCGACCTGTCTTCGAGACGCACGATCGGCTGGTAGACGAGGTTGAATTCCCGGCGTTCGACGGCACGGTGCAGATCCGATTCGAGTTGCAGGCGGTCGGTGCCGACCGAGCGGAAAGCGGGTCTGAATGGCTCTATCCTGTCGCCGCCGAAGCGCTTGGCCTGATGCATGGCGAGTTCGGCGTCCTTGACCATGTCCTCTGCCGAGGCCTGCGCCGACGTCCAGGTGATGAGGCCGACGGATGCGGTGAGCACGATCTCGCGCTTGGCGAAATTGATCGGAGCGCGTACTGCCTGCTTGATGGTGTCAGCGACGGCCGCGATGCGGACCGGATCCTGTTCCGACAACAACATCAGCGCGAACTGGTCGCCTGCGAAGCGCGAAAGCGAATCCATAGGTTTCAGGAGCCGATGCAGGCGTCGCGCGATGGTCAGCAAGATCGTGTCGCCGGCCGAAATGCCGAGGCCTTCATTGACCTGCTTGAAGCGGTCGATGTCGATCACGAACACGGTGGGCCGGACTTTCTCCTCGGTTTTGGCGATCGAGATGACCGCCTCCAGCCGGTTCATGAAAAGCTCGCGGTTCGGCAGGCCGGTCAGATTGTCGTGCACCGCGTCGTGCAGCAGGCGCTCTTCCGATTTCTTTTGCTCCGTCACATCGACCAAGGTACCGACACAGCGGATGACCTCGCCGTCGGACCCGACAACCGGGCGGGCGCGCAGCGAAAACCAGTGATAGTGGCCGTCAGCCCCGCGCAGCCGAAAACTCTGCGCCACGCGTCCGCGCCGGTGTTCGAGCACGACGTCGAGCGTCGTGCGGAAGCTGTCGCGGTCGTCGGCATGCAGGACCGGCAGCCAGTTGCGCGCCGGTCCGCCGAGGCTGTTCGGCGTCAGTCCTAGCTGGATGCTGACGTCGGGCCGGGTCACTACGCGGTCGCGCAGCACATCCCAGTCCCAGACGATATCGCCGGAGCCGGAGACCGCCAGCGCCTGCCGCTCCAGGTCGCTGAACAGGCCCTGATGCAGCCCGCCGGCAAATGCGTGCTGGATGACAGTGAAACCGATGAGCAGGATGATGAGAATCAGCCCGCCGCCCAGCGCCGGCTGGACGATGTCGTTGTCGAGCATGCCGGTGACGGTCATCCAGGAGGCGGTGAGCCAGGTCAGCACCATCACCCAGCTAGGCACTAGCATTATGGCGCGGTCGTAGCCGCGTATTCCGAGGAAGACGATCAGGCCGAGCCCGGTCAAGGCGGTGGCTGCGAAGGAAAGCCGCGCGATGCCCGCCGCCACCGCGGGATCAATGATCGCCACCCCGGCAATAAGCACGAGCCCGAAGATCCAGACGAAGGCGCCGTAGCTGAAGTGGCCATGCCAGCGGTTGAGGTTGAGATAGGCGAACAGGAACACCACGAAGGTTGCGGCAAGGCTGACCTCGGTGCCGGCGCGCCAGATCTGCTCGTTGCCCGGCGAGATTTCGATGACCTTGTTGAGGAAGCCGAAATCCACGCTGATATAGGCCAGCACCGCCCATGACAGAGCGGCCGTCGCCGGAAACATCGACGTGCCCTTGACCACGAACAGGATGGTGAGGAACAGCGCCAGCAGGCCGGCGATGCCGATGACGATGCCGCGGAATAGCGTATAGGAATTGACCGTGTCCTTGTACGCTTCAGGCTCCCAGAGATAGACCTGCGGCAGCTTTGGCGAGGCCAGTTCGGCAATGAAGGTCACCACTGCGCCGGGATTGAGCGTGATCTGGAACACGTCGGCGTCGGGGCTGGCCTGACGGTCGAGCGCGAAGCCCTCGCTGGGCGTGATCGCAGCGATTCGGCTGGAGCCCAGATCGGGCCAGAACACGCCAGAATCGACCAGCCGGAAATGCGGCGCGACGATCAGGCGGTCGAGCTGCTGGTCTGTGGTGTTGGCGAGGGCGAAAACCGCCCAGTCGCCGGTCGAGCGCTCGTCATTGGCCTCGACCTCGATGCGCCGCACGATGCCGTCGGGGCCAGGCGCCGTCGAAACCTGAAAGTTCTCACCCTGGTTCCGGTAGATTTCGACCGCACCCGACAGATCGAGTGCGATGTCGTCGCGGGCGATCTTGATCGGTTCGACAGCCGAGGCTGGGGAGAGGGCGAACAGAACCGCCAATGCCGCAACGGCAAAGACCAGCAGTGCCCCGCTCCTGAAGAAATTCGCCAAAAATCAGCCCTTTGTCCTTTCGCCGAGCTGATCGTCCGCGATCAGGGCGTAGAGATAGTGGTCCTGCCAGATGCCGTTGATCCTGAGGTAGGATCGCAAAAGTCCTTCACGCTGGAATCCGGCTTTTTCAAGCACGCGTATCGAGCGCTTGTTGTCGGGGATACAGGCGGCCTCGATCCGGTGCAACCTCAACGTATCGAACGCGAAGCGGGATACCAGGCCGAGCGCTTCGAGCATGAAGCCCTGGCCGGCGAACTGCTCGCCGATCCAGTAGCCGATCTGGCCGGATTGCGCGACGCCATGGCGAATGTTGGCCAGCGTTATGCCGCCGACGAGGTTACCCGCGCCGGTTTCGAAGATAAAAAAAGCGACGGATGACCCTTGCGCGAAATCCGACCGGTAGCGTGCGAGCCGCTGGCGCCATGCGCCGCGCTCCAGCTCATCGGCCGGCCAGCGCGGCTCCCATGGCTCAAGGAAGCGCCGGCTTGCGGCGCGCAAGGCTGCCCATTCGCGGTAATCCGACGAGACCGGCATTCGGAGCATGACGCGCTCGCCTTTCAGCGCCGGATACTCGCGGCGGAAAAAGGGAAGCGCGAACATGTTTGGGCGGAAGCTCAGACCGCGAGTTTGCGGATACCGGGATCGCTTCCGGTAAGCGCGTCGCGGATTGCCTCGTAGGGCGCCAGCGTGCCGACCGGCCCGACCGCGGTAACGGTCGGCTTGGTCGAAAACAGCCGCGACGACAGATCACTCAGCCGTTCTACCGTGAGTGCAGAAAGCCGCTCCATGAGTTCGTCCTTGCCGATCGGCCGGCCGAAAAGCAGCATCTGGCGGGCTATTTGCGAGGCGCGGCTGGCAGGGCTCTCGGCCGACATGATCAGGCCGGCGCGGTATTGCGCGCGGGCCCTGTCGAGTTCCTCCTGCAGGATTTCGTCGCCGGACTTCTGCAACTCCGAGATGATCACCGGAACCAGTTCGGCTATGTCGCTCTGGCCGGTGGCGGCATGGACGCCGAAAATGCCGGTGTCGGAAAATCCCCAGTGAAAGGCGTAGACCGAGTAGCAGAGTCCGCGCTTCTCGCGCACCTCCTGGAAGAGCCGCGAGGACATGCCGCCGCCGAGGATCATCGACAGCACCTGCGAAGCATAGAAGTCGCGAACATGGTAGGCGCGGCCTTCGAAACCGAGTACGATCTGCGCGTCCATCAGGTCGCGCTGCTCGCGGAAGTCGCCGCCGACATACTGCGCATATTGCGGCATTACGCTGTCGGATTTCGACCGGAAGGTTCCGAGCCGCTTTTCGACTTCTCGCACGAACACGTCGTGCTTGATGTCGCCGGCCGCCACGACGACCATGTCGTCGGCGCCGTATTGCCGCTCCATGAAGGCGTGGAGCTGGGCGGAGGTAAAGGATTTGACGGTTTCGGGCGTGCCAAGGATGGAGCGGCCGATCGTCTGGTGGCGGTAGGCCGTCTCGGTGAAACGGTCGAATACCACGTCGTCCGGCGTGTCGTGAGCGGCGCCGATCTCCTGCAGGATCACATGCTGCTCACGCTCGAGTTCGTCCGGGTCGAATTCGGAATCCTGAAGGATGTCGGCGAGAAGATCGATGGCGAGAGGCGCGTCGTCGGCCAGCACGCGGGCGTAGAACGATGTCGTCTCCACGCTTGTGGCGGCGTTGATCTCGCCGCCGACATTTTCGATCTGCGAAGCGATTTCGAAGGCGCTTCTCGTGCTGGTTCCCTTGAACGCCATGTGCTCAAGGAGGTGGGCCATTCCATGTTCGTCATCACGTTCGTTGCGGGCCCCGGATTTGACCCACACGCCCAACGCGACGGATTCGATGCTTGGAAGGGTTTCGGTGGCGACTGTCAGGCCGTTCGACAGACGGCTTACCTCAACACCCATATAGATACTCCCTAACGCGCCGCCCGCGTAAGACGGCCGATATGATCTTCCACCGTTTTAAGGTCGGATGGCAACACCGTATACTTTTCTTCACGCTCCATCAGGCCCAAGAGCCATTCCGGCAGCGCGGGCGCAACGCCACATGCTTCCTCGACGGCGGCCGGAAACTTCGCCGGATGCGCGGTCCCCAAGACGATCATAGGCACATCGCCCGCCGCATGCAAATTGGCGACATGCATGGCGGTCGCGGTGTGCGGATCGAGAAGATAGCCGCTGCCGGCGAGCGTGGCGCGGATCGTCGCGGCAGCCTCATCCATCGAGGCGCGGCCTGCATCGAACTCGGTGTGGATCGCAGCGAGCGCTGCTTCGCCGATCGTGAACGCGCCCGACTGCTTCAGGCTGCCCATGTAGCGCCGGACCGAAACCGGATCGCGGTTCGAGGCCTCGAACAGCAGGCGTTCGAAATTGGACGAGATCTGGATGTCCATGGACGGCGACGTGGTCGCCACGACCCCGCTCATCCGGTATTCGCCGGTTTCGAGCGTGCGGGCGAGGATGTCGTTGTCGTTGGTTGCGATCACCAGCCGTTCGATCGGCAGGCCCATGCGCTTTGCGGCGTAGCCGGCGAAGATGTCGCCGAAATTGCCGGTCGGCACGGTGAAGGACACCGGCCGGTCCGGTGCGCCGAGCGACAGCGCCGAGGAGAAATAGTAGACGATCTGGGCCATGATGCGGGCCCAGTTGATCGAGTTCACGCCCGACAGCGAAACGCGGTCGCGAAAACCGTGGTCGTTGAACATGTCTTTGACCAGGCCCTGGCAATCGTCGAAATTGCCCTCGATGGCCAGCGCATGGACGTTCGAGGCGGTAGAAGTCGTCATCTGCCGCTGCTGCACGGGCGAAACGCGCCCATGCGGGAACAGCACGAACATGTCGGTGCGATCACGTCCGGCAAAAGCGTTGATTGCCGCGCCGCCGGTGTCGCCGGAGGTGGCGGCCGACATTGTCGCGCGCTGGCCGCGCTCGGCGAGCACATGGTCAACGAGCCGCGCCAGCAACTGCATGGCGACGTCCTTGAAAGCCAGCGTCGGCCCATGGAAAAGCTCGAGAACGAATAGGTTCGAGCCGGTTTGGACGAGCGGGCAGATCGCCTCATGACGAAATGTGGCATAAGCCTCGCGCACGATTTTCGCGAACACCGCCTCCGGGATTTCGCCTCCCAGGAACGGGGTGAGCAGCCGAATCGCCAGGTCGGGATAGGCAAGGCCGCGCATGGCGCGGATCTCGGCCACGCTGAACTCCGGCCAGCTATCGGGAATATAGAGTCCCCCGTCGCGCGCCAGTCCGGCAAGCACGGTGTCCGAAAAACCGAGTGCGGGCGCTTCCCCGCGGGTGCTGACATAGCGCATCGTCATCCGTCCATTGTGGTGCATGCCCGCTGCGTGCCGGCAAGCCTGTGAAAATCCGCCGCCGTCAGTCGCATTTTTGCCGCGCGGTTGCTATAGACGGCCTGCGTTTTGAAGGGGATGTGCGGCATATGGAGTTTCGATTGAACAATAGTCGTTTTATCAAGGGGTTCGCACTTTCCGGCTTTATCCTTGCCGTCGCGGGTTGCCAATCGGGCGACAGCGGCAACGTTCTAAATGTTGGCGGCGACAAGGCCGCGGAAGAGCCGAAAGTACTCGAAAGCGAACTGCGCGCCTTTTGCCCGCCGGTGAAGTTGCGCGAAGGCACTGCCTATTTCAACACTTACACCAAGGGCGGCCAGGACGATCCGGCCAAGATGCTCTACCAGGCCTCCATCACCGACGTGACACGAACCTGCAGCAATGCCGGCGGATCGATGACCATGAACGTGGCGGTGGCCGGCAAGGTCGTTCCGGGGCCGGCCGGAGCGCCGGGCAACGTCACCATGCCGATCCGCATTGCCGTCACCCGCGGCGACGAAGTGCTTTATTCGCAACTGCACAAATACCAGGTCGCGGTCGGCGACGCCTCTGCCGCCACGCAGTTCGTCTTCAACGACACCAGCGTCAGCTTCCCGACCCCGCAGCAGGCGGATGTGCAGGTTTTCGCCGGCTACGATGAAGGCCCGCCGAAGAGCCAATAGTCAGGCGTCCGACCATTCCGACAGCGCCAGCAGCACGCTGCGGAAATCCGCCCAGCGGCGGATGACGGTCTCGGCGCCCGCCTCCGTCAGAACGTCGGCGTGGCCGGGATAGCTGTGGGCCGCGCCGGTAAAGCCGATGACGCGCATGCCTGCGGCCTTGGCCCCGGCTATGCCGTGGACGGAATCCTCGATGACGAAGGTGTTCGCCGGATCGGCGTCCATCGCGGCCGCGGCATGGAGGAAGACATCCGGCGCCGGCTTCGGCTTCATCACTTCCTTGCCGCATGAGGAGAAGACGCTTCCCTTGAAGAGCGGCAGAAGCATCGTCTTCGTCAGCATGATGTCGAGCCGCTGGGGCTTCGAGTTGGAACAGATGCAGCGCTTGCCCGAAACGGAGGCAACCGCCTCGCGCGCGCCCTCGATGACGCGGACCTCCGCCTGAAGGCGGCGGTCGACCAGTTCCTCCGCGCGGCCGATCAGCGACGCCTGGAAGGGGATCTGCGACTGCTCCTCGATGCGCAGCATGATGTCCTTGAACGTCAGCCCGGCATAGACCTCCGACAATTCCTCGCCCGAAACCTCGTAGCCGGCTTCGGTCAGAAGCTCGGCCTCGACGCGCGCGGCGATGACTTCCGAATCGACGAGAACGCCGTCGCAATCGAAAATAACGAGATCAGGCTGGGTCATGGCAATCCGGAAAAACGGGAGGAACAACGCCGAAGGGCGGGCTGGCAGTCGCGGCGCGGCATACACCATCAGGGTCACGACGGCAAATTCGGGAGCTCGCTTCATTAAATATTTACGCGAAACGGTAACCATAACGGGGTGTAAACAGTAACGCGTATTCCGGGTACCCCAGCATGTCAGCCGTGCGTCCTCTCGCCGAACTTCGCCCCCAGCCGCAAAAGGCCAATTGGCTCGACACCATCATGAAAGGCGACTGCGTCGCGGCGATGGACCGGCTGCCGGAAAAATCCGTCGACCTGGTGTTTGCCGACCCGCCCTACAATCTGCAGCTCAACGGCGACCTGCACCGTCCCGACCAGTCGAAGGTCGATGCGGTCGACGATGCGTGGGACCAGTTCGACAGCTTCGCCGCCTACGATGCCTTCTCCCGCGCGTGGCTGCTTGCGGCGCGACGCGTCCTGAAGCCGAACGGCACGATCTGGGTGATCGGCTCCTACCACAACATCTTCCGCGTCGGCTCGACCCTGCAGGATCTCGGCTTCTGGATCCTGAACGATGTCGTCTGGCGCAAGACCAATCCGATGCCGAACTTTCGCGGCCGGCGTTTCCAGAACGCGCATGAGACGCTGATCTGGGCTTCGCGCGACCAGAACGGGAAGGGCTATACGTTCAACTATGATGCGCTGAAGGCGGCCAATGACGACGTGCAGATGCGCTCCGACTGGCTGTTTCCGATCTGCACCGGGGCCGAAAGGCTGAAGAACGACAACGGTGACAAGCTGCATCCGACGCAGAAGCCGGAGGCGCTGTTGGCCCGCGTGATGCTGGCCTCGACCAAGCCGGGCGACGTGGTGCTCGATCCTTTCTTCGGCTCGGGCACGACCGGCGCGGTGGCCAAGCGCCTCGGTCGTCATTTCGTCGGCATCGAGCGTGAGCAGGATTATATCGACGCCGCCAACGAGCGCATTGCCGCCGTGACGCCGATGGAGGACGCCGATTTGACGGTGCTCTCCGGCAAGCGGGCCGAGCCGCGCGTGGCCTTCGTCAGCCTGATCGACGCCGGCATCATGAAGCCGGGCACGGTACTTTACGACGCAAGGAAGCGCTTCGCTGCGAAGGTCCGGCCGGACGGCACGCTGGCCGCCGGCTCAACGGCAGGCTCTATACACCGGGTAGGGGCGGAATTGCAGGGGCTCGACGCCTGCAATGGCTGGACCTTCTGGCATTACGAACGCAATGGCGGGCTTACCCAGATCGACGAACTGCGCCGCATCGCTCGCCTCGGCATGGAGCGCGCGGGCTAAAGTGTTGGTATTCAGGTGAGGCCGGCCCGACCTGAATCTCAATCACCCCTAGATCAACATCAGTTTATCGATGGGCCGGGCTCCAGTCACCGGCTGATCCCGAAACGCTCGAGGTCCTCCTCGAGCGTTTTGGCATTCTGGAACAGCACGGCCTGCCAGCCGGCGGCCTTCGCGCCGTCGACATTTTTCTGGCTGTCGTCGATGAACAGCGAGGCCGCCGGATCGAGATCGAATGTCCTGGCATGGTGGTCGTAGATGCCGCGGTCCGGCTTGATCATGCCGATCTGGCCCGAGACCGTGACGCCGCGGGGACGTTCCAGAAAAGGAAAGCGCCCGCGCGCCTCTGAAAACGTGTCGGCGGCCCAGTTCGTCAGCAAGGTCACGTCGTGTCCGGCTTCGATCAGGCCCTCCATCAACTCGACGCTGTCGTCATAGGCGTGCGGCACCATCTCGTGCCAGCAGAGGCGGAAGTTGCGGATGTTTTCGGCGTGCTCCGGATACGTCTTGAGCAGCAGTTCCTCGGCCTCTTCCCAGGTTCGGCCGCGATCCTGCTCGATGTTCCAGGCCGACGTGCAGACATTCTCGAAAAACCAGCGGCGCTCTTCCGGGTCCGGAATGAGCCGGCTGAACGGCAGGTCGGGATCGTAGTGGATCAGGACCTTGCCGATGTCGAACACGATATGACGGATTTCGCTCATGCATGCCTCGCTGGATTGTCGCGCCGCGCCTTGGTCGCGCCGGGTATCGCAGCCTCGATTACCTTTTTCATGACGGTCGGCAAGGCCTCGCCGGAAATTCCGGCTGCCGGCGACCAGCGATGGCCGGCAGGCGCGGCTTTGTCGCCGGCGCTGGCGCGATAAACATCGAGCTCGAGCGCGAAATGCGTGAAGACGTGTGCGATGCTGCCGGCGTGCTGCCAGTCGGCGGCGAACGGGGCGGATTTTGCACTGGTGTCACCGTCGATGCGTGCCGTCCATCCGGTTGTCGGGACTTCGCTCATTCCGCCGAGCAGCCCCTTGTCCGGGCGCGTGCGCAGAAGGATCGCGCCGTCGTTCCGGATCGCGACGAAGGCAGCGCCGCGCCGCCGCGGCTTTTCGTTCTTTGCCACACGGACAGGCAACAATTCAGGGTCGCCCGAAAGGATGGCCCGACAATCCTCCCGGACCGGGCAGAGCATGCAGCGCGGCCGCCGAGGCGTGCAGATCGTCGCGCCGAGATCCATCATCGCCTGCGCGAAATCTCCGGGCCGCATGGCTGGAACCAGCTTTTCGACAGCGGCGCAGATTTCCGGTTTGGCGTCGGGCAATGGCGTGCGGATTTCGAAGAGCCGCGCCGTGACGCGCTCGACATTGCCGTCGACGACCGCCGCCGGGCGATTGAATGCGATGGCCGCGATCGCCGCTGCCGTATAGGCGCCGATGCCGGGCAGCTTGCGCAATTCGTCTTCAATGTCGGGGAATCCGCCGCGAAGCGTCGCGACGATGTCCGCGCAGGCCTTCAGATTCCGGGCGCGCGAGTAATAGCCGAGCCCGGCCCACGCTTTCATCACGTCTTCGGTTTCGGCGGCCGCAAGCGCCTTGACGTCCGGCCATTTTTCCAGAAATGCACGGAAATATGGCTTGACCGCTTCGACGGTCGTCTGCTGCAGCATGATCTCGGAAAGCCAGACCCGGTAAGGGTCGGGCCGCCCGCCCGACGCAAGATCGCGCGGCGCCATGCGCCATGGCAGTTCGCGATGGTTGGCGTCATACCAGCCGAGCAGTCGGCCGGCGATGTCGCCTTCTTTGGCCTGCCGGACGCTCTTGCGGGTCATGCCTGCTGGTGCCATTGATCGGTAGCTGGGCCTATGGTTGTCGGGTCGCACATTTGTCTGGAGAACGCATATGGCAGGGAAAAGGCCGAACGGCTATCCTGTTCCGGTCAGCGATCTCGCTTCGGAAATCCTCGACCCGGTGCTGCGCAAGCGGGCCGGCATTTCGGTCGGCCTCGTCCAGTCCTGGGAAGAGATCGCCGGGCCGCGCCTGGCGCAAAACACGCGGCCGGAAAAGATCCAGTGGCCGAGGCGCATGCATGAGGACGATCCGTTCGAGCCGGCGATTCTCGTCATCGCTTGCGAAGGTGCGGCGGCGCTGCACCTGCAGCACGAGACCGGCGAAATCATCAGCCGCGTCAATGCCTTCCTCGGCTTCAACGCGATCGGCCGCATCCGCATAGTGCAGAAGCCGCTGTCATCGAAAGCGGGCACTCCCAAGCCGCGCCCCAGGCCGTTGACGGCAGGCGAAAAGGCTAAACTGTCGGGCACAGTCGAAAAAATCGAGGATCCCGGGCTTCGCGCCTCGCTCGAGCGGCTCGGCGCCACGATCGTCGGGACCAGGAAATAGCGGTCTGCAACTCGCGGTTTCGTGATCGCAGGCCGGGTTTTCCCGATTGGATTGGGGACGGCGATGCCTTATTTCGCGCGAAGTCTCGCTTTCTGGTGCATTCGCATCGCAACATCCCAACAGCAGCCAGGTGATTCGCATGATCCGTTCCATTCCGCGCAGGACCATTCTCTCTTCGTTGGTCGCGCTCCCGGCTGCCCTTGCACTCGCCGCCTGCAGCGACAGCGGGGAAGACAAGGCTGCGGAAGCGGCAAAGCCTGCCGAGCCCGCAGCGGCTGCGCCGGCCGAAGCCGCTGCTCCCGCCAAGCCGGCGGTTACCGCGCCCCCGTCGCAGGGCACGGTCGACATGGCCAAGCTGCTCGAAGCCGGCGCACTGCCTGAAAAGAGCCTCGGCAACGCGGATGCGCCGGTCACCATCGTAGAATACGCCTCGATGACCTGCGGCCACTGCGCCCACTTCCATGAGACGACGCTTCCGGCACTCAAGGAAAAATACATCGACACCGGCAAGGCGCGGCTGATCTTCCGCGAATTCCCGTTCGATCCCCGCGCCGAGGCAGGCTTCATGCTGGCGCGCTGCTCCAACGACAACTACTTCGCCATGGTCGACGTGCTGTTCAAGCAGCAGGAGGCCTGGGCCGGCGTCGAAAACGCCAAGGAAGCGCTGCTGCAGATCTCCAAGCTCGCCGGTTTTTCACAGGAGTCGTTCGAGGCCTGCTTGACGGACCAGAAGCTTCTGGAGGATGTGAGAGCAGTGCGAGCCCGTGGCGAAGCTGATTTCAAGGTCGACTCGACGCCGACCTTCTTCATCAATGGCAATACCTACAAGGGGGCAATGTCGATTGAGGAAATGTCGGCGATCATCGACGGCATGCTCTGATCTTCATGCAGCGCCGGGGCGCGACCGCCCCGGCTTGACTGCGCGCGTCCGGCTGCGCCGATGAGATTTTCCCGGCTCCGCCTCCTCGGCTTCAAATCCTTCGTCGAACCCGGCGAGTTCGTCATCGAACGCGGCCTGACCGGCGTTGTCGGGCCGAATGGCTGCGGCAAGTCCAATCTCGTCGAGGCGCTACGCTGGGTGATGGGCGAAAGCTCCTACAAGAATATGCGCGCGTCGGGCATGGACGACGTGATCTTCTCCGGTTCCGGCACGCGCCCGGCACGCAATACCGCCGAAGTGACGCTGTTTCTCGACAACAGCGACCGCACCGCGCCCGCCGCCTTCAACGATGCCGACGAACTGCAGGTCTCGCGCCGCATCGAGCGCGAGGCAGGCTCCGTTTACCGGATCAACGGCAAGGAAGCGCGCGCCAAGGACGTGCAGCTACTGTTCGCCGACCAATCCACCGGCGCCCGCTCGCCGTCCATGGTCGGGCAGGGACGCATCGGCGAACTGATCCAGGCAAAGCCGCAGGCGCGCCGCGCGCTGCTGGAGGAGGCGGCCGGCATTTCCGGCCTGCATACCAGGCGCCACGAGGCGGAGCTTCGGCTGCGCGCAGCGGAGCAGAACCTCGAGCGGCTGGACGACGTCGTCGGCGAACTCGAAAGCCAGATCGAGAGCCTGAAGCGGCAGGCGCGGCAGGCGTCGCGCTTCAAGAACCTGTCGGCTGACATCCGCAAGGCCGAGGCAATCCTTTTCCACCTGCGCTGGACGCAGGCCAAGGCGCAGGAGGGCGAGGCGCGCTCGGCGCTTGCAACTGCCACATCGCTTGTCGGCGAACGTGCGGCCGCGCAGATGAACGCTGCCAAGGAACAAGCGGTCGGCGCGCATCATCTACCCGAACTGCGCGAGGCGGAAGCCGCCGCCGCGGCTGCTTTCCAGCGCCTGTCGATCGCCAAGGCGCAGATCGAGGAGGAGGCGGGCCGGGTTCGCACACGCCAGGCCGAACTCGACCGCCGCCTGCAGCAGCTCGACGCCGACATTGCCCGCGAAGAGCAGATGGTGCGCGACAATGCCGATATTCTGGCGCGGCTTGCCGCGGAAGAGGTGGGGCTGAATGCCGAGAATGAAGGTGCGGCCGAACGCGAGATCGCGACACGGGCGGCTTTCGAGGAAGCGGCGACGACGCTGGTGCTGAGCGAGAGCGCGCTGTCCAAGCTGACCGCCGAGCGGGCCGAGGCGGCTGCCGCCAGGCACCAGATCGAGCGTGCTTTGCGCGAGACGGCGGAGCGTCGCGACCGCTTCTCTCGCCAGCTTGCAGAGATCGACCGCGAGACGGGCGACATAGAAGGCAAGATCGCCGGGCTGGCTGATCCCGCCGAAAAGAAGATCCTGGCCGACGAGGCGCAGGCGGCTCTGGATCGCGCCGAGGGCATCGCAACCACCGCTGAAAAGTCGGTCGCCGAAGCGCGGCTCGCCGAAAACGCCGCGCGTCCGCCGCTGCAGGAAGCCCGGGCCGAGCTGGCGCGGATCGAGACCGAGGCGCGTACACTTGCGAAAATCCTGAATGCCGCGAGCGGTGATCTGTTTCCGGCAGTGCTCGAACAGATCAGCGTCGAACGCGGCTTCGAGACAGCGCTGGGCGCCGCCCTGGGCGAGGATCTCGACGCGGCGTTGGACCGCGGCGCGCCTGTTCATTGGGGCGAGAGCGAACCGGCGGCCAGCGATCCGGCCCTGCCTGAAGGCGTGCGGAGCCTCGCAACCGTCGTGCGCGCGCCGCGTCAGCTCGCGCGGCGGCTGGCGCAGATCGGCATCGTGGACGCGGCCGACGGCGCGAGGCTGCAGAAGCTCCTGGCGCCGGGCCAGCGCCTCGTCAACCGCGAAGGCGCGCTTTGGCGCTGGGATGGCCTGACCGCGAGCGCCGATGCGCCGACGGCCGCTGCGCAGCGCCTCGCCCAGAAGAACCGCCTCGCCGAACTCGATGCCGAAGCGGTTGCGGCCACACTGAAGGTTCGCGGCGCCGAGGAAATCTTGTCGAGGGCCGAAAACGCCGTACGCCAGAAAACCG
>DASZDZ010000081.1:0-3352 GCA_035941355.1 Pseudaminobacter sp.
TCCCGCTCAAACAGGTCCGCCACGCAGATCCGAACTCACCGCCTCAATGCCATGGCAGAATGGAAGGCCGCGGCGTTGCAGATTGCCTGAAAACAGCTGTGGGCTTCCGCGCGTCCACGCTTCAAACAATGTGACAGCGCCATTTATGCCTCTTACAGTCTGTCATGTTATTACGTAACAGACCAGAGCTGCTTAACCAAGGAGAGCAGCAAATGCAACCACTATGGACCAACCCATGGACCAACCCGGCAGCGACGCTGGCGGGAACAGCGAAGCCTCGGCCGACGAGAAAGAGGCGTCGACCGAAGCGCGAGCGGCAGAGCCGTGTGTCTCGATTGCAGCTGAATTGAGAATCTGCGCTACTCCATTCTCGCAATTTGCGAGCAGCTCTCGCTGCAGCTTGGCTGCTTCGTTCAACCGATATTGCTCATTCCTTTATGTCCAATTATCGTTCTTTTGATCATATATACATGTTCTTTTGGCTTTCGCTGCTCATCTTTTTATGCTAACGTGAACCGAAGATGGACATATATCTATGAACATAAAACAGGCTTCGCTCGCGCGCAAACAACTGGAACGGCGTCTCGCACCGCTGCGGGAACTAAAGCTCATTGCGCCACCTCGCGGTTGGATGAAAGCCATCCGTGAAGCTCTGGGGATGAGCACCCGGCAACTCGCCACTCGCATGGGCGCAGCCCCCTCTCGCATTCCGGCCATCGAGAAGGCGGAGGTTTCCGGCGCGACGACGATTAAGACCCTTCGGGAAGCCGCGGCGGCAATGAACTGCACGTTTGTCTATGCCTTCGTTCCGATCAAGCCGCTAGACGACATCCTTCGCGAGCGAGCGGCAGAAAAGGCGGGACAGGACATGACTCGCCTGGATCATACCATGCGGCTGGAAAACCAGGCTTTGATCAAGTCGGATCTGGAGGACGAACGTCGCCGTCTCATCGATGCCATTCTTGCCGACCCGCCACGACGACTGTGGGAGGATGACTGATCCCCATGGAAGACGATCCTCTGTTCCAGGATGATGACGAAGCGAATACACCGCTAACCGCCGAGGAGCGGGAGCAGCTCATCCCGTCCTACATCACACTGCGGCATGAGCTGAATGAAGCCGAACAGGTCAACATCGGCGAAGGCTTGCGCTGGGCGATGTCACGAAGGCGCGATGTCCTCGACCATGAGTTCCTGAACGAGCTGCACCGGCGCATGTTTGGCGAGGTGTGGCGTTGGGCGGGGCAGTACCGCATGACGGCCCGGAACATCGGCGTTGATGCTTACCGCATCGCAGTGGATGTCAGGCAGACGGTCGACGATGTGCGCTATTGGGTCGAGCACGGTACCTACCCACCCGACGAGATCGCCGTCCGGTTCAGCCACCGTTTGGTTGCCATCCATCCCTTCCCAAACGGAAACGGACGGTTTTCCCGCCTGGTCGGCGACCTGCTTGCTCGCCAGCTTGGACGACCACCGTTTAGCTGGGGCCGGGCAAACCTGGTCGACGCTGGCGAGACCCGTGCCCGCTATGTCGCGGCGCTGCGGGCGGCCGACAACCACGAGATCGAACCCTTACTGGCGTTCGCGCGCTCGTAGGCGCGTCGCCACGACGACCGACGGGAGGAGGATGGACAGTGAAGACTTTTACTCAATCGCAATTGCAGGCAATCGCGGATGCGTTGGGAGATACCACCTATGGCCTGACGGGTTCGGAAATCGGGCATTTGCTGGCAACGGTCAAGATCGTTGATACCGATCCACAGATGACCAAGCGCCATAGACTGTATAACGCGTTCGCCAATGAACAGAACAATCGTAAGCAGCGCACCCACATCATCGCCTTGATCCGCAAGGCGATGAAGCCGGAGCGCTTCGCCCGCGAACCGGAACGCTTCGAACCGATGCGGCTCAATCTTAACCGCGCCCTGGCGTTCGTCGGGCTGGCCGTTGGGGCTTCCGGCGCATTGCACGCCGTCGACGCGGCCGAAACACTTTCGCAAGCCACACGCCGTGCGCTGGAGTTGAGGGCTGATCTGACAAGCCGCGGCGTTCATCCCGATGTACTGCGCTTTTGCCGCGAGGAGTTGCTTGCAGATAATTATTTTCACGCCGTTCTCGAGGCCGTGAAGAGCGTCGCCGAAAAAATTCGGCAGCGTACCGGCCTGACGGACGATGGGGCGGCGCTTGTCGATCGCGCCTTCGGTGGCGAGAGGCCGATGCTCGCGATCAACACGCTCATGAGCGAAAGCGAAAAGAGCGAGCAACGGGGTTTCTCCAGCCTCGTGAAGGGCACGTTCAGCATGTTTCGCAACACCACGGCGCATGCGCCAAGAATCCACTGGCAGATGTCGAAAGACGATGCCGAGGACCTGTTTTCGATGGCCTCGCTCATGCACCGCCGCATTGACGCGGCGATCATGCTGCCTCGGGTCTGAGACGAGGGTCCGGCGATGATCAATCTCCAGGAACGTCTGTCGGAATTTTCCTACGGATTCGGTGTCACGCGCGAAACGCTCGCATTGCTCACCAGCGTCGGACTCTCGCCGACTCCCTTTCTTCCCAACCTGCTTCATGAGAAGGAGATTGGCTTCGACGTCGGCTTCAAGGACAAGGGCCGCGTGGTGATCCTTCAATTCAAACTCGGGCACTTGCTGCAGCGCTTCAAGCGTGCCTCGCCATCACAATCCATTCCCGATCTGGATCGACCGTTCTGGCGCTTCAATGTCGACACTGCAGCCCATCAATTCATGAGATTGGCCGAGTTCGAGGTGGCTGGCGCCGAAACCTACTATGTGGCTCCGAAGGTCTCGACGTGGAAGCAGTTCGAGCGAGCCTTTCAAACCGGCAGAGTTATGGAGCGATCTGTTCTGATAAAACCTTCAGAGATTGCCGCCGGCGTCGCCGCACATGGGCACGCCGCAGGGTCTCACAGAATTGTCTACGACCGCACCCGGCAATATGTTTGCTCGGAACCTTCGGAACTACCACGGCACCCTCCGGAGGAGTTCGCAGCCGATGTTGTCACCAAGATCCGCGAATCCGCGACCCCGCTCGAACATTCCATCAAGGCTCTCTACGAGCGAGCGCGTGACCAGAAAGCGGCCGGAGCCTTAGCAGATTCAAGTGAGCGACAGATTTTCGGCCGCGCCAAGGACCGCCTGAGCGGCATGGCGGCAATCGTCGGGCTGGAGGCCTGGAGCCAGGGCGCGCAACGGCGCTGTCACATTGTTTGAAGCGTGGACGCGCGGAAGCCCACAGCTGTTTTCAGGCAATCTGCAACGCCGCGGCCTTCCATTCTGCCATGGCATTGAGGCGGTGAGTTCGGATCTGCGTGGCGGACCTGTTTGAG
>DASZDZ010000082.1:0-3126 GCA_035941355.1 Pseudaminobacter sp.
TGACCCCTAGCTGCCGTCCAATCGCACGATCTCGATGGTCCGGTTTAGGGTGACGAGCTGCCATTCGCTCCAGCCGTGTGCCCAAGATCGGTTTTCAGCCGACCTAGCTTCTCGCACTGATTTCATTCGCATCAGGAGCGAAATCTGACTTCATGCTTCGCGTTGCAACATCATATACGGGTACTTGCTCGTCGAAGCCCTTGAGGGGACGCATGCCAAGCGCGGCTACCGGAATCTTCCCACCCACCGCCCGCGCCACGGAATGATCGATAAGGATTTGCCGATCATCAGCCGACGAACACAGTCTAGACGCCAAGTTTACGACATTGCCGATCGCGGTGTAGTCAACGCGGGCTTCATAGCCAATTCGACCGACCGTTGCCCATCCCATCGCGAGCCCTATGCCGAAACCGACTGCATGGCCCCGCAGACGCCACGCGGCGATCAGGCGCTGAACGGCGTCCTGCATGTCGATTGCCATCTCGACTGCGCGAAGCGCCGGCTCCGCGCACGGCACAGGGGCGTTGACAAGCACCATCAACCCGTCCGCCGAGAAGTTGGTCAGCGTCGCCTCGTAGCGTGTGATGATCGCGCCGAGAGCCTCGTAGTAGTCGCGCAACACCTGCATGACGTCATCGGGTTCGGCGTGGGCCGAGAACGCGGTAAAGCCGCGTAAATCGCAGAAAACAGCGACCACTTCCGCCCGCTGGCCTGCGAGCACGCTCTCGTCACCGGACTTTTCCACAAGTTCCGCGACCTGCGGTGCGAGAAAGCGTTTCAGCCGCGCAATCCGCTCCGAACGATCCCGCGATATGGCGAGTTCCTGCGCCATCTGATTGAACCGGACCGCCAGCCGTTCAAGTTCATCTCCGGTGGCGATGTCGATCCGGTGATCGAACTGTCCGGCCCCGATTTTTTCGGTGCCCTCCTCCAGCAGGCGGATCGGGCCGGTCATGCGCCTGGCAAGCCAGTAGGCGAGCGCCGCCGCTAAGGCGATTGCCGCAAGCAACAGGCCGCCAGTCCGCCACAAAGAAGCATAGAGCGGTGCAAACGCCTCTGCCTGCGGCTGCTCGACGAACACAGTCCAGCCAACACTGGGGATCGGTGCCATCGCAGTCACGACGCGTTCATCCTCGGTGTTGCGGGCCGTCGTCGCCTCGCCACCTGCCGTGGCGATCTCGTCCCGCAATCTGAGCAGGGCCGCCGCCGTGTTCTCGTCGGTGCCCCGCAACACCTTGCTGATGTCTGGGTGAGCGATGATCCGGCCGGTCTGGTCGAGAACAAATGCGTGGCCGCTGCGCCCCACACGAATTTCCGAAATGACTACCCAAATGAGCTTCAGGTTGATCTCGACGACGACGACGACGGAACTCAGTCCCCACAGTGCCATGGTCATGAACGGTTCGGAGCCATCGCGATAGGTAACCGGGCCATACCATATGCCCGTCGACAGGGCTCCCACTACGGCAGGATCACCTGAGCGATCCAATCCTCCTTCAACCCTGTTCAGGCCAATGCGGGAGACGTGCAGCCGCTCCACGCCGGTACGGTCGATAAGACTTACGCTGACGATTGCAGGGGCGCGGCGCATCGCCAGCAGGGCCTCGAGCCGATGCTGTCCCCGGTTGTCGGCGGTCAAGGTCCTTTGGACCATCCAGCGGAGCTGATCCCTGATGCCGTCGAGAAAGCTCTGCATCCTGCCGGCTGCCGATCTGGTCTCGACCCGCAAGAGAGCACTGAGCATGGCACGCTGGTCGCGATAGCCGAACCAGGCGTCGCTGATGCCGCTGGCAGCTATCGGGACAATGACGGCGGCGAACAACGCGATGAAGTATTTCCGAAACAGTGATCGGCGCACGGGAGCGGCTTCGCGATGGATCGAATCCCGCACATCATCCTCATTCGATGACTTCGTCAGCCATGAGCAATACGGTCTGCGGCAGATCGATGCCCAGGGCATTGGCCGTTTTCAGATTGATTGACAGCTCGAACTTCGTTGGCTGCTCGATCGGCAGGTCGCCTGCCTCGGAGCCCTTCAAAATGCGGTCGACATAGAAGGCGAGCCGATGTCCCATTCCGCTATAGTCCGCCGAATAGGCCATCAGGCAGCCGGCTTCGGTGAACCATGGCCCCCAGGCCATGGTCGGCAGGCGATGCTCGATCGCTAGGGCGGCAATTTGCGGCGACAGCGAGGACAGCATGAGGTCGGGCAGCACGAAGACCGCCTGCGCGCCCGCGGCCTCCATGCGCGAGAATGCAGCATCGAGTTCGTCCGGATCGCTGACCTGCTGGATATTCAAGGCAACTCCCAGCTGGTGGGCCGCACTTTTGCGTCCTCCTCGAAGGGCAGATAGTTGACCACCGGGTTCGCCAGCACGCCGACTGTGGTCAGCTCTGGTATTGCCTCCATCAAAAGCTCCAGCCGTTTGGCGGCGAGTTCGGTGGCGTAGTAGCTGACACCGGTGAGATTGCCGCCCGGCTTTGCGAGGCTGCTCGCCAGACCCGCCGCGACCGGATTACCGCTTATGATGGTCACGATCGGAATCACATCGGTCGCTTCGTGGGCAGCATGCGCCGCCGGCTGCGACGTCGTGACGATCACGTCGACCGGGAGTTGCACCAGGTCTGCCGCCGCCGCAGCCAAGCCACTGTCGTGCTTGCTCGCGCTTCGGCACTCGAAGCTGAGTTCGCTCAGCGTGTGGCCGAGTTCGCGAAGCCCTCGCATAAACGATCCGAATTCACTAGACTCGCCCGTATACGGCATGTCGCAAGGCCACCAGGCGATAAGCCCGATCCGTGGCATCTGAGCTGGCGACTGCTGCGCAGCCGCAACGGCGGGAAAGCTCATCGCCAGCGCGCCGGCGAGATTGAGGTAGTGTCGTCGTTTCGGTTTCATCCGGGCACCCTCGCCGACCCCCGGCACATAGTGGGTGGGATCGTGAGATGGCTAAGCGCAACCCGAAGAAGCGGCGCACAAATGAGCCGGACTTTTCAGGTCCGGCAAACATAACCGATACTGCCGCGGATTGGTATGGGTAAGGACGTTCTGCGCCCTCTCAGGCGGCTTGGGATCAGTTTGCCTTGTAGCGCGTCCCCGGGGAACGACCACTTTGATCTACAACTGCC
>DASZDZ010000083.1:0-6978 GCA_035941355.1 Pseudaminobacter sp.
TCCGAAAAGCCGATGATGGCGTTGAGCGGCGTGCGCAGCTCATGCGACATGTTGGCCAGGAATTCGGACTTGGCGCGGTTCGCGGCTTCGGCGCGCTCGGTTTCGCGCATGTATTTGCGGTTGAGCTCGACCAGTTCGCGCCCCCGCTCTTCCTCGGCGCGCCGCGCCAGGCTGAGATCGTGGATAGTCGCCATCAGGCGCCGCTCGCTATCGACCAGCTTTTCCTGATGTTGCTTGATGAGCGTGATGTCGGAGCCAACCGAGACCGTGCCACCGTCGCGCGTCTTCAATTCGTTGACCTGAAGCCAGCGTCCGTCGGCCAGCTGCCGCTCAAAGGTCGCGCCGCCACCGGGGCCGTTGGCGTTGGCCAGCCGCCGCTCCGATGCGAAGGCGATCATCCGCACTTCCAGCGCCTGGCGCGAGATTCCTGGCACGACGTCGCGGTCCGACAGGCCGTTATCCTGCTGGTACTTGCTGTTGCACATGACGAGGCGCTGCTGCGAATCCCACAGAACGAAGGATTCGTTGATGTTTTCGATCGCGGTCCGCAACCGCATGTCGGCGGCTTCGGAGCGCAGCGCCAGATGCCGTTGCTCGGTGACATCGACGGCGATGCCGATCAGCTGGATTTCGGGCGCTTCCGGATCGATCACCTGCGCCCGCGCGCGCACCCAGACCCAGCGGCCGTCGGCATGGCGCATGCGGAACACCTGGTCGATATGGTCGATCTCGCGCGCCACGATGCGGTTGGCGAGTTGGAACAGGTCACCGTCATCCGCATGGATGATGTCGTCGACCTCGCCGAAGGACAGCATGGTGTCGCAGGGCTTGTAGCCGAGCATGTCGTACATGGAGCGCGACCAGTACATCTTGCCGCGCACCATGTCCCAGTCCCACAGGCCGCAGCGGCCGCGCACCAGCGCCAGGTCGATGCGTTGATGCGCCTCGAGATAGATGCGGTCGGCTGCCTGGGCGCGGGCGGCCTGCGTGAAATAGGCGTAGAGAATGATGATCAGCACGCCGGCGGTCAGCACGAACAGCGTGACGTTCAGCGACACCGTCTTGCGCCATTCGG
The DNA here is from genome assembly GCA_035941355.1 of Pseudaminobacter sp. Lineage (GTDB taxonomy): Bacteria > Pseudomonadota > Alphaproteobacteria > Rhizobiales > Rhizobiaceae > Allomesorhizobium. Next base: position 1,076 of record DASZDZ010000083.1, read on the forward strand.
CAAAGACCGCGTCGCGCGGGATCATCGCCGCGGCAGCGCCCTTTCGGTCCTCCGTCAGGTTGACTGCGGCGTACCAGTCGCGGCCGTCGATGCGCACTTCCATGATCCCGGCGCGCTCGCCGAACATGAACAGCGGCTGGCCGCCGGTCATGATGGCGTCCAGCATCTTGCCTTCCCAGCCGGTCGATTCAGGGGTGACGGCGACGATCCTGAACGCCTCGTCGGTCAGCGCCAGCACGTGCCGGCTGCCCATCGCGCCGTGCTGTACGGTGCGTTTCAGCAAGTCGCGGCTTGCCGCGTCGTCGAGTTCGCTGCGCGCCGCCGACACCATCATCGAGTTGACGAGTTCGCCGGCTGCCAGGCTTAGGATGGCCTTGGCGTTGCGCTCGACCTCGTCCTGCCAGGCTATCAGCGAAAGAAAGCGGGCGGCCGCCACGACGAGCAGGAAGATGACGATCAAGGCGGGAATGGACCGACGCAACAGAGGCTCCGCGGCGAGAAGCCGCCTGTAGGCAGGTTCGGCGATGATGCGCGCATTGCCGGCGAGGGTGTTACCCTTGCGCCAGACAAAATCAGTGCCGCCGGGCGCGCCCCACGCGTCCGTCTTCGCCATGGATTGGCTCCCCGTAATCTTTTTTCATTGACGATCCGGCAACGCCGCACATCCGAATCTACCCTAAAGAATCAGAGGTGATTCGGCTTGTCCAGTGGGATAGGTAAAAGAATTGTTGTGCGTCCTCGAAGCTCCCCTTCGACAAGCTCGCGGCTCAGGGCCGCACCTCAGGTCGAGGGAGAGGGTGTCCCCCCAAAATTCTGAAGCACAGCAAGGGTTTGCCTGATGCCGTTACACCAGCAGTTTCGCCGCCCTGCAGCCCTAAGTCTGCACCAATGGGGCAGAATTCAGGCCAGCGTGCGCTCGATGACATCGCACGCCATATCGATCCGACTCCGCGCCGGCGCCGGCCGCCGAGAACCGTCGCGCTCTCCTCCACAGCCACCAGATTGGCTGAAGAATCCCATCCCCACCTTGTCAGACGAAGGTCACTGCAGCTTCCGCCTGCAGGATTCGGCCGAGCGCCTCGCTATCGATATCACTCTCGACCCGCCGGTGGCGGGCGCCGCCAAGCTCGATGGTCACCATGTTGCTCTTCTTGCGCGTCTGGAGATCGGCGGTGGCTGCGCTGGCGATTGCGGCGCTGGCAGCGCCTCGACGACTTGCACGGGAACGAGTTGCGGCACGGACGGCGCGGAGATCTGGCAGAGTTTCTCGCGCCGGAAAGGCTGGCTCACATGAATGCCAGCCGATCGCGCGATCTCGGAAACACTGGTCCCGTGCTCAAACGTCGCCGCGACCAGCCGCTCCTGCTCCTCCCGAGACCAGCGCCGGCGCCGCTCGATCGACGTGATCACTTCAATCTGATGCTTCGTCACAGGGCTACTCCTAGGGCTTGCACTAGGACTTGCAGCCTTCAGCCTACCTCAGCAAGACGGCTGTGACCGTGGGATACGATGTCACCTACGTCTTCACCATTGACCACGTCGCGAAAAAGCTTGGAGAGGATCCTGGGCTCCTTCAGGCGATCGTCAGCAATGACGACAATCTCTCCTACGGGAATATCATCAGCGTCTACGATGGCACCGACGAGGCAATCACCGCTCTCACTGACGATGGGGTTGACGAGCTGAGACAGATGCTCGCCCATGCTCGTCGTTTGATTACTTCCTCGACAGCTTTATCGACAACGAAGAGCTCGTCGCGCGCATAAAAGCGAGATCACCGCGGTAACAATCGGCCGGTGACAGTAGACCTATGGTAAGGTTGCTGCAGTTCCTGATTTGACCCGCAGCAACCCGGTTGAGCCGAAGCAGAACATCGCACCGGGTCGCTGACTAACGCGCGCGTTTGCCGCTCGCGATCCAGGCAATCGCCATCGGAATCCCGACCCGAACCGTGCCGCCGCCGGCATCCCGGTTAGGCGCACCACCACAGATTATCGCAGGTTCACGCCCTGGCCTTGACACCCGGGGCGATCGTCAGTGGCGGTGCCGCGGCGTGCTGATCGGATCATCCGCCGTCGGTGAGCCTCTCGCCGTCGGTTCAGTGGAACTCTCGGCTCCGCCATCCCCGCAAAAATGACGGCTCCGCGACACCGTTTGTCGGGTTTGTCAGGTCCGCGCGCCACAGGCTTGGTGAGCCGATCTGTTGTTTGCCGCAGGCTAAAGAGCTGAACAGCAAGCATAAACTTCTGTCGCCGGCTCGATGCGCCAGATTGGCACGATCTTTCAACCCTTCACGCTGAGACGACGGCAGCAGCCGACCGGCTCTCCTGTCGCGGGTCCCCGCGATCGACACAACCAACAAAGGAATCTACCATGGCGAAGAACGCGGCGATTGCGGACGCGAGGGATGGGGCGGCCGTAGACCGGCTGGTCGGCATCGACCTTGCTCGCGGCCTGGCTGTCTTCGGCATGTGTGTCGTCCATGTCGGGGGTGACATCCCCGACGTAGGAGGACTAGTCGGGAATCTGATGGAACTAGCCCATGGGCGGTCGTCCGCCCTGTTTGCCGTATTGGCCGGTTTTTCGATCATCCTGATTACCGGTCGCAAGGCGCCGAAGTCGGGGGAACCCGGCAGACAGGCCATTGAGAGAGTCGCAATTCGTGCCCTTGTTTTGCTCGCGCTTGGCTCAATCCTGACCTGCCTCGGTACGACGGTCCAGGTCATCCTGGAATCCTACGGAATCTGCTTCTTGTTGGTCCTGCCGCTCTATCGGCTCTGCGCACTGCAACTCGGCTTGCTCGCTGCTGGGACCGCATTAGTTCTCCCGCAAGTGTGCTTCCTCCTTCTGCTGTTGGGCCCCGAGAGCTCGACCATCGACCCCGTGTTCCAGTTCATGGTCAGCGGCACCTATCCCGCGATGACCTGGGTTCCTTTCGTGATCGCAGGAATGGCCATTGCGCGCCTTGACCTTAGTACGCAAGCGATGCATTGGCGCCTTGGTCTAGCCGGGGGCGCGCTGGCCGTGCTGGGCTATGGTGGATCCTGGCTCGCGCTGCGTTTGCTGCCTGGTGTACCCGCCGCTTTGCAGGAATCCGCCTGGTGGTGGTCGGACGTTGGCTACCTTTCGTCCTTGGAGCCCTTGATTGCCGCACCTCATAGCGAGACGACGTTCTCGATCCTGGGCAACACCGGTTGCGCAATGATTGTCTTGGCGGCTCGCTCGCTATGGATGCGCTGCCGCACCTGCGAAAGCTGGTCTGGCCAATAATCGCGGTCGGCTCGATGTCTTTGACGGCCTATGTCCTGCACATTGTGGGAATAGCCTATTTCAACCACTTGGGGATAGATCTGGTTTACCGAGACGGGAGCCTGTCCATGCTCCTTGGCTTCGTCGTGGTTATCAGCACTTTCGCGGTGCTTTGGCTGCGCGTCTTCCAGCGAGGACCGATGGAAGTGCTGATGGGTAGGATCGCAGATCTCGCGCGTCACATCCGCTGAGCACCACGGCGCCCCGGCCTCCCGATCACATTACGGACAGAAAAAGCTGGGGTTTTATCCAAAGCTTGTTCGCGGCAGGGGAGGGGACTTCCTACCACCCTGCCGCCTTTGTGAGATCGACGCGAAAACGGTCGCGCCGGCGCTGATGGTTTCGCATCGGCATGATCAACTTAACTCGCAGTCAGTCTTTGTCGGCCCGCCTCACCGGAAAGGTGAGGCGAGGCGGTTTTGGCAAATCAGAAGGCGTCCTTACCGGCACGCGCCTGGTGACATTCGCTGGCCATCTCCATCGCAGCGATCTTCTGCGCGACCGCCGACCTCCCCCCGAGGCTGCGGAACGCCGCCACAATCATTCCTACTCTCTACGCGACCTCCGGCGCGGAAACGTCCGCCGCCTGGCTCAGATGTCGTGTGGCCGCAGATCACCTGATGGCGCGATGAGATCTCGACCGCTCAGCTCGCTCTGGCGATCCGCTGCATATGCGAGGCCGGCGCAGGATGATCGACCCGAAAAAAACACAGGAAATCGCCGAAAGTGTCTTGTCAGGCCGCAAGGGCTGCGCGGAAATGGGGAGGCTTTTCGTATCAGCGACCCGACGGTCCCGTACATCGTTGCTGAACACCGCCACAACCTGGAGAAATCCCATGCCGACCAGCCATTATCTCAAGGGGCTGATGAAATTCCTCGCCCGCGATGAATGGCGCGGCTGTTTCGAGGAGGTATTCGCGGATCACTTCGGCCCGGTGCTCGACGCGGGCGACATGGAATTCGAGGATCTCGCCGAAATCCTCGGCGACGAATGGGCAATGACGCTTTGGGGATGCGCCTTCGAGGATTTCCTGACGCAAGACTTCGACGTCGAGGGCGGCAATATCGTCGACGAGTATCTCAAGCGCCGGGGCTGGAAGGAGAACGCCCAGACAAAAGCCTACATGAAAGCGCTGCGGACATCGATCATAAGCCTTTACGAAGTGAGCGACATCGTGCCGGGCAAATCGCTCATGGCGCGCGATCTCATTCGCGGCGGCGAGCCGATCGCCGTCAACGAGGGAACTGCCACCAAGACCCTGATTCAATGGGACAGGATCGCCGCCCGCATCGTGCCGGTCATGGGCAAGAATATCTTTGCCGGCGGCCTGTTGCCATTCACGCCGCACGCCTCGGAGGCGCTGTTCGACGGCCTGCGGCAGATGTTCGGGAAAAAGGCAAAGAAGCTCCCCGCCATCGGGGACAAAGATCTGCAGACGGTCGCCTCCCTCTTTACGCTCTCATGGTTGTTCGATGCGCTTGATTGCGCCATGGAATGCCCCCCGATGCAAAACTCGGATGGCGACGTTCTCATGTTCCACGATGTCAGGTTCCCGGTGGCAAGCGGCGTGACACAGAAGGATATCGCCTCGCGGGTGAACGCCATCCCGGGAATGTCGCAGGAGAACGCAAGCTTCTGGAACTGGCTTGAGGACAAGCCGAAGGGCAGAGGGAAACCGAAGAAGGGCGGTGCGCTTTCCTTCGACACTACCATGGATAGCGGTCTACGCGTGCTGGGTAATGTGGAACTGAAAGGTCGGTTCCTGCACCTGTCGGCCAATTCCGCCGCGCGCGCGGAGAAAGGAACGGCTCTCATCCGGCACGCTCTCGGTGATCTTTTACGCGCGCCGCTCACCGAAATCCGCACCGTCGAGCAGATGATGGCCGATAGGTCGGACAAGGACGGCGAAGCTCTTTCATCGGATGTGCCGCCGGAAATCGCTGAACAGCTCGTCCACCAATTCCTGGACCGCCAATATCGCGGAACGCTTGATCAGCCTGTCGGAATGCTTGGGAACAAGACCCCGCGACAGGCCGTGAAATCATCGGCGGGTCGCCAGAAGGTTGCCGAGTGGCTCAAATACCTCGAAAACCAGTCCGCCAGGCAGCCGGACCCCACCGATCCCATGGCGACCTACAACTTCGAATGGATGTGGAGGGAACTCGGCGTCCAAAATTTGCGCCAATAGCACTTCCTACCGCATTTGGTGACATGATGCGCAAAACGATCGCGCCGGCGCTAATACTTGCGGGGCGTCTCGGCCCAGGCGTGAACCGAGCTGCTTTTGGACATGGCGCTCGTTTCCGAGGTCTGCGCTGTCTACAACATTGAGACACAGCGGCGTTCACGCAAGCGCTATTACGGCTGTGTGACGAGGTGATGAGCCTTCGCGACCTGAAGGGTAGCTGGAGTCACGCTCAAGAGAGGTGGCTCGGCAAAATTGGACAGGGTGATAAGTGGAATTTCTGGTGCGCCAGGAGAAGCTGGCGTGATCCAGCCGGTGGAAGTCCGGCCCAGGTAAGGAGTAGCGTCCGCCTGGTAGCGAGTGTTGCGTGAGCCCGCCGGCGACGGCGGCCGCGAAGCGTACACAGCA
>DASZDZ010000084.1:0-14397 GCA_035941355.1 Pseudaminobacter sp.
GACTTTTCAGGTCCGGCAAACATAACCGATACTGCCGCGGATTGGTATGGGTAAGGACGTTCTGCGCCCTCTCAGGCGGCTTGGGATCAGTTTGCCTTGTAGCGCGTCCCCGGGGAACGACCACTTTGATCTACAACTGCCATTCGCTGTTGTCGCCTCGAACGGCTGCTGTTGGCGCAACTTGCTGGTTCAGGTGGTGCCTGACAGGTGGCATTCTACAGCCTTGCGGACTTTTGTCTGCGGAGCGCTGAGACGAGCCGCGGCTCTTCATGACAGCTGGCAGCACTTGAGAGGCAGCTCGGCTCGAAGCGTCGTCAGATCTCTGCGAAAACTGCACCGGCGCAGGAAGCGTTGGCCCTTCTTATCACTGGTTGTCCACCGAAACGCGGCAATGGGTGATGTCGGTTTGCCGTCCTGAGGAGTTACAACTGCTTGATCAGCCTCGTGATATCTTTCCGGTACCCGACCTTTTCATATAGTGCCAGCGCGCGGACATTCTCTTCGAAAACCGCAATTGACAGCCAGTCGAAGGACAGGCCCCGTGCCCACATCTCGGCCTGTTCCAAAAGCCGCTTCCCAATTCCCAAACCTTCGGCCTTTCGCGCCACGACGAGGTCCGCGACATGTCCGTGAGGGTGCCTACGATAGTAGTCTTCCATTGATCGAACGTGCACGAAACCCACGACCTGGCCGTCGATCTCGGCGACAAAAATGGCCGGATCGTCGCTCATAGACGTCAGTGCGTCGGCTATGACCGATAGGTCCGCTTCAGTCATTTCGGCGGTATCGCGCCAAGGCGGTGGTCCAAAGTCAACCAGGCGTGGCACTAAGGCAAGAATGGCGGCGGCGTCCAATTCCGAGGCGCGGCGCACGGTTCCGCTAAGGATCTCCCTCTCTTCCATATCATTTCCACTTCCTCTACCCAGTCTCTACCAACGCTTCGCCCCGCTTGGCGTTGCGTCGCGTTTCATGACACCCTGCCGATGGTCCTCTTCTGGCGGCATCTAGCACCTCTTCTGGCGGCATCTAGCATATGAACAACGTCCGCCGACGAGAAGGTCTCGACCGTCGCGAAATGGCGCAACCGAGACCGCCAGCGGGGTCGCCGGTAACGTCCGCTTTCAGGCAGTGGCAAAGCTGACATCTACGGCCGAGATGCGGCGCAAAGCTGCCTTCCACGTCGCGGCAGACGTCAGTCGTCTTTGGGTCAGACTTTGCCGTATGGGGCGGACGCTACCAAAACCTATAGATGTTGCGTAAGCCCCGGTCACTTGACGTGGCACGTTCGATATATCTTCATGTTACTAATGTCCGTGCGATTGGGCCAAGGAGGGCAGGCATTCCCCAGGCGGCCGCCGGACCTCGGCGCCCAAATTCAGTTTTGGGGAGCATTGAGCGCCCGGGCGAGGAGTCGGGTGTCGGTGAGCTCGGTCACGCCCGCCGCGAAAGCTTTGGTGGGGCCGTGCCAGCGCAGCTCTTCGACGTCATCGAACAGTCGAGCGTCCGTGCGCAGCGTTGCGAGAGCCTTGAACAAAAGCGCGAGCTCTCCGCGCTTGCCGAGGACTTCAGGCGGAAAGCATTCAAGAGCACCGTAGCGGCCAAGCAGCCGGGCGGCCGAGACGCGGCCGATGCCTTCGAGGCCAGGATAGCCATCGGCGGCATCGCCTACGAGCGCGAGGAAATCTGGAATTAGCGCCGGCTCGACTCCGTACTTTTCGCGCACGCCGGCGGTATCGCGAATTTCCTGTGTCCTGCGGTCCACCTGAACCACATGGTCACCGCGTACACACTGGGCGAGATCCTTGTCCGGGGTCCAGATGCACACTTTCTGGACGCGCGGATCGGCGGCGGCGCTGCGAGCCGCGGAGGCCAACGCATCGTCGGCTTCTAGTTCGATCATCGGCCAAACGACCACGCCCATCGCGACTAAAGCCTGCTCGAGGGGATGAAACTGCGCGAGCAGTGCCGGCTCGATGCCCACGCCGGTCTTGTAACCGGGCCAGAGCTGATTTCGGAACGACTCGACTACGTGATCGGTTGCCACCCCGATGTGGGTGGCGCCATTCTCGATCATCTCCAACACGGTGTTCAGCACGCCGACGACGGCGCCAAACGGCTTGTCTTGCCCGTTGTTGAACCGTCGTCGACCATGGAAGTGGCGAAAGAGTTCGTAAGTGCCGTCAACCAAATGGACAATCATCGCAAGCCTCGAAGAGCTCCGGACCAGTTTGCAAAGCTAGACCGGCAGCTGGCCTTCTCCAAACCCCTCAACCAAGTGCGCTTGGTCGTCGCTTGGCAACGTAAGGCCTGGGAAGGCCCAGAATGGATCGTTACCTGTCCTACGCATCGGACTAGCGCAAGCGTTTCATATAAGTTGTTGCCGATACATCTAGATCTCCTTTTACTGTTTTAATAAATCCATATGTTTTACTCTGTTTGTCCGCAACGATACTGCTATAACGTAAGTATAGCAGATGAGATACCAGGAAAACCACACGCGGACACCAGGCTAGTCAAGTTCCTTGAGAAGCGCATCCTCGAACTTCGACCTAGAAAAACACAGAGGAAGATCGCGGCGGAGACGGGCTTTGCGTCGGTGAACATGCTGGCGATGATCAAGGCTGGCAACAGCCGCTTGCCGCTCGATCGTGTTCCAGCGCTAGCCAAAGCTCTAGAAGTTGATGGAGCGCGATTATTCCTCATGGCAGTCGAGCAGCAGGACAATGCGCTTGCGATTGTCCTTCGGGATATTTTCGGCACCGCCGTCTCGCGTAATGAAGTTGATTGGTTGGAAGAGATACGGGGCGCTTCGGGGCACACCGATCCGAACTTGACCGCAAAAGCGCAGAAGGCGATCCGCGGGGTTTTTGGACGATGAGGGTGTCATCGGATGTGCTGAGAAAGGTAATGACGGCGCCGACAACGGCGAACGAGCGTCAGTGGATCGAATTCATCCGCCTGGCTTCGTTTGACAACGACCCGCCGCCGACGCTCGAGCGCGTACAGCAGCTGCGGCGAATATTCGAACCTGCCCGCGCCTCGAGCGTCGGCGGTGAGCTTCGATGAACATGGCGACCGAGCCTCAAATCAAGCGAATTGCTGTTCTGATCGACTCTGAAAACGTTCCGGCCAGCGCGATCGGCAACGTCCTTCTGGAGGTCGAGAGATTTGGCAAGCCGGTTGTCAGAAGAGCCTACGGTGACTTCAACGGACCGCAGGCCGCCAACTGGGAGAGGGCCTTCTCACGTCACTCGATCACGCCGTGTCACCAGTTCAGCTATGGCCGCGGCAAGAACTCGGCAGACATAGCGCTGGTGATCGCTGCCATGGACCTTCTGTACAGTGGCGACGTCGACGGATTCTGCATCGTTTCAAGCGACAGCGACTTCATGCCATTGGCCATCCGCATCCGCGAGCAGAACCTCGACTGCTACGTTTTCGGTAACGATCACACGCCTGAGAGAGTGAGGCGGGCGTGCACTCGTTTCGTCGCCCTGGAGAACTTGAGGTTCCAACCCGACAATGCGGCCTCTCACCCTAGCATCAAGCCGTTGCGTCCTACGGAAGAAGCGGTCAAGGCGGTTAAAACGTCACTGGGCCGCCTTGCTGACGCCCCAGGGGATTGGGTGCAACTCGATGATCTGGAACGCGAGTTGGAGTGCCAGGCATCTGACTTCGATCCGCGGACATACGGACATCTTCGCTTGCGCGACTTGCTCGTTGCACTCGGAAGCCGGGTGATCCTTGACGCTTCCCGCGATGGGACTGTCCGGGTGCGGTGGAGGCTCAAGGGCCGTAAAGGAAAGCCGGCGCCGGATCCGGTGACGTCAATCACTGATGGCGGCAGTCCGGACGCCGCACCATTGGGTAGAGATCAACGGGAAACGGGATAGGGCGCACGCCGTAAGTCTGTCTGGTGCTCTCGTGCCCGATCGACCCTCGGACGCGCTGACGCTTCTATGAAGATGGGCGGCCCTGGGGCGCCAAGGGGGAGGGTGAGTCGGTGGACACCCCCAGGGCCTATGCCGGTCGCATAGAGGATCATTCACGCCGGCGGGTGGCTAACTGGGATTGTCACCGGCGAGGTCAACCCTTAGGCCTTAAAACTTCGGCGTCAGCGCCTTATGCGCAGATCGAGACTTATAGACGTCTTTGAATACGGTGATGCGACCTGGATTACGGATCGGTCATGACCAGCGTCGTGCCCGTGATACCGCCGACCTCATCCGCTCGATCCAGCCGGCCAAGAATCACATCCCAGGTAACGACTCTCGGCAGAGATGTCGCCGCTCTTGTCTACGGCCTCGGCCGCCTGGCGTCCAAGGAACTCCCGCAGCCTGGTCCTATTGGCTTGCTTCTGCTCCCGCAGCGCCTTCGTTTGACGACGAAGGTGGTAGCGCATGGCGAGTACCAGACGAGAATGCCGGCGAGGACCAGCATGAGGGCTGTGAATGGCACGCTAGTCACTTGTATCCCCTCGTCAGAGGGCGTCTGCCTATCGAAGGTAGGGCAAGATGAGCGATGCCAAAACAACCGATAGTAGTGCTCGATCTGCCGAAAATGGAGAGCCTGTATATGCGTTTTAAGGCCAAGCCAAAGTCAAAGAGGGTCGGCATGCCCGGCGTGATTGCAGAGAACTTTCGGTAGGGACTCCGAAGGTGCTGCGACCGCCGTGATCGCCCAAAACGCGCTTGATTATGAGGAAGCCCTGGACGAGCACATCTCGATGTGCGGCAACGCGCCGCCCTTATCGATGTAGCCCGATCGGGAGCCACCGATTCAACCTCCTCTGATCAAGGGCACCTGGTGCGACTTGATCGGCAGCGGCGATGCTAGCGCGTGTCCCGGGAAGGCTTCCTTATAGGGTCGACCGAAGCCGCAAGCCGCTTTGGACCCGCACTGCCGTCAGATCCTGCTACTCGGAATTTCATCCGGGCGAGGCGCCGCCGTTTTTAGGAACCAACCGTTCTTGAGCGCGAGATTTTGCCAGACGATTGTGGAAGTGAAGTCCTAGGGAACCCACTGACCGGTGATCCGGATGCCTTTTGGGGCCGAGACAAGGAAAAACGGCTATCCACCCATACCTTGGGGCCTGGGGGCTGGTAGGCTGCTCCTGCAATTCTCAAAGCACTCTCGATCTTGGAGCCACGCAGCTATGCGCTGCGTAGCTCCGTCGGAGTTTGACAATCTGTCACTCATTTGAATTTCGGTTTGCAACCCTTTGCGGAAATTCGTTTTGGGCCGAGTCGAATTTTACGCCCGTCAACCTGAGCAGGCCCTCGTTGCCGATGGGTGAACGGCGGCTTCGCGCCGCATGTCGGCCGTTGAGGGCGCCTTTGCCACTGCCCAAATGCAGACATCGCCGATAGCGTAGCTGTTGGTCGAGGTTGCGCCATTTCCAGCTATTTTGTGGCGGCTTCATCGAAGCGGACCTCGCGTTTGTGCGGGATCTCGGTCTTGGATGCGCGGCTACGGGCGAAATTGTCAGCCAGGATTTTACAGTGCGCGTTCAGCGATTCCCCGGTTCACCAGTCACGCGCCAGATCACGTCACCCACATCGTCCGCTACCAACAGCGAGCCGTCCGGGCCAATGGCGACGCCCACCGGCCGTCCATAGGAGGCCCGCTCGTCCGGGGAAAGGAAACCGGTCAGAATGTCGCGAGCCGGCCCGGACGGGCGACCATTCGCGAAAGGCACGAAGACGACCTTGTAGCCGCTCAGCTTGCTGCGATTCCAGGAACCGTGCTGTCCGATGACCATACCGTCCGGAAAGCCGGGCAGCGTGCCGGCGGGAAGCCAGCAGAGGCCAAGCGACGCGGTATGGCCTCCCAGAGCGAAATCCGGCGTTATGGCCTTTGCGGCCATGGCCGGGTCTTGCGGCACCCGGTCGTCGACGATCCTGTCCCAATAGCAATAGGGCCAACCGTAGAAGCCGCCGTCGCGCACCGAAGTCAGATAGTCGGGAGGCGTTTCGTCGCCCAGCCCGTCGCGCTCATTGACCACCGTCCAGAGAGCCCCCGTCGTCGGCTCCCATGCCATGCCGACAGGGTTGCGCAGGCCGGACGCGAAGATGCGGCTCGTGCCGCTCTCTAGGTCGAGTTCGTGTATGGCGGCGCGGCCTTCCTCTGCCGCCATCCCGCTATCGCCGATATTGCTGAACGAACCGACGCCTATATAGAGCTTGCGCCCGTCGGGGCTCGCAAGCAGGCTCCGCGTCCAATGCCCGCCGGGCTTAAGGTCCACCAGCTTTCGTCCCGTTGCGCTGATGCGGATGTCTCCCGCAGTGTAGGGGAAAGCCATCACGCCGTCGGTGTTGCCGACATAGAACGTGTCGCCCAGCAGCGTCATGCCGAACGGCTGGTTCAGCCCATCGAGGAATACTTCGCGGATTTCGGCCACTCCGTCGTCATCGGCATCACGCAACAGCGTAATCCGGTTCGGGTTGTATCCGACCGCGGCGGCGCGCTTCATCGTGCTGAACATCGCGTAGTCGAAAGCGGATCTGATGCCTCCCGGCACGCTCAGAGCCTCGGCCGTGAGCACGTCGCCGTTCGGCAACACATGGATCCAGCGCGGATGTTTCAGGCCGCCTGCAAAGGCGTTCACGTGAAGTCCCTCCGCAGCAACCGGCGTTTGCTCCTGCGTCCATCCTCTTGCCGTCGGCATCTTGAGAGTTGGAATGCCCTGCGGCTTTGCTGCCGGTATTTTCGGCGCGCTGCCAAAAGCCTGTTCCTGCGAACCTTCGCCCCGGTGCCGCAAAAGGATCGCTACCGCGCCGATCAGCGCGACTATTCGAGCGAAGATGCCGGAAGCGCTCATTGCATTCCCTATCTGGGTTGGCGGAGTTGCGAACCATTGGACATGGATTCCAGCGGTTGCTAGCATCAGAGAAGGCATATGGGGAGGGCCAGTGACGCAAAAGTTCAGGCAAGTTTTCGGCGCGGGCAAGCCGGTGATTGGCATGGTGCATTTCGGCGCACTGCCTGGCTCACCGCTGTACGACGCCGAGCGCGGGATCGACGGTCTTATCGAAGGCACCGGCAAGGATATCGAAGCTCTTCAAAAAGCCGGCTTCGATGCAATCATGTTCGGCAACGAGAACGACCGGCCGTACGAATTCGACGTCGATGCCGCTTCAACAGCGACAATGGCCTATGCCATCGGCCGGATGCGCGACAGGATAAGCGTTCCGTTCGGCGTGAATGTACTGTGGGACCCCATGTCTTCCATCGCGCTTGCGACAGCGACCGGAGCCGCCTTCGTGCGCGAGATATTCACCGGCATTTATGCCTCCGACATGGGATTGTGGACCCCGGACGCCGGGAAGGCGATGCGGTATCGCGACAGGCTGCACAGGCAGGATCTTGCATTGCTCTACAATGTGTCAGCCGAATTCGCCCATTCGCTCGACCAGCGCAGCCTGCCCGACCGGGCGCGCAGCGCGGTGTTTTCGAGCATTCCGGACGCCATCCTTGTCTCGGGCCAGATCACGGGCGAGGCGGCGGCATTGAACGACCTCGAGGCGGTGAAGAAGGTGCTGCCGCAAACGCCGGTTCTCGCCAACACCGGTGTCAAGCACGCAACCGTTGCGGATGTGCTGAAGATTGCCGACGGCTGCATCGTCGGCTCATCGCTCAAATTTGACGGCAACACCTGGAACCCGATTGATCCGGACCGTGCGACCGAATTCATGCGCCTGGCGCGCGCGGCGCGCGGCGCATGATGGCAGACCAACGTCCCGAAGAGGCTAAGGCGCGCCTGAAGGCGCTTCTTTGCGACCTCATGCTCATCCCCGGCCTGTCCGGCCATGAAGGAAGGGTCCGCCGCCACATCGCAGGCCTGCTGAAAGCCCTCGGCCTGTCGACGCGAACCGACCGGCTGGGAAATTTGATAGCGACGTCAGAGGGTGACCACGGCGCGCCGTCGGTGATGCTGTTTACGCACATGGATCAACTCGGCCTGGTCGTGCGCAAGATCGAAGCCGATGGCTTCATCCGGGTCGAGCGGCTTGGCGGGGTTCCTGAGCGCGCGCTGCCCTCGCAGGAAGTGCTGATCTGCGTCGGTGAGGGGCGCGACAGACCAGGCGTCATCGCCAACAAGAGCCACCATGCGACCACGCCCGAGGAGAAATACAAGGTCGTCCCGTACCAGGACCTCTACATAGACGCCGGCTTTGCCGGTAGGGACGAGGTGCTCGCCGCCGGCATCGACATAGGTTCCCCGGTTGTCTATCGGCCGCATTGGGTCGAACTCTCGCAGGATCGCATCGCCGGCACCTCGGTCGACGACCGAGCCGGCTGCGCGGTCATCGTCGAAGCCGCGAGGCAGCTTATGGCGCGACCCAAACGGCCCACGGTGCATTTCGTCTTCTCGGTGCAGGAGGAATTCAACCTGCGCGGCGCGCTGACGGCGGCGCAGGCGCTGCAGCCGGACATCGCCATCCAGATCGACCTGCTGCTGGCCACCGACACGCCGGACATGGCCTATCGCGGCGACGTCAGCCTGGGCGGGGGGCCGGCGATGAGCCTTTATTCTTTCCACGGCCGCGGCACGCTGAACGGCACGATCCCCCATCCGGCGCTGGTGTCGCTGTTCGACGGCGCCAGCCGGCGTATCGACATTCCGCTGCAGAGAAGTGCGCACACCGGGGCGCTGACGGACTCGTCCTATGTGCAGCTTGTCGGCCAGGGCGTCGCCTCCATCGATCTCGGCTTTCCCATGCGCTACTCGCATTCCTCGCTCGAGGTCTGCGACCTCGGCGATCTGGAAGGCCTGATGACGCTGCTGGTCGAAGGCATCGCGTCGATCGACCAGCGCTTCAGCCTCGATCGCGACGACTACGAATGAATTATTATCTCGGCATCGACATCGGAACGTTCGAATCGAAAGGCGTCATCGTCGACACATCGGGCCACGTCGTCGCCAGCGCGTCGAAGCCGCACAGGATGCTGGTGCCGCAGCCCGGCTGGGCCGAGCACCGGCCGAAGCAGGATTGGTGGGGCGACTTCACAACCATCTGCAAGAAAATGCTCGCCGACAGCGGGATCGCTCCAAATTCCATTCGCGCCGTTGGTGCGAGCGCCATCGGGCCATGTATGCTGCCGGTGGACGAGGATGGCGAGGCGCTCTCGAATGCGGTGCTCTATGGTGTCGATACGCGCGCGGCAAAGGAGATCGACGAACTCAACGCCGCCATCGGGCCGGACCGCATTCTCGAACGCTGCGGCAACGCGCTGACCTCGCAATCGGTCGGGCCGAAAATCCTGTGGCTGAAGAAGAACCGGCCGGAGGTCTTCCGCAAGGCAGCGAAGATCGTCACCTCCACTACCTATCTGGTTCAGAAATTGACTGGCGAATGCGTGATCGACCACTATTCGGCCGCCAATTTCTCGCCGATCTACGTCGTCGACAAGCAGGGATGGAGCACCGAACTCGCGCCGGACATTATCGATATCGAGCGGCTGCCGAAAATCATGTGGACGACCGCGGTCGCCGGCCATGTGACCACGAGGGCGGCGCGCGCCACCGGGCTGGCGCAAGGCACGCCGGTGATCGCAGGCACCATCGACGCGGCTGCCGAGGCGCTGAGTGTCGGGGTCGTCCGGCAGGGCGACACGATGGTGATGTACGGGTCGACCGTCTTTACGATCATGCTGTCGAAGAACCGTATCGAGGATCCACGGCTGTGGTACGCGCCATGGCTCTTTCCCGGCGGGCATGCGTCGATGGCGGGACTGGCGACCAGCGGTACGCTAACGCACTGGTTTCGCGACCAGGCCGCACGTGACCTCGATCCCGACGAGGCCTTCGCAAACCTCTCCCGGGAGGCGGAAGCCTCGCCGCCCGGCGCGAACGGCCTTGTCATGCTGCCTTATTTTTCGGGAGAGCGGACGCCAATCCACGACCCCGACGCCAAGGGGATGATCTTCGGCCTCAATCTTACGCACCGGCGCGGCGACCTCTATCGGGCCTTGCTTGAAGGCATCGCCTGCGGCACCAATCACATCATCGAGACGTATCGCGACATCGGCCACATGCCGGGCTCGCTGATTGCCGTCGGCGGCGGCACCAGGAACCGTGTCTGGTCGCAGGCAGTGTCCGACGTTTCGGGCATGGCCCAGACGGTCTGCCGAAATTCGGTCGGCGCGAGTTATGGTGATGCGTTCCTCGCCGCCCTCGGCGTCGGCGATGTCAGTAAACGGGATATTCTCACCTGGAATCCCGAGGAGCGCCGGATCAAGCCCGACCGGAAGAACCGTCCGGTCTATGAGCGGCGCTATAAAGTCTTCCGGCAACTCTACGAGCGAACCCGGGATCTGATGGCGGAACTGCCATGATAGAGGCGCAAAAGAATCCGTTCGAGATCGCTCTTGACGAACTCGGCGCGGTCCTTGGCCGGGTGGACGCGGCCGCCATCGACCGGGCCTGTTATATGCTCGCGGACGCACCGCAAATCGTCGTTTACGGCTGCGGTCGGGAAGCCTTGCAGGTCAAGGGATTTGCCATGCGGCTTTTCCATCTCGGCCTGCCGGTTTCGGTGGTTGGCGACATGACCACGCCGGCACTCGGACCGGGGGACGTGTTTCTGGCGAGTTCGGGGCCGGGTGAAACAGCGACCGTGCTGACCCTGATGCGGGTCGCCCGCGAAGCAGGGGCGACCAATCTCTTATTGACTGCGCAAGCCGGCGGGAGCGCGGCGGCGCTTGCTGACTTCACCCTGCTCATTCCGGCGCAGACCATGGCCGACGATCAGGCGTCGCAAAAGCGCTCGCTTCTGCCGATGGGATCGATCTTCGAAGGCGCGCTGTTCCTACTCTTCGAGGTAATGGTGCTGAACCTCAAGGAGATGGTCGGCGTATCGCCAGAAGCCATGCGCGCCCGGCACACGAATATGGAATAGCCGGGCGCTGCGGCGACTTCACGTCCCTGGCTACTATTTCACTGCCCCAGCCGTCATGCCCTTGATCAGATAGCGCTCGAGCACCACGCCGATGATGATGAGTGGGAGGATCGCGGCGAAGGACAGCGCGGCCATCGACCACCAGTTGATGCCCTGGCTGCCGGTCTGGGAAGCAACCATGACAGGCAACGTGTTGGCGTGCGTCGAGGTCAGCAGGGCGGCGAAGAAATATTCGTTCCAGGTCAGCACGAGGCTCAAGATGAAGGCCGCCACCATGCCTGGGAGCGCGATCGGCAGGATTATCTGGAAAAACGCGCCCCATATGGACAGGCCGTCGACCAGCGCCGCCTCCTCGAGTTCGGTCGGGATCGACTCGAACTGGTCACGCATGATCCAGATCACGATCGGCAGCACGGTCAGCGTGTAAAGGAGGATAAGCCCGATCCGCGTGTCGAGGAGGGCAAGTTCCCGGTAGAGCACGAGGAATGGCAGGGCCAGCACCACCGGCGGCAGAATGAGCTGCGAGAGGAAGAAGAAGGAGATGTCCGCGTTCCTCATGAAGAGGAAGCGGTAGGAAAAGCGGGATAGGCCGTAGGCCGCCAGGGAGCCGAGGATCACGGCGATCGTCGAGGAAGACAGCGCCGCGATGGTCGAGTTGAAGAAGCGCTTTATGAATTCGTTGCGAACGGTGCTCTCTGCGCCGATCGTCTCGGGTGAAAGACCAAGCGATCGCCAGCCGAGCCAGGCCGGCGTGTAGTCGACCCAAGGCACCAGCGCGCCTTGCATGACGTTCGGCGCTATCTTGAAGCTGGTTGTCGCGGTCCAGTAGATCGGGAATAGGCACACGACAGTCCATGCGATAAGCATGGCGTATATCGCTATCCTGCCCGCAAATCGCCTTGAGCGAAACGACAGGTCGGCCTCACTGTCGCGGAAGATAGCTTGGCTCATGTGCGTGGCCTCGCGAAGCGTTCGGCGAGTTTCATCAGAACGGTCATCGCGATGATGATGATGACGAGATAGACGATCGCGAGCAACGTGCCGTAACCGACGTTCGAGCGGTCGCGATACTCCCGGAAGATGAAGGACGTTACCGTGTCCGTGGCCCCGCCGGGACCGCCGGAGGTGATGTTAATCACGATGTCGGCGAGCTTGAGCTTGAAGATGATGCGTATCAGGATCGCAGTGACCGAAACCGGCAGCATCAGTGGGAAGGTGACTTCCCAGAAGGTCTTCCATGGGCCGGCCCCATCGACACGAGCCGCCTCCGTCAGTTCCTTCGGGATAGCCTGCAGGCCCGCGAGGATCATGATCATCATGAACGGAATGAAGGTCCAGGCATCGAGCAGCATGATGGTGAATTTCGCGATTTCCGGCGAGCCGAAGAAGGACGGGTTGTCCCAGCCCAGCCATCGCGCGAAGCGCGCGATCGGGCCGAAGCGCAGCTCCAGCATCGACTTGCCGACCATCCAGCTCACGGCGACCGGCGAAAGCATCAGCGGCAGGAGGAAAGCCACGCGGAAGAACTTGCGCGCCCGAATCTCGGAGTTGAGTAGCAGCGCAAGGCCGAAGGCGACGGCGTACTCCACCAGGAT
Source organism: Pseudaminobacter sp. (assembly GCA_035941355.1). GTDB lineage: Bacteria > Pseudomonadota > Alphaproteobacteria > Rhizobiales > Rhizobiaceae > Allomesorhizobium. Next base: position 12,497 of record DASZDZ010000084.1, read on the forward strand.
CGCCAAGCTATACCAGACCATATTGCGCAGTGCATTCCAGTAGAACGGATCGCTCCACATCTGCCGGACATTGTCGAGGCCGTTGAACTGCCGCCCGAGCGGTGAGGACAGGTTCCAGTTCGAGAAGGCTATGATGAGTCCGAACAGGAGCGGGAACACCGTCAGCGATACGACGAAGAGTGCGGCTGGAAGCACGAAGAGCGTTCGCTTGCCATGCTCGCCCCGGATCAGCACCTGGCTCCAACACAGGCAGACGGCCCAGAGGATGTAGGCATAGAGCGCAGGCCGCCATGTCTGAAAGCCGAAATCCGTGAAACCGGTGCGGTACGCGGCCTGTATTGCAGCGACTGCGGCAAGCAGAACGGCCGACCCCCAGACGATCGCTAATCCGAGGCGTCGCCGCCCGGTTGATATGTCGTCGGCGGTGACGACGTGGAGGAGATCACCCTGGTTCATGTTCTCGTGCGGTCGGATGGTTGATTGCTCGCAGGCGGTCCTGCGTTCCGGCGGAAGCTTCGAGCCGCCTGCCGGACGATGGGATGCGCGCGGGATGCGCGCACCCCGTTTCGTCCTACATGCCGAGCGAGGCTTTGTAGAGCTTGATCTGGCTGTCGCGTCCGATCTGGTCGGTGATCTTTTCCCAGGCGGCGGCGATGGCGTCCGCCGTCTCCTGTGCGGAGGCGTATTGGCCGTTGATGCCTTTCACCAGCTCGTCCTCGGCGATCGAATAATACTGGAAGATGCCGGGGATGCGCGGCTCGATCGCGGCGTTCGGGTGATTATAGCTGTCGAGGTTCGAGCCCAGATAGTCCTCGACGAAAGCGCGGTCATAACCCGCCGCCTCCCACTCCTCGTACTGGAAGTGCGAGTTACGGTAGGGTTGGAAGCCCGAGGGATATGCTGCGGTCCATAGCGAGATGTCCTTGCCGCCAAGGTGCGCCGCGGCGGACCAGGCCGCCTTGCGCTTCTTCTCGTCGCTCGAGACGCGGCTCGTGACGTAAACGCCCCAGCCGATGTACGCCATGTTCGGTGCGAAATTCTCCTTCTCCTCCCAGGCGGCGGTCTTGGAGTTGTAGACGCGCTTGGCGCCCGGATTGATCGAGAATCCGACCACATCGCCGACCACGGACGTGTCAGAAGTCCGCGCGTTCGAGCCGACGTCGCCCCACCACGTAAGCGCCGCACCAGTGCCGCCGAGGAACTGCGAGAATGCCGTGGCATTGGGATCGGCGTTTAGCTGATCGGGCGGGTAGGCGTTGGCCTTGACCAGATCGAGCACGTCCTGGATCGCCTGCACCCAGGCCGCGTTGTTCACGCGTGGCTTCATGGTGTCAGCATCGAACAGCCAGGCCTTGTCGTCGGGATGCTTGGCATAGGCCGCGGCGCGGTCCTCGAGGAAATAGAAGCCGAAACCGCCCCACTGGTACTTCAGCGGGTCGAGGAAGCCGTAGGCCGGCGTTCCGGTCAACGGGTCGTTCTTGCCTGCGAGGGCCGCCGCCAGCGTGTTGATGTCCTCCCAATGCGTCGGCACTTCGGCGAGCCCGCTGATCGAGCCATCGCCAAAATAGTCCTTGCGGTATGCGAAGGTGTGGCAGTCGCCGTCGATGGTGATCCGGTAGGTCTTGCCGTCCCACGTCCCGACCGGGGCTTTCAGATAGTTGACGAGGTCGTCCGCCTCGATCTGCGTCTTGACCCAGTCGGGCATTTCGTCGAGCAGACCCTTGCTGGCGGTATCGCCCTCGAACGGCGCGCCCATCTCGATAATGTCGAAATCGACGGTGCCGGTGGCGATGGCCTGCTGCAAGCGCGGATTGTAGTCGGCCTGGGCAAGGTCGATCCAGTTGATCTTGGCTCCCGTATAGGCCTCCCACGGCTTCAGGAAGCCGCGGAACAGGAGGTTG
>DASZDZ010000085.1:0-146976 GCA_035941355.1 Pseudaminobacter sp.
CATCATCGGGGTGCTGATCTCGACCGGGTCCTTGAACCTCAGCCGCATCGTGCTGGCGCAGGAGGGCGACTGGGGGCTCTTCAACTGGTACTGGCTGCCGCACCTGCCGATGGTGGTCTTGTTCTTCGTCTCGGCGCTCGCCGAGACCAACCGCCCGCCGTTCGACCTGCCGGAGGCGGAGTCCGAGCTCGTGGCCGGCTACCAGGTGGAATATTCCTCGACGCCGTTCCTGCTGTTCATGCTCGGCGAGTACGTGGCGATCGTGCTCATGTGCGCGCTGATGACCATCATGTTCTTAGGCGGCTGGCTGCCGCCCTTCGGCTTCGCGCCCTTCACGTGGGTGCCGGGCATCGTCTGGTTCGTGCTGAAGGTCTGCTTCCTGTTCTTCATCATCGCCATGGTGAAGGCGATCGTGCCGCGCTACCGCTACGACCAGCTGATGCGGCTCGGCTGGAAGGTATTCCTGCCGATCTCGCTGGCGATGGTGGTCATCGTGGCTGCGTTCCTGAAGCTCACGGGGATGGCCTGATGTCGGCGAGCTTGATGGGCGCTGTAGCCGGATTGGCATTCAGTCTGATCTATGGCGCGATATTCTTCTTCTATGTCTTTCGACATGAGCCGTTACAAAAGCGGCCGGTGCGGTATTTTTCGCTTGGACTATCGGCCGTTGCAATGACAGCACTCGGTTGGTTTTGGGGTGGTCCATACTTGTTTGGAGAACTGTGATGTCGGCCGGACTGATCGGGGCATTGGTGGGGCTGGCGATAGCGGTGGCGGATTTATTCGCGCTGCGTCTTTTGGCCTCGCGCGTCGAACTGCCCGAAACCAAGCGCGTTCTCAACGTAACCGGCCTGAGCCAGCTCGTGCTCTTGCCGGTCATAGGGTACTTCGTAGCCCCGCTGTTTACCGGAGACTGATCATGTCGGCACTTGCACAAGCCGCCAAATCGCTGCTTCTCAAGGAGTTCGTCGGCGCCTTCTTCCTGTCGATGAAGATGTTCTTTGGGCCGAAGGCGACGCTGAACTACCCGTTCGAGAAGGGGCCGCTCAGCCCGCGCTTTCGCGGCGAGCACGCGCTGCGGCGCTATCCGAACGGCGAGGAGCGCTGCATCGCCTGCAAGCTGTGCGAGGCGATCTGTCCGGCGCAGGCCATCACGATCGAGGCCGGTCCACGCCGCAATGACGGCACGCGCCGCACGGTGCGCTACGACATCGACATGGTGAAGTGCATCTATTGCGGCTTCTGCCAGGAAGCCTGTCCGGTCGACGCGATCGTGGAAGGGCCGAATTTCGAGTTCTCCACCGAGACGCGCGAGGAGCTCTACTACGACAAGGAAAAACTGCTCGCCAATGGCGACCGCTGGGAGCGCGAGCTGGCGCGCAACATCGCTCTGGATGCGCCCTACAGGTAACGTCGGCGCTGCCACTCACCCTTACTCTCTCCCCGTGATCCTTAGACAAGCTCAGGACGGGGAGAGGGGCGCCAGCGCCGGAGCTTCGTCTTCTTTACGGGGAGAAGGTGCTGGCAGGCGGATGAGGGGCAGTCGAGTAGTGGACGAGGTAACGCTGCTCGTCTAAGGAACACGCGATTTCGCAGCCGAGGACGGGGCGGAATCAGATAGAAACCCCGGGGGAACCCCATGCTGATTGGACTTGAAGCGGTATTTTTCTACCTCTTCGCCTTCATCGCTGTCGCGGCGGCCTTCATGGTCATTTCCGCGCGCAATCCCGTGCACTCGGTTCTCTACCTGATCCTGACCTTTTTCAATGCGGCCGGGCTGTTCCTGCTGACCGGAGCCGAGTTCCTGGCGATGATCCTGCTCGTCGTCTATGTCGGCGCGGTGGCGGTGCTGTTCCTGTTCGTCGTGATGATGCTCGACGTCGATTTCGCCGAACTGAAGTCGGGCGCGCTGCAATATGCCCCGGTTGGCGCCATGGTCGGGCTCATCCTGGCTGCCGAATTGGTCATCGTGCTCGGCGGCTACACATTCGCCCCTGAACTGGCGTCGACCGTCGCTATGCCGACGCCCGATATCGCGACCCGGCACAATACGGCGGCGCTCGGCGACATCCTCTATACCGACTACATCTACTTCTTCCAGGTGGCCGGCCTGATCCTGCTCGTCGCCATGATCGGCGCGATCGTGCTGACGCTGCGGCACAAGGAGGGGGTCAAGCGCCAGAACGTTCCGGCCCAGGTCGCCCGCAACCCGGCAACCGCGATCGAGATCAAAAAAGTCGAGACGGGCAAGGGCATCTGACGATGGAAATCGGCATCGCGCATTTTCTCACCGTTTCGGCGATCCTGTTCACGCTCGGCGTGTTCGGCATCTTCCTGAACCGCAAGAACGTCATCGTCATCCTGATGTCGATCGAGCTGATTCTGCTAGCGGTGAACATCAATTTCGTGGCGTTTTCGGCTGCTCTCGGCGATCTGGTCGGCCAGGTCTTCGCGCTGTTCGTGCTGACGGTCGCGGCCGCCGAGGCGGCGATCGGGCTTGCCATACTGGTGGTGTTCTTCCGCAACCGCGGCTCGATCGCGGTCGAAGACGTGAACATGATGAAGGGTTGACGGTAAGACCATGTATCAAGCCATCGTCTTCCTGCCGCTGCTCGGCTTCCTGATCGTCGGCCTGTTCGGCACGTCGCTGGGCGCGAAAGCATCGGAATACATCACCTCCGGCTTCCTGGTGATCTGCGCGCTGCTGTCGTGGTGGGCCTTTTTCAGTGTGGGCTTCAGCGACACGGAAGTCTTCACGATCCCGGTGCTGCGCTTCATCGAATCCGGCAGCCTGCAGGCCGACTGGGCGCTCCGGATCGACACGCTGACCGTCGTCATGCTGGTGGTCGTCAACACCGTGTCAGCGTTGGTGCATATCTACTCGATCGGCTACATGCACCACGATCCGCACCGGCCGCGCTTCTTTGCCTATCTGTCGCTTTTCACTTTCGCCATGCTGATGCTGGTGACGGCGGACAATCTCGTGCAGATGTTCTTCGGCTGGGAAGGGGTTGGTCTCGCCTCCTATTTGCTGATCGGCTTCTGGTACAAGAAGCCGTCGGCCAACGCTGCGGCGATCAAGGCCTTCGTGGTCAACCGCGTCGGCGATTTCGGCTTCATCCTCGGCATATTCGGCGTGTTCGTGCTGTTCGGCTCGATCAATTTCGACGCGATATTCGCGACTGCCGCTTCCTACGCACCGGTCGAGGGCGCGGCTGAAAACACGGCTGGGGTTTTCAATTTCCTCGGTTACGAACTCGATCGCGCCTCGGCGCTGACGGCGATCTGCCTGCTGCTCTTCATGGGCGCGATGGGCAAGTCGGCGCAGGTGCCGCTGCATACCTGGCTGCCGGACGCCATGGAAGGCCCGACGCCGGTTTCCGCGCTCATCCATGCGGCAACGATGGTTACGGCCGGCGTGTTCATGCTGGCGCGGCTGTCGCCGATCTTCGAATTGTCGCACACGGCGCTGACCGTCGTCACCTTCGTCGGCGCGTTCACCGCTTTCTTCGCCGCAACCGTTGGCCTGGTGCAGAACGACATCAAGCGCGTCATCGCCTATTCGACCTGCTCGCAGCTCGGCTATATGTTCGTGGCGCTCGGCCTCGGCTTCTACTCGGCGGCGATCTTCCACCTCTTCACGCACGCCTTCTTCAAGGCGCTGTTGTTCCTGGGCTCTGGCTCGGTCATCCATGCCGTCTCGGACGAGCAGGATATGCGCAAGATGGGCGGGCTACGCACGCTGATCCCGACCACCTACTGGATGATGGTGATCGGCACGCTGGCGCTCACCGGCGTCGGCATCCCGACGATCACCGGCACCGCCGGCTTCTTCTCCAAGGACGCAATCATCGAGGGTTCGTTCGTCGGCCACAACGCCATGGCGGGCTTTGCTTTCATCGCCCTGACGCTCGCAGCGGTGATGACGAGCTTCTATTCATGGCGGCTGATCTTCATGACCTTCCACGGCCGGCCGCGCGCGACCGCCGACGTGATGCATCATGTCCATGAATCGCCGCCGGTGATGCTGGTGCCTCTGTTGGTGCTAGCCGCCGGCTCGCTGTTTGCGGGCGTCATTTTCCATGAATATTTCATCGGCGAAGGTTATCAGGAGTTCTGGAAGGCAGCGCTGTTCGTCCTGCCGGAAAACCACATCCTGCACGATTTCCACGAGGTGCCGTTCTGGGTGAAGATCGCGCCGTTTGCCGCCATGCTGATCGGCTTCGCGGTGGCGTACCAGTTCTACATCCGCTCGCCGGAAATGCCGCGGGAACTGGCCGGCCGGCACCGCGGCCTCTACGCCTTCTTGCTCAATAAATGGTATTTCGACGAGCTTTACGACTTCCTGTTCGTGAACCCGGCTAAACGCCTCGGCCGTTTCCTGTGGAAGACCGGTGACGGGCTCATCATCGACGGCTTTGGGCCGGACGGCGTGTCGGCGCGCGTCATCGACGTGACGCGCAGCGTCGTCAGGCTGCAGACCGGATATCTCTATCACTACGCATTCGCCATGCTGATCGGCGTCGCCGCCCTCGTCACCTGGATGATGCTCGGGAGCAGCTTCTAATGACCGACTGGCCTATTCTTTCCACGGTCACCTTCCTGCCTCTGGTGGGCGCCTTCCTGATCCTGCTGATCCGGGATGAGGGCGACAGCGCACGCCGCAACATCCGCAACGTCGCGCTGCTGACGACGGTGTTCACCTTCGTGCTGTCGCTGTTCATCTGGGCCGGCTTCGACAATGCCGACACCGGGTTCCAGATGGTCGAAAAGGCCGAATGGCTGGACTCGGGCATCTCCTATCACATGGGCGTCGACGGCATTTCGATGCTGTTCGTGATCCTGACCACCTTCCTGATGCCGCTCTGCATCCTGGCAAGCTGGGAATCGGTGGAGAAGCGCGTCAAGGAATACATGATCGCATTTCTGATCCTGGAAACGCTGATGATCGGCGTGTTCACGGCGCTCGACATCGTCCTGTTCTACGTGTTCTTCGAGGCTGGCCTGATCCCGATGTTCATCATCATCGGCGTTTGGGGCGGCAAGCGGCGTGTCTACGCCTCGTTCAAGTTCTTCCTCTACACACTGCTCGGCTCGGTGCTGATGCTCCTCGCCATCATGGCGATGTTCTTCCAGTCCGGCACAACGGACGTCCCGACGCTGCTTACGCACGATTTCCCGGCCGGCATGCAGACCTGGCTGTGGCTCGCCTTCTTCGCCTCCTTCGCGGTGAAGATGCCGATGTGGCCGGTCCACACCTGGCTGCCGGACGCGCATGTCGAGGCGCCGACGGCGGGCTCGGTCATCCTGGCCGCCATCCTGTTGAAGATGGGCGGCTACGGCTTCCTGCGCTTCTCGCTGCCGATGTTCCCGGACGCGTCGCTCTACTTCCAGCCGCTGATCTTCGCGCTTTCGGTCGTGGCCATCATCTACACCTCGCTGGTGGCGCTGATGCAGGAGGACATGAAGAAGCTGATCGCCTATTCGTCAGTCGCCCATATGGGCTTCGTGACCATGGGAATCTTCGCGATGAACCAGGAAGGCATCCAGGGCTCGCTCTTCCAGATGCTGTCGCACGGGCTGGTTTCGGGCGCGCTGTTCCTCTGCGTGGGCGTGATCTACGACCGCATGCATACGCGCGAGATCGCCGCCTATGGCGGGCTGGTCAACAACATGCCGAAATACGCCGTGGTGTTCATGATCTTCACCATGGCCAATGTCGGGCTGCCCGGGACGAGCGGTTTCGTCGGCGAGTTCCTGACACTGCTCGGCGTGTTCAGGGTCAACACATGGGTGGCGCTGTTTGCCGCGACAGGCGTCGTGCTGTCGGCAGCCTATGCGCTGTGGCTCTATCGCAAAGTGATCTTCGGCGTCCTGTCGAAGGAAAGCCTGAAGGGCCTGCTCGACCTTTCGACGCGCGAGAAAGTGGTGATCTACCCGCTGGTGGTGCTAGTCATCTTCTTCGGCGTCTACCCAGCGCCCATTCTCGATGCGACGACTGCTTCCGTGCAGGCGCTCGTGAACAACGTCACAGTATCGCTCGACGCGGTACCGCAGCCGCAGCCTGCCGTCGTGCAGCCGGCAGCGGCCGCGCCAGCCGCAGCGCATTGACAGGGGCGGGCTTATGACGCCGGAACTTTATTCGAGCCTGACGCTCGCGACGCCGGAGCTGATTATCGCGATCGGAGCCCTGGCGCTGCTGATGGTCGGGGTCTATTCGGGGCCCCGCGCCAATTCGACGGTGACCGGGCTGGCAGTCGCCATACTGATCGGCGCCGGGGCGTGGATGGTGCTGTTCGGCGGCGAGGGCAAGGCGTTCGGCAATTCCTTCGTCAGCGATCCGTTCGCGCATTTCATGAAGTTCCTGACGCTGACCGGATCGGTAGTGACGCTGATCATGTCGGTCGGTTTCGCCAAGGCGGAAAAATTCGACAAGTTCGAATATCCGGTGCTGATCATGCTGGCGACGCTCGGCATGATGCTGATGATCTCCGCCAACGACATGATCGCGCTTTATCTCGGCTTCGAGCTGCAGTCGCTCGCGCTCTATGTCGTGGCCGCCATCAACCGCGACAGCCTGCGTTCGACGGAAGCCGGCCTCAAATACTTCGTTCTCGGCGCGCTTTCGTCGGGCATGATGCTCTACGGCATTTCGCTGGTTTACGGCTACACCGGCAACACCGATTTCGACGCCATTGCAGCAGCGCTTTCCGGCGGCGAACGTCAGCTCGGCCTGGTTTTCGGCCTGGTCTTCGTCATGGCCGGCCTCGCGTTCAAGATCTCGGCCGTGCCGTTCCACATGTGGACGCCTGACGTCTATGAAGGCGCGCCGACGCCGGTCACCGCCTTCTTCGCGGCTGCCCCCAAAATGGCGGCGATGGCGCTGATCCTGCGCGTCACCATGGGCGCATTCGAGCCGATTGCTCCGGACTGGCAGCAGATCATCGTCTTCGTATCGATCGCCTCGATGGCGCTTGGCTCATTCGCCGCGATCGGCCAGTCGAACATCAAGCGCCTGATGGCTTATTCGTCGATCGGGCACATGGGATTTGCGCTGGTCGGCCTTGCCGCCAACAGCCAGGCCGGCGCGCGCGGCGTCGTCATCTACATGCTGATCTATCTGGTGATGACGCTCGGAACCTTCGCCTTCATCCTCGCCATGCGGCGCAAGGACGGCAATGTCGAGCAGATCAGCGATCTCGCCGGCCTGTCGGCGACCAACCCGATGATGGCGACGATATTGACCATCCTGATGTTCTCGCTGGCGGGCATTCCGCCGCTCGCCGGCTTCTGGGGGAAATGGTACGTCTTCCTCGCGGCGATCAACGCCGAACTCTACGCGCTCGCCATCATAGGCGTGCTGACGTCCGTCGTCGGCGCATACTATTATCTGCGCATCATCAAGATCATGTGGTTCGACGAGCCGGTCGGGGGCTTCCTGCCGATGGCCGGCGAGTTGCGGCTCGTGCTCGGCGCTTCCGGCGCGTTCGTGCTGTTCTACGTGCTGATCGGCGGCCCTATCGGGCGCATGGCGCAGGCCGCCGCCAAGACATTCTTCTAGATGGGATTCGTGCTCGCGCCGACCTGCGAGTCCGAGGGGTTCCGGCTCGAAGCCCATGACAAGGTCGGCTCGACGAATGCTTTGGCGCTGGAGCGCGCCCGCGAAGGCGATCCCGGCAGGCTTTGGATCGTCTCGAAGCAGCAGGAAAGCGGCCGAGGCCGGCGCGGCCGGGCCTGGGCGACGCCGCCCGGCAATCTCGCCGCAACGCTGCTGCTCATCACCGGCGGCGACCTTCGCACTGCCGCCACGCTCGGCTTCGTCGCCGGCCTGGCGCTTGCCGATGCGTTGAACGCCGTCGTTCCGAACGGCCGTTTTTCGATTGCGCCGGACGGCGGCAGCGGCGCAGGCCGCAACCGCTTCGAGCTGAAATGGCCGAACGATGTGCTCGCCGAAGGCGCCAAGCTCGCCGGCATCCTGCTTGAATCGGCGACGCTCGGCAGCGACCGCTGCGCCATCGCGGTGGGCATCGGCGTCAATGTGGTCGCCCATCCCGACGACGTGCCATATCCGGCGACGTCGCTTAAGGCGCTTGGGGCGGCTTGCGATGCCGAGACGCTGTTTCTAGCGCTGTCGGACGCGTGGAACGAGAATGCGCGAGTCTGGAATGAGGGCAGGGGGCTGGCGGAAATCCGCCGGCGCTGGCTTTCCCGCGCTGCGGGACTAGGTAGTCAGGTCGCGGTGCGCGTTGACGGCAATGTCGTGCGCGGCGTGTTCGAGACGATCGATGAAGATTGCCGGTTTGTGATCCGCGACGATCGCGGTGATATGTTGAAAATAGCCGCGGGCGACGTGCATTTCGGCGCGGTCGCTTCCGCCGGCGCTGCCTGAGGGCAGGAGAGGGATAACAATGGCAACGACCCGCAACGCTGAACTCGTCTTCGTGCCGCTCGGCGGCGTTGGCGAGATCGGTATGAACTTCGCGCTCTATGGCTACGGCCCCGCGCAGAACCGCGAGTGGATCGTGGTCGATGTCGGCGTGACCTTTCCCGGTCCAGACCTTCCCGGCGTCGATCTGGTCCTGCCCGATACGCGCTTCATCGAGGCCGAGGTCGGCAACCTGCGCGGCATCGTCATCACTCATGCGCATGAGGACCATTACGGCGCGCTGCTGGAACTGTGGCCGCGCCTCAAGGCGCCAGTCTGGATGACGCCGTTCGCTGCCGGCCTGCTTGAGGCCAAGCGCCAGGGAGAAAACGGCGCGCCAAAGGTGCCCGTGACGATCTACCGCGCCGGCGAAACATTCACTGTCGGGCCTTTCTCCATCGAGGCGATACCGGTCAGTCATTCGATACCCGAGCCAATGTCGCTGGCTATCACCTCGCCGCTCGGCACGGTGATCCATACGGGCGACTGGAAGCTCGATCCCGCGCCCGAGATCGGCCCGATGACCGATGAGGCGCGGTTCCGCGCACTCGGCGACAAGGGCGGCGTGCTGGCGCTGATCTGCGATTCCACCAACGCCATGCGCGAGGGCGAATCGCCATCGGAGCAGGCGGTGGGGCAGGGGCTGCGCGGCGTCATCGAAAAGGCCCCGGGCCGCGTCGCGGTCACCACCTTCTCATCCAATGTCGGCCGCGTCCGTTCGATCGCCGAAGCCGCCCGCGATACCGGACGGCAGGTGCTGGTGCTCGGCCGTTCGCTGAAGCGCATGATCGATGTCGCCAGCGAGCTCGGCTACATGGAGGGCCTGCCGGAATTCATCGCGGAGGAGGACTACGGCTTCATTCCGCGCGAAAACCTCGTCATCATCTGCACAGGCAGCCAGGGTGAGGCGCGCGCTGCACTCGCAAAGCTGGCGCGCGACGAGATGAAGACCGTGGCGCTGTCGCCGGGAGACATCGTCGTCTTTTCGTCGCGCACCATCCCCGGCAACGAGAAGGCAATTATCGAGATCAAGAACCAGCTGATCGAGCAGGGGGTGCGGATCATCGAGGATAACGAGGCGCTGGTCCACGTGTCCGGCCACCCGCGCCGCAACGAACTGCGCAAGATGTACGAATGGACGCGGCCGCGCATCGGTGTCCCAGTGCATGGCGAAGCCGCTCACCTTGTCGCGCAAGGAGTGCTGATGACGCAGTCGGGCATTCCGGAAGTCGCGCAGGCGCGCAACGGCGACATGCTGCGGCTGGCGCCGGGCGCTGCCGAGATCATCGACCAGGTGCCGTTCGGCCGCGTCTACAAGGACGGCAAGCTGATCGGTGACGACGAGGCGATGGGCATCCGAGATCGGCGCAAGCTCTCCTTCGCCGGTCATGTCGCGGTCAATGTCGTTCTCGACGAAAAATACGAGTTGGCCGGCGACCCGGATCTGGTGGCCATCGGCGTCGCTCTTGCCGACCGCGGCGGCGAGGACCTCGAGGAAATCATGCTGGATGCGGCGATCGGAGCGGTGGACTCGATACCGCGCCAGCGGCGAAAAGACCTCGACCTGGTGCAGGAGGCGGTGCGCCGCGCCGTACGATCGGCCGCGAATGAAGCCTGGGGCAAGAAGCCACTGGTGACGGTGTTCGTCACGAGATGATAGGGCAGTGGGCAATAGGCAGTAGGGGAAACGGAAGATTGGCGAGCGGTTCTCGATATCGATTTACCCTACTGCCTACTGGCTATTGCCCACTGCCTGGTCAACGCTTGCCCCACGCATTTTCATGGAGTCCCCATGCTCGGCCGCCTGAACCATGTCGCCATCGCAGTGCCGGATCTGGCCGCGGCAAGTGCTGTCTACCGCGACACTCTCGGCGCGAAGCTCACCGCGCCGCAGGCGCTGCCCGAGCACGGTGTGACAGTGGTGTTCATCGATACCGGCAATACGAAGGTCGAACTGCTTGAGCCGCTTGGCGAAAACTCACCGATTGCTGCCTTCCTGGAGAAGAACCCGGCAGGCGGCATGCACCACATCTGCTATGAGGTCGACGACATCCTTGCCGCCCGCGACCGGTTGATGGCGGCGGGCGCGCGGGTGCTCGGCGACGGCAACCCCAGGATCGGCGCGCATGGCAAGCCGGTGCTGTTCCTGCACCCCAAGGATTTCCTTGGCACGCTGGTGGAACTGGAAGAAGTATGAGCTGGATTTCCGTAGCCGCCATTTACTTCATCATCTGGTGGCTGGTGCTGTTCGCCACGCTTCCGTTCACCCTGAAGACCCAGGACGATGAAGGCGAGACGGTGCTCGGCACTGTGTCCAGCGCCCCGCATGGCCCGCATATGCTACGCGCCGTGATCCGCACTACCATCGTTTCGCTGCTGATCTTTGGGGCGCTTTACGTTTTGACCGATGTCTTCGGTCTCGGCATCGACGACATTCCGCACTTCATGCCGGAATACGATTAGAGTGCCGCGCGTCCTCTTGGACGCGCAAGGACGCTCCAAGACTTTGAATTGCGCATGATCCTTTCCGAAAACCGATTCCGGTTTTCGGGGTGATGTGCTGAGGCGACCTCGCGCGGCTTCTCAGCAAAGGTTCACAAGTTTTTCTGATTGCTCAAAAAAAATGCAAGGCACAAGGCCTTGCAATTGAACGCGTCCGATCTGCTTTCCGGTGTTCCGGCGGCTGCGAGTAACCGCGCCTAGATCGCATCCTCCCAAGACTTTGACCGCGTAGGAAGGCAGATTTTGCTCTGCCCTCTCGGTTATCGAGGCACATTAGACCAACCTGCAATAAAATGTCACTAGAAATATTGCGCTGAAACAGCGCTTGATGTGCTGCACTGCACAATAGTTCGGCAGGGCATGCTTGCAAAACACACAGCGCCGTGGCTGGCTTCGGCGCGCGGGTTTCCATCCGGCCATGAAATGGCTATGAAGCGCGTGCAAGCACCCGCCTTGCCGCCGATTCCGGCGCCATTCTTCACCTCACGGAACCCTCATGCGGCTGTCGCGCTATTTCCTGCCCATCCTAAAAGAAAACCCGCGCGAAGCGGAGATCGTTTCGCACAGGCTGATGCTGCGCGCCGGCATGATCCGGCAGCAGGGGGCAGGCAGTTTTTCATGGCTGCCGCTTGGCAAGAAGGTGCTGGACAAGGTCTGCCGCATCATCCGCGAGGAACAGGACCGCGCCGGCGCGCTCGAAATCCTGATGCCGACAATTCAGTCGGCCGATCTGTGGCGCGAAAGCGGACGCTATGAGGATTACGGCAAGGAGATGCTGCGCATCAAGGACAGGCACGAGCGCGACATGCTGTTCGGTCCGACCAACGAGGAAATGGTCACGGAGATCTTCCGCTCCTACGTCAAATCCTACAAGGACCTGCCGCTGAACCTCTACCACATACAGTGGAAATTCCGCGACGAGGTGCGGCCGCGCTTCGGCGTGATGCGCAGCAGAGAATTCCTGATGAAGGACGCCTACACCTTCGATCTCGATTTCGAAGGCGCGAAGGCTGCCTACAACCGAATGTTCGTATCCTATCTGCGCACTTTCACCCGCATGGGCCTGAAGGCCATACCGATGCGTGCGGACACCGGCCCGATCGGCGGCGATCTCTCCCACGAATTCATCATCCTCGCTGACACCGGCGAAAGCCAGGTTTTTTGCCACCGCGATTTCCTTGAACTGCCGGTGCCTGGCGAGGCGACGGATTTTGAGAATGACAGCGAGATCGCCGGCATCGTGGGCGACTGGACGGCGCCCTATGCCGCGACTGACGAAATGCATGACGAGGCTGCATGGGACAAGATCGCCGAGGGCGATCGGCTTTCGGCGCGCGGTATCGAGGTCGGCCACATCTTCCACTTCGGCGACAAGTATTCGAAGCCAATGGATGCGCGCGTGGCCGGCCCCGACGGCAAGGACCATTTCGTCTCGATGGGCTCCTACGGCATCGGACCGACGCGGCTGATCGCGGCAATCATCGAGGCCAGCCATGACGAGAGCGGCATCATCTGGCCGGAATCTGTCGCGCCGTTCGATGTCGGCATCATCAACATGAAGGCCGGCGACGCTGAATGCGACCGCGTCTGCGATGAACTCTACAGCAAGCTGACCGCAGCGGGCAAAGATGTCCTCTACGACGACACCGACCAGCGGCCGGGCGGCAAGTTTGCCACCGCCGATCTCATCGGGTTGCCCTGGCAGATGGTCGTTGGGCCGCGTGGCGTGGCGGCCGGCGAGATCGAGATCAAGAACCGCCGCACCGGTGAACGCGAAACAATGCCGATCGAAGCAGCGGCGAAACGGTTCGGCGCTGCATGAGCGAGACGGTCGCGACAGCAAGGCCAACCGGCGCCGGACCGTTTTCGCCGTTCGAGCGCATGGTCGCCTGGCGCTATCTGCGTTCCAAGCGCAAGGAGACGGTGATCTCGGTGATCGCCTCGATCTCCTTCGTCGGCATCATGCTGGGCGTCGCGACGCTGATCATAGTCATGGCGGTCATGAACGGCTTTCGCGCCGAACTCCTGACCCGCATCCTCGGCATCAACGGCCATCTGATCGTTCAGCCGGTCGACATGCCGCTCGAGGACTATGCCGAAGTGGCTGGCCGCATCAACGGTGTGCCGGGTGTCAAATACGCTATCCCGCTGATCGACGGGCAGGTGTTGTCATCGGGCGACGCCGGACCTGGAACCGGCGCGCTGGTGCGCGGTATACGCGGCGAGGATCTGGGCAAGGTCACCCTGGTGGCCAACAACATCCGCCAAGGCTCAATCGTCGGCTTCGACACCAGCGAAGGCGTGGCGATCGGCCAGCGCATGGCCGACAATCTCGGCCTGGCGCTCGGCGATTCCATCACGCTGGTTTCGCCCGATGGCGACGTGACGCCGTTCGGCACAACGCCGCGCGTGAAGGCCTATCCCGTCACCGCGATATTCGAAGTCGGCATGTCGGAATACGATGCGTCGATTATCTTCATGCCGCTTGCCGAGGCGCAGCTCTACTTCAACATGGAGGGCCGCGCCCAGTCGATCGAGATCTTCGTGGATAATCCCGACGACGTCGACGCGCTCAAGGAGCCGGTCGAGGCGGCAGCCCAGCGGCAGATATTCCTGTCCGATTGGCGCCAGCGCAACCAGACCTTCTTCTCGGCGCTTCAGGTCGAGCGCAATGTCATGTTCATGATCCTGACGCTGATCGTTCTGGTCGCGGCGCTGAACATCATTTCCGGCCTCATCATGCTGGTGAAGGACAAGAGCCATGACATCGCCATACTGCGCACGATGGGCGCGTCGCGTGGTGCGGTGATGCGGATATTCCTGATGACGGGAGCGGCGATCGGCGTCACCGGCACGATCGCCGGCGTCATCCTCGGCATAGTCATCTGTCTCAACGTCGAATCGATCCGCCAGCTCTTTTCCTGGATGTCGGGTACGGTGCTGTTCAATCCCGAGCTGTATTTCCTGAGCAAGCTGCCGGCCAAGATGGATCCGGGCGAGACACTGTCCGTCATATTGATGGCGCTGGTGCTGTCGTTCCTGGCGACGCTGTTTCCGGCATGGCGCGCGGCCAAGCTCGATCCCGTCGAGGCCTTGCGTTACGAATGACAAGCGGCAATCGCTCCGGCGACATCATCATCGAGCTGAAAAGCGTCGAGCGGCACTATGTGCAGGGCCCGCGCAAGCTCACCATTTTGAACGGCGTGGATTTTTCACTGAGGCGCGGTGAGATGGTGGCGCTGGTCGCACCGTCGGGCACCGGCAAGTCGACGCTGCTGCACACGGCTGGCCTTCTGGAGCGTCCTGACGCCGGCGACGTCATCCTGTCGGGCAGAGCCTGCGGCCGCCTCTCGGACGACGACCGGACAGCCATCCGCCGCAACGACATCGGCTTTGTCTACCAGTTCCACCATCTGCTGCCGGAATTCTCGGCGCTCGAAAACATCATGATGCCGCAACTGGTCAAAGGGCTGCCGGCGTCGGAAGCGAGCGAGAGGGCCAACCAGCTGCTCGACTATATGCAGATCGGCAATCGCGGCCACCACCGCCCTGCGGAACTGTCGGGCGGCGAGCAACAGCGCGTGGCGATCGCCCGCGCCGTGGCCAATGCCCCGCTGGTGCTGCTCGCCGACGAGCCGACCGGCAATCTAGATCCGGTCACGGCCTCTTATGTATTCGAGGCGCTGGCGGCGCTTGTCCGCCAGTCCGGGCTAGCTGCATTGATCGCCACGCACAATCATGAGCTTGCGCGGCGCATGGACCGGCGCGTCACGCTTGAGGAAGGCAAAGTCGTTCCTCTCTGACGGTTCTGCCGCGCGGCCGCGGGCCCTACTGCCTTTCACCTTTCATTTACCCTTGCGAGTTCCGGGCGTGTGCAGGCGTTTGACATCCGAATAAAAAGGGAACAAAGTACGAACATACAGAAAACAGGAGGGAATCATGACCGATTTGGTGCAAGACGTGGTCTCGCTGGTTTGCATGAGCACATTTTTGGTTTCGATGGCCGTATGGATCGGCGCTCTCTGAGAATACCCGGCCTCGGCGGCGACTGCCGGGTCGCCGCCGCTTGTTGCTCCGGCGCTCAATCGCCGAGGGCGACGCCTTCGCGGCGCGGATCGGCTCCGCCGGTCAACCCCGATGGCTGGATGGCGACGCCGTGCAGGCCCGAGTTCAGGTCTTTCACGGCAACCTTATAGCCCAGCGCCTCAAGGTCGGCGGCCAGCCCTTCGGCGGCAGTTCCCTTTTCGAGATCGTAGGGACCGAACCTATTGACGAGATGCGGCATCGAGATTGCAGCCTGCATGTCCATCTTCCAGTCGATCAGCCCGATCAGCGTGGTGGCGACATAGGAGATGATGCTCGAGCCGCCCGGCGAGCCGAGCGCGAAGACCGGCTTTCCGTCCTTGAGGACGATGGTCGGCGACATCGACGAGCGCGGCCGCTTGCCGGGCTCGACGCGGTTGGCGACGTTGTCGCCATCCTCGACGGGGGCGAAAGAGAAGTCGGTAAGCTCGTTGTTGAGCAGGAAGCCGCCCGTCATCAGCCGCGCGCCGAAACCGTTTTCGATCGTCGTGGTCACCGAGGCGATATTGCCGGCTGCGTCGACGATCACGAAATGCGATGTCGAGGGCATTTCAAAGGAGACGCCGTCGATGCGGAGTTCTGCCTTCTGCCATGCCGGTTCGCCGGCCTTGGCTTCGTCTTCGCCCAGTGCTGTCGGACGGCGGAGCAATTCCGAACGCGCCTTGAGATAGGCAGGGTCGAGCAAGCCTTCGGGCATCGAGACGAAATCGCTGTCTGCGACGTAACGCCCGCGGTCCGCGAAGGCGAGGCGAGAGGCGTCGCCGATCAGCCGCCAGGCTTCCGGGTCGTCCTTGCCAAGCGTGGCGATGTCGTAGGGCTCGAGCAGCCCGAGTATCTGTCCGACGGCGATCGCGCCGGAGGAGGGCGGTCCCATGCCGCAGACTTCGTGGCCGCGATAAGACGCGCAGACGGCCGGCCTCTCCTTGACCTTGTAGACGGCCATGTCGTCCAGCGTCAGCCGGCCGGGATTAGTCGGGTGCGAGCGTACCGTCTCGACGATCTTTGCCGCGATCGGACCGTTGTAGAAGGCATCGGCCCCGTCCGCCGCCACAACCCTTAGCGTCGCGGCATAGTCGGGATTGCGCAGCATGTGACCGGCGGCCAAAGGCGATCCGTCGGGCGCGAAGAAATAGGCGCGCGCGCCGGCATCCTCGTCGAGCTTCTCGCCTTCATTGGCGACGAGGGCTGCAAGGCGAGGGGAGATCGCGAAACCCTCTTCGGCGTGCTTGATCGCCGGTTCGAACAGCGACTGCCATGGCCGCGTGCCGAAGCGCCGGTGGACGGTTTCGAGCAGCCGTGGCACGCCGGGAACGCCGACCGAGCGGCCGCCGACCACGGCGTCCATGAATTCGAGTGGCTGGCCGTCTTCACCCAGGAAGAGATCCGGCGTCGCCGCGGCGGGCGCGGTCTCTCTGCCGTCGAAGGTGGTGAGTTTTCCGGTCTTGCCGTCATACCAGACGAGGAAAGCGCCGCCGCCCATGCCGGAGGATTGCGGCTCGACGAGGCCTAGCACCGTCTGCATCGCCACAAGCGCATCGGCCGCGTTGCCGCCGGCGCGCAGCACTTCGAGCCCTGCCTCGGCGGCCAGCGGGTTGGCGGCGACGACCATCTGGCGCTTGGCCTGAACGGCCGGCTTCGATTCGACCGCGGTCTTTGCCTCCGGCGCGACCGTGTCGGCCGCCTGCTGTGCCGAGGCAGGCCCGGCCAGCAGCAAGGTCAGGGCTAGCGCGCGCCACAAGGCGCCGCTCCCGAAAACTCCTCCGTTCATGTCATGCGCTCCTTCTGTGCTGCGCCCCCGCAACGTCCAGAACCGGCCCGAACACCTCGACGAAGGCGGACTTCAGCACCAGGTCGAGATCGGCCATCGCCACCGGCAGGCCAAGATCGACCAGGCTGGTCACGCCGTGGTCGGCCACGCCGCAAGGCACGATGCCGGTGAAATGCGAAAGATCGGGTTCGACATTGATGGCGATGCCGTGAAAGCTGACCCAGCGCCGCAGCCTGATACCGATCGCGGCGATCTTTTCCTCGGCCGCCGATCCGTCCGGCATGGGCGGCCGGTCCGGCCGCACGACCCAGACGCCGACGCGGTCCTCTCGGCGTTCGCCGCGCACGTTGAATGCCGCCAGCGCAGCGATGATCCAATCCTCCAGCGCGGCGACGAAGGCGCGCACGTCTTCGCGCCGCCGTTTAAGGTCGAGCATGACATAGGCGACCCGCTGGCCGGGACCGTGATAGGTGTATTCGCCGCCGCGGCCGGCATTGAACACCGGAAAGCGGTCGGGTTCGACAAGGTCCTCGACGCGCGCCGAGGTTCCGGCCGTGTAGAGCGGGGGATGTTCCACGAGCCAGACCAGTTCGCCCTCCGTGCCGTCGCGGATCGCGCCGGCGCGGGCTTCCATCACCGCAAGCGCCTGCTCGTATCCGGTAAACCCGGGCTCGATTCGCCATTCGACCGGCGCCGAACCGGGCGCGGGCAGGAACGATCCGGCTATCTGGCTGCGTTCTGACATCAGGTTCTCGCTAGGCTCCATCATATGGCGGCAAGCGCTGAAAAGGTCCAGTTTTGTTGTGGGCCAGAGACATCAGGCGCACTGTTTCGCACGGCGTGAACTTGAGCCGAATAAAGCGGCTGGCGCACTTGTTTCGCCGGAAACGATTTGCTAAATGCCGCTGGCCGGTTTCGACCGGTTCTTTCGTGACGTGCGGTCGTGGCGGAATTGGTAGACGCGCAGCGTTGAGGTCGCTGTGGGGCAACCCGTGGAAGTTCGAGTCTTCTCGACCGCACCATTCACAAATCGGCTAAGACGTTTGTATCTAAAGCGAAAAGGCGGCCTAGCCGCCTTTTTCTATTTGCATCGACTGAACAAGCTTTCGCCGGTTTGCAGCCATCGCTGTCGATGCTCTAATCGCTACCCATGACCAGCCCCTCGATATCGTGCTTCTGGGTAACCGGAACGAGTTCGTCGACTACGCGGCAGACGAGATGGTCGCGCACAGTCGCCGGCAACGCGTCGTAGTATTTCTGCGTCACCATCATATCGTGCAGGGCAGCGTGGCCCGCGCCGGGCGCATCTACACCGAGCACCAGAACCGGGCGGGCGACCGGCGAAGGGTGGGCGGTTCCGCGATGGACGGTGAGCGCCGAGCGACACGAAACATCGCCATTTCCGGGTATTTGCGCACTCCTCGCTCGGCGAATTGCGGCCAGATTTCGCTTGGCGGAAACATTTCGTGCTTCCATTCCCGCCCGTCGACATATTGTGTGCCCGGCGCGATCTCGAATGGCCCCATGTCGGGCGTCACATCGACACCGGTCAGGTTGAATGCGAGCGAGGTAATGCGGCGGTCCCGATAGGTATCGGCCGGCGAGGGAAAATCGCGGTGCCACGGCTGGTGTTTCGCGCCCTGGAATGGCGTGTCGAAGCCAATCTCGACGATCTGATAGTCCCGGCCGAGCGTCGCTTCACACATCGCCACGATCCAGGGATGCATGGTGAGTTCGACGAAGCCGCCGAACTGCCGGATGGATCTCGCCGAGCACGAGTCAGCGCCTAGGCCAAGTTCCATGGGCCGGACTTTGCCATCTCGCAGCGGAGTCTAATAAACAAGAAAGCCTAGTCATTTCCGGCGATACGATTGCGAATTCGTCTCACGTCCCGGCAAGGCGAAAACGGACCGCAGGCAATCCTTGAATCCCGAGGTTGATCGCCAGCAGGCGACCAGCAAGCGGCTGGGTCTTCGGGGCATCGTCGCCAAGCCCGTCGCTGATCGAGGTGACGTAGATGGTCTTCAGGTCCGGCCCGCCGAAGGCCAGTTTCGACGGGCGCTGGACCGGAAGATGCACCGCCAAATCCAGTTCGCCGTGAGGCGTGTAGCGCAGCAATTGCCAGCCCCAGACCGCTGCGACCCAGTAACAGCCGTCTGCGTCGACAGCAGCTCCGTCCGGACGGCCAAGCGCTTCCGGAAGCTGAACGAAGGCCTGCTTTTCGTGAACGCGCCCAGTAGCCGCGTCATAGCCGGCGCGCCAGACCTGGCGTTTGGTCATGTAGGTATCGGCCCAGTAGGCGATGTCGCCTTCGGGGCTGAAGGCGATGCCGTTCGGTATGGTGAGGCCGGTATCGACCGTTTCCGCCGGGCCGCGGCTGGCGATCCGGTAAAGCGAGCCGACGGGCTCCAGTCCAAAATCGGGAATTCGCATCGTGCCGACGAAAAGGCGGCCCTGACGGTCGCAGCCGGCATCATTTGTCCGTGTGGTCGGATCGTCAGCCTCGATAGCGAGAAAATCTTCAGTCCGCCCGGTGGCGGGATCAAGGCGCACGATGCCCTTCTCCTGGCCGATGAGCCACGTGCCGTCGTCGGCCGGCTGCACGAAAGCGGTTTGCTCCGGAAAGCTCCATTCCTCGGTCCGCCCGCTGTCGGGACGCGTCCGGAAAACCCTCTTGCCGAGGATGTCGACCCAAAGCAGCGCGTCGTCTTCCGCGGACCAGAACGCGCCTTCCCCCAGCACGGCCTTCGTTTCCCCGATCGGAATCGCCTCGGGCGTCAGAACATGCATCAGTTCACCGATCAGCCCTGAGCACGCTCAGGTCTTTTCGCGCCGCCGCCATCATCAGCCCGAGATCCGACCCGACCGCGACCCAGTCGTAGCCGTAGTCCAGGTAATCGGCGGCGCGGACCGCATTCGTCGCCAGGATTCCGCAAGGCTTGCCGGCACGTGCGCATTCCTTCGCAGCGGAAGCCAGCGCCTTCTGGACGTCCGGATGGTCGGTCTGGCCGATCCGGCCGAGGCTCGCCGACAGGTCGCTGGGGCCGATGAAGATGCAGTCCACACCGGGCACCGCGGCGATTTCAGGAAGGTTCGCGACCGCCTCGACGGTTTCGAGTTGCAGCACAACGCAAATCTCCCTGGCAGCGTCGCGGAAGTAATCGGGCACACTGCCATAGCGGGTCGCCCGGCTCATGCCGGCGACGCCGCGAACGCCTTCAGCGGGATAGCGGGTCGCGGCCACCGCGCGCCGCGCCTCTTCGGCGTTCTGGACATAGGGGAACATTAGCGTCTGGGCGCCACAGTCCAGCAACTGCTTCACGACGACGAAATCGTTCCACGGCAACCGGACAACCGATGAGGCCGGCGTGCCGGCCATCGCCTGAAGCAGCGTCAGGACGCGCGGCACGTCGTTGGGACCGTGTTCCATGTCGAGCACGACGAAATCGTATCCCGCGAAACCCAGCGCTTCGGCCGCAACCGGGTTCCCGCTCATTGCCCAGACCCCGAGCATCCTGTTCGGGCCGCTTAGCCCATTTTTGAACGTGTTCACGGGCATGGGCATACGAAGTCTCCGTTTGTTGCGGATTATCAGAGGATGCGGTGGGGCTTTGCCTCCCGCTGTGGTGGCGCCGGCCGGGATGCGACCGTCACGCGGGTTCGTTGCTCTCCGTCTTGTCTGCACCGGATTCACGCGAAGCGTGGCGGAGAGATTCGTGCAGGATCGCCTGATGGGGTTGCCTGGAAAGCCATGCGCGATAGTCGCGGCCGGTATTTTGGATGTGCCGCGCCAGCAGTGTGCAGAACCCTTTTTCGTCCCCTGCTTCGAGCATTTCGCAAAGCTGCGAATGGGTCCCGAGCGAACGGTCGACTACGTCCCTGTCGTCGTGTGCGCGTGTTCGCAAGGCGCCGATCTTTGCCGAGATCAGGCCGTAGGCGTCGACGATATAGGTATTTCCGCAATTTTCGATCAGGACGAGATGGAAGTCGGCATCGAGCCGTCGATAGGTCTGGATGTCGTTGCCCGAGAGGGATTTGTGCATAGCGTCGACGACTGCGCGCATCCTTTGGCACGCCCTGGTCCGATCGCCGGAAAAGATCTTGCGCACCGCGGCAATCTCGAGCAGCCCTCGAAACTCGGCGATCTGATCGATCTCGGCGTCTTCTATGCGGAAGATCGACGTTCCGCGCTGTGGATCGATCTGCACCAGGCCCTCGCGGCGCAATTCCTGCAATGCCTCGCGCACCGGCGTCTTGCTGATCCCCAGCATCTTGGAAAGGCGGATCTCCGACAGCTGGTCCCCGAGTTTCAGGCGACCGTCGATGATGGCGTTGCGCAGTTCGCGCAAAGCCATTTCGGAGAGCGATTCCGGCCTGCTCAGTCTTCCGAGGTCCAACGTTCCCGTCCCCTGGTTTTTGATTCCTTGTAGCTGGAAACATCTAATCTGCCTAGACAGTATCTGGCATATCAGATACTAAGCCCGGCGGATAGCGGGCGTTGCCCTCTTGGAGGAGGTTAGGGCCGCGATCTGAAAAGACAGGGAGGTCTTAATGTTCCGCTTCAGCAAACTTGGGCTTGCGCCCGTTCTCGTTGCCTCGACTGCACTTACCCTCGGCATCGCAATCGCTACGGCGAATGCGCAGGACAAGGTCACCATCACATTCGCCAACTGGGCGTCGGCCGAGGGCACGACGCGCCCCGGCATCGATAAGGTCATCGCGGATTTCGAGGCCGCCAATCCCAATATAGAAATCCAGAGCGAGGCAATTTCGTTCTCCGAAATCGCACGCCAGCTCGTACTTCGCTTGCGGTCCGGCAACCCTCCGGACGTGGCGCAGCTTGCGGGCAACGACACTTTCCTGCTGGCATCGAGCGGCAAGCTCGAGCCGCTCGACGCTCTTGCTGGCGGCGAACTGGAAGCGAAGATGAAGCCGGCATCAATCGAGGGGCTGAAGGTCAACGGCCAGCTCATCGCTCTGCCGTGGAGCCAGGCGCCCGCCGGTTTCTGGTACAAAGGCAATCATGGAAAAGGCGGGGCTCGACCCGCAAAACCCGCCGAAGACGATCGACGAGCTGATGGCGGCGATGGCCAAGATCAAGGAGACCCAGCCGGACGTCATTCCGCTTGGGCTCGACACGACCAACCGCGCCTTTTCCATGAGCTCGAACTGGCCGTGGATGCGGACCTTCGGCGCGCTTCCCGCCGGCGAGGGCGCCACTGGCGCCGAATCGCCCGAGATGAAGGCCTATCTGCAATGGATGCGGGACCTCGCCCAGAAGGGCTACATCGATCCCGGTCGCAAGATCGGCGAGTTCCGGCCGCTGGCCGCCCAGGACAAGGTGGCCTTCCACTGGGATCAGGTCCTGCTCCAGGGCGTAATCCAGAGCACCAACAGCATGCCCGACGAGGATTTCTACGATCGGTGGGGCGTGACCGCCATGCCGGCAGGACCCAGCGGCAAATCGTACTCCTTCGAGGGCGGTCATCAGTTGGTGATGTTTGCGGACAGCGAAAAGAAGGAGGCCGCCTGGGCGTTCATGCAGTATCTGGCGACATCGCCGGATGCGATCGCGAACTACACGATCAGCTACAATTCGTCACTGCCGCCGCTGGCGAAGGCGCCGAACGAAGAGCTTGCGAGTCAGCTCGACACGCCGATCTTCAACGCTTTTTCCGAGACTGTCATTCCGACGCTGACTCCGCAGCCATACGGTCCGGCATTCGCAGCCGCCGCCACCGCGGTGATGGCCGGCGTCCAGGAAGCGGTAACCGGAAACCAGCCCATCGACCAGATCGCGGCTTCCATCCAGCAGCGGCTTGATCGGCAATGACCACAGTCGGCGCGACAGGGGGGCAGGCGCCCGTTCGGCGAAAGGCCGGGCGGGCGCCGTGGCTGGATTGGATGGTGCTGCCAACGCTGGCGGTGCTTGCCGTCGTGGTTGGTTATCCTGTCGTCTACACGCTTCTCCTGTCGGTGCAGGATTACAATCTGGTGGATTTTCAGCCGGCTCGATACGTCGGCTCCGAAAACTACCAAAGCCTCTTCTCGGATCCGATCTTCTGGCAATCGTTGAGAAATACCGCGGTCTACACGTTCGGAAGTGTTGGCATTTCCGTACTGATCGGGCTCGCCCTGGCGCTGCTGATGGAGAATTTGGGCGGAGCGCGCTTCCGGGCCGTACGCGCGCTTCTTCTTCTGCCTTGGGCAGTCCCGTTCGTCGTGGTCGCCTTCCTGTTCCGCTACATGTATCTCCAGAACGGCGGCATCATCAACGAGATGCTGCTTTGGGCCGGCCTGATCAGCCAGCCCGTGCCGTGGCTCAACGATGCCTGGCTAGCAATGCCGGCGGTCATGGTGGCCAACATCTGGGCCATGGCGCCGTTCTTCTTCCTGCTGCTCAGCGCCGCGCTTTCGGGGATACCGAACGAGGTGATCGAATCCGCGCGCGTCGATCGGGCCCGGACCTGGAGCATGATCTGGCACATCAAGCTGCCGTTCCTGCGCAACCCGCTGCTAGTCAGCAGCCTTCTCATGATCATCGCCAACTTCAACGATTTCGCGAAGATCTGGGCGATGACGCAAGGCGGCCCCGGATTCAGCACCACGACGCTCGTCATCTACGTCTACCGGTTGGCCTTCGAGAATTTCGAGTTCGGCTATGCCTCGGCGACCGGCGTGGTGTGGCTCGTGCTGCTTTTCGTCTTTGCGCTCGCCTACCTGCGCACCCTGCGAATGGAATGATCATGGCCAAGGAAGAGCACTCGCCGTCATTCGCAAGGCCCGTGGGCGTCGCCGTCTCCAGCAAAACGGCCGCATGGCGCCAGTCGGGAAAGATGGTTCAGATGCTGGCGATCGGCTTTGCGCTGGTGTGGAGCCTGGCGCCCATCTACTGGATGCTGTCGACGTCGCTGAAGACCGAGCTGGAAGCGACCCGGCTCGATCCGACGCTTTGGCCGCACGAGCCGACCGTCGCGAATTATGTCGGCCTGACCGGCGCCTCGCTGCCGTTCTTCTCCTTCTTCATGAACACGGTGATCAGCTGTCTTCTCACGGCTGTCATTGCGGTGGTCATCGCCACTCCGGCGGCCTATGCACTGTCGCGCAGTCGATTCCGCCTGCGCACATCGGTCGGCTACACGATCCTCATCGTCAGGATGTTGCCGATGATCGTGCTCCTGGCGCCGCTTTACCTGCTCCTGCTCAATGCGCGGCTGCTCGACACCAATACGGGCCTCGTCATCGGGTTCACGACCTTCGGCCTGCCGTTCGCGGTGTGGATGATGAAGAGCTTCATCGACGCCGTGCCGATCGAGATCGAGGAAGCGGCCCGTGTCGATGGCTATCCGCGCTGGCAGGTTCTCCTGCGCGTGGTCGTGCCGCTGGTTTTTCCCGGCCTTTTGACCACCGGCACCTTCGTCTTCATGGAGGCCTGGAACAATCTCATCTATCCGCTGACCTTCATTACGACACTGGAAAAGCAGACGCTTCCGGCCGCCCTGGTGCTGACCTTCACGGGTCAGTTCAAAACCGACTGGGGCGGGATGATGGCAGCGGCGACCGTCACCACGCTGCCGCTGATGATCGCATTCTTCGCGGTCCAGCGCTCCATGGTTCGCGGGCTGACTTCGGGAGCGGTCGCCGGTGCCTGAACTCAGTCCTCACGAAATGATCGGGCCGCGTTTCACCGGCATGGTGGCTCTCGTCACCGGTGCGGCAGGCGGCATCGGCCTGGCGGTCGCACGCCGGCTTGTTCGCGAAGGCTGCCGGGTCATGCTGACCGACATCGATGCCGTCCGGCTCGGTGAGGCGGTGAAGTCTCTTGCCGGGACAAGCGCAAATGTCGCCGCTGAGGTGGCGGACCTCTCCGTCGCGGATCAGCGGGATCGGCTCGTGCCCAAGGTGATCGAGCGCTGGGGGCGCATCGACGGGTTGGTCAACAACGCCGCGGATCACGGCTCCCGGCTCCCGTTCATGGAGTTTTCGCAGCAGGAATGGGAAAGAGTTTTCGCGACGAACGTCACGGCGGCGGCGGCACTTTGCCGCGCGGCGGCGCGCGACATGCTGCTCCGCGGTTCCGGATCGATCGTCAACGTAACCTCGGTCCAATCCGACATGCCGGTGCCGACCTATGCCGCCTATGTGTCTAGCAAAGGCGCGATCACCAGCCTGACGCGAGCGCTTGCGGTAGAGCTCTCGCCAGACGGCATCAGGGTCAATGCGGTAACACCCGGCGTAATCGCGACCGAGAGCTTCCAGGGCACGCTCGCCAAAAGCCGCGAGGCGCGTGCGCAACGTTCTGGCGAAACTCAGTCTTCGCGATCCGCCGAGCTTACGGCCGCGCTCCTGGGCCGTCAGGGCCGGCCGGAAGAGGTGGCGACGGCCATTGCCTTCCTCCTCTCGTCCGATGCGTCCTTCGTCACCGGCACGGCGCTCCATGTCGATGGCGGACGCAGCATCAGCCGCCGGCCGGACCCCTTCCAGGTCGAATTCGGCGATCACCCGATTGGCGGAAAACACTGATGGCAAGAATTTCGTTGCGCAATATCGAAAAGTGGTACGGCGACGTCCAGGTTCTGAAGGACTGCAGTCTGGAAATAAAGGATCACGAATTCATCGTGCTCGTCGGCCCGTCCGGCTCGGGAAAGACGACGCTGCTCCGCATCATCGCCGGTCTCGAACATACCAGCGGCGGCGACCTGTTTTTCGATGATGTGTGCGTCAACGATGTCGATGTCGGCGACCGCGACATCGCCATGGTGTTCCAGAATTACGGCCTCTATCCGCACATGTCGGTTTACGACAACATGGCTTTCGGCCTGCGCCGCCGGAAACTGGCCAAGGAAGAGATCGACAAGCGCGTCCGCCGCGCCGCCGGCATGCTCAACATCGAACCCTACCTTGCCCGCCGGCCGCGCCAGCTTTCCGGCGGCCAGCGCCAGCGCGTGGCGCTCGGCCGGGCCATCGTGCGCGATCCCGCGGTCTTCCTGCTCGACGAGCCCCTGTCCAATCTGGATGCGCATCTGCGCGTGCAGATGCGCGCGGAGATCCTGAAGGTGCACCGCGCCGTCGATGCGACCGCCGTCTATGTGACCCACGACCAGGTGGAAGCGCTCACGATGGGCGACCGGATCGTGGTCATGAACGATGGGCGCATCCATCAGGTCGGCACGCCAGACGAACTTTACGACGCGCCCGTCAACAAGTTCGTTGCCTCCTTCATCGGCACGCCGGCCATGGGCTTCCTGACGTGCAGGATTGAGCGCTCCCACGGCAAGGTCGGCCTCGTGTCCGATTCAGCGCGCATGCGCCTCTCCGAGCAGCAGTCCCGCGCCTTGGACGGGACCCGCTCAGAGACGATGACCGTCGGTATCCGCCCGGAGCGTCTCACCCTTGCTTCCGGCAAAGAAACCGACGCCGAGGTCGTGATTCACGGGACGGTTGAGGTCGTGGAGATGCTCGGCGCCGAGCAATATGTCCATTTTGTTGCGGACGGCGGCTCGCTGACAGCCCGCGTGCCGAGGGATCAGCCGGTCAAGGTGGACCAACGCGTAACCTTCACCTCCCGGAGCCATCATCTGCATATGTTCGATCACGAAACCGGGCTGGCATTGTCCCATCGCGCCGAGCAAGAGAGAGTTTCCTAATGGCACGTATTGCCGCAATCGATGCGTTTCGGGTTCCCCCGCGCTGGATCTTTGTCCGTGTCACGACCGATGACGGCCAGTCCGGTTGGGGGGAATCGATCGTGCCGAAGCGGGCCCGGGCGGTGGTCTCGACCATCGAGGACATGGCTTCGAACGTAATCGGAATGGATGCCAGCCGGATCGAGGACATCGCTCAACGCCTGCGCCGTGGCGCCTTCTTTCGCGGCGGGCCGATCCTGTCGACGGCCGCCGCCGGCATCGAACAGGCGCTGTGGGACATCAAAGGCCGTGCGCACGACCTGCCGATACATGAATTCCTCGGCGGCGCGACGCGCGACAAGGTGCGGTCCTATGCGTGGATCGGCGGCGACACCCCGGACGACGTGGTAACGCATGCGCGTGAGCGGATGGAGCAAGGCTTTACCGCAGTGAAGATGAACGCGACGCCGGCGCTGGGTCACATCGGGGAGCGCGCGACGATCGATGCCGCCGTGGCCCGGCTCGCCGCCCTGCGGGACGCCTTCGGCAACAAACTCGACGTGGCGCTCGACATGCACGGCCGCGTGCACCGCGCCGCGTTGAAACCGCTGCTCAAGGAACTCGAGCAGTTCCATCCTATGTGGGTGGAGGAGGCGACGACGCCTGAGAACGAGGAAAGCCTGAAGGTGCTGGCGCGGGCAGCGCGGTCCATACCCGTAGCGACCGGCGAAAGGCTGACCTCGCGATGGGATTTCAAGCGCCTGCTCGATACCGGAGCTGTCGACATCATCCAGCCGGACGTGTCGCTCACCGGCCTTTTCGAGCTGGAAAAGATCGCGCGGCTGGCGGAGATTTACGACGTAGCGGTCGCTCCTCATTGTCCGAACGGACCGATTTCGCTCGCAGCCTCGCTGCAGGTCGCTTTTTGCTGTCCGAACATAGTGATCCAGGAGCAGAGCCTGGGTCTGCATTATCATCAGGGCTTTTCGGGGCTGCCACAGGGCGATCTCCTGGACTATCTCTCCGATCCAAAGGCGCTGACGGTGGTCGACGGCGCATTCCAGGTCATGACCGGTCCGGGACTCGGTATCGCGCTCGACACCAAAAAAATCGTCGACGCGAACAGCGACTGGTGGCTCCCCGACGCTGATTGGACGCATCCGGATGGCACCTATGCGGAGTGGTGAGGCCCCAAGTGCGACCTCCTCGCCGGGCTTCCTCGCCTGGATCATCGACCCGGTCGTTAACTCCGGCGCCCGCTTAAATTCAGCCACGTCGAACGCGCCCAAGGAGAAGTCATGAACCTCGCCAAATTCCCCCGTCTTAGCTTCGCTCACCTGCCGACACCGCTTGAGCCGATGAAACGGCTGACTGAGCTTCTCGGAGGTCCGCGCCTGTGGATCAAGCGCGATGATTGCACCGGCCTTTCGACCGGCGGCAACAAGACGAGAAAGCTCGAATTCCTGATGGCGGACGCGCAGGAGCGGGGTGCGGACACGGTCATCACGCAAGGCGCCACTCAGTCGAATCATGCGCGGCAAACCGCTGCAATCTCGGCCAGGCTGGGAATGGAATGCCACCTGCTGCTTGAGGATCGCACGGGCAGCACCGAGGAGAACTACAATCTGAACGGCAATGTGCTGCTCGACCGGCTTCATGGCGCGACCGTGTCCAAGCGGCAGGGCGGCGCGGACATGCAGGCTGAGATGGAGAAACTAGCCGACCGGCTCCGGCAGGACGGGAAGAAGCCCTACCTCATTCCGGGCGGCGGCAGCAATCCGGTCGGCGCGCTCGGCTACGTCAATGCGGCTCTCGAGATCGTTTACCAAGCGACCAGCATGGGACTGAACATCGCCACCGTGGTGCACGCCACGGGAAGCGCCGGCACCCAGGCCGGTCTGGTGACCGGGTTCAAGGCGCTCGGGGGCCAGATTCCCGTTCTGGGTATCGGCGTGCGGGCGCCGAAGGAAAAGCAGGAAGAGAGTGTCTTCAATCTCGCGAGGCGCACCGCGGACCATATGGGCCTGGGCGACATCATCGAACGTTCCGACGTGGCCGCCAATTGCGACTATGTCGGTCCGGGCTATGGCTTGCCCACGCCGGGAATGGTCGAGGCGGTCGCCCTCCTTGCCCGCGTGGAAGGAATTCTTCTCGACCCCGTGTATTCAGGGAAGGGCATGGATGGCCTGATCGACCTTGTCCGCAAGGGCCATTTCCGCAAGGACAGCGATATCGTCTTCGTGCACACGGGAGGGTCGGCCGCGCTTTTCGGCTATCCCGACGCGCTCGGGCTGCGCGGCTATCAGTAAGGCGGACGATCGGACATGCCTGCCGAAACCAAGACGATAGGCATTCTGGGCGGTATGGGTCCGGCGGCGACCGTCGAACTGATGAGCCGCATCATCCGGAAAACACCCGCCAAGGACGACGACGATCATCTTCGGATGCTCGTCGACAACAACCCCAAAGTACCCTCGCGGATAAAAGCCATTCTCGAAGGGACCGGCGCCGATCCGTTGCCTGAACTGCAGCGCATGGCGAAAGGGCTCGAATCGAGCGGCGCCGATTTTCTGGTGATGGCCTGCAACACGGCGCACCACTATCATGCGGAACTGGCGGCATCCGTTGCGATACCGTTCCTGAGCATCGTTGACGTCGCTGCGAGCCGCCTTGCCGAAGACTATCCCCAGGCGAGGCGCATCGGCTTCCTGGCATCTCCGGCGGTGCGGCAGACCGGCGTTTATGACAGCGCCTTCGGCGAACAAGGTCTGATCATTGTTTATCCTGACGAAGAGGATAGCGCCGAACTGCTCGGGATCATACGTGAGGTCAAGGAAGGCCTGACCGGATCCGTCCAAAGGGAAAGGTTTCATCGGGTGGCGCGTGACCTCGCGTCGGGCGTGGACGCGGTGCTGGTCGCCTGCACCGAATTGTCGATGCTGCCGCTTCCGGAAACTGAAAGGTTTCTAGTGCTCGACACGCTCGACCTGTTGGCAGACGCGGTGATCGCCAAGGCGCGGGGCGGCTGATCGTCATTTCTTTGGAGCAGCGGTCCTTCAATTCATAACGAGCCTAAACTGCGCCAGCTTTGCCCTGAAAGGAGAGGCCGTTCAGGCCGCCACATGCCCGAGATCATTATCACCGAGTTTATGGATGAGGCCGCCGTCGCGAGGCTGAAAGCGCGGTATGAGACCCTGTACGATCCGGCGCTGGTCGACCGCCCGGACGATCTTGTCCCGCTACTCGCAGGCGCCCGCGCATTGATCGTGCGCAACCGAACGCAGGTGCGCGGCGAATTGCTCGACGCGGCGGCCAAACTCACCTGCGTCGGCCGGCTTGGCGTGGGGCTAGACAACATAGATCTCGATGGCTGCCGGGCCCGTAACATAGCCGTATTTCCTGCCACGGGCGCGAATGACCTCTCGGTCGCTGAATATGTGACCACCGCCGCGTTGACGCTTTTGCGCGGCGCGTGGATGGCCACGGCGGCGGTCGCCGCGGGTGACTGGCCGCGCCAAAAGCTCATCGGACGGGAACTTGCCGGCAAGACCTTGGGGCTCGTCGGTTTCGGCGCGATTGCCCGTGAAGTCGCCTGGCGGGCCAATGCCCTTGGCATGACGATCGTTGCCTACGATCCGCTTCTCGACGCCAGCCACCCGGCATGGCAGTGGGCGCGCAATGTCGCGCTCGACGGGCTCCTCGAAATCTCCGATGTCATCAGCCTGCACGTGCCGCTGACGGACACGACGCGCCACATGATCGGCGCCGGGCAGCTATCCGCAATGAAACGTGATGCGATTCTTATCAACGCCGCCCGCGGCGGAGTGATCGACGAGGCGGCGCTTGCAGCCGCCCTTCGCGAAGGGCGGCTCGGTGGTGCGTCGCTGGATGTTTTCGAGCGGGAGCCGCTTTCAGCCGGCGATGGTGCGAAATTCGCAGGCCTGCCCAACGTCCTGCTCACGCCGCATATCGCCGGCGTCACCGTCGAATCGAACGTTCGGGTTTCCGAACTGATCGCAGACCGCGTCATCGATCATTTGGAGCGCGCCGATGGCTGATACACTCCCGAACCGGCTCATCTGAAACCGGTTTCAACAACGGAACATCCCCATGCAGCACAGCTTCCCCGTGATCGAGATCCCCGTGATCAAGGTCGCCGCAGTCGCGAGGCGCGCGCCGATACCCGTTCCGGTCAAGACTTCGTTCGGCTTGATGAAGGACCGGCCCGCGACGTTCCTGCGTATAACCGATGCCGACGGCATCAGCGATTACGGAGAGATCTGGTGCAATTTCCCCACCGTCGCGGCGGAGCACCGCCAGCGTCTGACCGAGGAGGTCGTCGGTCCCATGCTTGTAGCGCTTGGCGCGGTGGAGACTGGGTCGGTCTATGAGCTCCTGATGGAACGGCTGCATGTGCTTGCCCTTCAGAGCGGCGAATGGGGGCCGTTGCGCCAAGTCGCGGCGGGCCTTGATGCCGCCGTCTGGGACCTTGCCGCGCGTCGCGCGAGGCTTCCGCTTTATCGCCTTCTCAATCCGCAAGGCGACGGGAGGATCAGGGCCTACGCCAGCGGAATCGGACCGGAAGACCCCGGCACGATTGCCCGTTCGGCCGCGGCCCGAGGCCACGCGGCTTTCAAGCTCAAGGTAGGATTCGGCCGCGACGTGGACTTGCGCGCGCTCAAGGTGTTCCGGGCGGCGATGGGCGAAGAGGCTGCGCTCATGATCGACGCCAATCAGGGTTGGGACGCGGCGGAAGCGGCCGACCGAGCCGAGGAATATGCGCAGTTCGGCCTCGGCTGGATCGAGGAGCCGCTGCGCGCCGACCGGCCGATCGAGGAGTGGCTTCGGGTAGCCAATGGTTCTCCGGTTCCGCTCGCGGCCGGCGAGAACATCGATACGCGCGCCGGCTACGACGCCATGACGACGAGCGGCGCAATAGGCTATGTCCAGCCTGACGTTGCCAAATGGGGCGGCGTTTCCGGTTGCATCGCGGTCGCGCGGGAGGCCCGCGCCAAAGGGGTCGTCTATTGCCCGCATTTCCTCGGCGGCGGCATCGGACTTCTAACATCGGCGCATCTGCTCGCCGCCGCAGGTGGCGGGGGAATGCTGGAGATCGACACGAACCCCAACGCGCTGCGCGAGGATCTTGCCGGAGCCATCCTGAAGGTCACGGATTGTGAGATCAAGCTTCCCGACACGGCAGGCATCGGCATCTCGCCCGACCATCTGTTCGATTGAACTGCGGTCGAACTTGTCGCGCGATGCGAATGATAGGCGCGTCAGGGGCGGGCGCTTTTCCTGAAAATCGGCGCGCGCGTATTGGCCTCGTATTCGGAAAGCTCGGCGAAATAGCCGAAGGCGCGAACCGGTCTTTCACCAGCATATCTCTCGGTCACGTCCAAATTCACGAATCCGTTATTTAGCCGGGCTTCCCAAAGGTCGTTAACGGATGGTAAACGGGTGAAAAAACACGTGACTTGGGCGGGGTAATGGGCTTCTTTGCAACGCGAATATGGATTCGTGCTGGGATTCTTGCGGCTTTTGCAGTGGCTGGAATGTCAGCAGGGCAGGCGACTGCTGACAATGACGTGCCGGGAATGATGCTGGTTGGCAGGAGAACGTCGCCGCCGATCGGCCATTACGAATTCTGCAAAAGGATGGGTTCGGAGTGCAGGATCTGGTCCGATCCACGCGATCCGGTGCAGATGTCGGACGCGATGCAGATGTTGCTCGTCAGCGTCAACACGGTCGTCAACAAGACGATCAAGGCGATCAGCGACGACCAGGCATACAGCAAAAAGGAATTCTGGGCGTATCCTGACAGTGGCACAGGCGACTGCGAGGACTATGTGCTGCTCAAAAGGAAAACGCTTCACGCGCACGGCATTCCGTTTTCGAACCTGTTGATCACGGTTGTCAGACTGAAAGACGGCGAAGGACATGCCGTGCTGACCGTCAGGACGAATGAGGGCGATCTTGTTCTCGACAATCTGAACAACGACGTGAAGCCGTGGACGCAGACGGGATATCGTTTCATGAAACGCCAGTCAGCGCGATACACGGGGCGCTGGGTTTCGATCCTGGACGGCAGGGACGTTCTGGTAAGCTCAGTCAATTAAGCGCCCAAGCCCGCTTTCGCCAGAGCGATAGGCTGGCGGAGCAACCTACGCTTTCATCGCCTTATCCCTTCACCCCGCCCGCGGTGAGGCCGGGGACGATTCTGCGCTGGAAGACCAGCACGAGAATGACCAGCGGCACGGTGACGATTACCGAGGCAGCCATGATGTTGCCCCACGGGACCTCGAACTGCGAGCTGCCCGAGAGCAGCGCGATGGCGACCGGCACTGTGCGCTGCTCGTTGTTGGAGGTGAAGGTGAGGGCGAAGAGGAACTCGTTCCACGCGCCGATGAAGGCGAGCAGTCCGGTGGTCACCAGCGCCGGTCCCATAAGCGGCAGGAAGACGCGCGTGACGATGATCCAGGGCGTCGCACCGTCGATGATCGCCGCCTCCTCGATCTCGATGGGCAGGTCGCGCACAAAGGTGGTGAGCACCCAGACGGTGAACGGCAACGTGAAGATCATGTAGGAGAAGATCAGCGCGAAGGGCGAGTTGTAGAGGCCCAAGGCCCGGATCAGTTCGAAAAGGCCGGCAAGCACTGCCAATGGCGGGAACATCGAAACGGACAGGACCGTGACGAGCAGAAGCGAGCGCCCGCGGAAGCGGATGCGCGCAAGCGCATAGGCGGCGGTGACGCCGAGAAACAGCGAGATGACGACGACGGCGGTCGAGATGACGAGCGAGTTCAGGAGGTTGCGCGGAAACGTTCCCTCGGTGAAAACGGTCACGTAGTTGTGAAGCGTGAACGTCCTCGGCCAATAGTCGATCCGAAACAACGCTGTCCCCGACTTCAGGCTGGTGATGACGGCGTAGTAGAACGGGAAGACGGCAACGACGACTATTACCGCGACAAGGAGATAGAAAGCCGCACGCCTGACGATCCACATGATCAGCGGCCTCCGCCCAGTTTTACCCGGCCCAGCCACATGAAAAGGATGGTCAGCGAGCCGAGGATGACGAAAAGCAGGGTCGACGCGGCCGAGCCGTAGGCGAATTTGTCGAACTCGAAGAGATTTTCGCGGGCGAACACCGACATCGACTTGGTCTGCACGTTGTTTGGGGTCAGCACGTAGATCAGATCGAATATGCGGAACGCATCGAGGCCGCGGAAGATGACGGCCACCATCAGCGCCGGCCGAATGAGCGGCAGGGTCACCTTCCAGAAAACCTGCCACGGGTTGGCGCCATCGAGCCTGGCCACCTCGTGGATTTCGGTTGGGATCATCTGGAGGGCGGCGAGAATGAGTAGCGCCATGAAGGGCGTCGTCTTCCAGATATCGACGATGAGCACGGCCATCATCGCGGTGTCGGCATTGGCGGTCCAGGCTATCTTCGTACTGATCAGGCCGAGCCTGAGAAGAATATCGTTGAGGATGCCGAACTGGTCGTTGAGCATCCACTGCCACATTTTCGCCGACACGATCGTCGGGATCGCCCAGGGAACGAGGATGGCAGCGCGTACGATGCCGCGTCCGCGGAACTCGGTGTTGAGCACCAGCGCGACGATCATGCCGAGGATCGTCTCGCAGGTGACCGAGATCACAGTGAAGCGCACCGTGTTCCAGACGGCGCGCCACCAGACGGGATCGACGAGCAGGCCGTCATAGATGACCCGGCCGCTCGGCAGTTGCAGGACCGAGAAATAATTGGCGAAGCCGATCCATCGGTTGGCCTCGAGGTCGGCAAGCGAAGCGTCGGTGAAGCTGAAATAGATCGTGCGCATCAGCGGCCAGCCGGCGACGGCGGCGAGCACGATCAGCATCGGGGCAAGGAACAGCCAGGCCGAGCGAGCGCGCTGGCGCATCAGCTGCGAGCGGCCGGCAATAGGCGCAGCGATTTCAAGCGTCAGTCCGGCTTGCGCCATGGCGCACCTGCTAATTCACTCACCCCCAATAGCTGACAGCCCTTGCAAAGGGCGCCGACAATCCCGTGATCCGCTCGACTTTGACGAGCGTGGAAAAAAGCCGGCGGGCGACCCGCCGGCGCGGCGAGACTACCAACCGGCGCCCTTGAGCTTGGTCAGGGAGACCTCGAGTTCGGCAAGATTGTCGGCGGCCGTGCCCTCGCCGGACATGGTCTTGTGCACGGCCGTCCAGAATTGGCTCGACGCCTCATTGTACTTGAGCTTGACCTGGGCCGAGGGTCGCGGCACCGCGTTGAGGAAGGCGTCCTTCCAGCGCGGAATGATCGGTTGCTCCCTGGCGATGTCGGCATCGTCGTAGAGCGCCTGAATGGTCGGAAGGTTCGATCCCTTCAGCGCGCGGTACTTCTGCATCTCTGGCGAGGCGATCCATTTGACCAGTTCGATAGCCGCTTCCTGATTCTCTGAGTATTTGGAGACCGCGAGGTTCCAGCCGCCAAGCGTCGCGGCAGAGCGGGCGCCTTCTCCGGACCCGGCCGGCAGCGTGGTCACGTCGAACTTGCCCTTGACGGGAGAGTCCTCGCTATTGCCGAGCGAATAGGCGTAAGGCCAGTTGCGCATGAAGACCGCGTTGCCGCTCTGCCAGACGCCGCGTGCCTCTTCCTCCTGGTAGGCCAGTACGCCGGGAGGCGCGATGGCTCCCACCCAACCCTTGGCGGTTTCGATCGCTGCCGCCGCTTGCGGGTTATTGATGGAGATGGCGCCGTCAGGCTCGACGACCTGGCCGCCGCCATTCGACTTCACCCATTCGAGCGCGTTGCAGGTCAGCCCCTCGTAGGCGTTGCCCTGGAAGACGAAGCCCCACATATCCGGGTTCCCCGCCTCACGCTCCTTGTCCATGACGAGCTTGGCGATCTCCGTCAGTTCCGCCCAGGTGGTCGGGACCTTGGCGCCGTGTTTGTCGAGCAGGTCCTTGCGGTAATAGAGCGCCGGCGCGTCGGTGAAGATCGGCAAGGCGACCAGCCTGCCGTCGACGGTCTGCGATTCGATGATCGACGGGAAATGGGCGCCGACGATATCTTTTGTCGCCTCGGTCAGGTCGACGAGCTGGTTGGCAAGCTGCGGAGCCCAGATGACATCCGTCTGATAGACGTCGATGTCGGTGTTCTGGGCGGCGAGCCAGAGCCTGTACTGGCCGAACTGATCCGTCGTCGAGGTCGGCATTGGAACGATGGTGACCTTGTTGCCGGTGTTCTCCTCGAATTGATCGAGTATCTCGCGAAGAATTTGCAGGCCGTTGCCGGTGTCGCCCGACACGATCGCCATGTCGACGGCATGCGCCGGGCCGGCCGCCAGAACAGTGCCGACGGCGAAGGCAAGAAGTGCGTGACGAAGTTTCATGGTGGTGAACCTCCCTTTCAAGCATTCAGGTCGCGCGGTGGAAACGCCGACCTGAAGCGCCTTCCGTTTAGGCCCACTGGCGTAAACGGCTGGCGATCACCGCGGCCCTCGATCGAACCCGCAAGCTTAGGGAGCACCATCATGACGCTGCAAGTCAAGCTTGCCGGCTTCTCGTGCACCGAAGGGGCAGCAAGTCCGAGTTGTGGGCGCCGACGGCTCAGGGACTGGAGAAAGTGCCGATATGCACGCAGCTCCACCACTTTCGATCGTCAGATTGGGCGATCTACCTTCTGAGGTACAGCCACAGCGTCGTTGGCGCCAGGATCGCGGTCAGCGCCACCGGCGCGATCAGCGCCAGCAGGATTTGGCTGAGGCTCGCGCCGCCACCCATCAGCCCGCGCAGCGCCGTAGTCATTAGAGACACCGGATTGACGTCGACGAAGGCGCGCAGCCAGTCCGGCATGGTCGCGGGGTCGACCATGATATTCGAGGCGAAGACGAGCGGGAACAGGAATGTGAAGCCGAGCGTCATCACCGTGGTCGGCGTGCGGATCAAAAGGCCCAGCACGATGAATACCCAGCCCATGCCGAATCCGATGGCGACAAGCATCGCGAAGGCGGCGAGCACGCCCGGGATGCCTGCCTCGGGCCTATAGCCCAGGATAAGCCCGATGGTGAGAATGATGGATGCAGCTATCAAATGGCGCAGTATATCGCCCACCATCAGGCCGGCGAAGGGAGAAAGCGACCAGATCGGCAGTGAACGGAAGCGGTCGAACAGGCCCTTGCCGAGGTCGGTCGACAGTCCCATGCCCGAATAGACGGCATTAAACACCACCGTCTGGACGAGGATGCCCGGCAGGAAAAACTGCAGGTACTCCGCGGGCGAACCGGCGAGTGCGCCTCCGAAGACGAAGGTGAAGAGCAGCGTAAACATGATCGGCGTCATCACCAGATCGAAGAGCTGCTCCGGCACGTGCTTAAATTTCAGCACCGCGCGCCACCCGAAGACGAGTGCATTCGAAACGGCTGACGGGCTGGCGGGCCGGGCGACCTTGGGCAGCCGCTGCAAGGATGTCGCGTCGCTCATGCTTTTTCGTCCTTCTGGTTGTCCCCAGCGGCCGGCTTCCCGGTCAAGGCGAAAAAGACTTCATCAAGGCTCGGCTGGCCCATGGAGAAATCGGACAGTTCGATCCCGCCGGCAACCAGTGCGGCGAGAGCCTCGTTGGCCGCCTTGGGCGTCCCGGCCATGACGGAGAGCTCCGCACCCTCCGTGCTGCGCTGGACCGGGTGTTCGAGCCGCCGTTCAAGGATGTCCGCCGCCTCGTCCAGACGCGAGCGATCGGCCAGCGCGACATGGAGGAAGCCAATGCCGGTCGCGGCCTTCAATTCGCGGCTCGTGCCCTCTGCGATCTTCCTGCCA
Source organism: Pseudaminobacter sp. (assembly GCA_035941355.1). Lineage (GTDB taxonomy): Bacteria > Pseudomonadota > Alphaproteobacteria > Rhizobiales > Rhizobiaceae > Allomesorhizobium. Next base: position 37,208 of record DASZDZ010000085.1, read on the forward strand.
TGGTCGATGACGGCGATGCGTGCCGCGAGTTGATCGGCCTCTTCGAGGTATTGCGTGGTGAGTAGGATTGTGACTCCGGACTCGGCGAGCCCCCGGATCATGCCCCAGACGTCCTTGCGGGCGTTCGGATCGAGGCCGGTAGTGGGTTCATCGAGGAACAGCACTCCCGGAGTGACGATCAGCGAGGCTGCGATGTCGAGCCTCCGCCGCATGCCGCCCGAATAGTCCTTCACCTGCTTCGTCGCGGCGTCGGACAAACCGAAGGCCGCGAGCAAATCGTCGGCCCGGGACTTCGCTGCGCGACCGCGAAAGCCCCAGAGGCGAGCTAGCAGGACAAGGTTCTCGCGGCCTGTCAAATCCTCGTCGAGCGACGCGAACTGCCCGGTCATGGCGATGGCGGCGCGGACATCGTGCGGAGCCTGCACGACATCATGTCCCATCACGGTGGCGGAGCCGGCGTCCGGGCGCGCGAGAGTCGCGAGCATACGCATCAGGGTGGTCTTGCCAGCGCCATTCGGACCCAGGATGGCGAAGATCATGCCACGCGGCACTTCAAGGTCGATGCCGTCGACTGCGCGCAGATCGCCGAACGTCTTGACCAGGCCGCGCGCGGAAATAGCCGGCGGCGCAACTTCGATAAAGGAGAGGTTCCTGGCAGGAGAAACATCGTTCATGGTGATCGATCCGGCAGTCGCAAGATGGGATTTCACACGCTGGGGCTGCGGCGAGCCGACGCATATATCAGTTTTGATAGGGTTGGTCAGCTTCCGAAATGTGTCTCCTGACATTTCGAGGCATTGTTGTTGGGGTGATGCCGATGCTCGGATCAGGATTCCGATGGAGGTCGGCGGGGTCAGCCCACGGCCCCAGACCTGGAGCCAGATTCCACGCCATCCTTAGGCGGATGCAAGTTTCTTGGCGGCGTCTTTTTCATTGCGCCGGCTGCGGAAATTTTTAAAGGCTGCGGCCAAGGGCTTTTCCAGGAGTTCGTAGGAGCCGATGCCGACTGCGATACCGGAACCGACTGCCAGGATCATTGCCGGCGCGGCGGGCATCGATAGCGATAGCGCGAGCTTGGCCACGACCGAAACCGCCATGGTGTGCCAGAGATAGATCGAATAGGAACTGTCGCCGAGATAGACGACCGGCCTAACACGAGCGACCGCGCCGCTCTTTTCCAGCGCGAGCACGCCGATCACAAGCGCGGCGGCCAAGGGCCCGAAGGTCAACGGACCAAACCCGATATAGGTCATGCCGACGAAGGCGAAGCCGAGAAGGGCCGCGGCGATCAAGGCAGCGCCGACCACCGGCGAGGGGATCCTTCCATCGAGCCACAGCTTGCCGATCAGGGCGCCTGCCAGAAATTCCAGAATCATAGGGTCGGTGTAGGTCGCGAAGATCGGGCCGCCGCCGCTCCGGATCAAACCAACCGCAACGAGACAAACAAAGATTGCCGCCAAAGTCGCCAGTCTCATCCTCGAAGGCAGCAGAAGGGAAGCGGCAAATACGGCGTAGAAGAACATTTCGTAGTTCAGCGTCCAGCCTTGAACCAGCACCGGCCAGATTTCGCCGTTGCTCGGCGAGTGGTGGGGGATGAAGAACAGGGACCCGAGCACGTGGCCGAGCGTGAGCTTCATGTTCGGGAAGAGGCCGGCAAGCGCGCCGAACACCATGACGCCGGTGGCCATCCAGTAGACCGGGGCGATGCGCTCCAGCCGGTCGCGCAGAAAGCGGGCGGGAGTTGTGGGCCTGCGCTGTGAGATGGTCCACATGATGAAGCCGCTGATGACGAAGAACACGTCCACGCCTGCCGCGCCGATGGTGAAATGGCCGCCGGTGCGCTCGGCCGCGTGGAAGACGACCACGGCAAGGGCCGCGAGAGCACGCAAATACTGGATGCCGTACAGTTTGTTCATCAGACGTGGCGCACCCGCAGGTCGCGGTAGGCGGCGGGGAAGGCCGGGCGGCGCACCGATTTCGACGCCGCAAGCAGGCCAGCCGCGTAATAGAGGAGGAACGACCCGATCACATATGGGTGGATCACGTCGACTTCGAAGAAGGAACGCACCAAGAGCATCAACGTGACGCCGAACATCACATGCGAGGCGGCGTTGTCGCGATCATCGAGAAGCCTGATCAGATGCCCGGCAGGAACCCGCGCGATCACGATGCTCAACAGCAGAAGCCCGACGACGCCGAGTTCCACCAGCACTTCTATGTAAGTGTTGTGGAAGTGGAAACCGGTGCGAGAGTCTATGTAGAATTCTTCCCAGAGCCGCTCGGCCTCGGCAAAGCCCTGAACCCAATAGCCGTAATATCCGACGCCGACGACCGGCGTTTGCGCAGCCGCCGCAAGACCTTCCGCCCAGAGATAAGTCCGCCCCGTCAGCGTAGCATCCTTGCCGAAGGCGCCGAGCAGCAGGTCCATGCCGCCGAAGTTCAGTCCGATGACAGCGACGCAGAGTGCGAGAACAAGCCCGACGGCCAGGAACGCCTTTCTAGTGCGCGGTGCAAACAGGAGAATGAGGCTTAAGCCCATCATGACGGCCAAGGTGGCGGCCGTGGCTATGATCGACGTCGCCGACTGCGAGGCGATCAGCCCATAGCCAGACAAACCTCCTCCCGACAGGGCCAGAAGCCTCCCGAGCCCGTGCTCGCGAAGGATGAAAAGGCAGGCAAAGGCGAAATAGATGCCGAGCGAGGAGAAAAAGCCGAGCTGGTTCTTGGAGGAAAAGGCGCCCACGAAGCTGTAATTGCCGTCCAGCGGGTCGTAGTGGTAGCGGCCAAAGGCTAGCGAATAAAGGACGACGACGAAGACGCCCGCCAGCATGCCGAGTGTCATTGTCCTGACGTTCATGGTCCGGGCTGCAATCAGTGCGCAGACGATATGGGACATATATTGCACGCCTGCGCGTGCCGTGACGCCGGGAGCCGCTGACCAGAACACCGACATGCAGGCGAAGACGCCGAAGGCCATGATCCAGTAGAATCTGGCGTAATTTCCCAACGAGTGGCGATAGTCCACCAGAACAAGCGGCAGCCACAGCGCATAATATGCAAGCACCGATACCTGTCCGAACTGGGCCGAATAGGCGAGCACGAAGACCGAAATCGTAATCGCGACGAAGCCGTACCAGAAATTGTGATCCGGACTGACAAGGCTTGCCTTGGCGATTTTCATGGCCTGTTTCCGTACTGACGGTGTGCGCCGCGGCTAATCGGCAATTAGAGATTTCATTCCGATTCCATCGGAATGAAATCTCTAATTGGCGGGAACCGGCGCGATGCCCACCTTGATGACGTCCCCCGGCAGAACCGGCGTGTTCTCGTCGGCCGGCGTTTCTGTCGGCTCTTCCCCCGTCTTCCTGACAATGGAAAAGCTGACAGTGGCTGCCGCGCCGGTGCTGAGCGCCGCCTGCGGATCCCGGGCCATCGCCTCGGCCATCAGGTCCTTGTACATGGCGATCTTCAGGTTCAGGCCCTCGATGTCCGCTTCCGCCTGCTGGCGTTCCTGGGCGAGCCCCGCGTCCCGATCGTTTTGCAGGTTCGTCGCATCCTGAGTGGCCCTGCTGATGTCCTGCTTGGCGCGCAACGACGCCGTTTCCATATCGAGCACCTTGCCTTCCAACTCGGCAATCGAGCGCTCTATGGAAAGCACCCGGGCGTTCACCACCAGCCCCTGGTCGGCAAGGTTGCCGATGCCCTTCAGTTCCTCGCGTGAGAGTTCTATCTGACGGTTCTGGCTGCCGATCTTCTTTTCCAGCGAGGCGACCTCCTTCTGGAGCAACGACTTCAGATCCTCGAGCGCGGAAAGTTGGACGCGCAACTGCCTCTCTCGCGCAGCCTTGAATGCGGTTTCGTCGGCGATCTGCTTTTTGCCCTCGGCGCTTTCCTGGAGTTCCTTGGGAAACTCGATCTCCTCCTGGCCGTTGGCCTCGGCGATCAGGCGCGCGCGTTTGGCCAGAAGGCCGTTCCGTTGGGCGAGGAGTACGTCGTAATTGCCCCGGGCGTTGATGAAGTCGCGTTCAATGCGCAGCCCGGCATCCGCCGCCCGGCGTATTCCGCCGGCCAGGCTGACAGCCTTCAGCACGGTCAGGTCGGGAGCGTAGGGGTATCCGCCGGGCGTCTGCACGTCGCCGGAGATGAATACCGGCCGGAACTCGGCAAGCTCGACCGACGCATCGGGGCGGTCGAGCAATCCGAATTTCTGCTGCAGTTCCTCGCTGATGGCAGTGGCGATCTCGGACGTGGTCTTGCCGTTGGCGGGCATTTCGCCGACGAACGGCAACGATATGTTGCCCGAAGGGCCGACAATGTAGTCGCCGCTGACCATGGACCAGTCGCGAACTGCGCCTTCGGCAGTCTGCCACTCGACCACCCGGATGCGGAGCTTGTCCATGGTGCCGAGCCGGTATTCCTCAGCCTGCGCCGGCACCACGGCCAGCGCCGCCAGCACGGCGAATGCCGTCACGCCGGCGAGAAAAAAACGTCCGATTGGGGACGATGCGAAACAGGCGGTGAATTTGCTGATCAAAGCGAGCCTTTCTGGCGGTGCTGGCCGAGTTCTCGGGCGAGCGCCCGGAACCGGCAGACCGCGGATCAATAGCTGCCGCGAGATGAAAAGACGGCCGGAACCGTTTTGGCGATGATCTTGAGGTCGAAAATGAAGGACCAGTTTTCGACGTAGTGCCGGTCGAAGGCGATGCGCGTGCCGTAGGAGACGTCGTTGCGGCCGCTGACCTGCCACAGGCCGGTCAGGCCGGGCCGTGATTTCAGATAGAAGTCCGCCGCCGGACCGTAGAGTTCGAGTTCATCCTTGACCACGGGCCTGGGGCCGACAATGCTCATGTCCCCGCGCAGTATGTTGAACATCTGAGGCAACTCGTCGAGGCTGAGCTTGCGCAGCACGGCGCCGACGCGCGTCACGCGCGGATCGTGCTGCAGCTTGCGGGTGGCGAGCCATTCCTCACGGCTCTGCGGGTTCCCGGCGAAATGCGCCGCCAGCACTTGGTCGCCGTTCTCGACCATTGTGCGGAACTTCAGGCAATGGAAAACATCGCCGTTCCGCCCGATGCGCCGGTGACCGTAGAACACTCGGCCGCCGTCCGAAAATTTCACCAGCATTGCAAGCATGAGGAACAGCGGACTCAGAAGCACGATGCCCGAGGCGGCGGCGGCGATATCGAATCCGCGTTTGATGGCCCCGCCTATCGGCGGCTGGTTCTCGGAGGCCGATCGGAGCCGGTACGACAAATTGGCCAATCTGGCGGCGTATTTCATTTTGCTGCTCCACGATGAAAAATGGTTCGGGGCGATACGAAATGCTGCAACGCAACACGACATTAATATCGCGAGGCATGTGTCATGTCTGTGATCAAATTTGGACGAATAATTATCGGTAGATCATATTTTGTGACAATCGGTCACAAACCGGCGATGCCTCAAGCCGCCCGTGGGTGATGCTGTGGAATATAAATTGGTTAATCCGAGCGTATTGTGGAATTATAATTTGTTCGATTAACGAAAATTCAATGAAATTATCAAAAAGCACTCGAATAGATCGAAAATTTCCTTTGTTAGCGTTAAATATTGCCTTGTGCAGGATTCCTTGAATTATCTCTCTCGGCGTGCGCTTTTCGTATCTTGGGTGCGCTGCACTATGAATTTGGGCTCTGGCGGTTCGACGCTCGAAAGCACCGCAAAGCAAAAGGCCGCCATGTTGCCTATCTCCTTCAGGCTCAATATATATGCTATGCGCGCGTGTTAACATTGACGTGTGGCCCGAAGAAAACCGGCGGATTTGGGCCGCCGGCGGGCTGGACGTTCCGGCGGGAGGAATTTGCGCATGATCTTGAACGCACAACCGCGTGGAAACGGCACGACGGGATAAAAATGTCCTTTCTGCTCTTCCTCCGTGGCCTTATCGGTGTCTTGTTGGTGTTTGCGATCACTACTTATGTGATTACGCAATCCCTATGGACGACATTGATTCAAACCGTGATTTGCGCGGTTCTGCTGCAGGTCGGCTATTTCGTCGCAGTCCTGTTCCTCGTTTGGAGGTCTGCCGGCAGGCCGGAGGCTGAAGAAACCCCGGCCAAGAACGAAATCTTGCAAAACCTGCCCAAGGAAGACCAGACGGGCGAGGTGAGCCGGTTGCCCGGCGTGCCCCGTTCGGGTCACCCCTGATCTCTGACAGTTCGGCTGTCATGAAATCGCCTTTCGCACTTGCGAACAATCTCCATCCCGGTTTGGATCAGTAGCGTCTGCGGCTGACTGGCCGCGGCCTACTGGTATTGGAACGGATTGATCGAGGTGCGTATGACATCTTCCGCAACGGTATGTGTCGTCATCGCGGCGAAGAATGCTGCAGGGACAATCACGCGGGCCATACGCTCGGGGCTGCGGGAGGGCTGCGTCGCGGAAGTTGTTGTTGTCGACGACGGATCGACCGATGGTACGGCGGAAGCGGCGCGCACGGCGGATGACGGCAGCGGTCGCCTGCGGGTTCTGTCGCTGGATATAAACAAGGGCCCGGCTTTTGCCAGAAATCACGCGATCGCCCATTCGACGGCTCCGTTGATCGCCATTCTGGACGCCGATGATTTCTTCCTCGACGGCCGCTTCGATCGGCTTCTGGCGGAGGATGACTGGGACTTCGTCGCCGACAATATCGTCTTTATAGACGGGCGAGGCGAGGTGATCGAACCCGACGTTCCCGATTTCGAGGCAGCGCCCCGCTTCCTCGATATTCATGGTTTTATCGAAGGCAACATCTCGCGGCGCGGCGCCTCGCGCGGCGAGATCGGCTTTCTCAAGCCGGTTATGCGGCGGTCTTTTCTCGACAGCCATGGGCTTCGCTACAAGGAGGAGTTGCGGCTCGGCGAGGATTACGATCTCTATGCACGGGCGCTGGTGAATGGCGCGCGCTACAAGATCGTCCACGGATGCGGCTATGGCGCGGTCGTTCGCCAGGATTCGCTCAGCGGCCGGCACAGAACCGTCGACCTGAAGCGTCTATACGAGGCCGACCGGGCGATCCTCGCCGTTCCCGGCCTGCCGGAGGAGATCGCGGCCGCGCTCCGCCGGCACGAACGCCATGTTCGCGGGCGTTATGAATTGCGCCGGTTCCTCGACATCAAGGCCGAAACCGGGATCTGGCGAGCCGGGCTTTATGCTTTGGCGAACCCGTTGGCGTTCCCGGCGATCGCCGGAGGCGTGGCGGCGGACAAGTTCGATACGCTCAAGGCGCGTCGCGCGCCGAATAGTCCGGAAGCCGCGGCGGTTCGCTACCTGCTTCCGGCCAGGGTCGTTCAGAAATAATCGCGGCGTATTCCGTCAAGAACCTCGCGGAAGCGCTCCTTGCGACCGGCCAGCGCGCCATCGGGGCTTAATTGCGGCGCTGCCTTGCGCGCCTGGCGCAGGGCCAGCGTGGCCGGTGTGCCTAGCACCTGCTTGGCCACATTGCGAAGCGTCGACGGGCGAGGGTCGGTTCGCGTCATCACGAGGCTCTCGTCGAAGCTGCGCTTGTTAGGATCATCGGGCTGCGGCGCCGCCTTGCTGCTGAAGTCCACACCCCAGAAGCGCGCGCCCTTGGCGCGAGCCTCTGCCCGCGTGGAGACCGGCACATGGTACGGTTTGTAGGCGACGTTGACGGTTGCCGCCCAATCCTGCCATTTGAAGCTGTTGATGCTGTGCGAGGTGCTGACTGCGATCCAGGGCACGCGGAAAGCGTCGGCAAGGATCGCCGCATGCATGGATTCGGCGATGACCAGCCGCGATTGCGCTATCGCCCGGATCACCGATCTTGCTTCGCCACAGGGATCCACATAGGAAAGGCCTATCGCCTTGCATATGGCCGGCCAGATGCCGCAGACGGTTGATTCCCAATGAGGAATGAAGATCGCGTCCTCGGTCTTCGGCAGGTTTGCGAACTCCGGCATGTCAGCGACCATGACCGCCGGGTCGATGATCCCCATGCCGGCGTCGAGGCCTAGCTTGCCCGCCGTCAGCGGTCCGCGGACACATCGGATGTCCCATTCGGATGCCTCGGAAAAATCCGGCAGCTTGCCGTAGCCGAAGCCGCTGCCGACGACGAGCTTCTTCGTCGTCCGCGGCAGCAGCACCTCGTTGAGGACCGTGCCGACGCCGACAAGCAGCACCTCGGGATGGACCTTGCGAAAGCCGGGGAGAAGAAAGTCCCAGAGCCAGAGATTGAGGTCGTCGCCGAAATTGCCGTGATCCGATTCCCAATAGTAAGGGTGCATGCGGTTTCCTCGTTATCTGGAGATCTTGGCAACGGCGAGTTCCACCGCGCTGCGCAGGATTTTCGGATCGCGCCAGGCCCATTCCGCCAGGAGGCCGAGTTGCGGCGCCTTGCGTCTGCGGATCAGCCGCATCTGCCCCCAGAGCGCCTGGCGGCGCGCCCTCTGCTTGTAGGTTTCGATCGAGGCCCTGTCTTCGGGCTTGTGCGAAAAACGGTTCTCGAGGCGGTCGAGCGCTACCCAGGTGTTGAACTGCTGCTTCAAGAAAAGCGGCGAATCGCTGTCGAGACCATGAAAAACATTGACGCCTTCGCCGCGCGTCGCGCCGGCCGCATCGCTCAAGATGACGCGTCTTGCCGCGCGGACGCAATCGTAGAAAAACAGCACGTCCTCGGCGGCAAGCCTGAGCGCCGCCTCGAAGCGAACCGCCCGAAACAGGCTTCTGCCGATGACCATGCAGGAAAGGTGCAGGAAGGCCCAGTCCTTCAGCATCACACCGGCGAGGTCCGGGACTTCCAGCAGTGACGGCTTGTGTGAAAGCCGTTTGACGGTGGTTATTTCGGCCAGCGCTGACACTCCGAAATGGTAGTGGAATTCTTCTCCGCCGGTGATCGAGGCCCAGTAACAGTCTGCGTCAAAAAGCGACAGGCCGGCGACCGCGTTCTTTAGATGATCGGGCGTCCACTCGTCGTCCGAATCGAGAAAGGCTGCATAAGAACTGTCAGCCGGCACATGGTCGAGGCCCATATTGCGCGCCCCTCCGGGACCGGCATTCGGTTGTTTTATAACGGTTATCCGGGCCCGCTCGGCCAGCGAAAGACCCTCCAGGTCGGTCTCGACCGGCGATGGCGAGGCGTCGTCGACGACGATCACATCGAAATCCGAATGCGATTGGGCGAACACCGAGTTCAGCGCGCGGCGCAAAATGCCGGGCTCTCGCTGGAAGTAGGGAATGATGACTGTACACTTCGCCATTTTTTGCGCCTTATGAAATCTAGAGGCTCGCGGGCTATCGGTGACGTTCCGGTCGATTGTCAAATTTCAGGGTCCGGTGGAGGACAAGACCCGCTCTCAAAAACGGTGCTCGTCTATGCCGCCTGCAATTAGCCTGAAGACTGTGACGAATAATGTGGGTTGGGGCGTTCTCTCCAAGACAATCACATTCGGGCTGAAATTTGTCACCGTCCCGATTCTCGCCCTGATCCTTTCCCTTAGAGGAATTCGGCGCGCCCGCCGCCGCCGGATAGCGCACCACACAACATCACCATCGGCAAGACACTACGAAGGATCAAATCAATGGCGCTGTTCCGCTTTCAGACCAGAAACCCGAATCGGGATCGCGAGACCGACGCTGGCCGGCTGCTGAGGCTCCAGCGACTGCTCGGGGATATTCGCGGCGAACTAATGCGGGAGCGGGACGGTCTTCGCGACCGCTATGAGAAAGTCGCCGCCGATGCCGCTTTTTCGCAGCAGGCACTGGAGAATGACCGCACCGGGGCAGGGACCTCCTTGAAAATCGCCGACATGACCGAGACCATGATCCGCTACAGGAAGCGCATGCAGACGCTGGAGAAGCAGATCGGTTTTGTTACCGGGCTTGACGGCCAAGTGGAGCAATTTTCCCGCGAAAATGCTGGCGATGGCCCGGAGGACGCTTTCGAGAAGGCTAGCCCGGATTAACGGACGCTCATAAAAAGTTACCGCCTGCCCCCCGGAAATTGGGCCTCCTCGTCACATTCTGATCTTGCCGTCGATCTATGTGCAGTGCAGCATTTTGCTGTAATGTAGGCAGGCGGCGCTGGGAGGACGCGGCCTAGATACAGGTGGTAGGCCACGTGATTATCAACGCGACCAACACGACGAAAATCAAACTCAATCCCCTGATCTTGAGCGCCGGAGTCCTGCTCGTCTCCCTTGGAGGCAGCATGGACGTTTCCAGCGCACAGGAGCCCGCGGCGGGAAAATCGTTCGTCGAGAATTTCGACCGGATCGACAGGAAACGCTGGTTCGTCTCGGACGGCTGGTCGAATGGCGATCACCAGAATTGCAATTGGTCGAAGGAGCAGGTGAAGGTGTCCGCCGGCACTCTGCGGCTGGGCTTCATCAAGCAAAAGGCCAAGGATCGCGAATACGTCTGCGGCGAAGTTCAGACCAACCAGCGCTTCGGCTACGGCGCCTACGAAATTCGCATGAAGGCCGCCGCCGGATCAGGGCTGAACACGGGCTTTTTCACCTATATCGGGCCGGTGCACAAACAGCCGCATGACGAAATCGACTTCGAAGTGCTCGGCAAGAATCCCTCGAAAGTGCAGATCAACCAGTATGTCGATGGCAAGAGCGTCGGCGAGGAAAAGCTGGTGGAAGTTCCCGGCGGCGCCGACCAGGGCTTCAACGACTATGCCTTCGTCTGGGAGAAGGATCGCATCAGCTGGTATGTGAACGGCGAACTCGTCGGGGAAGCAACCGACCCGGCCAAGCTGCCGAGCCACGCTTCGAAAATATACATCAGCCTGTGGGGCAGCGACACGCTGAAATCATGGATGGGCACATTCGCGGATCCGGAGGCGCCGGTTGCAGCCGAAATCGATAGGGTCGCATTCACCGCTGCCGGCGAGGCCTGCCAATTTCCCGAATCCATTGTTTGCAAGCTGGATTAACGGGCGGGACGCGGGTGATATCCATGCTGCACGTTCTTTACCTCGTGCATGATCTCTCCGATCCGGCCGTGCGCCGTCGGGTGATCATGCTTCAGGCAGGCGGCGCCAAGGTGACGCTGGCCGGCTTCCGGCGCACCGCGCACCCGGCGGCCGCTACCGTTGACGGGCTTTCGCCGATCGATCTGGGACAGACCGAAGACGGAAAGTTCGCGCAACGGCTTCTTGCCATTGGGAAAGCCGCGCTCTCGCTCCGCTCAAGGCTAAATCGCGTTTCCAGACCGGACGTCATCATAGGCCGCAATCTCGAAATGCTTGCCTTAGCCAAGCGGGCCAGATCATTGTTTTCAGCCGATATTCCGGTTATCTACGAGTGCCTCGACATACATCGCCTGCTGCTCGGGGAAGGCGGTGCGTCCAAGGCAATGCGGAGCGCCGAGCGGGCGCTCGGCAGGGATGCGGTGCTCTTGATGACGAGTTCGCCCGCATTCGTGCGAGATTATTTCCACCGCTTCGGCCAGATCGACGCGCCGGTGCTGCTGCTGCACAACAAGGTGCTTGAACTCGCGGATAGGCCCGTCGATTCCGAGAGCCACGAACCTGCTGCTCCGCCAGGCGAGCCGTGGACGATCGGCTGGTTTGGCGCGTTGCGCTGCCGCAAGTCGCTGGAACTGCTTGCCGCGTTCACGCGGCGCATGGAAGGCCGTTTCGAGGTGGTCCTGCGCGGCCGTCCTGCCTATTCGGAATTTGCCGACTTCAACGGCTTTGTCGGCGCCGAACCGCATATCCGCTTCGAGGGCGCCTACCGCAACCCGGAAGACCTCGCCCGGATCTATGGCGAGGTGCATTTCTCCTGGGCTATCGACTTCTTCGAGGAGGGGCTGAACTCAAGCTGGCTGCTGCCCAACCGGCTGTACGAAGGCTGCCGATACGGCGCGGTTCCGATCGCCATGAGGCAAACCGAAACCGGGCGGTTCCTTGCCGATCGCCACATGGGCGTTCTGCTCGACGAAGCGTCGGCGCCAGCGCTTGCGGCGCGTCTCGCCGATATCGACGCCGACAAATACGCGCCTGCCCGCCGGAAGATACTGGCCGAGGATCGCGGGACGTGGGCTTGCGATCTCCGCGACTGCCGGGCGCTGGTCGACAGGCTGAAGGCGCTGGCTGGCTCGTCCGTACCTGAAACCGTGTTGCAGGTGGCGTGATGTCGGCTGGTCAGACGAGCAAACAGAGCGCGACCAACGGCTTGCCGGTCATGCCGTGCATGGTGGTGATCCCCTGCCTCAATGAGGCGAAGCACATCGAAGCGCTGATCGACCGGCTAAGCCCGTCGGCGGAGCGGCTCGACATGAAGATCGTGGTTGCCGATGGCGGCAGCACCGACGGAACGCAAGAGATTGTGGAGACTATCGCGGCCGCCAATCCTCGCGTGGCACTGCTGCACAATCCCAAGAAAATCCAGAGCGCGGCGATAAATCTGGCAATCGAGGAATTCGGCGATCAGTTCCAGAGCTTCATCCGGATAGACGCGCATGGCGACTATCCGGAGGATTATTGCGACCGGTTGATCGAGGACGCCGAGGCGACGGACGCGGAATCAGTCGTCGTTTCCATGGCGACAGAGGGCGTCGGCGCCTTCCAGAAGGCGACCGCCATGGCCCAGAATTCCCGGCTCGGGAATGGCGGCTCGCCGCATAGGCACGGCGCGAAAGGCCACTGGACCGACCACGGCCACCACGCCTTCATGCGCATCCCGGCATTTCGCTCCGTCGGCGGCTATGACGAAAGCTTCAGCCACAATGAGGACGCCGAACTCGATTACCGGTTGCGGGCGGCAGGTCATCGCATCTGGATGACCGACAAGACCTTCATGGTCTATTACCCGCGCGGATCCGTGCCGGCGCTGTTCCGGCAATATCTCGGCTACGGCAGGGGCCGCGCGAGGAACATCCTGAAACACCGGGCCATGCCGAAGATCCGGCAGATGATTCCGCTGATGGTGTTCCCGGTCGTCGGAGGCATGTCGCTGGCATTCCTGCACCTTGCCGCGCTGATACCGGCGGGACTGTGGGCGGCGGCCTGCCTCGGCTACGGCGCATGGATGGCGGTCAGCCAGCGCAACCCCTACGGCCCGCTTGCCGGGTTTTCCGCCATGGTCATGCATCTTGCCTGGTCGGCGGGATTCTGGCTGCAGATCCTCGACTTTCGAAAACGTGGGGCACCGGCGGCATGATTCGGGAAAACTCTAAACAGCCCCTGCGGATCGACATCTGCGTCTGCACATATCGCAGGCGCGAACTCGACGACACGCTCCGCTCCCTGGGCGAACTGATCGTGCCTGCCAACGCCGCCGTGCGGATCATCGTCGCCGACAATGACGCCACGCCAAGCGCGCGGGATCGTGTCAATGCCCTGGCGGCGGGGATCCCGTTCGAAGTCGTCTATGTTCATTGCCCGGCTTCCAACATATCGATTGCCCGCAACGCCTGCCTCGACAACTGGACCGGCGATTTCCTCGTCTTCATCGACGACGATGAGACCGCATCGAAGGAATGGCTGGCGGAATTGCTCGAAGTGGCCGAGGCGACGGGCGCGGATGTCGTGCTCGGGCCGGTGCTCGCTCTCTATGCCAACGACGCGCCGGGCTGGATGCGGCGAGGCGATTTCCATTCGACCGCTCCCGTCTGGGTCAAGAACGAGATCCGCACCGGCTATACCGCCAATACCTTGCTGCGCCGTGCTTCGCCGCATGTCGCGGGACGCCGCTTCAATCTCGCGCTCGGCCGCACCGGCGGCGAGGACACCGAATATTTCACCCAGTTGCACCAGGCGGGCGGCACAATCGCCTTTGCGCCACGGGCGGCGGTCTACGAGCCGGTACCCCAAAACCGCACGCAGTTCTCATGGCTGACGAAGCGCCGGTTCAGGATGGGGCAGACCCACGGCCGGCTGGTCGGCGAAGAGCGCCAGCTTCCAGGTATCGTGGGGCAGATCGGACTCGCGGCGGCGAAAGCAATCTACTGCTTCGTGGCAGCCGCCGCTCACGCGTTCTCGCCGGTAAAGCGAAACCGCTTCGTGCTTCGCGGCGTTATGCATTCCGGCGTGGTCAGCGGGCTGCTCGGCGTTCGCGAAATCCGCCAGTACGGCGAACCGGCAGGGGGGCGCACCGATGCAGCCTGACGTTAGCTTCGTGATCGCCGCATTCAACGCGGAACGGACGATCGCGCGCGCCATCGAAAGCGCGACGGCGCAGCGCGATGTGACCGTGGAGGTGGTCGTCGCCGACGACTGTTCCATCGACCGCACCGTCGAGATCGCGCGCTCATTCCCGCCTGAGCTGGTGCGGGTCGTCTCGCTGGAAAAGAACCGAGGTCCGGGCGGCGCGCGCAATGCGGGGTTTGAAATCGCCCGCGGCCGCTGGGTCGCGGTGCTCGATTCCGACGATGTGGTATATCCCGACCGTCTTGCCCGCATGATCGAACGCGCCGAACGGCTCGATGCGCAGGTCGCGGTCGACAATCTCGACGTGGTGCAAGAGACGAGCGGCGCGAAAACGACCATGTTTGCGCCGCCATCGCTCGAAAAATTTCCCGAACTCACCCTCGCCGACTTCATCGGGGCGAACTTGCTGTTCGAGGAGACATTCTCCTTCGGATACATGAAGCCGATTTTCCAGCGGCGCTTTATCGAGCAGAATGCGTTGCGCTACGACGAGGCGCTGCGCATCGGCGAGGACTACATTTTCCTCGCCTCGGCGCTGGCGAAGGGCGGCCGTTGCGTCATCGATCCGCGGCCGGGCTACGCCTATCACATTCGGTCGGGGTCAATCTCGCGCGTGCTCGAATTGCATCATGTCGAGGCGATGCTGGCGGCCGATGCGGCATTCCTGCTGGGCCATCCGCTGGACGCCGCCGCGGGCGCCGCGCAGGCACGGCGGACCCGCAGCCTTCAAGAAGCCGCATCGTTTCTTACCCTTGTGCAGCACCTGAAGCAGCGCGCGCTGCTGAAGGCGGCGAGGGCCGCCTTGCGCGACCCAAGGGCGGTGAGACACCTGAAAATGCCGATCGCAGCCAGGTTGCGCCGGCTCGGCCTGCCGTTTTTTCCGGGGAGGGCTCTCGGGGAGGTTGGATAGGTAAGTGAACACGAATTGGGCGGGGCGGCTCAATATATGCAGGGATGCTAATATGAAAAGAGTCAGAAAAGCAGTGATACCGGTAGCCGGTCTCGGAACGCGTTTCCTCCCGGCCACGAAGGCCATGCCGAAGGAAATGCTGACCGTGGTCGATCGGCCCGTCGTTCAATATGCCGTCGACGAAGCTCTTGAGGCAGGCATCGAGCACATCGTCTTCGTCACCGGGCGCAACAAGCACGTGATCGAGGACTATTTCGACATTCAGCCGGAACTGCTCGACACATTGGCACAGTCGCACAAGCACGAGCAGATCGCTGCGCTTCAAGCGATGCAACTGCCGGCGGGCGCCGTGAGCTTCACCCGGCAGCAGGCCCCGCACGGGCTCGGCCATGCGGTCTGGTGCGCCCGCGACATCGTCGGCGATGAACCCTTCGCCCTGCTCCTGCCCGACATGGTGTCGTTCGGGAAAAGAGGCTGCCTTGCCGGCGTGATGGAGCTCTACGAGCAAACCGGCGGCAATGTCATCGCCGTAGAGCAGTGCGACCCGACCGAAACCAACAAATACGGCATTGTCGGCAGAGGCCGGAATGTCGGAACGGGATTTGCCGTTACCGAGATGGTCGAGAAGCCTGCCCCGGCGGTCGCTCCCTCGAACTACTACATCAACGGCCGCTACATTCTGCAGCCCGAAGTGTTCGATCTTCTCGGTACGCAGGAGCGCGGCGCGGGCAACGAGATACAGCTCACCGACGCCATGAAGCGGCTTGCCGGCAGCCAGCCTTTTCATGCCCATCCATTCGACGGACGCATGTTCGACTGCGGCTCGAAGGAAGGCTTCATACAGGCGAATGTGGCCTTCGCGCTGGGCCGCGCGGACATACGCGATCTCGTCTTCGAACCGATAGCCGAAATGATCGCGGCCGAGGAACAGAGCGCCGTAGCGGCCTGAATGCCGCCAGCCGTCGCATGGCCGGACCGCGCGTCCGGCTGTGAGCGGCGCGATCCGGGCGGGACCGTCAGGGAATGACGGTCCCGCAAAAGTATTTCCCTCCGGCTCCAGACCAACTGCGAGCCGACTGCTAGAAACCCGAAAGTGGCGCGCGGCGCCTGCGAGGACCATGCATCAGAGAAGCTTTCCACCGAACGCCAGACTGGCGATGGAATCCGAGGACACGGATCGCTTCATCGACCTCGAGCGGCTGGCCGTGATCGCAATGCGCCAAGCGAGGGTGGTAGCACTTTGCGCCGCCATCGGCGTCGTTCTAGGTGTTCTCTATCTCCTCTTCACGCCGGCGGAGTATACGGCCGCTACGCGCATCCTGCTCGACGACAGCCTGACCAAATTCGCGGAGGAGAAGAATACGGCGCCCGCCCAAATCCAGGCGGATTCCATGGTTTCGAGCGAAGTCGAGATCTTGAAGTCCGCCCGGCTTGCCCGCGCCGTCGTGCTTGCCGAAAAACTGCAGAACAACGAGGCATTCCTCAATCCACCCCGCTCGCCCATCGGATGGGTTAAAGCTCAGATCAAGAGCATCACCGGAATGTTCGCCTTCGATCCGCCGCCCTCCGCCACTTCGGTTGAAAATGCCAAGATCGGCAAGGCGGTAGCACTTCTGCAAAACGGTCTCACTGCCGAGCGGTCCGGGCGCAGTTATGTCATCGACGTCTCGTTCAGGTCCAACGACCGCAAGCTTGCCGGCGCGATCACGCGAGCCTACGCGGAAGCCTATCTTTCCGACCAGCTCAACGCCAATTTCGACGCAACACAGCGCGCCACCCTATGGCTCCAGGGGCGGCTAGCCGATTTGCGCGACAGCTCGCAGGCCGCGGCGCTCGAGGTTGAAAAATTCCGCGCCGCAAACGGTCTGACCTCGGCGCGCGGTGAGCTTATTTCCGAGCAGCAGCTTTCCGACCTGAACAGCCAGCTCATTCTCGCGCAGGCCGATACGGCCAACGCGCTCGGCCGCTACAGCCAGTTCAAGTCGATTGTCGACAGCGGTCCGGAAAACGCCGTCAGGAATGCGACGATCCCATCCGATAACGGCAACAGCGCGGTGATCAACGATCTCAAGACGCGCTATCTCGGCGTCATCAAGCGCGAGCAGGAGATAGCAGCCCGCTTCGGCGAAGACCACACGCAGGCGGTCGCGCTGCGGCGCGAGCAGGCCGACTTGGAAGGGCGGATATTTCAAGAACTTAAGCGGATCACCGAGAGCTACCGCAACGAATACGAGGTTGCCAAAGCGCGCGAGACCTCTTTGCGCGACAACGTCGGCCTTATGGCCGGCCTGAGTTCGGAAACCAGCCAGTCGCTGGTGCAGTTGCGCGAACTGGAGCAGAAGTCCGCCGCGCTTGCGACGCTCTACCAGACATTCCTGGCCCGCCATGAGGAGGCTTCGCAGCAACGATCGTTTCCGATCGCGAAGGCGCGGGTTATTTCCGATGCCAGCGATCCGGTAGCGGCATCGAGCCCGCGCAAGGCCATCGTGCTGGGGCTGTCGTTGGTGCTCGGCCTGTTTGGCGGGGCCGCGGTGGGCGCTTTCCAGGAATTCCGCGAGCGGTTCTTCCGTACCGGCGACGATGTCCGCGCCGCGCTGAACATCAACTTCCTGGGCTACCTGCCGATCGTGGGCGCCCGTCTCACGGCGGCTGCCAACCCGAAATCCGGGGGTGCGAAGGCCACGGACAAGCCGCCGCGAGATCAAACTGGCGCCGTCACCCCGCGCATATTGCGGGTCGCCATCAACGCCCCGGCCTCCTCCTTCGCCGAAACGCTACGCAACGCCAAGATCGCCAGCGACGTGGTGCTGCAAGGCAAGCCTTGCAAAGTGATCGGCTTCGTCTCGGTGCTGCCGCACGAGGGCAAGACGACAGTTGCGGCGAATTTTGCCGGCCTGCTCGCCTCCCATGGAGCAAGGACGCTGCTCATCGACGGCGATCTCAGGAATCCCGGCCTGAGCCGCGGGCTCTCGCTGACGCCCGAGAAGGGACTGGTCGAGGCGATCGTTGGTGACCAACCTTGGCGAAGCACCGTGATGATCGACCGCTCGACGAGGCTCGCGATAATCCCCGCCGTCGTACGCGGGCGCCTGTCGCACACGAGCGAACTGCTCTCGGGTCCGGGCATGCACGACCTGATCGAGGATGCGCGCACAGCCTACGACTACATCATCGTCGACCTGCCGCCGCTCGGACCGGTCGTGGATGCCAAGGCGTTCGCGCCGCTGGCGGATGGCTTCGTAATGGTTGCCGAGTGGGGCATGACGCCGCGTGCGCTGGTCCGCGCGACGCTGCAGGCCGAACCGCAGATCGCGGCCAAGGTGCTGGGGATGATCCTCAACAAGACTGACATGAAGAAATTGGCGCGATATGGAGCGTTTGGCGGCTCGGAACAGTATCTCGAACGCTACTCCTCCTATTATATCGAGCAGGCCGGCATGAATGGAAGGGCGTGACCGATGACCGCCGGTCAGTTGGTCAGATATCGTCCCTTGTCGCGCCAGATACGAAGCGCGGTAAGCCGACCGCCAAAGACCGCGCCGGTGTCGATGTTGATGCGCATGCCTTCCCGTCTCGCTTCGGAAACCGGCGTGTGGCCATGCACCACGTACTTCTTGAGCAGATGAGCGCGTTCGTAAAATTCGGATCGGATGAGGACCAGGTCATCATCCGACTGCCGCCCGAGGTCGACCTCGGGACGCAGTCCGGCATGCACGAAAACAAAACGCTGCGCCTCGACAAGGATCGGCAACGATCGAAGGAAGGCGATGTGAGAGGCCGGGATCGCCTTCCTGATCACGTCGTCGATCTGCCTGCCGGATCGATAGATCTGGCTCAGACGGTCAGTGTCGATGCCGTAGGAAAGCAGCGTCGATGCCGCACCCATGCTCATCCAGTCCGGAAGTCCGAGCCGGCCGTCGATGTAATCCAGCATCACGACTTCGTGGTTCCCTACCAGGCAGATGCGTTCGAAACCGGCGGGCGGCGGCGCCATCAGATGGTCGATGACCTGCGAGGACGCCGGTCCGCGGTCGATATAGTCGCCGAGCATGACGATAATCTTGCGGCTCGGCAGATCCTTGCCGTCAGCCACGATCGCGCGTTCCAGCGAAAGCAGTTCGTCGAGGCAGCCATGGACATCGCCAACGGCGTAGATCGCGATATCCGAGATATCGAGCCTCAGCCGCGCCCTGCGTTCCCTATCCGCGTTTCTGTGCAGGCCCAGGAGCCCTGCCAGCTTTCTCATCGAAGGCCCTACTGTTTCCATCGGCGGCCGCCCGCCTTCCTGGCGAGCGCGCCGCGTTTCGTGAACCGGCGAACGGTGTGAATGCCATAGTTCGCGCATTTGGACCATCCGCTCCGTCCATCTTGCGCCAGGCTTGCCGTCGACCCTCGTGACGACGTCCGAAGCGGTATGCCGACCATCGGTTTGAGGAGATGCAGATGACGATCAAACCCAACTCCTTTGCGCTGCGCGGCGCCGTCGCGCCGGTCGGGAAAGCCATGTCGGACCGCATAAAGATCGCTCGCTCGCTCTGCATCTTCTTCATGACCTTCGTTCACGTCCCGCAGGGCATTGCCGAGAACGTCTATGACCGCGACGCCGGCTTCTTCGACATCGTCTATTTCGTCCTGACGCGGATGGTGGGACTGAGCTCGGTTTCGCTACTCAGCGTCGTCTCCGGCTATTTCATCGTCTCCAGCCTGCTGAAGGCCGGAGCCGGGTCCCTGACGGCCTCCAAATTCAAGACGCTCGTGGTGCCACTGGTCGCCTGGAATCTCCTGATGCTTGTGCTTCTTGCCGCATATGGCGTCCTATCCGGCAACTGGAAGGACATGCCTGAATTCAGCCCGCTGGGCATGGCCAACGCGCTCCTTGCCGTTACCGAATGGCCGCTTGTCGTCCCCCTATGGTTCTTGCGGGATCTGTTCGTGTGCTGCCTGTTCGCCCCGCTTCTCTATCCTGCGCTCCGCCGCTTCCCTGTCGCGACCATACTGGCGCTGGTCGCCTTCACGCTGCTTGGCGAAAATCTCTACATCCTGCAAAGGCCGCAACTCATGCTGTTCTTCGGGCTCGGCATGTGGCTGCGCATCAGCGCCGCCGACGAAGAAGCGATCGACCGTGTCGCAGGCTTCCTCGCGATCGGCCTCTTCGCGATGGTGGCGATTTTCCTGGCGCTCCGGATCGAACGCATCCTGCTGTCCGAGATGGACGACACGCTGCGGCTGACGCTCGACACGCTGCTGCGCGTCACCATGGCGGCGGGTTTCTGGAAACTGACCGAATCCGTCCGCCGCTCCGCATTGTCGGAACTGTTCATGCGATTCGAGCCGTACGCGTTCTTCCTGTTCTGCAGCCACGCGATCCTGTTCAATTTCGGCGGCATCATCTTCCGGCGCGCCTTCGGAAATTACGGCTCGGATCTCTTCCCGATCACCTTTTTCACGCTGCCCTGCCTTGCGGTGATTGCTGCGATTGTCGGGCTGAACGTCATAAACCGCTCCGCGATCCTGATCTTCCTGTTCAACGCCGGTCATCGCCTCCGTACGCGTTCGAGCCCGGCGATGGAGCGGGCCTCCGCCTAGGAAGCGCCGGGCAAATCCCCAGCAGCGGCCTTCGCTCACCTCGGTGGCTATCTCGCGATAAGACCAGGGATCCTTAGGCCGGTCGCCCCATACATAGTATCAAGGCGGTCACAGACTGCCTGACTACCAGATGTTTCGAGACTAACCTGCGCTTCCTGTGCTGCTTCCGTGAACGCGGATTTGTATGGCTCAGCCTCCAAATCCACCAGGTTCAAGCCTACATGAATCATAGTTATATCGAGAACTTCCTGGTTCACTCGCATCTCGCACAGTTCATCTGCAATGGCCGCATTGGCCATGTGCGCGATTGCGTCTCGCTGATCTGACAGCAGGGCCTGTGACAGGGCGATCGTCGGGCCCGCGATGAAAGTTGCCATGGTGGCAACTGCAAGAAACTCGCGAAACATTCTGTCCTCCATAGAGCTAGAGGGAAGGCGCGATCATCTTTAATTTCAATCGCTTTATATCGGAATTCTACCGCTGGGTATTTGTTCCGACCGAATCAGTAGCGTGATGGAGGTGACTGCAGGAGCCGTTACGGCCGACAATGCGCTTTGATGCTCCGAGGAGCGAGATGCAGCAGGCTAAACTGAGATGCCATCTGATCCACGACGAGGGCGGCGAATGCGGGCCAAATCCTCGGGCTTTGTCTTGGCCACACCGCTGGCGCGGCGCTGCGACAAATCCCTCGACCTTGTCGCGAATTTCCTCCGGCAGAACGCTTCAATATAGACGAGAAAGGCTCTAAAGCTCTCCGCAATCCCTTCCCGGAATCTTTGAGCGAGAGGCGCATTTGGAAAGCCAGGACGATCCGAAGCCGGGCGCCGATGCCCATGAGCCGGTCCATCCCGACATTTACGGTGAGGACGGCGTCATCCGAGCCTCGTTCCTGGCTCATATCGGCGCGGCAATCGCCGACCGCGACACGCTGACGCTCAAGCAGGATGTCAGCCACCTTCACCAGTCCGAACTCGGCGACCTGCTCGAAGCGCTGCTGCCCGAGCAGCGCCGCGCGCTGGTCGATCTTCTCGGCGCGGATTTCGACTTTTCGGCGCTGACCGAGGTCGACGAGGCTATACGTCTCGAAATCGTCGACGCCCTGCCCAACGCGCAGATCGCACAGGCAGTCCAGGAACTCGATTCCGACGATGCGGTGTACATCCTGGAGGATCTCGACGAAGCGGATCAGAACGAGATCCTGGCGCAGCTGCCGTTCACCGAACGGATCAGGCTGCGGCGCTCGCTGGATTATCCGGAGGAATCAGCTGGCCGGCGCATGCAGACCGAGTTCGTCGCCGTGCCGCCGTTCTGGACCGTCGGCCAGACCATCGACTATATGCGCGACGACCAGAACCTGCCCGACCGCTTCAGCCAGGTGTTCGTCATCGACCCGACCTTCCAGCTTCTCGGCGCGGTCGACCTCGACAAGATCCTGCGCTCGAAGCGCTCGGTGAAGATCGAGGAGGTGATGCACGAGACGCGGCACGCCATCCCGGCCAGCATGGACCAGGAAGAGGCGGCGCGCGAATTCGAGCAATACGATCTTCTGTCGGCCGCCGTCGTCGACGAGAATGAGCGATTGGTGGGCGTGCTGACCATCGACGACGTCGTCGACGTGATCCAGCAGGAGGCCGAGGAAGACCTGTTGCGCATGGGCGGCGTCGGCGACGAGGAACTTTCCGACACCGTGATCGATACGTCGCGTTCGCGCGTGCCCTGGCTGCTGGTCAATCTGGCGACCGCCTTCCTCTCCGCTTCGGTCATCAGCATGTTCGGCGCGACCATCGAGGAGATGGTGGCCTTGGCCGCCCTGATGCCTATCGTCGCCTCGCTGGGCGGCAACGCCGGCACACAGACCATGACGGTCACCGTGCGCGCGTTGGCGACCCGCGACCTCGACATCTACAATGCCGGCCGCGTCATCCGCCGCGAGGTGATGGTGGGGCTACTCAACGGCGTCGTCATCGCCACGATCATCGGGCTGATCGCCGGCTTTTGGTTCCAGAATGCCGATCTCGGCGGTGTCATCGCCGCCGCGATGGTCATCAACATGCTGGCTGCGGCCTTGGGCGGCATCCTGATACCGCTATTCCTCGACAGGCTGGGAGCCGATCCGGCGATTTCCTCGTCGATCTTCACCACCATGATCACCGACGTGATCGGCTTCTTCGCCTTCCTGGGGCTCGCCGCCTGGTGGCTCCATCTCGGCTACCCCCCTGCATGAATTTTCCCCAAGGGCATGCGTAATTGACTTTTACGTAAGTGTCATGCGACTTTGCCCCGGGGAATCGGGCGAACGCCCTTGGGAGCAATGATGCGGGAATATTATTCGATCACCGAACTGACCCGCGAGTTCGACATTTCGACGCGTACGCTCCGCTTCTACGAAGATGAGGGGCTGATTCAGCCGGTGCGGCGCGGCCGCACCCGCCTGTTCCGCCCCACCGACCGACACTTGATCAGGCAGATCATGCGCGGCAAGCGCCTCGGCTTCTCGATCAACGAAATCCGCGAGATCATCCAGATCTACAAGGAGCCGCCCGGCGAGGTCGGCCAACTCAAGTTGATGATCAAGCGGATTGAGGAAAAGCGCGACGACCTGCGCCAAAAGCGCCGCGATCTCGAGGAGACGCTGGCCGAACTCGATCAGGCGGAGGAATCCTGCGTAGAGCGCCTCGCCGAACTCGGCGTCAACACCTGACAGCCGGCCACCCTGCGTCGCAGGTGACAGGTAGGGCAGGGGAGATGTAGGATACTTTCGGTACCGCCGGTGTCGCTGCGATCGGGCATCGATGCCTCGCCGCTTCTGCTTCGGAACAGGTCCGAGAAATTCCGAAGATGCTCCGTCCCCTGAGAGGGTGAAATGAGCGAAACCGGAAACTTGCTGTCGATCCTGCGCGAGTCAGCCGATGCCCGGGCCGTCGACGCCATCGAAGCTGCGTTAGAGCGCGGATCCGACCGCGGCCTGTGCCGGATCAATGCGCTGGCCTTCGCAGACAAGCAGGCGCTGGATGAAGAAAAGACGGTCTCGGCCTTCCTTCACGCCTCCAGGATCGGCCTTTTCGACATGTCCTGGAACGTGCTCTGTCCCGGTTGCGGCGGCGTTCTGGACGCCAATGCCTCGCTGAAGACCGTGCTCAAGGACGAATATGTGTGCGCGCTCTGCGCCGGTGGATATTCGCCGACGCTCGACGAAATGGTGGAGGTGACCTTCACCGTCAGCCCGCGGGTCCGCAAGATAGCCGCGCACGATCCCGACGAGTTGCCGCTCGCCGAGTATTTTCGCCAGATCTACTGGGGCTCGGGGGTCGACCTTCCGGAAGAGGGCTTTGAGCAGGCGATCGAGGGCTTCGTGCTTGAGGACATTGAATTGCCTCCGGGCGAGAAGGCGATTCTCTCGATCCAGCTTCCCCCGGAATTCATCATCGTGTTTGAACCAGTGACGCATTCGGCGCAGTTCATCGATGTGAAAGGCGAGCCGACGCGCGAGCGGCAGAACCTTTCGCTGACGTTCGACAAAGACCACGTCCACAGCCAAACTTTGGAAATGCGCCCGGGGCCACTGCGCATAGCATTCGAGAACCGGACCGACAGGCGGACTTTGCCGACCATCTGCATCGCAGGCGATGCTCTCCACGGATTGCTTGGCAAGCGCCGGCCATTCGTTACAGCCAAACGGCTGTTGACCAACCAGACCTTTCGCGATCTCTACCGGACCGATACGCTGACCGTGGATCAGCGCCTCAAGATCACCAGCCTGACCTTCCTGTTCACCGATCTTCGCGGCTCGACCGAGCTTTACGAGCGCGTCGGCGATCTGGTGGCTTTCGATCTCGTCAGGGAACATTTCCGCGTTCTGAACGAGATCGTCGCGGCGGAAGCGGGCGCGGTCGTAAAGACGATCGGCGATGCGGTGATGGCGACCTTTCCGACGCCCGACCGCGCGGTCGCCGCGGCGCTCAGGATGCGCGAGGCGATGCACGACATGAACGCGAAAAGCGGCCGCGAGGATCTCCTGTTGAAGATCGGCGTCCATGAAGGGCCCTGCATCGCGGTGACGATGAACGAGCGCCAGGACTATTTCGGCCAGACCGTCAACATCGCCTCGCGCGTCCAGGGCCTCGCCAACTCGCAGTCGATCTTTGCAACAGGATCGGTCGTCAACGACGCCAAGGCAGCGGACCTGCTGCACATGAAGGATCTCACGCCTGTGTCGCAGGGCGCGTCGCTGCGCGGTATAGAGCGCGAAGTGATGGTCTACGCGATCCCATAGCCGAATCCTCCCGGACGGTCTGTGCTCATATCCAGCGCCTGACCCGCTTCGCATAATCGCGGTATCTTTTGCCGAACCGCGCCTCGAGATGCCTCTCCTCGCGCTCGATGGCGAGTTTTTGAGTCGCGAAGGCGGCGATAATGGCAAGCGGCAGGAACCAGACGATGCCGGTAATCAGCCCGACGCCGATCATCAGCAGGGTGTTGCCGAGATAGATCGGGTTGCGGGTGAAGGAAAACGCGCCGGTCGTGACCAGGTGCTCGGAAGCCTTGTCGGGCCTGATGGTG
This sequence comes from Pseudaminobacter sp., assembly GCA_035941355.1. GTDB lineage: Bacteria > Pseudomonadota > Alphaproteobacteria > Rhizobiales > Rhizobiaceae > Allomesorhizobium. The sequence continues at coordinate 62,401 of DASZDZ010000085.1, forward strand.
GTTTTGGCGCGGGCCATTGTGCGCATCGCCGAAAAGTCGAGAGCGACCATCGCCGCGACAAGGAGCCAGCCGGCGGCGAACAGGATGTCGGAGAGCGGCGCCGAAATCCACGGCAGCGGATAGAGCAGACCGAGCGCTATGCCGATGGCGATGGCTATGAGATAGATGATCGGCGGCCACGGCACCCGGTTCGGCCTGGTCTGGATGTCTGTCATGGCGCGCCTCCCTCGAGAATGGCGTTGTCGGTCTCGACCGTGCACTGCCCGGCGAACGTTTCGATTTGCGAGCGCAATTCGGCGCTTTGGTCGCCCGCAAAGAGCTTCTTCAGCAAACCGTCCGGTTCGAGGGCGTCAAGCATGCAGACACAATAGCGCGTGCAGAACTCCGCGTCGCGGCTCTCCTCGCATGTCGCCTCGCAGGACGCACGGAACTGTACCTCAGGCGTCTCGACCGGCGCCGGAAAGGCTTGTGCAAACAACCACAGGCCGGCGATCAGCACCGGCTGGTGGACGAGATAGACCGCGAGGCTGTGCCGGCCGGCAAAGGCGAGGGGCCGCGACCACCGGCCCGTATCTACGTCGGCGAGCCGCGTGAAAAAACCGAGCGAAGCAGCCAGGTTTGCGGACGCCAGCCCGATCAGCACCGCGCCGAACCACGGAAACACCGGCACATAGTCGTTGGAACGCGGGTTCACCGGCGACAGGCCGGTCCACCACCATGCCGGGTGGGCGAAGAATTCCGAGCGCAGGAAGTTTGGCGCGGCAATCACGGCTGCCGCGGCAATGAGCGTCAGCCACCATGGCAGGCGCAGGAAGGCGAGGCCGAGCAGGCTCGCCAGCGCGATCTGGTGCAATATGCCGAAGAAGATGAAGCCGCCAGGCACCGCCAGCCAGGTGACCAGCGAGATGGCCGCCGCAGCGCCGGCGACCATGGCCAGCCGCCGCCAGAAGCCTTTCCAGCGGATGCCGCGGCCATGGGCGAGGAAAAGGCTGACGCCGACAAGGAACAGGAAGCTCGACGCGATGCAGCGCGCGAACAGTTTCCAGCCGCCCGTAGCCGTCATGCCGGCGTCGGCATAGCCGAAGAACTCCATATCCCAAGCGAAGTGGTAAATAGCCATGGCCGCGAGTGCCAAGCCGCGCGCCACGTCGAGGGCTTCTATGCGTCCGGTAGACGCTTTCTTGGGTCTGGATTGTTCAGGATACATGCGGCGCGTGTTATTGGAGCGGAGTCACGCAACCGTTATCACGGATGTGCGATCGGCAAGAACCGGAGAATTTCCCATGCACAATGTCAACGCCAATGGAGCGGCAATTCCCGCGCTCGGCCTCGGCACATGGACGCTGAAGGGCGATCACTGCGCGGAAATGGTGTCGCACGCCCTGTCGGTCGGCTATCGCCATGTCGACACCGCGGCAGCCTACGACAATGAAACCGCTGTGGGATCGGGATTGCGGGCGTCCGGCATCGCCAGGAGCGACATCTTTGTCACCACCAAGGTTTGGTGGACCGATCTCGCGCCGGCCGATCTCATGCGCTCCGCCGAATCGAGCCTGAAACGGCTCGGGCTGGATCAGGTCGACCTGCTTCTGATCCATTGGCCAAATCCGAAAATCCCGCTCGAAGGCTCGATTAAGGCGCTGAACGACGCAAAGCGCTCCGGGCTGGCCAGGCATATCGGCGTCTCCAATTTCACCACTGCGCTGCTTTCGCAGGCGATCGCGCTGTCGGATGCGCCGCTCGTCGCCAACCAGGTCGAGTATCACCCTTATCTCGACCAGAAGAAGGTGCTGCGCGCCTGCCGCGAGGCGGGTATGGCGATGGTGTCCTATTGCCCGCTGTCCAGAGGCGGCCCGCTGTTTGCGGAAAGAGCGGTGACCGACGCAGCCGCGCGCCATTCCAAGACCCCGGGCCAGGTTGTGCTGCGCTGGCACGTCCAGCAGGAAGGCGTCGTCGCCATCCCACGCACCAACAGGCTGGAGCGCCTGGCGGAAAATTTCGCGATCTTCGATTTTGCACTGTCGGATGCCGAAATGTCGGCGATCTCGGCACTTTCCGGCGCAAACCACCGGATCTGCGACTACGATTTCTCGCCGCAATGGGATGCGGCATAATATGCCGCCGAGAAGAATGTCGCTGACGCCCGAACTGGTGGCGCGCTGTCACCGGGCGGTCGAGGATTCCGGGCCCGAACCGGGCCTGGCCTATCTCGATGACGCGGACTACGAGGCGATGCTGGACACCGCCCTCGCGGGTCGCAGCGACGCCGAGCCGGTCTGGCTGTTCGCCTATGGCTCGCTGATCTGGAGGCCGGAACTGGAGCATGTCGAGGAACGGCTGGCGCTGGCGCGCGGCTGGCACCGGGCCTTCTGCATAAAGATGACGCGCTGGCGCGGCACGCTCGATCGGCCGGGACTGATGATGGGCCTTGACCGAGGCGGGCAATGCCGCGGCGTTGCCTACAGACTGCCCGGCGGGGATTTGCGCGAGCGCTTCGCAAAACTGTTCCGGCGCGAGATGACCGCCAAGCCGTCGACCTACAAGCCGCGATGGATGAAGCTGGAGACGGCCGAAGGGTCGGTGACGGCGCTCGGCTTCGTTGTCAACCGCGGCGGCCGCACCTATGCCGGCAAGCTCGACGAGGAGGCCGTAGCCCGGGCGTTGGCCGGCGCCTGCGGCCATCTCGGCTCCGGACCGGACTATCTCTACAACACCGTCAGCCATCTCGAGGAACGCGGCATTCACGACCGGCATTTGTGGCGGTTGCAGCAACTGGTCGCCGAACGGATTGCAGAGGCTGGCTAGCGCGATTGCGACGTATTTCGCCGGGAAGCGCCGGGAATTTGGTTTGCGGCATTTTTGGATTGTGCTTATGATCCGCGCTGTCGACGGTTCCGCGAGGAATCAATAGGGAATGCGGTGCGGGCTTCTGCCCAAAGCCGCGGCTGCCCCCGCAACTGTAAGCGGCTAGCCCTCCCCAGAGGCCACTGAAGAATTCTTCGGGAAGGCGGGGAAGGGCGGCGATCCGCAAGCCAGGAGACCTGCCGGCGACGCAGACACTCTACAGGCCCTCGGGTGGAGGGCGAAAAGGATATGAAAATGAATACAGCAATTTCCTCTCTCGGCGCTTCGTCTTCCGCCGCGTCGCGCGCCGTCCAGCTCGGCTTCGCGGCCCTGCTCGGCGTCTTCATCGTCGGCTTCGCGGGCTTCTCGCAGATGGACGCGGTCCATAATGCGGCCCACGATTATCGCCATTCGATGGCCTTTCCCTGCCACTGAGAGATTTTTGACATGACCATTTTTCGCAACGTCGTGTTCGTCGCGGCGCTTGCCGGGCTATTGGCTGGTCTCGTCATGACCGCCATGCAGACCTATGCGACCGTGCCGCTGATCCTCAAGGCCGAAACCTTCGAAAACGCCGGCGGCGGCCATGATCATGCCGCTGCCGATGCTGTGGCTGGCACCGAAACAGCCGCGCCTCATTCGCACGATGCCGCGACGCCCGCGCACGAGCACGATGAGGAAGCCTGGGGACCGGCCGACGGCTTCGAGCGCTTCGCCTATACGGCGCTCGCCAACATAGTCACCGCCATCGGCTTCGCGCTGGTTCTGGTCGCGGTTTCGGAAATCTTCGGCGGTATTGCCAATTGGCGCCAGGGCATTTTCTGGGGCTTTGCAGGCTTTGCCGTCCTCACTCTGGCGCCGGGACTTGGCCTGCCGCCAGAACTGCCGGCGATGCCTGCCGCCGATCTCGGCGACCGACAGATCTGGTGGACGGCGACCGTGATCGCGACCGCCGTCGGCCTCGGCCTGATCGCGTTCCGCAGCGGAGTGGTCTGGTCACTTGTCGGTGTCGCGCTGATCGTCGCGCCGCATATCGTCGGCGCCCCGCAGCCGGTGAGCCATGATTCGCCGATCCCGGCCGACCTGCACCATCAGTTCGTGGTCGCCGCCACTGTCACCAACCTGATTTTCTGGGTGGTGCTCGGCGGCGTCTCCGGTGCGATCCGCTCCAGGGTCGCCCGGTCGGCCGGCAGCCTTCGCGACAGTTTTGCGTGACGGCACTTCACTGACCTTGCTTCTCGGCGGCGCGCGTTCCGGCAAGAGCGCGCACGCCGAGAAGCTAGTCACCTCCGTACCCGCGCCGTGGACCTACATCGCAACCGCGCAGGCTTTCGACGAGGAAATGACGGAGCGGATTGCGCTTCATCGAGGGCGGCGTGAAGAGGGGTGGCAGACGATTGACGCGCCGCTCGATCTTTGCGGAGCCATTGCCGGCGTGCCAGACGGGCGGCCGCTGCTGGTAGACTGCCTGACGCTCTGGCTGTCGAACCATTTGCTCGCCGATCATGACGTGGAAGCCGAGTCGGAGAGGCTGGCCGAAATCCTCGCAAAACCGCGCGGAAACTGGTTCGTCGTCGCCAATGAGGTCGGCCTGGGCATTGTGCCCGACAACGCCTTGGCGCGAAAATTCCGCGACGCCGCCGGGCGGCTCAACCAGAAGATCGCGGCAAAGGCCGACCGCGTGCTGTTCATGGTGGCGGGGCTGCCGCTGCAGGTGAAATGATGAAGACGATCGACGAACAAACCGCCGAGAAGCACAAGGCCAAGATGGCCAAGCGCAAGGCCATGCAAGACGCCGAAGTTGCCGGCAAGACCGTCGAAAAAGGCCTGCTGATCGTCAACACCGGGCCCGGCAAGGGCAAGACCACGGCGGCCTTCGGGCTGGCGCTGCGCATGATCGGTTACGACCGCCGCATCGGCGTCGTGCAGTTCGTCAAGGGCGCGTGGCACACCGGCGAGAAGGACGCGTTCGCGGCGTTCGGCGACCGCGTCGTCTGGCACACGATGGGGGAGGGGTTCACCTGGGAGACGCAGGACATCAAGCGCGATGTCGCCGCCGCCGAAGCGGCATGGGCGAAAGCCGTCGAACTGATGGCCGACCCGTCGATCAGCCTCGTCATACTCGACGAACTGAACATCGCGCTGCGCTATGATTATCTAGATCTCGACATGGTCGTCTCGGCGCTGAAAAACCGCCGCGAAGGGCTGCATGTCGTCGTCACCGGCCGCAATGCCAAGCCCGCGCTCATCGAAGCCGCCGACCTCGTCACCGAAATGGGCGCGGTGAAGCACCATTTTTCGGCCGGCGTGAAGGCGCAGCAGGGCATCGAATTCTAGCCACCACCCGCTTGCTCAGTTCAAAAGCAGGAAAAGCCCGCCGATCGTGCCGAACAATCCAATCATCAGCAGGTCGGCCATCCAGTAGAGCTTCAACGCCATTCGTATATCGGCCGCGTTGGCGTCGCGCCTTCCGCCTGCGCCCATCGTCGCGTCATCGACGGTGACGCCGCCATAGACGCGCGGGCCTGCCAAAGCGAGGCCCAGCGCGCCGGCCATCGCTGCTTCCGGCCAGCCGGCATTGGGCGAGCGGTGCTTTTTCGCATCGCGCCACACTGTGCGCCAGGCGGACGCCGCGTCCGTGCCGGGCACGAAAAACGCGGCCGATACAATCAGCAGCGCTGTGAGACGGGAGGCCGGCAGATTGATGAGATCGTCGAAGCGCGCCGCGGTCCAGCCGAAAGCTTCGTGGCGCGGCGTGCGGTGACCGATCATGGAGTCGGCGGTGTTGGCGGCCTTGTAAGCGACGCCGCCCGCCAGCCCGCCTACCGCCAGCCAGAAAGCGGGTGCAACGATGCCGTCGGAAAAGTTCTCGGCCAGGCTCTCGATCGCCGCGCGGCTGACGCCGGCCTCATCGAGGCGCTCGGGATCGCGACCGACGATTTGCGACACGGCGGTTCGGCCGGCGGCCAGTCCGCCCTGGTCGAGCGCGTCGGCGACCGCTTCGACATGGCTGGCGAGGCTCCTTTGCGCGATTAGGCTGCTCGCCAGGACGGCGGTGGCGAGGATGCCTAGAACCGTGGTTCCGAAGGCCGTTTCCGCGGCATAGGCCAGACCTGCCGGTACGCCGACCAGCACGATCAGCGCCACGCAGCCCGAAAAGCGGCGGAAACTGTCGGAAGCTGCGGGGCGGTTCAGCTTGCGATCGAGGAAAGAGATGAGGTTGCCGATCCAGATCACCGGATGGCCGATTGCGCGCAGGATGCGGTCGGGATAACCGAAGGCCAGTTCGACGAGAAGCGACAGAAAGGCGATAAGGACGGACATGGCGCTTCAGGAAAGGGAAAAGGGGGCGGCGATTACCGATCACGGCGGAAGCCTTGGCCGGGCGCGGGCGCTGTTTCCGCAAGCGCCCGAGCCGTGGGTGGACCTTTCGACCGGGATCAATCCGCACTCCTATCCGCTTTTCGACCTGCCCGCCACCGCCTTGTCGAGGCTGCCGGAGCCTGCGCGGGCGCGCGAACTCAACGCGATCGCCGCGGCCGCTTACGGCTTTCCCTCAGCGCTCAACATGGCCGCCGCGCCAGGCACGCAGATATTGCTGCCGCGCGTGGCGTCGCTTGTCGCGCCGGGCAGGGCGCTGGTGCTCGGGCCGACCTATGCGGAGCATGCCCGCGCGGCTGCAATTGCAGGTCACACGGTGAACGAGGTCCGGGATGTCGGCGCGCTCGCCGATGCCGATCTGGCGATCGTCGTCAATCCGAACAATCCGGATGGGCGGGTAGTGACGCGCGAAAACCTGCTCGAACTGGCGCGTGCGCTGCATACCAGAGGCGGACTGCTGGTCGTCGACGAAGCCTTCATGGATGTCGGGCCGCGGGAGCAAAGCGTTGCAGGCGACGTAGGGCAGGGCGGCCTCGTCGTGCTAAAATCGTTCGGGAAATTCTTCGGTCTCGCCGGCCTGCGGTTGGGTTTCGCGATAGCGGCGGAACCTGTCGCGCGGCGGCTGGAGGCGGAACTCGGGCCATGGGCCGTTGCGGGTCCGGCGCTGGAATACGGCGTCAGGGCGCTCGGCGATCACGCCTGGCAGGACGAAATGCGCGAACGGCTGCGGAGCGAGGCGGTGCGGCTCGATGCCTTGCTGTCACGCGTTGACATCCCGGTTCGCGGCGGCACATCGCTGTTCCGCTATCTTGAAATTCCGCATGCCGCCGACCTATTTGATTCGCTTGGCGAACAGGGCATTCTCGTTCGAAATTTCGCCTGGAGTTCGACCGATTTGCGCATCGGACTTCCCGGCGGCGAAGCCGAGTGGACAAGGCTGGAGCGGGCTCTACAAAGCTCGGCGCGGCAGCGCGTTTCGGGCCATAGGAAAGCAATCTGATGATCTACGTCTGTCCATTGTCAAAGGTCGGCGAGACGGTCGCCGCGACAGGCGCGGCCAGGCTGATCTCGCTGCTCGCGGCCGGCACCGAAATGACGCGGCCGGAGACGATTTCGCAACAGGACCACCTCCTGCTTTCCATGCACGACATCATCGAGGCGCAGGAAGGAATGACCCCGCCCGGCGAAATCCACGTGCGGGATATTCTCGATTTCGCCGGCAATTGGGATCGTTCGCGCCCGCTGGTGATCAATTGCTACGCCGGCATCAGCCGTTCGACGGCCTCGGCCTACATCATTGCGGCGGCTCTTTCGCCCAAGCGCGACGAGGCTGAACTCGCCAACACCTTGCGCGCCGTGTCGCCGTCAGCCACGCCGAACCCACGTTTGATCGCGTTTGCCGACCAGGTGCTCGGCCGCGATGGCCGGATGGTCGAGGCTATCAAGGCGATTGGGCGCGGCGCCGACGCCTTCGAGGGCACGCCCTTCGCGCTCAGGATCGACGGCTAAAAACCGCAGCAGGGCACTTCACGCCAGCCAATCGGCCAGCTTGGCCTTGCGGATATCCTGCAGCAGGCGGACGAACCCTTCGGCCTGATGCGCGGCGGTCAATCGGCCCTTTTCCGCCGTAGCGATTGCTGCATTGCCGACCACGCCGTGCGGGTTCAGATCGCTGGCGATCCACGCGAAGGCGTGCGTGCCGGTGTGGCGCAGGAGATCGAATTCCTGCTCGGCACGGGCGACGCTCGACACGAAATTCTCCGCCTTCGTCATATCGACCAGATCCGGCCGGAAATGCAGCATCAGCGAGGTCTCGACGTCGCCGCCATGGATGCCGTGACGATCCTCCAGTTCAGGATACATACCGTCAGGCCGTCCGAAACGCTGCCAACTCGTCTTTACCGCCAGCATGTCGAAGCGCACGCGCAATCCGCGCGTGACGATGCCCATGATCTCCTCGTTGCCGCCATGCGAATTGACCACGACCAGCTTCCTCACGCCGGCGCGGGCGACGGAGGCGCCGAGTTCCGTCCAGGCGTTGATCAGCGTCGCGGCCGGCAAGGTCAGCGTGCCGGGCGCTTGCAGGTGCTCGTTGGATTTGCCGACTGCCTGAACCGGCAGGATGCGCACATCCATATTGGCCGGCAACCGCTCGATAACCGCTTCCAGCATGCCCTGCATGATCGTCGTGTCGGTCGAAACCGGCAGATGCGGGCCGTGCTGCTCGATCGCGGCCACCGGCAGCACCGCGATCGTAGCTTCCGGATCGATGGAGGCGTATTCGGTGGTCGGGAAATCGCCCCACCAGACTCGTTTCTTCTGTTCCGTCACATCGGACCTCGTCGATCGCCGCGTCAGGACTGGATATTTCAGTGCGACGCTTTTTGTAAGGGTGCATTTCGCCCCGGCATTCCCCAACCGACGCGCCGCGCTATTTAACGTTGCTGTCTCAAGAATGGGAGGCAATTATGCTGCTCATCTGGCTTGGCGCGCTGCTGTTCGTCGCCGGCATAGTCTATCTGGCCGGGCAGGCGATCTGGCGCGGGCGCATGAGCGAACCCGGTCCGGCGGGCCTCGGGTCGCGCAATACGCTCGAACCCGCGCATCGCGGCGTCCGCTTCCTCGGGATCGGGCAGAACTGGCCAGGTCTTCTACTCGTCGCCATCGGCGCGATCCTGCTGCTCTTCGGCGGCTATTTTTAGCCAGCCGCGATCGCCTCGATCTCGACCTTGAACTCCGGTCGCGCAAAACCCGAAACGATCATCAGCGTCGAGGCCGGGGCCGGATCGGCAAACAGTTTGTCACGCACGTCCATGTAGGCCCTGAGATAGGCTCGGTCGGTGACATAGGCGTTGATGCGGACAATATCGGAAAGCGCCAGGCCGGCCTCGTCGAGGATTGCGGCGATATTTGCGAAACAGAGTTGCGCCTGCTCGCCCGGATCGTCCGGCACCAGGTCGTCCGGTCTGATTCCGAGCTGACCGGAGCACAGGACAAGCCGCTTGCCGGCCGGCACTTCGACGCCATGGCTGTAGCGTGCGAAGGGAGGTTTGATCGTCTTGGGCGTCAGGAACTTGAACATTGTTCGCTCTCCAAAATTCAAGCCTAAAGCCCAACCGTGCATCGCTTCAAGTTGCCTGTGCAAGCGTCGCGGGCAAGATGGACAGCGGTCTAAAAAATGGGCACGATGCGGCCGAGATCAGCAAGCTAGACGCTCCGGTCCCGCCCAGATGCAGCCGCCTGATACGACGGCTGCGGCGCAAAACCGATGGCACGCGCCTTGCATATCGATCCGTTGGTGTCACAGCCGGGCGCTAAAGCACTGGGCAAAAAGGGGTGGTGTTCATGACGAGAAATTTCGGGCTTTCCGCAACTGCAGCCGTCTTCCTGGCCGCCGCGGCGCCGGCTTCCTTCGCGGCCGAAGCCGTCACCTTCCAGACCAACTGGCTCGCCCAGGCCGAGCATGGCGGCTACTACCAGGCGGTCGCCGACGGCACCTATGCGGCCTGCGGGCTTGACGTGACAATCCAGATGGGCGGACCGCAGGTGAGCGGCCGACCGCTGCTCCTCGCCGGCAAGATCGATTTCTACATGGGCGGCAACATGCTGCAGGCCTTTTCGGCGGTCGAGCAGGAGATTCCGCTGAGGATCGTCGCGGCCTCGTTCCAGAAGGAGCCGCAGGTTTTGATGTCGCATCCGGGGCAGGGGCTCGACACGTGGGAGAGCCTGAAGGACGCCGAGCAGTACATTCTCGCCGACGAAGGTTTCCAGAGCTATTTCCAGTGGATGATCACCGAACTCGGCTACGACGCGTCCAAGCGCGTGCCCTACACGTTCAATCCCGCGCCCTTCATCGCCAATCCGAAATCGGTTCAGCAGGGCTACGTGACCTCCGAACCCTATGCGGTCGAGAAGGAGGGCGGCTTCAAGCCGAATCTGTTCCTGCTCGCCGATTACGGCTTCGACACTTACGCCACCACGATCGAGACCATGCAGAAGACGATCGACGAGCGTCCGAAAGTGGTCGAATGCTTCGTGGATGGCTCAGCCAAGGGCTGGTACAATTATCTCTACGGCGACAACAAAGCCGCCAACGAGATGATCAAGAAGGACAATCCCGACATCACCGACGAGCAGATCGCTTTCTCGATCGAGAAGATGAAGGAGTTCGGCATTGTCGATTCCGGCGATACAGAAAAATTGGGCATCGGCGCGATGACCGACGCGCGCATCAAGAGCTTCTACGACAAGATGGTGAAGGCCAAGGTCGTCAAGGGCGGGCTCGATATTTCGAAGTCCTACACGCTCGACTTCGTCAACAAGGGCGTCGGTCTCGACCTCAAGAAATGATCCCGGACGCCGGAGGATGCTGCAAACGGCAGACGCGCAAATGCGGGATTTGAGCGGGGGCGGGCAACCGCTTCTGGAGTTGCGGAACGTGGGCAAGACCTTCTCCAACGGGGTCGCGGCGCTACGCGAGGTCAATCTGACGATCCGGGAAGGCGATTTCCTCAGCCTTCTCGGCCCTTCTGGTTGTGGAAAATCGACGGCGCTGAGGTTGATTGCGGGCCTCGCGACGCCGACCACCGGCGCGCTCGACTGGCACAAGGCGCTGGGCGACGATTGCACCGGCTTCGTCTTTCAGGAGCCGACGTTGCTGCCTTGGGCCAGCGTCTTCGATAATGTCTGGCTGCCGCTCAGGCTGACGGGCGTTTCGCGGGACAAGGCCGCGCCCGCGGTCTCCGAATTGCTCGAACGGGTTCACCTGACCGGTTTTGAAAACGCAGTGCCGCGCGAGCTTTCCGGCGGCATGAAGATGCGCGTATCGATCGCGCGCGCGCTCGTCACGCAGCCGCGCCTGCTCCTGATGGATGAGCCTTTCGCCGCGCTGGACGAAATCACCCGCTTCAAGCTCAACAACGACCTTCTCGAACTGTGGCAGGACCAGCGCTTCACCGTCGTTTTCGTCACCCACAGCGTGTTCGAAAGCGTCTTCTTGTCAAATCGCATCGTCATCATGGCCGCCCGCCCGGGCAGGGTGTCCGGCGAAATGACGGTCGACGCGGCCTATCCGCGGGACGAGAAGTTCCGCATATCGCCTGAGTATGCTGCGTTCTGCCTGCACGCGTCGGAGGCTCTCAATTCGGCGATGAACTCGGCAAGTGAGCCCCAATGACTGCCATTGAAACCGCGCCTGCGGGGCTCGACCCGGAAGAAGCGAAGCGCGTGCGCCAGGAAAGGCTGGAGAGCATAGGCAGCTGGCTCCTGCCGCTGCTCATCATGCTTGTTGCCATCTGGCTGTGGGACCGCATCTGCGTCTGGAACGAGATTCCGCAATACATCCTGCCGCGGCCACATGTGGTGGCGCAGACGCTCTACACGGACGCCGCGCTACTGTTCGGATCGCTTCTGGTGACGCTGAAGATCACCTTTCTCAGCCTGCTGCTTGCCGTGCTCGGCGGCGTCGGGCTCGCGGTGCTGTTCACCCAGTCGAAATGGGTGGAGATGTCGTTCTTTCCCTTCGCCATCGTCCTGCAGGTCACACCCATCGTGGCGATCTTCCCGCTAATCAACATCTATGTCGACAACCAGACGGCAAAACTCTTGCTCTGCTCGTGGATCGTCGCCTTCTTCCCGATTCTCTCCAACACCACGCTCGGTTTGAATTCCGTCGACCGCAATCTTCGGGACCTGTTCAGGCTCAATGGCGCGACACGCTGGCAGGAACTCTGGCACCTGCGCCTGCCGGCGGCGATGCCCTATTTTCTCGGCGGCCTGAAGATCGCCGGCGGCCTGTCGCTGATCGGCGCCGTTGTCGCCGAATTCGTCGCCGGCTCGTCCGGGCAGTCATCCGGCCTTGCCTCGCGCATCATCGAGGCCGGCTATCGGCTCAACGCGCCGCGGCTCTTTGCAGCGCTGATCCTAATTTCGCTGACCGGCATATTGATTTTCCTGGTGCTCTCGCTCGTTTCGCATCTCATCCTGCGGCGCTGGCACGAAAGCGCGCTGAAGCAGGAGCGGTGAGGGTGGTTTTCGAGAAGCGCTCGCGCCGCCCCTCACCCTTACCCTCTCCCCGTGAAAAACGGGGAGAGGGGGTCACCAGCGTTGCGGTCGTCTCTCCTCTCCCCGTCCTGAGCTTGTCGAAGGATCACGGGGAGAGGATGCCGGCAGGCAGGTGAGGGGCGGCGATGTCGATTTTCCAGATTCCCGAAACCGGCGCATTCATCCTCGCTAACGCCCGCGTGCACAGCTCGCTGACGCCGGGCGTTGCCGCGACGCCCGATCCCAACGGCTTCATCCTTGCCGACATTTCAGTCGCCGATACCCGCATCGTTGGCATCGCTCCGTCGGGACATCAGCCGCTGCCCAATGCCATCGATCTCGCCGGCCGCATCGTCCTGCCCTGCTTCGTCGACTGCCACACCCACATCGACAAGGGCCATATCTGGCCGCGCAAGCCCAATCCCGACGGTTCCTTTCTAGGCGCGCTGACCGCAGCCGGTGAGGATCGCGCGGCGCGCTGGAGCGCCGACGATGTTGCCCGACGCATGGACTTTTCGCTGCGCACTGCCTACGCCCATGGCACCAAGGCGCTCAGGACGCATATCGACAGCGTGCCGCCCCAGGAAGAAATATCCTGGCCGGTTTTCGAGGCGATGCGCGAGCGCTGGCGGGGTCGGATCGAGTTGCAGGGCGTCTGCCTGTTCGGCATAGAGGGTGCGCGCGACGCAAAATGGTTCGCGAGCCTCGCCAGGCGGGTCGCCGCGGCCCGCGGGGTGCTTGGCACGGTCACCTACATGGTTCCCGATCTCGAGGAATTGCTCGACCGCGTTTTCGCGGCGGCGATCGAACACGGCCTCGACCTCGATTTTCATGCCGATGAGACCGATGACGTCTCCGCCATCTCGCTGAAGAAGATCGCCGAAGCTGCCCTGCGACACCGCTTTGAAGGCAAAATCCTGATCGGCCATTGCTGCTCCTTGGCGCGTCAGCCCGACGCCGATGTGCTGGACACGCTGGACAAGGTCGCCCGCGCCGGCATCGCCGTCGTGTCTCTGCCCATGTGCAATCTCTACCTGCAGGACCGCCGCCGTGACGGCACGACGCCGCGCTGGCGCGGCGTGACACTGCTGCATGAGATGGAGGCGAGGGGCATTCCGGTCGCTGTCTCCTCCGACAACACCCGCGACCCGTTCTACGCCTATGGCGACCTCGATATGCTCGAAGTTTACCGCATGGCGACGCGCATCCTCCACCTCGACCATCCCGTCGGCGACTGGCCCCGCGCCGTTGCGTCGACGCCCGCCGACATCATGCGGTTACATGGGGCCGGAATTCTCGCTGTGGGCGGTCCGGCGGATTTTATTGTCTTCCGAGGCCGAAGCTGGACGGAATTGCTGTCGCGGCCCGAATCGGATCGCGTCGTGATCCGCGACGGCAAGGAGATTGCGCGCGACATGCCGAACTATGCCGAACTCGACGACCTGATGGTGGAATGATGGATATTGCGGCGCTGAAGCGCGAACTCGATGGGTTGAAGATCGAGGACAATGAAAAAATCGTGCAGCAGAAGAGCCGCGATTTCTACTGGTACAGCCCTGTGCTGAAACGTGAACTGGAGCACGTGTCCGGCGACCTGATTGTCTCGCCGAAAAGCGAAGCGGAAGTGATCCGCGTGCTCGCCGCCTGCCATCGGCTGGGCATTCCGGTGACGCCGCGCGGCGCGGGAACCGGCAACTACGGGCAGGCGATGCCGCTGTCAGGCGGCGTGGTTTTGTCGCTTGCCGAGATGAACGACGTGAAATCGATTGCGACGGGCCGGGTCGTCTGCGGACCGGGCGCGATCATCGCCGATATCGACCGTGCCACGCGAAAACATTCCGGCCAGGAACTGCGGCTTCATCCGTCTACCTACAACACAGCCTCCATCGGCGGCTTCATCGCCGGTGGCTCGGGCGGCGTCGGCTCGATCAATTTCGGCGGCCTGCGCGATTTCGGCAATGTGCTCAGCCTGCGCGTCGTCACCATGGAGGCCGAGCCGCGCGTGCTGGAGCTGGCCGGCGAGGACCTGCACAAGGTCACCCACGCCTATGGCACCAACGGCATCATCACCGAAGTCGAGATGCCGCTGACTGCCTCCTACGACTGGGTCGATGTCATCGTCGGCTTCGACAGCTTCATGGCGTCGGCCCGCTATGGCAATGCGCTCGCCTGCCAGGACGGCATCCTGACCAAGCTCATCACGCCCATCGCGGCGCCGGTGCCATTCGCCTATTTCAAGCGGCATCAGAAGTTCCTCAGAGAAGGCCAGAGCATTTGCGTGGTGATGGTCGCGCTGCATGCGCTCGACGCTTTCCTGGCGTTCACCCGGCGCGAGGGCGGCGAGGTTGTCTATAGCGCCGCGACCGCGACACCGGAGGACAAGAAGGGGCTGCCGCCGGCCTATGAGCTTGCCTGGAATCACACGACGCTACGCGCGCTGCGCGTCGACCCGGCGATGACCTATCTGCAGTCGCTGTACCCGTTTCCGAACCAGCTCGCGCTGGTCGAGAAAATGGAAAAAATGTTTCTGGGCGAGGTGTTCTCGCACCTCGAATTCGTGCGTTTCGACGGCAACATCACCTGCTTCGGCCTGCCGCTGGTGAAATTCACCACCGAAGGGCGGCTCGACGAGATCATCCGGCTGCACGAGGACAATGGCTGCCCGATCTTCAACCCGCACCGCTATACGCTGGAGGAGGGCGGCATGAAGCAGACCGATGCCGTTCAGCTCGCCTTCAAGCGCGAGGCCGATCCGCGAGGTTTGCTCAATCCCGGCAAGATGATCGCCTGGGAAAACCCGGACTACGATTACCGGTCGGAAAAGACGTTTTTGTTCAAGGGTCTGCAGCGGGCTTCGTGAGGCATTTCGCATGAGAAAGCAGAGTTCCTTCACGCCCCCCTCCCAATCGGAGTACCGTTCATGGCGGTCCACCCCATGAACATCCTTGTGCTCTATGCGCACCCGGTCGAGACCAGCTTCAATGCCGCGCTGCATCGCACCGTCGTCGAGCGGCTGACGGCGGCCGGTCACAGTGTCGACGATTGCGATCTCTATGCCGAGGATTTCGACCCGCGCATGACGCGCGCCGAGCGGCTGGCATACCATGGCGAACACGCGGTCGGAGAGGGCGTCAGGCGCTACGTCGATCGCCTGCGCCGCGCGGATGCGCTGGTGCTCTCGTTCCCGGTTTGGAATTTCGGCTACCCGGCAATCCTGAAGGGATTTTTCGATCGAGTCTTTCTGCCCGGAGTATCCTTTAAAATGATCGACGGCGAGGCCGTCACTTCGCTGCACAACATCAGGAAAGTCGCTGCCATAACCACCTATGGCGGCAGCCGGTTCCGCGCATTGCTGGTGGGCGATCCGCCGCGAAAAACGGTCACGCGGCTCCTGCGTTCGACGATCAAGCCCTTCGCGCCGGTTTCCTATCTCGCGCACTACTCGATGAACCGCTCCACCGACCGATCGCGGGAGGCATTCATGATGAAGGTCGCCGAGAGGATGGACCGCTTCTGATGCGGGTGCTGGTGGTTTATTGCCATCCGGTGCCGGACAGTTTTTGCGCTGCCGTGCGTGACGCTGCGGTCGGGACGCTGACCGCGCGCGGCTGGGATGTGCGGCTGGTCGATCTTTATGCGGAAGGGTTCGACCCGGTGCTGGGCATCGACGAACGCCGGCATTATCACGACCGCGCGCCAACCGATCCGGCGCTCGCGCCGCATATCGAGAACCTTAAATGGGCGGAAGCCATCCTGTTCGTCTACCCGACGTGGTGGTACGGGCTGCCGGCGATGCTGAAAGGCTGGCTCGATCGCGTCTGGGCGACCGATGTCGCGTTCAAGCTGCCGGCTGACGGCGGACGCATCATCTCGCTCGTGCCGCATATCACGCGCATCGGAGTCGTCACCACCTGCGGCGCGACATGGCTGATCTCCTTCCTCATGGGCCAGCCGGGCCGCAAGACCATCCTGCGCGGCATGCGCGCGCTCTGCGCCCCGCGCAGTCGCACGCTCTACGTCGCGCATTACGACATGGACCGCTCGACGGCGGCAAGCCGCGCCGCGTATCTGGAGAAGGTGCGGCGCAGGCTGGGGAAGTTTTGAGGCGCGCTACACCCGCACCCGTTCCGCGTTTGGGTCATACATCGGCTTCAGCGACGCCTCGGCCGCAAACCGCTCGCCGGCGATCTCGATCTCGTAAGAGGAACCAAGAACAGCTGCCTCGCTCTGCCCTCTGCACGGCACGTAGCCGAGCCCGATCGCCCCGCCGAGATGATGGCCGTAATTGCCCGACGTGATCGTGCCTACGATTTTTCCATCGCGCACAATCGCCTCGTTGTGGAAAAGCAGCGGCTCCGGATCGGTCAGCCGAAACTGCACCAGCCGGCGTGACAGGCCGGCTTCCTTCTTCCGCAACACCGCGTCGCGGCCGAGAAAGTCGCCCTTTCCGGTCTTCACCGCAAAGCCAAGTCCCGCCTCCAGCACATGATCCTCATCAGTGATGTCATGGCCGAAATGCCGGAACGCTTTTTCGATGCGGCAGGAATCCAGCGCATGCAACCCACATAGCTTCAGCCCGAACTCCGCGCCGGCTTCCTCGATCGCCTCGAACACATGGGCAGCCTGGTCGGTCGAGACATAGAGTTCCCAGCCGAGTTCGCCGACATAGGTGACGCGGTGAGCGCGGGCCAGTCCCATGCCGATCTCGATGTCCTGCCACGTCCCGAACGGATTCTTTTCACTGGAGAAATCGTTCGGGCTCACCTTTTGAATCAGATTTCTGGCGTAAGGTCCCATAAGGCAAAGGACACTTTCGGCGGCCGTCACGTCGGTTATGACCACGAACTCGTCACGGAGATGCTTGCGCAGCCAAGCCAGGTCGCGCTGTAGCGTTGCGCCGGGAACGACGGCAAGGAAGGCCGTTTCCGACAGACGTGAAACGGTGAGGTCGCTCTCGATGCCGCCGCGCCGGTTCAGCATCTGCGTGTAAGCGATCCTGCCCGGCGCAACGTCGAGATCGTTGGCGCAAAGCCTTTGCAGGTAGGTGAGGGCGTCGCGCCCCTCGATCCTGATCTTGCCGAACGACGTCATGTCGAACAGGCCGACGCCGTTCCTTACCGCCAGATGCTCATCGCGCTGGTTGTCGAACCAGTTCTGCCGCTTCCACGAATATCGGTACTCGCGCTCCTGGCCTTCGCGGGCGAACCAGTTGGCGCGCTCCCAGCCCGCGACTTCGCCGAATACCGCGCCGCGCGCCTTCAGATGCTCGTGCAGCGGCGAGCGCCGGACATTTCGCGAGGTCGCCATCTGGCGATAGGGAAAATGGTCGGCATAGAGCAGCCCGAGCGTTTCGGACACGCGCTCCTTAAGATAGCGGCGGTTCTTCTGGAACGGCTGGGCGCGGCGGATGTCGACCTCCCAGAGGTCGAACGGCGCTTCGCCGTCGTGGATCCACTGCGCCAGCGCCATGCCGGCGCCGCCCGACGAGACGATGCCGATCGAATTGTAACCGGCCGCAACCCAGTAGCCGCCGAGTCCCGGCGCTTCGCCGAGGTAGTAGCGGTCATCGGGCGTAAAACTCTCCGGGCCGTTGAAGAAGGTGTGGATGCCGGCGCTCGCCAGCATCGGCATGCGGTTCACGCCCATTTCCAGGATCGGTTCGAAATGGTCCATGTCCTCGGGCAACTGGTCGAAGCAGAAATCCTCAGCTATGCCGTCCATGCTCCAAGGCTTCGCCACCGGCTCGAAAGCGCCCAGCATCATCTTGCCGGCGTCTTCCTTGTAGTAGGCGCATTCGTCCGGCACGCGCAGCACCGGCAGCCGCGACAGGCCTGGGATCGCCTCAGTGACAAGGTAAAAATGCTCGCAGGCGTGCAGCGGGATGGTCACCCCCGACATCTCACCAAGTTCGCGCGCCCACATGCCGGCGCAGTTGATGACTACATCGGCTTCTATCGCGCCCTGTTCCTCGCCTCTGGCCCACGAGACGCCGGCGACGCGGCCGTCCTTCTGGTGGACGGCGGTAACCTTCGCACCCTCGACGATTTTTGCGCCACGCTGACGCGCGCCTTTCGCGAGAGCCATGGCGATGTTGGCCGGGTCGCACTGGCCGTCGAGCGGCAGATGCACCGCGCCAACCACATCCGAAACGTTGAGATGCGGGTACATCTCCTTGACTTCGCACGGCGAAATCTCGCGGACGTCGACGTCGAACGCGCGGGCCAGCGATGCCTGACGGTAGATTTCGTGTTTGCGCTCTTCGGTCAGCGCGACGGTGATCGAGCCGACCTGCCGCATGCCGGTGGCGACGCCGGTCTCGGCTTCCAGCTTGACGTAGAGGTCGGCCGAATACTTTGCCAGCCGCGTCATATTCTGCGAGCCGCGCAACTGGCCGATAAGGCCCGCGGCATGCCAGGTCGTGCCGCAGGTCAGTTGTTTGCGCTCCAAGAGCACGATGTCCGTCCAGCCGAGCTTGGCCAGGTGATAGGCGACCGAGCAACCGGAGACGCCGCCGCCAATGATGACCGCGCGAGCTTTGCTGGGCAGGGCGGCCATGCCTCAGGCTGCCTTGCTGCGGTAGGAGGAAGCGAAGCGCCGCAGGCGTGTCGCGGCTTCCAGCAGCACGTCGTCCGGTTGACAGAGGCTGACGCGGATATGACCTGCCGCCGCGTCGCCGAAGCTCGATCCGGGCATCACGCCGACCTTCTCGGCGTCGAGAAAGTCCCAGGCGAATTTCTCGTCGTCGGGCTCGATGGCGCTGACATCAAGCATGACATACATGCCGCCCTCCGAGCCGCGCACGGTGATGTCATTCAGACCCCTGATCGCGTCGAGAAACACCTTGCGCCGCCCGTTGTAGGTATCGGCGATCTGCTGGACACCGTAATCGTTCTCCAGCGCCTCGGCCGCCGCCTGCTGGATGAAACCGGTTAGGCCGTAGGTCGTCACGAGGTTCAGGCTGACGAGCAGTGCGATCATGCTTTCGGGGCCTGTCAGCCAGCCCATGCGCCAGCCGGTCATGCCGTGGCTCTTCGACATCGAGTTTATGACCAGCGTCCGCTCCGCCATGCCGGGCAGGGCGCGCGGCGAGATGTGATGACCGCCGCCGAGCGTCCAGTAGACCTCGTCGGAGAGCAGCCAGAGGTCGTGCCTCACGCAGAGCTCTGCGATGGCTTCAAGGCTCTCGCGCGAATAGACGGCGCCGGTCGGGTTGTTCGGCGTGTTGATGAGGATCGCACGCGTATTCGGCTTCAGCGCCGCTTCGATCGCCTCGGCACGTGGCTGGAAGCCGTCCGCCGCTTCCGCCTCGACGACGGTGAAGTCCGCTTCTGCCGCGCGGAACGTGCCGGGATAGGTCGCGTAGTAGGGCGCTACCACAACGGCATGGTCGCCGCGATCGAGCGTGCCCTGCACGGCGGCATAAAGCGCAAGCTGCCCGCCTGGCGTGACGAGCACTTCGGCCGCACTCGTTTCGACTCCGGTGCAGCGCGTCGAGGCGCGCGCCATCGCCTCGCGCAATCGCGGTACACCGGGAAGCTGCGTGTAGTGATGATGACCGGACCTCAGAGCCGCCACGCAGGCCTCGACCGTCTCGCCCGGCGTGTCGAAGTCATGGTCGCCGACCGACAGAATGATGATCGGTTCGCCGGCTTCCTTGCGCTTCCAGGCCGCGAAATGGACCTCCCAGCCGTCCTTCCCGGAGGGAATAATGCCCTCGAGGCGTTTCGATGGTGTTGGCATTATGCTCTCAGCCTTTCGTTTCTCGGATCCCACAGCGGCTCGTCCTTCTGGACGACCGCAGGGAAATTCTCGCCGAAAATCTCGACCTCGACCTTCGTCCCCGGCACGGCCAGGTCGGCGCGGATCATGCCGAGCGCGATCGATTTGTCCACCCTGTGGCCAAAGCCTCCCGACGTCGTCTCGCCGACGATCTTGCCGTCGTGCCAGAGTGTCGACATGTAGGGCGCGTCGCAGTCGCCGGCTTCCACCACCAGCGTCACGAAGCGCTTCTTCACGCCCTGCTGCTTCTCGTTCTGCAGCGCCGCCTTGCCCTTGAAATCGGGCTTGTCCCATTTGACGAAGCGTTCCAGCCCGCCCTGCAGGATGGTGTAGTCGGTCGAAAGGTCCTGCTTCCAGGCGCGGTAGCCTTTCTCCAGCCGGAGCGAATCCAGCGCGAACATGCCGAACAGTTTCAGCCCGTGCTTCTGGCCGGCTGCCCAGACAGCGTCGAAGATCGCCGCCGTGTCGTCGATCTTGGTGTGGATTTCCCAGCCGAGTTCGCCGGCAAATGAGACGCGGACGAGTTGGAGCCACCGGCCGGCTATCTGGCAGGACTGGTGCGACAGCCATGGCAGCGAAAGGTCGGCATCGGTCACTTCGGCCAGAATGTTCTGCGCATTAGGCCCCGAAAGGATCTGGCACGCGAAGGCGTCGGTCGAATTTTGCAGCGTGATTTGAGTCTCTTGCGGCAAATGCTTCTGAAGCCACTCGAAATCGTGCAGCTCCGCCACCGACGCCGTGATGAGGAAGAAAAAATCCTTGTCGAGCGCCATGATCGACATTTCGGTGACGATGCGGCCCTTGTCGTCGGGGAAATAGCCGAGCCCGATCTTGCCGGGTTTCGGGACGACGCCGGTGGTCAGCGACGACAGCCACTCGCGCGCGCCGGGGCCTTGCAGCCGGTAGCGCGAAAAGCCGGGCAGGTCGAGAATGCCGGCGGCGTCGCGCACGGCAAGGCATTCCTCGCGGATTCTTTTCTCCCACGGTCCGTCGCGCGTAAACGTCTGTGTGGATTCCTCGGACGTGTCGTCGCCCGGCTGGGCGAACCACGTCGCACGTTCCCAGCCATTATACGCATTGAACTGCGCGCCGAGCGCCGCGATCCGGCCGTGGATCGGCGACAGTTTCTTGTCCCGCCCCGCCGGCCACGCATGGCGCGGAAAATGGATCGCGTATTCATGGCCGTAGACCTCCATGCCCTTGGCCACGCAATAATCCGGATCGGAGGCGAAGGCGGTGAAGCGGCGCGGATCGCAGGACCACATGTCCCACGCCGTCTGGCCCTCCGTCACCCATTCGGCCAGCACCTTGCCGGCGCCGCCTGCCTGCGCGATGCCGAAGGTGAAGACGCAGGCCTCGAAAGCGTTGGGCACGCCGGGCATCGGCCCGATCAGCGGATTGCCGTCCGGCGCATAGGGGATCGGGCCGTTGATCACCTTGGAGAGGCCCGCCGTGCCGAGGATCGGCACGCGGCGAACCGCGTCGTCGAGATACCATTCCAGCCGCTCCAGATCGTCGGGAAACAGCTGGAACGAGAAATCGTCCGGCATCGGGTCGTTGTGGGTCGCCCAATGTGCGCGGCAGTTTTTCTCGTACGGCCCGAGATTCATGCCGTTCTTTTCCTGGCGCAAATAGTAGGAGGTGTCGACATCGCGCAGCAGCGGCAGTTTCTTGCCGTGCTCCTTCGACCAGGCCGCCAGTTCGGGGATCTCCTCGAAGAGGATGTATTGATGGCTCATCACCATCATCGGCACGTCGCGGCCGAAAATCTTTCCGACCTCGCGGGCGCGGTAACCGGCGGCATTGACGACATATTCGCAGCGTATTTCGCCCTTCGGCGTCTCGATCACCCACTCGCCGTTCTCGCGGCGGACGCCTCCGACTGGGCAGAAGCGCACGATCTTCGCGCCCATGTCGCGAGCGCCCTTGGCAAGAGCCTGGGTCAGCTGCGCCGGATCGATGTCGCCGTCGCTCGGGTCGTAGAGTGCGCCCTGAAGCTCGTGCGTCTCGATGAAGGGATAGCGGCCCTTGATGTCGTCAATGCCGATCACGTCGATATCCATGCCCTGGTAGCGGCCCATGCCCTTCACGCGCTGGAATTCGCGCATGCGCTCCTTCGTATGCGCCAGCCGCAGCGAGCCGGTGACGTGGTAGTTCATCGGGTAGTCGACTTCCGCCGCAAGCCCGCGATAGAGCCCGGCCGAATAGCGCTGCATGTTCATCAGCGACCAGGACGACGAGAAAGTCGGAACGTTGCCGGCAGCGTGCCAGGTCGAGCCGGAGGTCAGCTCGTTCTTTTCCAGAAGCACGCAATCGGTCCAGCCGGCCTTGGTCAGATGGTAGAGCGACGACACGCCGACCGCGCCGCCGCCGATGATCACCACGCGCGCCGTCGATGGAATTTCAGCCATTTCTCTCTCCCACTTCAATCAATAGACCGGCGGCGAAACCACCCAGACGACCACCGCCGGCTCCGCACCCGGATTGCGCCAGCGGAACGGCTTGTTGGCGAAGCGGAAGCTGTCGCCTTCGCCGAGCCGGTGCCAGGTTCCGGCAATCTCCAGGTCGAACGTGCCCGAAACAACGTATCCTGCTTCTTCGGTCGGCCGGTTGGCGGCGGTCTTCAGTTCCGCGCCCGGCGCGAATTCCGAACGCAGCACCTCGAAACTACCGCCGAGATCGGGCGATAGAAGTTCCTCCACCAGTCCGGATTCGGCTGTGCCAAGCGAGCGGCGGCGGCCGGCTCGCACGATCACGCCGCGTTCGCTCTCGTCGGGCGTGTCGTGGGCGAAGAAAAAACTGACGGGAATCCCGAACAGTTCGGCGAAGGCGCGCAGGTCGGCCAGCGACGGCACGGATAGACCCCGCTCCACCTGGCTGAGCCAGCCGACTGATCTGCCGACCTTCAGTCCGATTTCGTTCAAGGTCAGGCCGCGCGCCTTGCGCAGGGCGCGAATGTCGCCCGCAAGCATCGAGCCGGCATTTTGCCGTTGTTCGACATCGATCGCCTCCTTGGCCTGAAGAACGCCCATGAAAATTCTCCGTGAAATTTCACCAAAGTCTACGTCGATGAAAATTTCAAGCAGAATTTCACGCTATAAATGTATTGCTTGCGACATTCATGAGGCTGGTGCAAATCCCCCGAAAGCGACTATGTAGCGTCAGTTGCAGGCCGCATCGTGAAGGGACAATCCATGCTGGCGCCGGAAAACAGAACTCTGGACCTGGACGAGACGGCGATCGTCGACGAGGCGATCACCTCGCGCCGGTCGGTGCGCGCGTTCCTGCCCGATCCTGTCGACGAGGCGACGATCCGCGCCATTCTCGACGTCGCCGCGCGGGCGCCGTCCGGCACAAACATGCAGCCTTGGCGTGTGTATGTGACGACCGGCGAGACGAAGGCACGCATCGCCGACGCGATCCTGAATTCCGGCATTCGCGCCGAAAAAGCCAAGTGGGACGAATACAAATATTATCCCGAGCAGTTTTTCGAGCCCTATTACGGCCGCCGCCGGGCGGTCGGCTTCGCGCTCTACGGCCATCTCGGCATCGGCAAGCGCGACGTTGACCAGATGCGCGCCCAGCACGACCGCAATTTCACCTTCTTCGATGCCCCGGTCGGCATGATCTTCACCATCGACCGCCGGCTCAACCAAGGCTCGTGGATCGATTACGGCATGTTCCTGCAGAACATCATGGTCGCCGCTCGGGGCAGGGGCCTGCACACTTGTCCGCAGGCCGCCTTCGCGCCCTATCACCGGCAGATCCGGCCGGTGCTCGACATCCCCGACGAGGAAATAGTCGTCTGCGGCATGGCGCTGGGCTACGAAGACGTGACCAAGCCCGAGAACGATCTGCGCACCGAGCGCGCCCCGCAGGACGAGTGGGTGAAGTTCAGCTAGCGCGAACTTCCCGAGACAGCACTTCGACTCCGCTGAAGACCGCCGCACGCGCGCCGCATCGAAGCGACGCTCGATATCGGCCGCCAAATATCCTCAGCCACGCGCCGGCTCGTCCCGCCAGGAACAATAACGTGCGGTTGCCGTTGTCGCCGGGTAGCGTTGCAATGCCCGGCCCGGTTGTTTGAACGGCCCGGCTAACCGACGCCCCAGTCCGGTCGACAGTCTGGAGAGGGAGAGCCGACATAACGGGAAAGCCGAAACCCGGCGGCCGGCGATATCGGAACGCGAAACGCTGCGGCTTCGCGATGTCCATACTCGTCCTTGGCGGCTGTTCGGGGATGCAATCGGCGCTCGATCCGGCAGGCGCCGAGGCGGAGGCCGTCGCCCGACTTTTTCTGGTCATGGCCAGCGCCGGCGCCATGATCTGGTTGGCGGTCATAAGCGCTCTGGTCTACGCGACGCGAGAGCGGCGGCGGGTCCACAGCGAGCACGCTGCTGGGCTGCTGATCCTGTGGGGTGGCGCGATCATTCCTTCGCTGCTGCTCGCGCTGTTGCTCGGTTATGCGCTCTGGCTGATGCCGAATATCAGGCCGTGGTCCGCACCGGGCGATCCGCCTGGACTTCGCATCGAGGTCGAGGGCGAGCAGTTCTGGTGGCGGGTGCGCTATCATCCCCCGAACGGCCCGCCGGTCGACGCCGCCAACGAGATCAGGCTGCCGGTCGGCGAGCGCGTCGAATTCGCCCTGACCTCGAGTGATGTGATCCACTCGTTCTGGATCCCGGTGCTCGGCGGCAAGATGGACATGATCCCCGGCCGGACCAATCGCCTGTCGCTCCAGGCGGCAAAGGCCGGCATCTATCGTGGCCCCTGCACCGAATTCTGCGGCACCTCGCATGCGCTGATGGCGTTCTCCGTCGTCGTCATGGAGCCCGAGAATTTCCGCGCGTGGCTGGCGGATCAAGCCGGAACCTCGCAAAGCGCCCGCGCTCCGGGGCATGACCTCTTCATCGCCCATGGCTGTGCCGCCTGTCACGCCGTCAAGGGAACGGAAGCGCGCGGGGCGGTCGGCCCGGACCTGTCGCATGTCGGCTCGCGTGAAACGCTCGGCGCGGGCATCCTGCCTGTCAGCGCCGAGACCATCGCCAGCTTCATCAGAGATCCGGACGTGATCAAGCCTGGCTCGCAGATGCCGGCGTTCCGCATGCTGCCCGAAGCCGACATTGCGGGGATCGCCGCCTATCTGGAGGGGCTCGAATGAAGCCGCCTCCGATCGCCCCCGAGGAAGTCCGCCGCGACCAGGAAAAGCGGCTGCGCGCCGTCTGGGAAACGCCGAGCGGCTGGCGCTACTGGACCTCGGTCAACAACACCCAGGTGGGCGTCTGGTACACCAGCACCGCCTTCGCCTTCATGCTGTTTGCCGGCGTTCTGGCCCTTCTGATGCGGACGCAACTGGCCGTCCCCGACAATGATTTTGTCTCGGCGGATTTCTTCAACCAGGCGTTTACATTGCACGGCACAGTGATGATGTTCCTGTTCGCCGTGCCGATGTTCGAGGCGGTCGCGATCTATCTCCTGCCGCCGATGCTCGGCGCGCGCGATCTGCCGTTCCCGCGGCTCTCCGCCTTCGGCTTCTGGAGTTTTCTGATCGGCGGCGTCTTCGTTTGCGGCTCGATCTTCTTCGACGCCGCGCCCAATGCCGGCTGGTTCATGTATCCGCCGCTCGCCACCGACAAGCAGTATTCCGGCATCGGCGCCGACATCTGGCTGCTCGGCCTGTCCTTCATCGAGGTCGCCTCAATCGCTGCCGCGGTCGAGCTCATAGTCGGCACGATGAAGTGCCGCGCGCCCGGCATGCGCGTCAACATGATGCCGCTCTTCGCCTGGTACTTGCTGATCGTCGCCGGCATGATCCTGTTCGCTTTTCCGCCGCTGATCGCCGGCGACCTGCTGTTCGAACTGGAGCGCATGTTCGGCTGGCCGTTCTTCGACGCGACGCGCGGCGGCGATCCGATCCTGTGGCAGCACCTGTTCTGGATCTTCGGCCATCCGGAGGTCTACATCATCTTCCTGCCGGCAATCGCGCTGATGGCGATGATCGTGCCTACCTTCGCGCAGCGCCCGATCGTCGGCTATTCCTGGATCGTGCTCGCGGCCGTCGGCACCGGCTTCCTCTCCTTCGGGCTGTGGGTGCACCACATGTTCGCGACCGGCCTGCCGCAGATTTCGCTGGCCTTCTTCTCCGCGGCGTCGGAGGCGGTGGTGATCCCGACCGGCGTGCAGATCTTCGTCTTCATCGCCACGCTGCTTGCCGGACGCGTGATCTTCGCCGTGCCCATGCTGTTCGGTACGGGCGGGCTGGCCATATTCGTCATCGGCGGGCTCACAGGGGTGATGGTGGCGCTCGCGCCCTTCGACTGGCAGGCGCACGACACCTATTTCATCGTCGCGCATCTGCATTACGTGCTGATCGGCGGCATGCTGTTTCCAGTCGTCGCCGGCCTCTACTATTTCTATCCGCTCCTCGACGGGAGGAAGCTTTCGGACCGGCTCGGCAAAATCGCCTTCTGGCTGATGTTCGTGGGTTTCAACGTCGCTTTCTTCCCGATGCATCTTTCCGGGCTGCGCGGCATGCCGCGGCGTGTCTTCACCTATCCCGAAGGCCTGGGCTGGGACTGGTTCAACCTCGTTTCGACTATCGGCGCTTTCATCTTCGCGACCGGCTTTCTGGTGGTAGTGTTCGATGTCGTGCGGCCGAAGAGCCGTCAGCCCAAGCTCGGGCGCAATCCGTGGAATGCCGGCACGCTCGAGTGGATCAACGAGCCGGACGAGAACTGGGGCGTACGTTCGATTCCGCTTGTCGAAAGCCGCTATCCCATATGGGACCAGGAA
Source organism: Pseudaminobacter sp. (assembly GCA_035941355.1). GTDB lineage: Bacteria > Pseudomonadota > Alphaproteobacteria > Rhizobiales > Rhizobiaceae > Allomesorhizobium. Next base: position 89,239 of record DASZDZ010000085.1, read on the forward strand.
AACCTGATCCGGCACACCGACGAGGGCCGCTTCTACCTTCCGGACGCGGAGGAGGGGCGGCGCGAGACGCTGGTGACGTCGGTTCTCGACGCAGAGCCGATCTACTGCATGCGCGTCGGCGGCAACGCGGTCTCGCCGATCGTCGCCGCCTTCGCGCTCGGCGCCGTGTTCATCGCGCTGACCTTCGAATGGTGGATCGCCACGGCAGTGAGCGCCGTTGTCACGCTCGGCGCAATCCTTTTCTGGGCCTGGGCCGGCACGGCGGAGATTCCCGAAAAGCCCGAGAAGGATATCGGCCTCGGCCTGACCCTGCCGCTCTACCGGTCGGGGCCGGAATCGGTCGGCTGGTGGGCGATGTTTATCACCATGGTCGGCGACGGAACGGCGTTCGGCAGCCTCGTCTTCGGTTATTTTTTCTACTGGACGATCCATCAGGATTTCACCGCGGGGATAGCTGGCCCCGGCGTGTTCTGGCCGGTGGTCGCCCTGGCGTGTTTCCTGGCGGCATGGGTGCTGATGCTTGGCGCGCGAGGCGCGACCACGCGCGGCTTCGTCGTCGGGATGCGGCTCGCGGTGGTAGCCGCCCTGGTGCTGACGGCCTCGGGAAGCCTGGCCGGCCTCTACGGGCCCTGGACCTATCGGATGGAGCCGACGGCGCATGTATATCCCGCCATCGTCTGGGTGCTTGCAGGGTGGACGGCGGTGCACGGCGCCGTGGGCATAATCATGCAGCTTTACTGCCTGGCGCGCAGCTTTGCCGGCAAATTGACGCCCACCTACGACATCGACATCCACAATGTCGTTCTCTTCTGGCACTTCCTGACGGTGACGGCGGTGACGACTTTCGCCGTCGTCGGCCTTTTTCCGCTGGCATTGTGAGGCGGCGATGCGGTTCCTCCCCAAGGAAATCGAAACGCTCTGGACCTTGTTCACCGCACCCGTCGTTTGGGCGCTGCACTTCCTCGTTTGTTATGTCGGGGCTGCCATCTACTGCGCCAAGCAGGATGCGGTCGATTTCGGCTTCGACGTGGTGCGGGCGGGCATCGGCGCTGTCACCATTGCAGCGCTGGCGATGATAGTGCTCTCGGCCGTTCTCGCCTGGCGTCAATGGGGATTCGGCACCTACGAACCGCCGCATGACGATCCGACGCCGCATGACCGCAGGCGCTTCCAGGGGTTCGCTACGCTGTTGCTCTCGGGCCTGAGCTTCATTGCCGTGATTTACACGGCGATGGCCGCGCTGATGATCTCGGGGTGCTTCAGATGAAACGCGCGGCGCTCATCATCGGCCTGCTGCTGCTCGCAATCATCTGGGGCGGCCCGCTGTTTGCCGCCGACGAGAGCTCCTTCACCGCTCATATGCTGGCGCATATGGGCGTCGTCGCCACTGCAGCGCCCCTGATCGCGTTTGGGCTTGCCGGAACGGATTGGGATTTCTCACGGCGCTCACGGCTTTTCTCGCCCTTGCCTGCGTCTCTCCTCGAACTGGTCGTGGTCTGGGCCTGGCACGCTCCCGCGCTTCGCGCGCTGGCCGAAACCTCGCGGGTCGCCGCCGCTGCCGAACAGGCGAGCTTCCTTGTGGCCGGGCTGATCCTTTGGCTGTCCTGCATCGGCCACAGCGGCCACGACAGAAACGAAAGAAGTGCGGCCGGCGCGTTCGGGCTCCTGTTCACTTCGGTGCACATGACGCTGCTCGGCGCATTGCTGGCGCTGACGCCGCGCCCGCTCTACGGCGCCGGCGAGGTGACTTGCCTGGGTATGACGCTCAGCGCAGGCCAGGACCAGGCGCTCGGCGGCGTCGTCATGCTTCTCGTCGGCGCTGCAGTCTATCTCGCGGGCGGGCTGGCGCTGCTGGCGCGGCTTTTAGCTGCTCAGGACGCGCGCGGCCGAACCGATCGGAGGCTCGCGCGATGATCCGGTTCCACTGGAAACACATCGCCATCGCGCTGGCGATCCTGCCCTTCGCCGCGGTGTTCGGGGCCTGGATCGGCTTCTTCAACATTGCCGCGTCGACGGGTCACTGGCAGATCACTGACTGGTTCCTGCATTTCGCGATGCGCTCGGCGGTCCGGACCTACTCGCTTGCCGTCGAACCTCCCGAGCAACTGCCCGCCGAAGGCATCCAGCCGTCGGCGGGCCATTTCGAGCGCGGCTGCGCGATCTGTCACGGAGCGCCGGGCGTCCCGCAATCGCCCGCGGTCCAGAAGATGCTTCCGCGCCCGCCCGACCTCGGGCCGGTGATCGGCACCTGGACCGACGCCGAACTCTTCCGGATCGTCAAATACGGGGTACGCTTCACCGGCATGCCGGCCTGGCCCACGCAGCAGCGCGACGATGAGGTTTGGGCGATGGTGGCGTTCCTGCGCGCGTTGCCGAGGATGGACGCGCGAACCTATGGCGAATTGGCAATGGGCGGCGAGGAAAGCCCGGCGATGCACGCGAACGATTTCGAGGCAACGGTGGCCGATTGCGCGCGATGCCACGCCCGCGACGGGCGAGGGCGCAGCGCGCTCGTCCCGATCATTTCAGGACAGCGGGAAGAGTATCTGCGGGCGAGCCTCGAGGCGTTCGCCGAAGGAAAGCGCCCGAGCGGCGTCATGGAACTGGCGGTAGTCGAGGCCGACCGGCGTTTGTGGGCCGATCTCGCCCGCCATTTTGCATCGCAGCCGCGCGTTTACACTTCGGCTGCTGCCTCAGGAGACGCTGCTCGCGGCCAGCAGATCGCCGAGTTCGGCATTCCGGAGCGCAAGGTGCCCGCCTGCCTGAGCTGCCACGGTGGCAGCCGGCGCAACCCGATCTACCCGACGCTCGCCGGCCAGCATGCCGAGTATCTGAAAGGCCAGCTACGCCTGTTCGCCGCCGGCCGGCGCGGCGGGACGCGCTACGCCCACCTGATGGAAAGGACGGCCAAGACGCTCGAGGACGAGGATATCGAAGACCTCGCGGCCTATTTTTCGTCGCTCCGGTGATCCGCGGACGGCCTACCGGACCTCGTAGCCCACTTCCTCGCTCGCGTGGCAGAGCGCGTTCCAGAACACCCGCGCGAAGGATCGGAAGACATAGAGGTCGAACTGGTTCGCGCCGGTTCTTTGAATCTGGGCGAAAATGTCGTGATGGACGGTCGAACGGCCAGCGCCCACCGGGAACGCCGCCAGCGAAAAATCGATGGCGAAGAACTTTGCCAGCACCCATTCGGCCTTCGGTCCGGCAACCCGGATTGCCGTGCGGCCATGTGAGAGGTCGGCAACGGTGCCCATTTCGCTGGTGATCGCGGCGCTGAGCATCGCGAAAAGTCCTTCCGCCTCGTCGACGACCAGGAATTTGCCGGGCGCGAAACCGAACGCCGCCTTCTCCTCGGTGAAGATGCCGCCGCCCGCGCCGTCGGGCAAGGTAAGGCCGGCAACAGTCCGGATCGCGGCCATCAGATCCTTTTCCTCGCCCGGCCAGGCTGCGGCCTGGACGATCGAGCCCGGCTGGGTCTCGCTGAGCACCACGCCGGTGCCCTCGACGAAATTGCCGTGCGAGCCCGGTCGCCAGACAGGGCCAAGCGGCGAAAGCTGGTCAACCATGCATGCGTTTCCCTTCGGGATCGAAGAAGTGGTTGCTGACGATCTCGACCGGGCCGAAGCGGTCGCGCAGCGGATCGGAGATGAACGCGCGGGTGCCGATCCGAGCCTTTCCGCCCTTGACCAGCGCCAGGCCAATATATTTGCCGAGTGAGGGCGAATAGCAGACCGCGGTGATGTGGCCGATCGAGTTTTTCGGCTCTTTCTCGTTCACCTCCTCGACAATATGCGCGCCGCCCTTCAGCGGGCGGTTGTCGAGGGAGATCACGCCGACCAGCCGCACCCGGTCCTCGGCGATCAGGCCTTCGCGGTCCATCATCATCGAACCGACGAACGGCTTTTTCTTCGACAGCATCCAATCGAGACCAAGATCGCGGCCGGTGGTGCGGCCGTCGATTTCCGCGCCGGTGACGTGACCCTTCTCGATGCGCATTGTGCCCAGCGCTTCCAGCCCGTAGGGAACCATGCCGGAGGGCTTGCCGGCCTCGATAAGGGCTTCCCAGACATGCATGCCGTGGCCGGCGCCGGAATAGACCTCGAAGGCCATTTCGCCTGAGAAGGAAAGGCGGCAGATCATCACCGGCACGCCGGCGATCTCGCCATGGACGATGCCCATGAAGGGCAGCGCCTCGTTGTCGACTGCCGTCCCGGTGACGCATGACGCCAGGATTTCGCGCGCCTTGGGCCCGCCTACCGCCGCGCCCGCCCATTGGTCGGTGACGGAGGTGAGTTGCACCTTCAGGTCGGGCCAGACGACGTCGAGCAGATATTCGAGGTGCTGCATGACCTTGCCGGCGTTGGCGGTGGTGGTCGTCATCAGAAAGTCGTCGTTGCCGAGCCGCCAGGTGGTGCCGTCGTCGAGTGCGATGCCGTCCTCGCGCAGCATCAGGCCGTAGCGCGCCTTGCCGACGGCAAGCGTGGAGAACACGTTGGTGTAGACGCGGTCGAGAAAATCGGCGGCGTCCGGACCCTGCACGGCGATCTTGCCCAGCGTCGAGACGTCGACGATGCCCGCGGCTTCACGCGTTGTCTTGGCCTCGCGAATGTAGGCCTGCTCGACCGTTTCGCCGGCAAGGCCATAGATCATCGGCCGATACCAGAGCCCGGCAGCATACATGGCCGCGCCGTTCTCGAGATGCCAGTCGTGCATGGGAGTCAGCCGCTCGGGCTTGAGATCGCCGTAGCGTTCGGCGGCCAGCGCGCCGAGCGACACCGGCGAAAAGGGCGGACGGAACCGCGTCGTGCCGACGTCGGCGATGAGCTTGCCCAGCGCCTCGGCCATGATGGCTATGCCGGGCACGTTGGATGTCTTGCCCTGGTCCGTCGCCATGCCGAGCGTGGTGTAGCGCTTCAAATGCTCGACGGAGACGAAACCTTCCTTGTACGCGAGACGGACATCGTCGGCGGTCACGTCATGCTGGTAGTCGACAAAGGCCTTGCCCTTGGCCCTGATCTCGAACACCGGAGCCGGATGCGCGTCGAGCGCCACGGATTCGACCTCGGGAACGGACGCAGCCCCGCCGGGCAAACCGGCGGCCGACAAGCCGGCTGCATGGCCTTCGGCCAGCGCCTCGGCCGTCGTGAAGCGTCCGTTGAATGCGCCCGCGCCGACCCAGTTCTGCGTCGGCTTCGGCGGCAGGAAGGCCTGCAGCGGCTCGTTCCATTCCGGCTTCATGCCGGCCTGGCTCGCCAGATGGATGACCGGCGACCAGCCGCCCGAGACCAGCAGGCAATCGGCGTCGAGATGACGCGCTTCGCCCGACAGCGAGCCGCTCGCAAGATCGAACTTCTGCACCTTTATGCCCGAGACATGCCTGCCGCCCTCGGTGGCCACCACGGCATGGCCGCGCAGCAATTCGCCGCCGGCTTCGTCAGCGATTTCCCGCGCCGCCTCCGAGATTTCGCCGCGCATGTCGACGATCGCGGCGATCTCCGCACCGGCCTTCCTCATGGCGGAGGCAGCGCGGTAGGCGCCGTCATTGTTGAGGAACAGCGCGATCTTCTGTCCGGGGAGTATGCCGAACTCGTTGGCGTAGCGTTCCGCGGCGCCCGCAAGCATGACGCCAGGCCGGTCGTTGCCCGGAAAAACCAGCGGCCGCTCGAATGCGCCGGTCGCCAGCACCACCGATCCGGCGCGGACCGACCAGTGGCGGTGACGCGGCTCGCCCTTTCCGGGCGCGCTCTTGTGGTCGGTGACGCGCTCCAGCGCGGCGATGGAATTGTCGTCGTAATAGCCCCAGACAGTGGTGCGCGGCAGAAGCCGGACATTGTCGCGCGCCTTCAGGTCGCGGGTCATAGTCGAGGCCCATTCCGCCGCGGCAACGCCGTCTATCGTCTCGCCCAACCAGTTGGCCGTACCGCCGAATTTCGGTTCCAGTTCGGCCAGGATAACGCGCGCGCCGCTATCGGCCGCAGCCTTGGCGGCCATCAGGCCCGCAGGGCCGGAGCCGACCACCAGCACGTCGCAGAAGGCGTTCATGCGCTCGTAACGCGCCGGGTCGCTGGCGATGCCGGCTCGGCCGAGACCAGCTGCGCGGCGAATGAAATATTCGCAGAACATCCAGAAGCGGGTGCCCTTCAGCGGACCGAACACCGGCCCCATGAAGGTCTTGTAGTAGAAGCCGGCGCCGAGGATCTTGCCGCCGAGCTGGTTTGCCGCGCCGAAGTCGAAGGCGAGCGTGGGGAAGCGGTTCTGGCTGACCACGGTCAGCCCGTCGTATATCTCCAGCATCGTCGCGGGCGTGTTCGGCTCGCGCACCTCGCCGTGAAGCACCGTCACCAGTGCGTTGGGCTCGTCGATGCCGGCGGTCAGCACGCCGCGCGGGCGATGATACTTGAACGAACGCCCGAACAGTGTCACGCCATTGGCCAGCAACGCTGACGCCAGCGTATCGCCGGCATGTCCGGTGAACGGCCGGCCGTCGAAAGTGAAGCGGATCGTGCGCGTCCGGTCGACCCGACCGCCGGACTGGCTGCGGCGAGGGCTCATGAATGCGCTCCCGTCCGGCGGTGGCCATCGGATTTTTTGTGGCCGGCATCGCGGGCGAAGCCAACGCTGGTAATCTTGTGCGTCAGCGTATTGCGCACAACGGCCAGATGCGCGCGGCAGCCGCCGGCATGCTGCCAGATCTCGTTGTGATCGCCGGCGACGTTGATGCGATCATAAACATAATCGTTCCATTCGGCCTGGTCAGTCGAGGCTGGATCGGGGCGCGTGCGGTTGCCGTCGCCCTGGTAGCTGAATTCTGAGAGGTCGCGCGGGCCGCAATAAGGACAGGTTATCAGCATTTCTTGAAGCGCCTAATGAAGTTTGGGCGTGGAGCCCTGGCCTTTTTCGTCGATGAGGATGCCGCGGTGAAAACGGTCGAGCGTGAACGGCGCGTTGATCTCGTGAGGCTCGTCGCGGGCGATCGTGTGGGCAAAACACCAGCCCGAAGCCGGCGTCGCCTTGAAGCCGCCGTAGCACCAGCCGCAATTCAAATACATGCCGGGCAGGGGGCCGGTGGTGATGATCGGCGAGCCGTCCATCGACATGTCCATGACGCCGCCCCAGGAGCGCAGCAGCCGCACCCGCGCGAATGCCGGGAACATGGCGAGAAGCTCGCTCATCACCTCCTCGACCAGCGGCAGGTTTCCGCGCTGCGCATAGGTATTGTACTCGTCGAGGCCGCCGCCGAAGACCAGTCCGCCCTTGTCGGACTGCGAAACGTAGAGATGCCCGCCGCCGAATGTCACTACGCCCGGGAGGATAGGCTTCAGCGATTCGGACACGAAGGCCTGCAGCACATGGCTTTCGATCGGCAGCTTGTCGATCCCGGCGAGCTTCATCACCTGGCCTGTGCTGCCGGCGACCGCCACCGCAACCTTGGCGGCGCGGATCTCGCCGCGTGTCGTGGTCACGCCGGTGATGCGGTCTCCGTCGCGCAGAAAGCCTGTGACCTCGCAATTCTCCAGAATGTCGACGCCGCGCCGGTCCGCGCCACGCGCATAGCCCCAGGCGACCGCATCGTGGCGGGCCGTGCCGGCCTTGGGCTGCAGCAGGCCTCCGACCACCGGGAACCTGGCCGAGCCCGAGAGGTCCAGACCGGGATAGAGCCGGGCGATCTGGTCGGGATAGAGCAGTTCCGCGTCGCCGCCGCCGTGGCGCATGGCGTTGCCGCGACGTGCATAGTCGTCGAGTTGCGCTGGGGTGTGGGCGAGATTGAGAATGCCGCGCTGCGAGAACATCACGTTGTAGTTGAGGTCGTGTGACAGGTTCTCCCACAGCCGCATCGAATGCTCATAGAAGCGGATGCTCTGCGGATACAGATAGTTGGAGCGTACGATCGTGGTGTTGCGGCCGACATTGCCGGACCCCAGCCAGCCTTTTTCCAGGACCGCGACATTGGTGATGCCGTGCTCCTTGGCGAGGTAATAGGCGGTCGAAAGCCCATGCCCGCCGCCACCGATGACGATGACGTCGTAGGACGGCTTCGGGTCCGGCTTGCGCCAGGCAGGCTTCCAGTCGCGATTTCCCGTCAATGCGTTCTTGAGTAGCGAAAAGGCCGAATATTCCGCCATGGATCATGTTTTCCGATTGGGGCGATGGCGCACACTAGTGGCACGGTGTGCGCCCCAAAGCCAATATTGCGCCATGGCTTTTCATATGGCCGACTCCTTTTCGTTCGGCCGCCACCGTTCCGCCCGGTCGCGAGGTCGTCGCGGCTTGCCCGGCTGCCGCGCCGTCTCTATCACTGTCGAACTTCGCCGACCCGTCACTCACTGAGTCGTTTGGAGATCATGCCGGCTTCCAAGATACGATCATTGATCGCGCTTTTCCTTTTGGCGCTCGCCTTCTCGGCTTTTCCCGCTGCTGCGCAGAACGTCGGCCAAAACGGCTCGACGATCGTCAATGAGCAACGCGCGGCGATGGACCGCCTGCGGCTGCGCACCGACGAATTCGACAAGACGATCGCCGCCAACGCGGAAGACGACGCAGGTCTGGTCGATACGCGCCTGCAACTGGAGGAGACCGAACGGGAACTGATCAGGACCAGTGTCGCGTTCAGGCCGCGGCTGGCCGAAATCAATGGCCGTCTCGACCAGTTGGGGGCGCCGCCTGCCGAAGGTCAGCCGCCCGAACCGGAACTCGTCACCAACGAACGCCAGGCGCTCCTGGCTGAAAAAGCGGAAATCAACGCGGCGCTCGGTGTCGCCGAAGATCAGTCGATCCGCATGAATGCGCTGATCACCCGCATCACGGAGATGCGGCGCGACCTCTTCTCCCGCCAGTTGACCCGGCGCTACGACATCGGCAGCGCGCTGGCCGGCGAGGTTGCCGCTGCCGCGCAGATAGAGACTGGAGAGTTCTATCGCACCGTTTCTTCCTGGCTCCGCTTCGTCGTCCAGTTCAAGCTGCGCTCGGTTCTGTTTGCTACATTCTTCGCGCTGCTTGCGGCCGCGATCCTCCTGATCGGCGGCAGGCGGCTGTTCGGCCGTCTGTTCGAAGCCGACGGCGATGTCGAGAGCCCGTCCTATCTCAGCCGCCTGTCGGTGGCGTTCTGGTCGACGCTGGTGCCGACTGCCGCCATCGCTGTATTTCTCGCGACCACCTACCTGCTTTACGACTATTTCGGGGTGCTGAGGGGCGACATCGGCACCATGATGACGTGGCTCTTCATCGTTATCGGGCTGGTGTTCTTCGTCCACAGGCTCGGCAGCTCGGTGCTTTCGCCGCGCCTGCCCAACTGGCGGCTGATCGCCGTGGACACGCGCGCCGCCAGGCTTCTGCTGTGGCTGGTCTCGGCGACCGCCATCTTCACCGGTATCGACGTGTTCCTGCGCACCGTCTACGGCGTTCTCGATTCGCCGTTGTCGCTCACCGTCGGCGAAAGCCTGATCGCCACGGTGCTGACCGGCATTCTGGTCGTGCTGATCGGATTGGTGCGGCCGTCCACCGGCGAAGACGGCGGGCCGAGGCAGTGGCATCCGCTCCTGCGCAGCACGTTGTTCCTGCTCGGCGGGATCACCATCGCTGCCGCCCTGTTCGGCTATATCGGCTTCGCCCAGTTCCTTTCGACGCAGATCGTGGTCACGGGCGCGGTACTCGCCACAATGTACATCGGCTTCCTGTCCGCCAGGGCGGTGGCCGAGGAGGGCGCCTTCGCCAACACCGCGCTTGGCCGGCGCATCGAAGGCGGGTTCAGTCTCGACCCAGCCACGCTGGACCAGCTTGCCCTGGTGGTCAGCACCGCCATCAACATCCTGATCGTCGTGGTCGGCGTGCCGCTCATCCTGTTCCTGTGGGGGTTCCAGCCCGCCGACATCCAGGCCTGGGTCTACAGGGCCGCCACCGGGATCACGATCGGCTCCTTCACCATATCGTTCACAGGCATCTTGTCGGGTGTCCTTGTCTTCATCCTGGGCTTTTTCCTGACACGCTGGTTCCAGGGCTGGCTCGACGGCTCAGTCATGGCGCGCGGCAAGGTCGATGCCGGCGTACGCAATTCGATAAGAACGGTGATCGGCTATGCCGGTCTCGCGCTCGCGGCGCTGGTCGGCGTCTCGGCGGCCGGCATCGACCTTTCCAACTTTGCCCTGATTGCCGGCGGCCTGTCGCTCGGCATCGGCTTCGGCCTGCAGAACGTCGTCTCCAACTTCGTTTCGGGACTGATCCTGCTGGCCGAGCGCCCGTTCAAGGCGGGCGACTGGATCGTGGCAGGCGCCGTTTCCGGCACGGTCAAGAAGATCAGCGTCCGCGCTACCGAGATCGAGACGTTCCAGCGCCAGACCGTCATCCTGCCAAATTCCGAACTGATCAACAGCGCGGTCGGCAACTGGACGCACCGCAACAAGCTCGGCCGCGTCGATATCAAGGTCAATGTCGCATATGACAGCGACTCCAAGCGCGCCCACGATCTGATGCTTGGGATCGCGCGCGAACACCCGCTGGTTCTGAAGAATCCGGAGCCCTTCGTGCTGTTCGTCAATTTCGGTCCGGCCGCGCTGGAGTTCGAAGTTCGCGTGTTCATCGCCGATATCCTGAACGGCAACACGGTCCAGAACGATATCCGCTTCGCCATACTCGAAGCGTTCGAACGCGAGAACATTGCGATACCGTCCACGGCGCGCTTCATCCCACCTCCGCCGGAGGAGAATTGGCCGACGGACGACGACAAGCTGGAAGCCGAGCATTTCGAGATGGCCAAGGCGCGCGACGAGAAAGTAAAGCAGCCATCGGCACAGCGGCGCAAAGGCCGCAAGCCGGATCCTGACTAGAGCATCGTGCCGAAAAGTGGATGCCGGTTTTCCGCAAAAACGATGCGAAAACAAAAAGCTAGAGCGAGATGCCCGATTCCGAAATCGGGCGGCTTGCTCTAGCGGGCGTTCCCAATCATGGCATGAATGCGGCATTCAGTTGCGGTTCAGCTTCGAACTCCTATAAGGTCGCGGCAAGAGCGGAAATGCCTTGCTCAACGCAACCAGAGGCGGTGGCAACACCGACAATGAAATGATGAAGTCCGTGATCGCCGCTGCTGCCCTTCTTGGCTTGGGCAGCACGGCCTTTAGCGCCAGCGCGGTCAACCTGGACGCCGAACCGCGCACGCTGATTGTGACCGAAGGCGGCAGCAAGACCGAACTTGCCCTCGGCAGCGGCGAAACGGTCGAGTTCTGCCAGGGTGGCTGCTTCGTCACCATGCCCAATGGCGACCGCGAGGCGCTGACCGGCACGGAGACAATCGAGATTTCGGGCGGCGTCGCCCGCATCAAGTAACGCCTTGCCGTTTTAGAAACAGGGCCGGACAATTTTGTCCGGCCTTTTATCGTTTCCGATAACGCAGCCTTAAGCACGACACCCGAAATACCCGCCTGCCCAATGGTTTACAGCCAGCGGTTTAACCATCCATAGCCCTGTTCCCGCTATACCCGCACGAAGACGCCGGAAAAACGGCGCGGCGGGAAACAACAGGGCTTTCAGACATGGATGCGCGGTCGGACAAGAATGCGGCGCCGCTTGCGGTCGACCTGGACGGGACGCTTATTGCCGGCGACCTGCTCTGGGAAGGGCTGTTCCTGCTCATCAGGAAGAACCCGCTGTTTCTCTTCCTCGTGCCGTTCTGGGCGGCGCGAGGCCCGGCGGCGCTGAAACAGGCGATCGCCGCCCGCGTCGACATCGATCCCGCCTCTCTGCCCTATCGTGACGCCGTGCTTTCAAGGCTTCGCGACGAGCGCGCCGCCGGCCGCAAGATAATCCTCGCCACCGGCACCCCGCGCAAATTCGCCGACGCGATCGCTGCGCATCTCGGCCTCTTCGACGCAGTGCTGGCGACTGACGGGCTGCACAATCTGACGGCCGGCCGCAAGCGCGCGGCGCTGGTCGAGGCCTATGGCGACGGCGGCTTCGATTATGCGGGCAACAGCCGCCACGATCTCAAGGTCTTCGATGCCGCCCGCGCGGCGATCGTGGTTGCGCCCGACCGGCACGCCGCGCGCTGGCAGGCGGCCCACGGATCGGAGAAGATCGAGGTCCAGAAGCCGACCTTCAAGACCATCCTGAAGATGCTGCGTGTCCATCAGTGGCTGAAGAATTCGCTGATTGCGGTGCCGATGGTGCTGTCGCACGAGTATTTCAACATCGACATGCTGGTCGCCTGCGCGCTGGCCTTCGTATCGTTCAGCACCGCCGCCTCGGCGATTTACATCGTCAACGACTTCTTCGACCTGGCGCTCGACCGCCAGCACCCGACCAAGCGCAACCGGCCCTTCGCCAGTGGCGTGCTGTCGATGCCGTTCGGGATGGGGTCGGCTGCCGTTCTCCTGGCGATAAGTTTTGCCACCGCCGTGTTCCTGCCGCCGCTGTTCATCGGCGTTCTCGCCGCCTATCTCGTCGCAACCACCGCCTATTCGCTGTCGGTCAAGCGCATGCTTTTGCTCGACGTGCTGATGCTGGCGTTTCTCTACACGATGCGGCTGCTTGCCGGCGCGGCCGCCACCGGCGTCGACGTCTCGTTCTGGCTGCTCGCCTTCTCCACCTTCTTCTTCCTGTCGCTGGCGCTGGTGAAGCGTTTCGTCGAGCTTCGCGCGTCGGATCTGGTGCGCGGCGAACGCATCGCCGGGCGCGGCTATCGCGCAGAGGACCAGGATGTCATCGCCCAGGCCGGCATGGCCTCGGCGTTCTCGTCGGCGCTGGTGCTGGCGCTCTATATCGACAGCGACGCCGTGCGCGAACTCTATCCGCATCCGTGGATGGTGTGGCCGCTAGCGCCGATCGTGCTCTATCTCACCATGCGCGTCTGGATACTGGCGCGGCGCGACGAAATGCATGACGATCCTGTCGTCTTCATCATCAGCGACTGGCGAAGCCAGCTCGTCGCTCTCGCAGGCGGGGCAATGCTCCTGATCGCGGGTTGGGCATGAACGCCGCCGCCTATCAGAGCTTCGGCCGGGCGAACCCGCCGGCGCGGTGCGCCGTGTCGGCTGCTGACGCCATCGCGCTTCTGAAAGGCGGCGGCGCAGGCGAGGGCTCGATCCTTCCCTACGGCAATGGCCGCTCCTATGGCGATTCCTGCCAGAATGACGCCGGCAGCGTCGCCGACATGCGGTCGCTGAACCGGGTTCTGGGCTTCGACCCGCAGACCGGCGTGATCGAGGCGGAAGCCGGCACGCTGCTCAGCGACATCATCGCTCACGCCGCGCCGCACGGTTTCTTTCCCGCCGTCGTCCCCGGCACACAGTTCGTGACGCTGGGCGGGGCCATCGCCAACGACGTGCATGGCAAGAACCATCACCGTCGCGGCAGTTTCGGCTGCCATGTCGTCTCGTTCACGCTGCTGCGCTCGGACGGCAAGACCTATGAGTGCTCTGCCGCCGTCAATCCGCGCCTGTTCGCCGCCACGATCGGCGGGATGGGCCTCACCGGCATCATCCTTTCGGCAAGGCTCCGGCTGATGCCGGTTCCGTCGCTTGACGTGATGGAAGAGATAAAACCATTCTCCGGCCTCGCCGAATATTTCGACCTCGCCGAGGCGGCCGATCGCGACAATGAATACGCCGTCGCCTGGATTGACCAGCTTGCTGGGGGGGCCGGGGCGGGCAGAGGGCTGCTGATCACCGGCAACCACGCCCGATATGGCGCACGCGCCGCAAAGGCTGCGCAGGCTCGGCTATCGGTGCCGCTCCAGCCGCCTTTCACCGTGCTCAACCGCCCGTTCCTGAGAGCGTTCAACACCGCCTATCGCTGGCGCAAGGGCAGCGCCCGCGGCGTCCGGCAGACCGGCTACCAAAGCTTCTTCTTTCCGCTCGACGGCGTCTCGAACTGGAACAGGCTCTACGGTCCGCGCGGGCTGTTCCAGCACCAGAGCGTCGTGCCTGACGAGGCCGCGCGTAAAGCCATTCCAGAGCTGCTCGCGGCGGCCCGCGCTGCGGGACAAGGTTCGTTCCTTACGGTGCTGAAGCGCTTCGGCGCAGCACGTTCGCCAGGCCTGCTCTCGTTCGCACGTCCGGGCTACACGCTGACGCTCGATTTTCCCAATCGCGGCGCCGCGACGCTCGCCCTGCTGGACAAACTCGACGCCATCACGATCGACGCCGGCGGCGCGGTCAATCCCTACAAGGATGCGCGCATGGGCGCGGAGGTCTTCGCCGCATCGTTTCCAGATTGGCGCCAACTCGAGGCGGTTCGCGACCCAGCGTTCATGTCCGACTTCTGGGCGCGTACGGCACAGGTTTTGCTGAATAGGGGTGAGGCGCTCGCGCATGCGGCCGAGTGACCCGTTTTGGATCATTCCGGTCGGGCGTTGTTCCAAAACTCAAGGGCGAGGGTTGATGAAGACATGAAATACATCGCGTTCATACTTTTCACGGTGATGACCAATGCCGCCGCACAGCTGATGCTGAAGCACGGCATGATGACGCTCGGACCGATCTCGTTCGCCGGAGTCAACCCGGTGATCAAGCTCCTGCAGATCGTCTTCAGCCCCTGGGTGTTCCTCGGCCTGTCGACCTTCGTGATCTCGATGGCGTCGCATCTCTATGTGCTGTCGAAGGTGGAGCTATCCTTCGCCTATCCCTTCCTCAGCCTCGCCTACGTGGCGGTTGCGGTCTTCGCCTATTTCGTCTTTCGCGAGGATCTCAACGCCTGGCGCATCGCCGGCATCGGCTTCATCTGCATCGGCACCGTGCTGATCGCCCAAAGCGGGCGTGGCCATGATGAGTTGGCCGCCGCCGCCCCTTCAACCCCACTTCAAACCAGTGAGCTTGCGCAATGAGACACATCATTTTTGGAGGCGACGGCTTTGTCGGCCGTCATCTGGCGCCGAAACTCCTGGCCGACGGCCAGGAGGTCATAGTCGCCGACATCGTCAAGAGCGATCTGGGGCATTACCGCCATGCCCGCTTCGTCACCTGCGACGTGACCGATCCCGGCTCGGTGGCCAACGTCGCGATCCGCGCCGACGACATGGTCTACAACCTTTCGGCCAAGATGCTGTCGCCCATCCAGGTGCGCGCCAAGCGTCACGACTTCTTCTTCCCGGTGAATTATCACGGCACCGAAAACATCATGTGCGCCATGGACAAGGCGGGGGCAAAGCGCCTCGTCCATTTCACCACCGACATGATCTACGGCCACACGGTCACCTATCCCATGACCGAGGACCATCCGGTCGCGCCGCTGGGTGAATATGGCTGGTCGAAGCTGAAGACCGAGGAACTCGCCGCCGAGTGGCGCGAGAAGGGCATGAACATATCGCTGTTCCGCCCCCGCCTGATCATCGGCCCCGGCCGTCTCGGCATACTGGAAAAGCTGTTCAAGCTGATCGACTGGAACCTTCCGGTGCCGATGATCGGCTCGGGGAAAAATCCGTACCAGTTCATCTCGGTATTCGACTGCGCCGAGGCCGCGCGGCTCGCCTGGAAGGCCGGCGTGCCGAACGAGGCCTACAATCTCGGCTCGCTCAACCCGCCGCCGGTGAAGAAACTGCTCGGCGATCTGGTCAAGCATGCCGGCTCGAAGTCGCTCCTCATCCCGACGCCGGGCTGGGCGGTCAAGCGCACGCTCGACCTGCTCGACCTGATGAATATGCCGCTCATGGATCCGGAGCAGTACCTCATCGCCGATGAGGAATGCGTGCTCGACGTGTCGAAGGGCAAGCGCGATCTCGGCTGGACGCCGCAGCACCGCGACGAGGACATGCTGATCGCCGCCTACAAGGAATACCGCGCAAAGAAAGACGGCCATGAAGTGGTCGCATCCCAAGTTCCGGCCGAATAGGAGAGCCTGATGAACATCATGACCAAGCCAGAGACGACTCATGCCCGCGCGGTGGTGAAGGCGCCGGCGCTCTCGCCCGATGCGATCGCCAAGCCGGACCTCATCAGCGTCGAGGCAGCCAAGGCGATGAACCTCGCCACGATGACGGACCTGTTTAAGGCGCATCTCAATCCGGGACAGCTTCATTTCATGAAGCTGCTCGGCTTCCACAAGGTGAAGGTCGAGAGCGCCGAAGGCATGTTCTATGTCGACCAGAACGGCCGCAAGATCCTCGACTTTTTCGGCGGCTTCGGGTCTCTGGCCTTCGGCCACAACCATCCCCGCATTCTCGATGCGCGCAAAAAATTCCAGGACGAGAAGCGCCACGAGATCGCCATCGCCTTCATGTCGCAATATGCGGCGGCGCTCGCGCACAATCTCGCAAAATGCTCACCGGGCAGCCTCGACATGGTGTTCCTCGGCTCCTCGGGTTCGGAAGCCATGGAGGCGGCCATCAAGGTCGCCGAGCGTGCCGCCGGCCCGAAGCGGCCGAAAATCGTCTATGCGGAGAATTCCTTCCACGGCAAGACCAAGGGCGTGCTGTCGATCACCGACGGCCAGCTCTACCGCGGCGAGTTCAAGCTGACCGACAATACAGTGCGCGTGCCTTTCGCCGACATCGACGCGGTCGAGGCGGCGTTCAAGTCCGATCCGGCGATCGGCGTGATCGTGCTTGAAACAATCCAGGGCGGCGGCGGCATCGTCCAGGCGCCGGCCGAGTATTGGCAGAAGCTGCGCGCGCTATGCGACCAGTACGGCGTGCTTTGGGTCGCGGACGAAGTGCAGTGCGGCCTCGGCCGCTCCGGCCGCTTCTATGCCTTCGAACATTACGGCGTCGTGCCGGACGTCACGGCGCTCGCGAAATCGCTCGGCGGCGGCAAGTCGGCCGTCGGCGCCATGATCGCCAGCCGCGAGGTCTACATGAAGGCCTACGGCACGCCGAAGACGGCGATGATCCATGCGGCGGCAACCTTCGGCGGCATCGGCGAAGCATCGATCACCGCGATCGAGGCGCTCAACGTGCTTTACGACGAGGGGCTGATCGACAATGCGGCGGCAACCGGCGCCTATCTGCTGGAGAGGCTGCAGGCGCTGCAGACGAAACATCCCAAGATCATCAAGGATGTGCGCGGCAAAGGCTTCATGGTCGGGCTCGAATTCCACGATTTCTCGCAGACCCTGCCCATGGTGCTGCGGCCGATCGTCAGCGTGCTCGACGACAAGCTGAAGGGTTCGCTATCGGGCTTCGTCGGCGCTCTGCTGCTGCGCGACTACGACGTGCTCGTCGCCTTCACCGAATACAACCGCAACGTCATCCGGCTGGAGCCGCCGCTGATCTGCCAGCCGGAACATGTCGACCGCTTCGTCGACGCGCTCGACAGCCTCTTGTCGCGCGGCATCGTCTCGATCGTGAAGGATTTCGTCAAAAGCCAGGTGAAGTAGGGCGGGGATTTCACTGGCGCGAAGGACGGCCGGAGCCATGCTCCGGCCGCTTGCGTTTGGGAGGTACGTGGACGGTCTGATAGGCCGATGCTATCTTTGGCGAAGAAACGGAGCCGAGCATGGACCTGATTGTTGACGATCCCCGCGCCGAGGCGCTTGCACGCGAACTCGCCGAAAGGCGCAACATATCCGTGAACGAGGCCGTGATCGAGGCGCTCGAAGCGGAACTCGGCAAGTCGAAGGCCCAGCAAAGGCCGGCAAAGGATCGCGAACAGTTTCTGGCGCGGGTCAGGGAAATCCAGGCCGACCTCAAGGCCAGGTCCAAACCGGGAGGGAGGGATCTTACGAAAGACGAGATCGATGAGATGTGGGGTCACGAATAGTGTTCGTCGATACGTCGGCCTTTATTGCCGTTTTGGCCGATGAAGAAGATGGGCTCGATTTAGCAGCTAAAATCTACGATTCGCCGGGCTGCACGACCTCTGCGCTGGTTGTGCTGGAAGCCGTCATGAGATTGACGTCGAAACTGCGTGTAGAGCCGCGGGAGGCATTGGCCCGCCTCGAGGCGTTTCTACGGGCGGCGAGTGTCGTAGTCACGGCCATCGAACCCGATCACATCTATCTGGCCGTCGAAGCTTTCGCCCGCTTCGGCAAGGGGCGCGGCCATCCCGCACAGCTTAACCTCGCCGACTGCCTCTCCTACGCCTGCGCCAAGAGCCGCGGCGTTCCGCTTCTTTACAAGGGCAATGATTTCTCCCGCACCGACCTGAAATAAGAAGCCTAATCCAGCTTTCCCGCGAATTTCGGGTGCACATAGGCGTCGTAGCAGGCATCGAGAGCTATCTTGCGATGGCCCGCCATCATCGGTGCATAAAGCTCCAGAAGTGCGGCGTTCGCCGTCGTCGGCGGGCATTTCGGATGCAGGATCAGATCCGTCTCGCGAACGGAATCGGCAACCAGCGGTCCGGGCGGCGGTACCGCGCGCATCGGGTCGGCGCCGATGGCGACGTGCTTGGGCGCGCTCCTGTCCATCAGCCACGGGAACGGATTGACGAAGTTCAGCGCCATGATCGTCTCGAAGCGAACGCCGTTTTCCGCTTCCAGCGCCTTGATGCTGTCGATCGCGCGGTCGATCGCCATAAGATGTGTGATCTGGAAGTCGAAATCGGAATAAAGGACGAAGCTCGGCAGTTCGCCCATCCGCACGATCTCTTCATAGACGGCCCGGTGGGCCGGATAGAAGTCGATCATCTTTTGCGAACGGTCGAGCACATCGCCGCGCATCGTGACCGCGCCCAGCGACTTCAGATTCCTGTGCTCCAGCGGGAAGTTCTTGACCGACCCGGCATAGGCGCGCGCCGCGCGCTCGATCGTGTTGATGGCCAGCGGCAGCGCCACGGCCGCGGCAAGCACCAAGGTCGCGATCAACAGCTTGGGCTTAGCCATCAGCGAGCCGGACCGCATCACGATGGAGAGGATGACCGGCCAGACGAAGATCATCGCCTGGCTGCCGGTGTTCTGCGTCTCGAAGGTGACGCCGGCGAAAAGCACGATGGCGAGCCAGAAGGCGTCGTTGTCGAGGAATTTTGCGATCGAGGCAGCACTCCGCTCGGCGCGGATCGCGGAGAGCCGCGCGGCAAGTTTTTCGCGACCTGACCAGAGGAGAAGCAGGATCAGTGCTCCACCGGGCAGAAGGACACCGAATGTATGCGACATGGCCTGGAGAAAGCGCGGCGCCAGGCTGCCGCTGTTGATCGCGACCAGCGCCAATATGTCGTGGACATAGTGGCTGACCAGCCCCGAGGTGAGTTCCAGCAGCGTCAGCACAGCGAGAAAGGAGCTAGCGGCGGCTAACGCATAACGGAGCGGAACGCGGCCGGCCATGAAGGCGAACAGGCAGATGATCGCGCCCGACACGAAGCCGGTGATCTTCAGGAAGAACAGCGCTGTCATTGCCACCGCGACGATCAGCGCCAGGAGACGATGGTTGCGCACGAAGATCAGCGCCGCAACCAGCACGTAGAGCATCTGGCAGATCTGGCGGTTGTAGATGCCGAAGCCGTCCGAGCCCGGAAACGGGTAGAACTCACGGCTGTTGAACGGCAGCAGCGCGAAAATCAGGAAGGGGATCAGCAAAGCGTAGGCGGTCGTACGGGATCGAGCTTCGACATGCCGGACGACCAGCGCCATCAGCGGCGCGGTGACCGCAAGCAGCGACCAGTGCGCCAGCAGCGTCGGTGCGCCGCTCGGGAACAAAGCGAGCCAGCCCGCAAAGAGGTAGTAGCCGAGCGGCCCGACTGGCATGAAAAAGTCGTTGACCGGAACCTGGCCGTCGAAAATCCTGTTGGCGGCGTCGTAGTAGATGAAGACGTCCCAATACATCGGGCCGATGGGGACGCGCAGCGGAAACAGGAGCAGAACCGGAACGAGCGCAAGCACCAGCCCCATGACGACCAGCGGCGATGCGCTCCACGCCGCCCGTCCGGCGGTCTTTCCCTGCTGCGCCGCAATGCTCATGTCTCGCCTCCCACCCCGACCTTTCCTAGCATCGAAAGCCCGGCAAAGAGTTAACCGGAGCCGTTGACGTTCCGTTAAGATTAACCCGCTGGGCGACTCTCGAGCCCATGGTCGCGGCCCGTTTTCTGCGTGTCGCAAACAGGCTTCAATTGCGCCGTGGCGCTGCCTTATAGTCCGGCCGCAAAACATCTCGGAGTCGTGGGCAAATGGCAGAGTTTCCGTCAAAGGCGAAGGTCGTCATCATCGGGCTGGGCGGCATTGTCGGCGCATCGGTCGCCCATCACCTGATCGAACGCGGATGGGACGATATCGTTGGCATCGACAAATCCGGCATCCCGACCGACATCGGCTCGACGGCGCACGCTTCCGACTTCTGCTACACGACCAGCCACGATTTCCTGTCCTGCTGGACGACGCTCTATTCCATCGATTTTTACGAGAAGATGGGTCACTACGCGCGCATCGGCGGCCTCGAAGTCGCGCGCGTCGGCGACGACGCCCGCATGGAGGAGATCAAGCGCAAGGTGGCCTCGGGCAAGGCCTTCGGAACCCGTGCCCGCCTGATCGATCCTGCCGAGATCAAGGAGAAATTCCCGCTCATAGAAGAGCAGATGGTGCAGGGCGGCATGTGGGACCCCGATGCCGGCCTCGTCATCCCGCGTTCGCAGACGGTCGCCGGAAAGCTGGTCGACCAAGCCGAAGCCGCCGGCAAGCTCAAGGCCTTCGCCAACACGCCGGCCAAATCGCTCGTCATCGAAAACGGCCGCATCAAGGGTGTGGTGACCGACCGCGGCACGATCGAAGCCGATTACGTGGTGGTCTGCGCCGGCATATGGGGCCGGCTGATCGCCGAGATGGCGGGCGAGGATCTGCCGGTCATGCCGATCGACCATCCGCTCACCTTCTTCGGCCCGTACAACGAATTCGCCGGCACCGGCAAGGAGATCGGCTGGCCGCTCCTGCGCGACCAGGGCAATTCCGCCTACATGCGCGACACCGGCGACCCCAGGACCGCCGAGGGCGGCCAGATCGAGTGGGGCTATTACGAGGAGACCAATCCGCGCCTGGTGCATCCGCGCGAGATCCTGGAGAAGCAGCAGTCCCGGCTTTCGCCCTCGCAGCGCGACCTCGACATGGAGCAGATTCTTGCGCCGCTCGAACGCGCCATGGAACTCACGCCGATTCTCGGCGAACTCGGCTACAATGAAAGCCATTCCTTCAACGGGCTTCTGCAGGTGACAACGGACGGCGCATCCTCCATCGGCGAAAGCCAGAAGGTGAGGGGCCTGTGGTATGCCGTGGCCATCTGGGTCAAGGACGGACCCGCCGCCGGAAAGCTCATCGCTGACTGGATGACCGACGGCAGGACATCGGTCGACAATCACGGTGTCGATTATGCGCGCTTCTACCCGCACCAGACGCAGGAGCAGTTCATCCACGATCGCTGCACCGAAACGGCGATGAAGGTCTACAATCCGGCGGTGCATCCGCGCGAGCCTTTTTCCAAGGGCCGCAACGTCCGCCGCTCGCCCTTTTACGAGCGCGAGAAGGAACTCGGCGGCTATTTCATGGAACTCGGCGGCTGGGAGCGCGCGCACGGCTACGCCGCCAACGAGCATCTGCTTGAAAAGTACGGCAACCGCGTGCCGGTGCGCGAAAACGAGTGGGACAACCGCCATTTCTGGCGCGTCTCCAATGCCGAACATCTCGCAATGAGCGAGGATTGCGGCATCGTGAACCTGTCGCATTTCGCCATGATCGACGTCGAAGGCCCGGATCATGTCGCGCTGATGGAGTGGCTGTGCGCGGCCAGGATCGGCGGCGACGCCAATATCGGCAAAGGCATCTACACGCACTTCCTCGACGACGAGGGCATGGTGCGCGCCGACCTGACCGTCATCCGCATGGCCGACCGCTGCCGCGTCATCGATGGGGCGGACGCCGGGCCGCGCGACTTCCACTGCATCCGCCGGGTGGCCGAAGACAAAGGTTTTGACGTCACAGTCACCGACGTGACCGAAAAATACGTCACTATCGGCATTTGGGGTCCGAACGCGCGCGCTACGCTGAGACAAGTCGTGGAGGATCCGGACGGGCTCTCGCCGGAAAACTTTGCCTTCGCCGCGATCAAGCCGGTCAGGATCGTCGGCAAGGACGTAACTGCCTTCCGCATCTCCTATGTCGGGGAGCAGGGCTGGGAACTCCATACGCGCTACGAGGATGGCCTCGCCGTCTGGGACGCGCTCAGGTCGACAGGCGTGATGGCCTTCGGCGTCGAGACCTACGCCAACTCCCGCCGCATGGAGAAGAGCCTGCGCCTGCAGAATGCGGACCTTTTGACCGAGTACAATCTGCTGGAGGCCGATCTCGCCCGCCCGAAGGTCAAGGAGGCGGACTTTTGCGGCAAGGCGAAGCATCTGGAATACCGCGCCCGCGCGCACCAGCCGGCCATGCTGTGCACGCTGGTCATGACGGAGAACGTCGATTCCAAAGGCGTCGCCCGCTATCCGGTCGGCGTCATGCCCGTGCTGGATCCCGAAACAGGCGAGACCTTGGTCGACGAACTCGGCCGCCGGTCTTTCACGACTTCGGTCGCCTATGGCCCGACCATCGGCAAGAACATCGCGCTCGCCTATCTGCCATGGGCCTATTGCCAGCAAGGCCGCAAGCTCACTGTCGAATATTTCGGCGAAACCTACCCGGTTGAAGTAGCCGCCGTCGGCTACAAGCCGCTTTATGATCCGGAGAACCTGAAGCCGCGGACCTGATCACCGCGATCGGCGAAGCACCAGCCTCCCTCCCTGAGGTGCGAGCGCTGCGAGCCTCGAAGGACGCACGCCCGCTCGCAAAATCGTGAAAGCCCTGGCCGGCAAATTCAGCCGGGCGGGTTTTCATTTTGCGTTTTTCGCGTACCCTTCCGGCATGTCTCGCCTGGTTTCCCAATGGCCGAGTCTTCCAGGCAGCGCAGCTTTTGCGCTGGGCCTTCTTCTTGTGCCCCAGGCCCATGCCGCCGAGCAGGTCGACATCGAGCTTGTCCTGGCAGTCGACGTCTCGCTCTCCATGTCGCCGGACGAACTGGAAATCCAGCGCCAGGGCTATGCCGCGGCACTCACCCATGACCGCGTGCTGGAGGCGATCGCCGCGGGCGTGCATGGCCGGATCGCCGTCACCTATGTCGAATGGGCGGGCTCGACGACGCAGCATATCGTCGTGCCGTGGACGGCGATCTCGACCCGGTCCGACGCGGAGCGCTTTGTCCGCCAGCTTTCGGCCAAGCCGCCCAACAGCGCGCGGCGCACCTCGATTTCCGGCGCGCTGGAATTCGGCGGCGATCTCTTCGCTGAAAGCGGTTTTCAAAGCATGAAGCGGGTCATCGACATTTCCGGCGACGGGCCCAACAATCAAGGTTCGCCGGTGACCGGCGCGCGCGACGCGCTGATCGCGCAGGGCATCACGATCAACGGTCTGCCGCTGATGACCAATGGCGGCCTCGCCAGCGCCTACGACGTCGATGATCTCGACCTTTATTACAAGGATTGCGTAATTGGCGGGCCGGGTGCCTTCATGGTCCCGGTCAACGACTGGTCGCAATTTCCCGAAGCCGTGCGCCGCAAGCTGGTGCTGGAACTGGCTGGCGGTTCGGCTCGCGACGAGGCGACGCATCCGCCGGTGCAACTGGCGCAGGCCGCCCCGGCCTATGATTGCATGATCGGCGAAAAGCTCTGGCGCGACCGCTCGTGGATGTGGGAGGACAGGTGAGCACGCATTAGACTCGTCCGGGCATCCCCGAGAGCGCGTTGACAATCGCCTAGCCATCCTGACAAATCGCAGGCGAACCAATCAGAAGGAACTCCCATGAAGAAGAGCGCAATTTTCGGCGCCGCAATAACGCTTGCGTTCGGCACGCCGCTGCCGGCCATGGCCGATACGGCGCTCACCCTGGGCCTCAGCGGGTGGACGGGTTTCGCGCCGCTGACGCTGGCGAAGGAGGCCGGCATCTTCGAGAAGCACGGGCTCGACGTCACGCTGAAGAAGATCCCGCAGGCCAGCCGCCACCTCGCCATGGCGTCGGGGGACATTCAGTGCGCCGCCACGACGGTTGAGACATGGGTCGTGTGGAACGCCAATGGCGTGCCCGCCAAGCAGATATTCCAGCTCGACAAATCCTACGGCGCCGACGGCATGGTGGTGCGCAACGACGTCAACTCGATCGCGGATTTGAAGGGCAAATCCGTCGCCGCTTCGGCGCCGGGCACCGCGCCGTATTTCACTCTCGCCTGGTTCCTCAACAAGAACGGGCTGTCTGTCAAGGACGTGAACGTCGTCAATCTCGAGCCGGGACCGGCGGCGCAGGCCTTCCTCGCCGGCCAGACCGACGCGGCGATGACCTACGAGCCCTATCTGTCGAGCGTGCGCGAAAAACCCGAAGCCGGCAAAATCATCGCCACCACGCTCGACTATCCGATGATCATGGATACGGTCGGCTGCACGCCGGCGTTCCTGGAGGCCAATCCGGATGCCGCCAAGGCGCTCGCCGCCAGCTATTTCGAGGCGCTGGAATTCATCGAGACCAAGCAGGCCGAGGCCTACGAGATCATGGGCGCCGACGTGAAGCAGTCCGGCGAACAATTCGGCAAGTCGGCGCAACATTTGCGCTGGCAGGGGCCGGAGGAGAACAAGGAATTCTTCTCGGACGAATTGCAGGCGTTTTCCGAGGAAGCCGGGGCGCTCCTGAAGGAGATCGGCATCATCAAGGAAGTGCCGGATATCGACAGCATCATCGATAAGAGCGTTGTCGGAGCAAACTGACGCCGCTATCACGTTTTCCTGCTCGAAGGCCGCGCCGTAGCGCGGCCTTCGAGTTTTCAAGTCATTCGCGACCTCAGCTTAAAAGCGAGCATCAATGTTCCGTCCCCTGCAGCCCGTCGGACAAGCGGCCCGGTTCGCGCTCGGCGTCTCGTTCTTCGTTCTCTTCATCGCCGGGTGGTCGGTGGCGACGCTCGGCGGCTATGTCTCGCCAACCTTCCTTGCCGATCCGCTGACCATGCTCGCCGACGGCTGGAACCTGCTCACCGAGCAAGGCTTCCTGTTCGATATCGGCATGACGATCTGGCGCGTGGTGGGCGGTTTCGTCCTGGCGACGATCGTCGCCGTACCGCTTGGCATCATGATGGGCGCCTACAAGCCGGTCGAGGCATTCTTCGAACCCTTCGTCTCCTTCGCCCGCTACCTGCCGGCGTCCGCCTTCATTCCGCTCCTCATTCTCTGGGCGGGCATCGGCGAAACGCAAAAACTGCTCGTCATCATCATCGGCTCGGTGTTCCAGATCATCCTGATGGTCGCCGTCGCGGTCGGAAACACGCGGCGAGAACTGGTCGAAGCCGCATACACGCTCGGCTCGACTGATTCAGCCATCGTCAGGCGGGTCATGATGCCGGCCAATGCGCCGGAGATCGCCGAGATCCTGCGCCTGGTGCTGGGTTGGGCCTGGACCTACGTCATCGTCGCCGAGCTGATCGGCGCCTCCTCAGGCATCGGCTACATGATCATCGCCAGCCAGGCGCTGCTGGCAACCGGGCAGATCATTTTTGGCATCATCGTCATCGGCATCATCGGATTGATTTCCGATTTTGCCTTCAAGGCGCTCAACCGCTGGCTTTTCCCCTGGAGGCTTGCATGAGCAAGCTCGTCGTCGAAAACCTCTCCCGGACTTTTCCCGGTGTGCACGGAGGCGAGCCCGTGCGGGCGCTCGAACCGGCCAATCTCCGGGTCGCCGCCAATGATTTCATCACCATCCTCGGTCCGTCCGGCTGCGGAAAATCGACCTTGCTCCGGATTGTCGCCGGTCTGGACCAGCCCAGCACCGGCCAGGTCAAGCTCGACGGGCGAGTGGTGACTCGGCCCGGCCGCGACCGCGGCATGGTGTTCCAATCCTATACGCTTTTCCCGTGGCTCACCGTCGCTCAGAACATCGCCTTCGGCCTCCGCGAGAAGGGCTTGCCGCGCAGGCAGCAGGACGAGATCGTCGCCTCCTATATCGACAAGGTCGGGCTGAAAGGCTTCGAGAACCATTGGCCGAAGCAATTGTCGGGCGGCATGCAGCAGCGCACGGCAATCGCCCGCGCGCTGGCCAACGATCCGGAAATTCTTCTCCTCGACGAGCCCTTCGGCGCGCTCGACAACCAGACGCGCGGGCTGATGCAGGAGCTCCTGCTCGGCATATGGGAGCGCGAGCGCAAGACCGTGGTCTTCGTCACCCACGACATCGAGGAGGCGATCTTCATGGCATCGCGTGTTCTGGTGATGAGCGCCCGGCCGGGCAGGATTAAGTCCGACGTGGCGGTCGACCTGCCGCATCCGCGCCACTACACGATCAAGACGAGCCCGGAATTCTCAGCGCTGAAGGCGCGGTTGACCGAGGAAATCCGCGTCGAGGCGATGCGCAGCGTGGAAGCACATTGAGCTGATCTTCCCTCACTCCGTTTACGGGAAGAGGGTGGCCGGGAAGCGGCCGGGTGAGGGGCAGCGCCCTCGTTGCCTGGTAGTGCGGCCCCTCATCCGCCCGTCGGGCACCTTCTCCCCGCAAACGGGGTGAAGGAAAGCTGGACCTACGCGGCTAATAGCTGCTTGCGATCTATCCGCTCCTGCTGTGGCGAGCGCGCATAAAGCTCGCGGTAGCACTTCGAAAAATGCGAGGCCGAGACGAAGCCGCAGGCCACCGCCACCTCCACCACCGGCAGCGACGACTGGACCAGCAGATGCCGCGCGCGGTCGAGGCGGATCTCCAGGTAGTAGCGCGCCGGCGAGCGGCCCATCTCGGTGCGGAACAGGCGCTCGATCTGCCGGCGCGACAGGTCGACATGGTCGGCGATCTCGATCAGCGACAGCGGCTCCGACAGGTGCGCCTCCATCAGTTCGATGATGGTCAGCACCTTGGAGTTCTGCACGCCGAGACGCGCCCTGAGCGGCAGCCGCTGGCGGTCGGTCGGGCTGCGGACGCGGTCGGTCAGCACCTGCTCGCAGACGCGGTTGACCAGATTGTCGTCGAAATCGTCGCCTATCAGCTTCAGCATCATGTCGAGCGCTGCGGTGCCGCCGGCGCAGGTGTAGATATTCTGGTCGACCTCGAACAGGTCGGCAAAGACGTTGGCCTTGGGGAAGGCTTCCGAAAAGCCCGGCAGGTTTTCCCAGTGGATGGCGCAGCGCTTGTTCGACAGGAGGCCGGCGGCTGCCAGTATATGCGCGCCGGTGCAAAGTCCGCCGATCGCCACGCCGCGATTGTATTCCTCGCGCAGCCAGGCGAAGGCCGACCGGTTCTGATATCTTTCGACATTGAGGCCGCTGCACACAACCACCATCGAGGGCCGGTCGGGGCCGGACATCTTCCTGCGCTCTTCCTCAAGCGAGGTATCGACCGCGCATTCGACATAGTTCGAGGCGCGCACCGGTTTGCCGTCGTAGCTCGCCAGCCGCCAACGGTAGGCCTCGTAGCCCAGCATGCGGTTGGCCGACCGCAGCGGATCGAGCGCCGTCGCAAAGGCGATCATGGTGAAGTCGGGAACGAGGAAGAATACAAGCGAGCGCTTGATGGGATGCTTCACGGCGTTCAAGGAACCCTCACGCAAACCTGATGGCGCGAACAGAATGTCGCGATCGGGCTAGCGTCATCAGGAAAAGCCAGCGCTGTCAATCGGCTAGGCGGCCACAGCGCAACTTTATTTGCGACACCGGGTCGCAATCCGGCTAATTAGGCTTCGGCCATGTATGCGGACCTCTGCGGCCGGCCAAAACGAAACCGCCGTCCTGACCTGCGAGGGTCAAGACGGCGGCGCTATTCAACGGGAAGCAGCGTTCAGGTCAGGCGACGAAGCCGAGACGGGCCGCGGCGACCGCGCCGGCCTGGCCGGGCATCGTGCGGTCGAGGCGCTGGCGCTCCAGCGCGGTGGTCAGGTTCATTTCGCGGCGCTTGCCGAACATGCGGGACAGGAATTTCATGACACTTCTCCATGCATTCTGGTTACACGGGGTGCCTTCGCTTGATGGAGTGGGGCAGCTCGTTTTGACGATGCTGATATAGTTGGCATTTGCAGTAAAAATAAGCGGCGAAAGCGAAGCGCTTGATATGAAATGCGACATCGTTTGCGACATCGCGGCATGCTTTTCGTCTGAAAATTTAGCAAAAACAACGGCTTGGTGGATAAATTAACCAGCTATGCGGCTGGTTCAGATGCGTCATGCGCGCGGCGCATGGCTGGATGCTCGTCTTGGCGGCTCAAGTCCGGGCAAGAAAAACCCGCCGGAAGCATTTGAGCATTCCGGCGGGCTCTGTTTGGCTCGCACATGTTTACTTGTCTCCGGCCCATGAGCCGGAATGAAGGCGCGGCGCGCGGGGCGTCGCATAAACGTCGGGCCAGCCGATATCCTTCTGGATTTCCGTCGGCAGCGAGCGAACCTGCCGTTCGGTCAGATAGCGGGCGCGGGCGGCACTGTATTCGGCGGCATAGCGGCCGATGGTTGAGAGGATGGACATGTCGGTCTCCTTGGTTTTCGGCCCCGGTCTTGGTTCAGGACCCTTTCGACGCTGTTGACTATCCGCCCGAATTGATGTTCAATCAATCGAAATGAAATGATGGTTTCGATCAGAAAAATTGAAGGGACCGGACGCGATGAACGCCCCGCTCAATCACCCCCTGCCACTGCTCGATCTCGACGTGCTGCGCACATTCGTCGCCATCGCCGAAACCGGCAGTTTCACCACCGCCGCCAATGCGGTGTTCCGCACGCCCTCGGCAGTCTCCATGCAGATCAAGAAACTCGAGGACATCCTCGGCCGTTCGATGTTTTCGCGCGATGCGCGTTCGGTGGCGCTCACCACCGACGGCGAGATGCTGCTCGGCTACGCAAGACGGCTGCTCGCGGTCAATCGCGAAGCGGTCTCCAAGTTCATCGTTCCCGACATCACCGGCGTCGTGCGGCTGGGTTCGCCGGACGACTATGGCGAGCGCGTCCTGCCGCACGTGCTGAAGCGCTTCGCGCAGACCCATCCCTCGATCGCTGTGGACGTCACCATCGATCAGAGCGTCAATTTGCGCCGGCGCATGGATGACCGCGCGCTCGACATCACACTGGTCACCAATTCCTACAAGAACTCCATGTCCGGGGCCGAGGTGCTGCTGACCGAGCCGATCGTCTGGGCCGGCGCCAAGGGCGGCTGTGCTCACATGCGCGAGCCGCTGCCCGTTTCCATGTGGGAAGAGGGCTGCGCGTGGCGGGCCGGTGCGCTCGAGGCGCTGGGGCGGGAAGGGCGCAACTACCGCGTCGCCTATATGAGCGCCCACACGACCGGTCAGCGCTCGGCGATCCTGGCCGATCTCGCGATCGCGCCGCTGCCGAAGTCCTTCCTCGGCTGCGACATGGTGGAACTTGGACCGAAGGACGGCCTGCCCGAGATCGGCAGCTACAGCCTGGCCATGTTCATCTCGCCCGACGCGTCGGCGCCGGTAAAGGCCGCCGCCGACCACATCCGCGCGGCCTTCGAGGTGTTCCGCGAGACCGGCAAGTTCTGATCGCTCTCGGGGCGCGCGCGCTGTGCGGCGCGCCCCGAAAAGCCTCAGCGCAACGATTTCCAGTAGGCCGAACGGAAGCGTGCGCCGCTTCGCGCGTCCAGGGCCGCCGGCCAGCCGATATCCTTCTGCAACTCCGGCGGCAGCGCGTTCATTTCGCGGATCGCCCGGCTGTTGCGGCGCGCTTTCCTGAGCGCTGCGCCGAAGCGTCCGATCTCATCGAATATAGACATGGCAAATCTCCCTCGAATGCCGCCGCCACTGACCTTTTCCGCGCGACGGCGGAGGATCAAATACGCGAGCAATGTTTCAAGACGATTTCAGCGAAAACCCTTTTGGTTTCAAAGCTGAAACATTCGCATGCAAATGAGTTGCGGTGACGCCGGCCTACGTGTCAGCCGGCGCCGCGCCGTGCTCGTGATGGTCGCGGATATGCCAGGCGCTCAACGTAGCGACTTCCAGTAGCCCGGCTGGAAATGACTGCCGCCTTGGGCGGCGCGGCTGGCTGGCCAGCCGATATCCTTCTGGATTTCAGGCGGCAAGGCGTTGATTTCACGGATAGTCCGACGGTAGCGGCGGGCTTTTTTCAGCGCCTCGCCAAACCGGGCGATCTCGTCGAGTATCGACATGTTGGCCTCCGATGAGCTTTGTGATGCGCGGTTCCCCCGGGGCGCGGAAAACCGCAGTCTCTGCTCCGCGTGCTGGGCGAAGCAGGTCCCTCGGTAGCCGACTGGGAAAAATTTGAATGTGAGCTGTTTCACGCCCGACGACACAGCGCGTATGCGCGGCGGGACACATTCACGTGCAAACGAGTTGAACGGGGCTCTCGGCCCCTGACGTCTGCTATCCCCTCGAGCGCCGTGCGTCGCGGTCCTCGCGCGAGCGCCGGCGCGGTGTCGCGTCGCCGGCGACGCCGTCTTCGCTGACGGTTTTTCTCGGCGGCAGCTTGACCTGGCTCGCAAGCTTCGGGAACGGATCGATTTTGTTGGGCAGCGCCATGGCGTTGATGAATATCTGCTGGAAATTCGGCTCCAGCGCGGTCTCGATCTTTTCGATCCGGTTCACCGCCTGTTCGATCTCGCGGCGGTGGCCGCGATTCAGCAGCGCCATCAGCGCGCCTGTTCCGGCGGCGTTGCCGACAGCCTTGACCTCGGCCAGATCGCAGTCGGGGATCAGCCCCAGGACCATCGCGTATTTCGGGTCGATGAAGGAGCCGAAGGCGCCGGCAAAGCGGATCGTGTCGACATGGTCGACGCCCTGCTTTTCCATCAGAAGCTTGACGCCGGCATAGAGCGCGGCCTTGGCGAGCTGGATGGCGCGCACGTCGTTCTGCGTCACCGTCAAGCGGGGCTCGCCGTCGCGCAGCAGATACGAAAA
The DNA here is from genome assembly GCA_035941355.1 of Pseudaminobacter sp. Lineage (GTDB taxonomy): Bacteria > Pseudomonadota > Alphaproteobacteria > Rhizobiales > Rhizobiaceae > Allomesorhizobium. The sequence continues at coordinate 119,994 of DASZDZ010000085.1, forward strand.
AGTCCGGCCGTTCTGGATTATGCGCGGGCTTTTCCCGGCCATCGCGCCGTCGATGACGCCGTCCTCGGAAATTATGCCGGAAAGATACATTTCCGCGACCACCTCGATGATCGCCGAGCCGCAGATGCCTGTGACGCCGGTCGCCTGAACGGCTTCCTCGAAGGCGGGTTCGTCCGACCACAGTTCCGAGCCGATGACGCGGTATTTGGGCTCCAGCGTTTCCGGATCGATGCGCACCCGCTCGATCGCGCCGGGGGCCGCACGCTGGCCGGAGGATATCTCGGCGCCTTCGAAGGCCGGACCGGTCGGGGAGGAGGCGGCGACCACGCGGTCCCGGTTGCCGAGCACGATCTCGGCATTGGTGCCGACATCGACCAGAAGCATCATCCTGTCCTGGCGATAGGGGCCTTCCGACAGCGTAGCGCCGGCGGCGTCGGCCCCGACATGGCCGGCGATGCAGGGCAGCAAATAGAGCCGCGCGCCCCGGTTCACGTCGATGTCGATCTCGTGCGCCCAATATTGAAGCGCACCGGAAACCGCCAACGCGAAGGGAGCCTGCCCGAGTTCGGTCGGATCGATGCCGAGGAACAGATGGTGCATGATCGGGTTGGCGACGAAGACGCAGTCGAAAATATCGTGGCGGTCGACATTGCCTTCTTCGCAGACCTTGCCGATCAGCCCGTTGACCGCCTCGCGCACCGCCTGCGTCATCGCCTCGCGGCCGTCCGGGTTCATCATCACATAGGAAACGCGGCTCATCAGATCCTCTCCGAAGCGGATCTGCGGGTTCGACGTGCCGGAGGAAGCGGCGATGCGGCCCGACAGAAGCGAGACCAGATGCATGGCGATCGTCGTCGAGCCGATGTCACAGGCAATGCCGTAGGCTTCGTTCTTCAACCCCGGGAAAAGGTCGATGACGAAGGGCCGCGACGAATCCATGTCGCGATGGACGACCGCCGTGACGCCCCATTTGCCTTCGCTCAGCTCCGGCTGGTTCGGCAGCCTGGTCCGCAGGATTTTCTGGATCCGCGGGATGAGGTGCGGCGAGACCAGCAGGTCCTTCCAGCCCCAGTCTTTCTCCAGCGCCGCCTTCAGGCGATCGAGGTCGCCAAGCGGCTTGTGCATATCGGGCTCGTCGACCTCGACATAGCAGAGCTGCACCGCGGCATTGCGCTCGATGACGCGATCGGTCGCGGCCTTGCGAATTGTCTGCGCGTTGATGACCGTGTCCTGCGGGACGTCGATCACCAGGTCGCCGAGAACCATGGAAGAGCAGGAGAGGCGGCGGCCGTCGGCCAGGCCGCGAACGCGCTCGTAGCGCTCTTCCTTGGCGCCCTTCGGCGAAATATGGTCGTTGGACGAGACGATCTTGTGCTTGGCGAAATTGCCTTCCTGCACCTCGACCTGGCACCGCCCGCATGTCGCCCGCCCTCCGCACACGCTCTCGACATAAACGCCGAGCGAGCGCGCCGCATCCAGGATCGGCGTGCCGACTGGAAACCGCCCGCGCTTGCCGGATGGCATGAACAGGACCAGTGGGTCGGTTATGTTGGGCGGCGGGTTCATTGCATGCTGCTTTTCCGGAGTTCGTACGCTGCCCTCTTCCGCAACGTAGGGCGTAATCCTATCCGATCACCCCCGCGCCATCCGCGCTTCGCGGCCGCCGCGGCGGCGTCCGCCATTGTTGCCGCCTTCACCGGGAGCATTGACCTGGGTCGGCGCCGCCACCGCTTGGCCGCCCTCGCTGGGCTTGTAGTTCTTGTAGGTCTTGATCCAGTTTGTGCAGTCCCGGTCGGTACCGTTGAGCACATTGGCGGCGCGCACCGCTTCCATTTCCTGCGGGCGCACCGGGTTCATGATCGCCGAAGTCATGCCGGCGCCGATGACCATCGGGATGAAGCCGGCATTGATGCCGTGGCGGTGCGGCAGGCCGAACGAGATGTTGGACAGGCCGCAGGTGGTGTTGACCTTGAGCTCTTCGCGCAGGCGGCGCAGCAGGGCAAATACCTGGCGGCCGGCATCGCCCAGTGCGCCGATCGGCATGACCAGCGGATCGACGACCACGTCATGCGCCGGAATGCCGAAATCGGCGCAGCGCTCGACGATCTTCTTCGCCACGGCGAAGCGTACGTCCGGATCCATTGAGATGCCGGTCTCGTCGTTGGAGATGGCGACGACCGGAACGTTGTACTTCTTGATCAGCGGCAGGATCGCCTCGAGCTTTTCTTCCTCGCCGGTCACCGAATTGACCAGCGGCCGGCCCTTGGCGACCTTCAGCGCCGCCTCGATGGCCGCCGAGACCGAACTGTCGATCGAAAGCGGCAGGTCGACCAGGTTTTGCACGATCTCCAGCGTCTGCACCAGAAGCGCGGGCTCGGTCGCGTTCGGGTCCACCGCCGTCACGCCGGCGTTCACGTCGAGCATCGTCGCGCCGCAGGCGGCCTGCTCCAGCGCATCCTTGATGACGGTTTCGAAATTGCCCGCCACCATTTCCGCCGCGAGTTTCTTTCTGCCGGTCGGATTGATGCGCTCGCCGATCACGCAGAAGGGCTGGTCAAAGCCGATGACGATTTCCCTGGTTGCCGAGGCGACGATCGTGCGGGTCATGTGAGCTCTCCAAAAGACATAAAGACTTCTTTATATCGTTATCTATTTCGATTCAAGCGAATGGTGGCCCGTTCGCGTTCAATGCGCGGTCTTCACCAGGTCCGTCTGCGTTTCCGTGATGTCGTCGTGCAGGATGTGGTCGAGGCGTTCGGCGACCATCTGGTCGTCGCGGCGGATCTCGCGCTTCCACGGCTGGCGGCCCTTCAGGACACCGGATTCGTCGACGATCTCGGCGACATATTCTTCCTGGCGGTAGGCCATCACATGCACGCCCGAAACGCCCGGTATCTCCTTGACCTCGTTGATGATGTCGATGGCGAGCTGCTTGCCTTCCTTCTTCTGGTCCTGGGCGCCTTCCAGGCGCTTGATGATCGCGTCGGGAATGTGGATGCCCGGCACGTTGGAGCGGATCCATTTGGCGGTCTTGGCCGAGGCCAGCGGCCCGACGCCGCACAGGATGAAGCATTTTTCGGTGAAACCGAGGTCTCGCACCTTTTGCATGTAGTCGCGGAACATCGGCACGTCGAAGCAGTACTGGCTCTGTACGAATTGCGCGCCGGCGGCGATCTTCTTGCCCAGCCGGTAGGGGCGGAAATCGTAGGGCGGCGCGAACGGATTGATGGCGGCGCCGAGGAAAATCTGCGGCGGCGTCGTCAGCTTGCGGCCGGACAGGAACTTGCCGTTGTCGCGCATGATGCGGCAGGTTTCGAGCAGCGACATGCAGTCGAGATCGAACACCGGCTTCGCACCCGGCTGGTCGCCCGCCTGCACGCCGTCGCCGGTCAGGCAGAGCATGTTGGCGACGCCCATCGCCGCGCCGCCGAGCACGTCGCCCTGGATGGCGATGCGGTTCTTGTCGCGGCAGGCAATCTGCATGATCGGCGCATAGCCCATGCGCGTCAGCAGCGCGCAGATGCCGACCGACGACATGTGGCAGTTGGCGCCGGAGGCGTCGACGGCGTTGATGGCGTCGACCCACCCGTCGAAGACCTTGGCGCGGTTGTAGACGTCTTCAGGATCGGCGCTGTCCGGCGGGTTGAGTTCCGTAGTCACGGCGAATTCGCCGCGCCTCAGCACCCGCTCCAGCCGGCCGCGCGAGGAGTGGCCGGGCAGGGGGTCGAGCGGCAGGTCGATGCCAGCGGGGTTCTCGTCGCGCTGACGGCCCATCATGCCGAAACCTGCTTTTTGGCTGCTTCGCGGGCGGCAGCCGCCTGCGCCGTCACGCGCAACCAGGCCGAGGTTTCGCGCAACGACTGGTCGACCGGCTTCTGCACATTGAGGATCGCGTCGCCGCGCACCATGTTGCGTGACCCCTCCCAGGCCTTCACCCAGACGCAGGGCATGTCGGGCTCGACTTCGCAATTGCCGTTGGCGCGCACCCCGCCGCAGGGGCCGTTGCGCAACTGCTTGGGGCAGTTCATCGGGCAGGACATGCCGGTCGAAGAAAGAATGCACTGGCCGCACATGCGGCAATCGAACAGAAAACCTTTTACGCGTTTCTCGACAAATGTGACCGGCGCCTCGACGCGACCGTAGCCGATCTTGTTCCAGAGCGGATGGAGAAGCAGGAACACGTCGGCGAAACGCGCATAAAACCATTCCAGCGCTCTGCTGTGGCGCACCGCCCATAGCCGCACCGAATAGGAACGCTGCACGCGCCGCTGCGGTGACACGTCGGCCGGCTTGTAGGCCGTCTTGGGCGCCGCCTTCTTGACCAGCGTGGCCTGGGTCACGCCGCCGGAAGCCGCGGGCGGTACGACTTGCGTGCCGTTGGCCGGCCCGGCGGCCGTGGTGGAAATCGGCTGGGTGTCAGACATCTGCCTTGCCGCCTGCCTTGGCGAGAGCGACCAGTCGCTCCCGGTCATATTGCGCATCGAGGTCGGCCGCCGCTTTCGCCGCCTCCGCTTCCAGATCGTCGCTGACCGGCACCGGATCGGCCTTGCGCCATTCCGCTAGATAGGCGTCCGTTTCGGCCGCGCCAGACCGCATCGCCGCCATGTCGATCGCCTCGGTGAAGCGTAGCGGCAGTTCGCGCTTGGCGTTCTGCCGGCCCTTCTTGACGATGACCTGCGCGGGGATATCGCGCCAGTAGACGATGATCAGGTCGGCCATTCAACTCACTCGATTTAGAGCATGATCCGAAAGTTGCAGACTTTTCAGACCGGATCATGCGGCCTGATAATTACTTGGAGCCCCATTCCGATCCTTCGGAATGAACCGGGCTCTAGGTGACTGGAGCATTGCCGCAAGCGCCATTGCGCTGCTTGTTATGAGACGACGCGCGCGCATTCAAATGCGACGCGGGAATGTGTCGCAAAAAACAAGATGGGAATGTCGCGAGGTTCTACCACACGCCCTTCGTCAGTCCCGTCCACAGATAGCTCCAGACCGGCGGGTGATACCACTGCCTGGATGCCAGCCCGGTCTCAACCGGATTGAGCCTTTCGACGAGCGCGTCCTCGATTGCCGAAACGCAGATTTCGCGGGAGAGGGCCGCAAGGCGCAGCGGATAGAGCATCAGATTGTCACCCGTTTCCGGCCTGCCGCGCGCTTGGTAAAGCACAGCCCCGGTGTCGACGCCGTCGTCGACAAGATGCACCGTCGCGCCGAAATTTCCCGCATCGCCGCGTGCCAGCGCCCAATAGCCGCCATTCATGCCGCGATATTTGGGCGTGACGCCGGCATGGTAGTTGATCACCGGGCAGGGGATGGCGGCGAGCGTCTTTCGCGACAACATCCGGCATCCGGCGAGCAGCACTACGGCCGGCTTCACAGCCTCGATGGCCTTCAGCAACTCCGGCGAATTGGCCGATGGCACCTGTACGACCACCTGGTCTGCGCGCGGCGCGGTCTCCAGCCCGTTTTCGGCGGCGATTTTCTCCGCGCGGCCGGCAAGGAAGCGCTTGCCGAGCCTGGTCAGGACCATCGTGCCGACCTGCCCGGCAACGTTGAACCAGCCTAGCCTGCGTGCCCGCCGCCGCAAAAGTTGCGCCTTCGATTCCGGTACTTCGAGGATAACCGACACCGGCCCGAGCCTGTCGATGACGGCATTGACGATCGCCCAAACATGCGGGCCGCCTTCGGTCACGACGACGATCGATTGGGATTTCGGATTTCGTTTCATCACGGCGGGCGAGCGATGGTTCTCAGGTCTGCCCTTCGATGGGCAATGATCCGAACTATCGCACCGCAGCCTTACCGCGCGCTTAAATCATCCACCCCAGGACGGCCTGGGTGGCGGCGCCGGCCGCGCCGATGACGAAAACGATGACGGCGATAGATGCCATGGCGACGACGCTGCCGACAGCAAACAGGATGCCGTCGCGTTCAGAAAGCGCCAGGCCAAGAAGGGTGGTGGCGAAGGCCGGCAGCCAGTTTCCGAGCGGAATGGGCAAGGTCACGACGACCGCCAGCAGAAAGGCGATCGTGCCGATGATGCGGTCGCCGCGCTTGCGCCAGAACGGCCAGTAGCGCGGAGTGATGTATCTCTCGAGACGGACGAGACGCGGTACCACCCGCTCCATGATCGAGCGGAACTGCTCGGCCGGCAGCGATTTCTCCGCGACGAAGCGCGGCAGCCAGGCGCGCTTGCTGCCATACATCATCTGCGCAGAGACGATCAGCAGCGGCAGGCCGAGAATGGCTGATGCGCCGGGCGGCAGCGGCAGAAGGTTGAAGGCGGCGAAGAGAACGAGCAGAGCGGCAAAGCTGCGGTCGCCGAGCGCGTCTCGGATGGAGCCCAGCGTGACGCGGCCATTGGCGTCGCGCGAAAGCTGCGCGAAAAGCTGGGACAGACGGCGCGGTCTGCGGCGCGTGGGGGCGCCTTCGATCTGCCCCGCCTCAAATCCCTTCATTTCCGCTCTCATACGCCCGTCTCGACCCGAAAAGCCGCAACCCCATGCGGTACCCGACCCACTTTGTCGCGCTGGGGTTAAACCTTGATGACAATTCCGTAAGCAAGGCCAATTTGAGGTCGGCATACCCGAAATACAACAGTCAGGCGCTTACTAATGCATGGCTCTCGAATCTGGAATTCACTTTTCGGAAAGGATGCGTGGGACTTTAGCGGCGGAATTCGAGGATATCGAGCTTCGATTCGTAGTATGGCGCCGGGAATTCGATGCGCCATTCCTGCGGGCCGCTGCGGAAGGCGTAGCCGACCTGATCGTTTTCGGGGCCGCTTGCATAGGGCTTGGCTGTCGCTCCCGCGACATGGAACGAGCCGAGATAGATCAGCCGCTTCTCGCCATCATCGAAAAAGCGGCCTTTTGTCCGCTGTGAGCCACCCGTCTTTTCCAGCATCCAGCCGGAGCCGTCGTCGGAAACGTGGCATTTGAACCAGCCATAGACGACCAGCTTGGCGAGCCCGCCGGCCTTGATGGTGCGGCATTGCCAGTCGCCGACCATGTCGAAATCCGAAAAAGCAAGCGTCGGGCCGGCGAGAACATTGTCGAGTTCGGCCACATCGGCCGGCGTGCCGGCCTTTGCCTCCTCCAGCGCATCCTTGCGCGTCGCCTCGTATTTATCGAGCCGCCCCTTGTCGGCCGGCGTGATCAGCTTCTGCACCTCGCCGTCGGCCTTAGCATTAGCGGCGGGCAGAGCGAGGAGGGCGGCGAGAAGCCAGGCGCGGATTTTCATGAAGATGCTCCGGGTATGCCGCGACCTCTCCGAGGCTTCCGGCGCTTACGTATCAGGCTTGGACAAGCGAAGCCTTCGCCAGCGACGGCGTCAGGTCGCCATAGCCGGTGAACCGACGCTCATAGGCGAGCCCCAGCATTTCGGCTGCGTTCTCGGCTACCTTGTCGAGTTCCGGGTCGTTTGTCTGCGCAAGATAGACCAGCTTCTCGTAATTGCCGAAATAGTCTGCGGCAAGCTCGGGGTGACGGTCGAGGCCGAGCGGCTTGATGAAGAACGCTTCGAACTGCCGGCAGAGGAAATCGGTCATGTAGAAGGCGAGCATGTCGCGATCGCCGGCCGCCTCGAAAGCGGCGTTGCCCTGGTAGAAGGCGAAGCAATGCGCGCCCTCCATGCGTTCGACGCCGTGCTTTTCGCAGACCTTGTCCAACATCCCGCCGGTGCCGCAATCGGCGTAGCCGACGAAGATATGCTTGTAACCCTCTGATTTGGCGTCCGAAATCGCCTTGTCCATGGCGGGCGGAATCTTGTCCGGATAATAATGGAACTCGGCCGGCAGGCAGGTCAGTTCGAGATGATCGAGCGCCAGCCGCTCCTTCACCGCCAGCACCTCGCGCGCGATCATACCGCAGGCGATCACCAGCAGTCTTTCGCCCTTGTTTTGTCTGCCTTTGCGCGTGGCCGTCATGGAACAACTACTGCCCGAACTAGTTCCTACTGACCTTATCTAGTCAACGAGGGAGCCACCGTCCATGAAACCGCACTTTGCACCAATTGCGGCCATCCTGGCTTGCGCCTTGATCGTTTCGGCATGCGCCAACACGATCCGCGGCGTTGGGAGGGATGCCTCCAACACTGTCAACGCCACGGAGCAGGCGGTCGAAGACGTCGCCAACTGATTCAGCCGGACCCGTCCTGGATAACATTTACCCTCAGGCAGCGCGGACGTTGTGCTTGCGCTTCATGTAGTCCTTGGCGGTTTCGACAGCCACGGCCGCGTCGCGGCAGTAGGCATCGGCGCCGACGGCCTTGCCGAACTCCTCGTTGAGCGGGGCGCCGCCGACCAGCACGACATAGTCGTCGCGAATGCCCTTTTCCTTCATCGTGTCGATCACGACCTTCATATAAGGCATGGTTGTGGTCAGAAGCGCCGACATTCCGATGATGTCAGGCTGGTGCTCCTCGATCGCGGCCAGATATTTCTCGACCGGGTTGTTGATGCCAAGGTCGATAACATCGAAGCCCGCTCCCTCCATCATCATGCCGACCAGGTTCTTGCCGATGTCGTGGATGTCGCCCTTGACCGTGCCGATCACCATCTTGCCCTGCTTCGGCGCGCCGGTGGCGACGAGCAGCGGGCGCAGGATGAACATGCCGGCCTTCATCGCATTGGCCGAGAGCAGCACTTCGGGAACGAACAGGATGCCGTCGCGAAAATCCTCGCCGACGATGCGCATGCCTTCGACCAGCGCCTCGGTCAGCACCTTGTAGGGCGCCCAGCCGCGCTCCAGAAGGATGTTGGTTCCTTCCTCGATCTCTTCCTTCAGGCCGTCATAAAGATCGTCATGCATCTGCTGCACGAGCTCGTCGTCGGAAAGTTCGGAAAGGATGATCTCGTCGTCGGACATGTCAGGCTCCTCGCGTCCGCCGGCAATCATTCCGGCGGCCCAGAAATTCGCACCAATACCTATCGTGCAAGCGCGGCAAATCCATAGCTGATTTGCGACTTCCTGCAAAAGGAAAGCGACCGGGGTTTAGGACGTATTTCTTGTCGATTTTGCGACAGTGCTTGGCGCTGGCGGGCCGTTTCGCTAAAGGGTCATGGCTACGATCCGGGCAATGGCGCCGTCAGGCGCGGATTGTTTGATTTCTAAGGATGATTTCGATGGAAGAGAACCTCTTGTCCGAGCAGGAAGCCTCCAATGCGCGGCGAGGGCGCGCCGCGAGCGGTGGCGCCGCGGCCAGGCGGGCGGCCCGTTCGGGCGGCGGACCCGGCACGCAGCTCACCTACATAAAGCGCAAGATCAACGTCTACGAAGTGCTCGACGAGGAAGGCCTGGCGCTCATCGAGGCCAATGCCGATACCGTTCTCGAGGAGATCGGCATCGAGTTCCGCGACGATGCCGAGGCGCTTGCGCTGTTCAAGGAAGCCGGCGCCGACGTCAGGGGCGAGCGCGTCCATTTTCCGAAGGGCCTGTGCCGCGCGCTGCTCAAGACCGCGCCGTCGAGCTACACCCAGCATGCCCGCAATCCCGAGCGCTCGGTCGAGATCGGCGGCAAGGGCACCGTTTTCGCGCCGGTCTACGGCCCGCCCTTCGTGCGCGACCTCGACGGCAACCGCCGTTACGCCACGATCGAGGATTTCCGCAATTTCGTGAAGCTCGCCTATATGGCGCCGTCCATCCACCATTCGGGAGGCACGGTGTGCGAGCCGGTCGACGTGCCGGTCAACAAGCGCCATCTCGACATGATCTATTCGCACATCAAATATTCCGACAAGCCGTTCATGGGTTCGGTCACTGCCCCCGAGCGCGCCGAAGACACGGTCGCGATGGCCAAGATCCTGTTTGGCGACGAGTTTGTCGGCGACAATACGGTGCTGACCAGCCTGATCAACGCCAACTCGCCCATGGTGTTCGACGAGACCATGCTTGGCGCGCTGAAGGTCTACGCCCGCAACAACCAGGCCTGCATCGTGACGCCGTTCATCCTGGCCGGCGCAATGAGCCCGGTGACGGTCGCCGGCACGCTGACGCAGGTCCTGGCGGAAGTGCTCGCCGGCGCGTCGCTGACGCAATTGATCCGACCGGGCGCGCCGGTACTGTTCGGCACTTTTGCTTCCTCGATTTCGATGCAGTCGGGCGCGCCGACTTTCGGCACGCCGGAGCCATCGCTGGTCTCCTACGGCGCGGCCCAGCTCGCCCGCCGTGTCGGCCTGCCGTTCCGCACCGGCGGCTCGCTCTGCGCCTCGAAGGTTCCGGATGCGCAGGCAGCCTATGAAAGCGCCAACACGCTGAACTCGACCATTCTGGCGGGCACCAACTTTGTCCTCCATTCGGCCGGCTGGCTCGAAGGCGGGCTCGCCTCCTGCTATGAAAAGTTCATGATGGACGTCGACCAGCTCGGCATGACCCAGAAGTTCGCCGAGGGCGTCGATCTTTCGGAAAACGGCCAGGCGATGGACGCGATCCGCCAGGTCGGCCCCGGCAGCCATTATCTCGGCTGCGACCATACGCAGGCCAATTTCCAGACCGCCTTCTACCGCTCGGCGATCGCCGACAACAATTCCTACGAGCAGTGGCTGGCCGAGGGCCAGAAGACCGCGCCGCAGCGCGCCAACGAACTCGCGCGCCGCTGGCTCGAAACCTACGAAGCCCCGCCGCTCGACCAGGGTATCGACGACGGTCTGAAGGACTTCATCGCGAAGAAGAAGGAGTCCATGCCCGACGCCTTCACTTGAAAGGAGCCCGATGCAGGCGGGGCTAAAGTCGCCGAAATCATCCACAAGGAAGTCTGGCGGAGCGCTTTCTCCGATCCTGACAAGAGGTGAAGTGGCTTGTCTGATTATACAAGAATTGATATAAGCTGAGGCGCTGCCACGATGAAGCGTGTGGAATTCCTGGGGGACGCGCTCGTCGAATTGAGAAAATTCCCGGAGGCGGCACGCAAGGAGGCCGGCGTCCAGTTGCACAAAGTTCAGATGGGACTGGATCCCAGCGACTGGAAACCGATGGCGACAGTGGGTGCTGGGGTGCGCGAAATCCGCATTCGGGACGAAGCAGGGGCATTTCGGGTGCTCTATGTGGCGAATGTCGGTGACGCCGTCTATGTGCTGCATGCGTTCCAGAAGAAGACGCAGCAAACGGCCAAGCGCCATCTCGACCTGGCCACGTCGCGCTTGAAGCAAATTTGAGGAAACGTCGATGCAGCGTCAAAGCTTCGAAAATGTCTGGGATGCGCTGGAAGAATCCTCGGGAGAGGCCGCGAATATGAGCATGCGTTCGTCCTTGCTTATCGCGATCGAGCAGCAGGTGCGCGGTTGGAACGTCACGCAGGCCGAAGCGGCACGGCGACTCGGCATCACTCAGCCTCGCCTCAATGACCTCCTCCGTGGCCGGATAACGAATTTCAGCCTGGATACGTTGATCAATCTGGCCGGGCAGGCGGGGCTCACGGTCCGGCTGGACATAGCCCGGGCGGCGTAGTCGCTTGCCGCAGGGATTGGAAGCCTCAGCCGGCGGGATTTATCCCGAAATCGCAGAGGCACTTTCGCGGCAAGGCCTCATCTTGCGCGGCGGCTTCAATTTCGGCGCGGAAGATGCGCCCATTGGTCCCTCCGGCGCTCCCGCCAAATCCATCCTCCTCGTCGGCCAGGCCGGCTCCGCGCCTTGGCCGCATTTCCTGCGCTGGCGCGAAACCCAGCCGACCGGCCTGGAAAACCCGCTCGACACATGGTCGCGCCAAATCATCGGCGAGGCCGCGCAAGAATTCGGCGCGCGAGCGATCTCACCGTCCGACAAACCATATCTCCCGTTCCAGCAATGGGCGATCCGCGCCGAGGGCCTGAAGCCGTCGCCGCTTGGCATACTCATGCACCCGGAGTTCGGCCTCCGGCACGCCTATCGCGGGGCGCTGCTGTTCGATGCCGAGCTTGCAATCCCGCCGCCTGAGAAACCGATTCATCTTTGCGATCTATGTGTAGGAAAACCTTGTCTGAAAGCCTGTCCGGTCGATGCGTTCTCAGCCTTCGGCTTCGAGCATGAAAGCTGCCTGTCGCATGTCCGCGGCCCTGACGGCGCGCTGTGCCGCGACCGCGGCTGTCTCGACCGAAACGCCTGCCCCTACGGAACGGAATACCGCTATCCCATCGACGAGCAGGCCTTTCACATGGCCGCGTTCGCTGGCTTTTGACGCCGGGCCGCCTGCGTGGATAGAATCCACCCCTGTTCCGGCTCGATCGAAGAAATCATTCTTACGGATCAATGGCATAGCGGCCGCCGCCAAAATTTTCACGCCCGGATTTGTTCACACTCCCTCCCCCTCGCTCATAATTCGTCCATCGCCCTTGCGGGAACCGGTTCCGGACCGGGGATCGGTAGGGCGGCGGTGACCTCTCCCCGTGGATTCGGTTCCCACGGGCCTGAGGGCGTCCGACGGGCCGGCATTCCGAGCGAAGCGCCAATGCTTCGTGAACGGAAGGCGGATCATCCGCGCGTCATTGTCCATGGAATGTACATGGAGCGGGGCGCGTGACCGGTCGACCGTGGCGACAGACACCGGCGGGGCGCGGAAGCTGAGCCACGTATTTAAGTTTCGGAAGGCTCGGCCAAGCGCCCCGCTTCCCGACTATCTCCCTGCAAAGGGAGTGTTCTTTGACAGAGGCCAGACGGTGAAAACCGGGCGTGGCAACGGAAAAGTGCGCCTCTCCCTTCTCCCCTTGGGGGAGAAGGTGGATTGGGGCGAAGCGCCAAGACGGATGAGGGGTGTTGGAAGGAATGAGGCAGGGAAAATGGAGCTTCAACTGCATCGACTGGGAGGCTCGAAATCACCAGAATGGGCTCTCCGTCCAACACCCCTCATCCGACCTCGCTCCGCTCGGCCACCTTCTCCCACAAGGGGAGAAGGGAGAAGCCGCAGCGACCCCACCCGATCTCTACTCCAAAAATATTTCTTCCCTCCACCCCAAGGAACGCCGCAATCGTTTCGTCCACCATGCGATGATGGCGATGATGCTGGAACAAATCGAAGAAGCCTCCGACCAGGAACTGATCGGGCGGGCAGGGGATGGCGACAGGGCGGCTTTCGGCCGATTGGTCGAACGGCACTATGATTTCGTCTATCGCGTCGCCTACCGCTGGTGCGGCCGCAGGGCCGATGCCGAGGACATTGCGCAGGAAGTCTGTGCGCGCCTTGGCCGGACGATCCGCTCCTACCGCGGCGGGGCGGCGTTCACTACATGGCTCTATGCCCTGACGCTGAACGCCGCTCGCGACATGATGCGCAAGAGCGCTCGCGAGACGGTGAAGGTGCAGGCGTTCGGCGTGCATATGCTGATCGGCGGCGAAGCGATCCCGGAGCCCGACGGCCAGGCCGAGCGGCTCTGGGCGGCGGTGCGGGAACTGCCGGACAAGCAGCGGGATGCGGTGCTGCTGGTCTATGGCGAAGGGCTGAGCCACGCCGCGGCGGCCGATGCGATGGCCTGCGCGGAGGCGACGGTTTCCTGGCACATCCACGAAGCGAAGAAACGGCTGAAGCTGCTCACGCGCTCGGCCGGGGAAGTGTGACCATGGCGAACGACGAACTCGACATGCTGCGGACGATTTCCGCGCCGCCTCCGGGGCGGGACGCGAAGTCGCGCGCGCTTCAGGCAGCGCTCCGCGCTTACGACCTCGAGAATTCTTCCGCCCCTGCCCAAGGATCGCGGCCGGGCCTTCGTCTGACGGAGCGAGCAACAAAGCTCTGGAGTGAGATGATGCAAAAGAAGCTCTATGCGGCGGCCCCGGCGCTGGCGACGCTCGTCGCCCTGCCGATCGCAGGCTACGCCACATTCTATCTGATGGACCGTCCGCAATCGCCCTTCGTGGTCGGCACCGACCGCGAGGTGGCCGAAGCGCCGGCGACACGCCCGGCGATGCCGCGCGAAAGAAACGAGGCCAACGCGGAGAGGGAAGTCGGTCACTTGTATGCCGAACCGCAATCGACACCGAAGCCCGCGCCGGCTGTCACCCAACGGCAGGACAAGAGCGCTGCCGCAATGCCCGCGCCTGCGGCCGAGAGCGTCGCCCCCATCGGCGGTGCGGTCGGCTTTGCCGGCGGCTCCAGATCGATGCCCGACCAGGTGGTGTACGCGCCATCCGACGCAATCATTCTGATGGAGGAATCCAATGACCGCGTCCAGGAATTCGAGACCAATCCGGTCCGCTCGGCGCTGGAAACCCCAGTCTCGACCTTTTCCGTCGACGTCGACACCGCGTCCTACTCCTTCGTTCGGCGTTCGCTGAAGGAAGGTGTTCTGCCGCAGCCCGACACGGTCCGCGTCGAGGAGATGATCAACTATTTCCCCTATGACTGGAAAGGCCCGGAGACCGCCGAAACCCCGTTCAATTCGACGGTGACCGTCATGCCGACGCCATGGAACGACCACACAAGGCTGATGCACGTCGCGATCAAGGGTTTCGACGTGAAGCCGGCCGAGCAGCCCAAGGCCAATCTCGTCTTCCTGATCGACGTTTCCGGCTCGATGGACGAACAGGACAAGCTGCCGCTGCTCCGCTCCGCCTTCCGGCTCTTGGTCGGCAAGCTTCGGCCCGACGACACCGTCTCGATCGTCACCTATGCGGGCGCTGCCGGAACGGTGCTGGAGCCGACCAAGGCATCCGAGCGCGAAAAGATCCTGCAGGCGATCGACACGCTGACGCCCGGCGGCTCGACGGCCGGCGAGGCGGGCATCAGGGAAGCCTACCGGCTCGCCGAAAAATCCTTCGTCAAAGGCGGGGTCAACCGGGTCATGCTCGCCACCGACGGCGACTTCAATGTCGGCCAGAGCGACGACGACGAGCTGAAGCGGCTGATCGAGGAAAAGCGCGAAAGCGGCGTGTTTCTTTCGGTATTCGGTTTCGGCCGCGGCAATTTGAACGACCAGATGATGCAGACCATCGCCCAGAACGGCAACGGCACCGCAGCCTATATCGACACGCTCGCAGAAGCGGAAAAAGTGCTCGTTCAGGACGCCTCCTCTACGCTGTTTCCCATCGCCAAGGACGTGAAAATCCAGGTCGAGTTCAATCCGGAAAAAGTCTCGGAATACAGGCTGATCGGCTACGAAACCCGGGCGCTCAAGCGCGAGGATTTCAACAATGACCGCATCGACGCCGGCGAGATCGGCTCCGGCCATTCGGTGACCGCGATCTACGAAATCACGCCGAAGGGCAGCCCCGCGGTGATGATCGACGATCTGCGCTACGGCTCAGCCACGGCCAACCATTCGTCCAAAGTCCAAAATGCCGGCGAATATGCGTTCGTGAAGATCCGCTACAAATTGCCGGACGGCGATGTGTCGAAGCTGATCACCACGCCGGTGACTTCCGCCAACGAGGCGCCGACGCTTGCCGCCAGCGACGACCAGCGTTTCTCGGTCGCGGTCGCAGCCTTCGGCCAGAAGCTGCGCAATGCCGACCAGACGGAAAAGCTGGGCTACGACAAGATCATCGAAATCGCCGCCGCCGCCCGTGGAGCCGATCCTTATGGCTACAGGTCGGAATTCCTCTCGCTGGTGCGCCTCGCCTCGGCGCTGGACAGCGGCAAGCGGTAGCGGCGATGCGGCCGGTTCCCTTCAGACGGCGTCCTTCTGATACCGGGAACTGGCCGATGGGCGGGTGAGGCAGGCCGGCGAGGACGTTTGTCCCCGCCGGCCTTTTTTGATTGCGTCGGGCTTTGCCGTGATATCTTTTCGATCCGAATGGGAAAAAGCCGATGTCCGCCAACCTGATTCTGCTGCGCCACGACGATGGGCCGGAGGACGACCGGGTGGCAACGTTCATGAACAGCAAGGGGATTGCGGCGAGGAGCGTGCGGCCGTTCGCGGGCGAGTCGCTGCCGTCGGATCGGTCGGACGTTGCTGGCTGCGTGATCTTCGGCGGCCTCTTCAACGCCTTCGATACCGATGTGCACGCCTTCCTTGCCGATCAGTATGCGTTCATTGATCGATGCCTCAAATGGAACGTCCCGATGTTGGGGATATGCCTCGGCGCGCAGCAGATCGCCCATCATCTTGGCGCCCATGTCGGCCCGCCGGAAAGCAATGTGCACGAGTTCGGTTATTACGAAATCCGGCCGTCCCCTGGGGCGGACGATTTCCTGACGAAGCCGCTGCATGTCGCTCAATCGCATTGGCACGGCTTCGACCTTCCGTCGGGCGCGACGCATCTGGCGTCCAGCGATCTTTTTCCGAACCAGGCCTTCAGGTTCGGCGAAAATGTCTACGGCTTTCAGTTCCATCCCGAGGTCACGCCTTCGGGTTTTGCACGAATGCAGAACGGATCGTCCCGCTACGGTCTGCCGGGTGTTCAGTCGAAGGAAGAGCAGTTGCGGCTGCAGCAGCTGTATGACGAGCGTCAGGCCGCCTGGTTCGTTCGCTTCCTCGACACCCACTTCGCAACGCCACAAAGCGCGCGGATGACCGAACCCGCTGAACAATCGCGGATGAGCCATGGCGCGTCTTGACGAATGGGATATCGCGCGGACCGGGCTGCGCTCGATATCCGCTGCCGAGATCAAGACCTTCTGGAACGGCTACATCGCCCACCGGAAGGATGCCCGGATCGAGCATGGCAGCCTCTATTCGCGCTGGCGGCGGGTGTCGGACGATCTCGTCCTCTCGCTGTACCTTACGAACCGGAGCGTGGGCCTCTTCGTCCGGGGACAGCGCGGGGAACGCTTCGCGACCACGGCGAACCGTCTATCCGCCTACGAGCCCGATCTCGGCCTGGCTTTGGATGCCAGCCTGCGCGGCTATGAGGGCTGCTGCTACCTCAGCAACCTGCCGCTCCCCGTCACCGATCCTGCAAGCTGGCCGCAGGCTTACGCATGGCTGGAGGAGCGGGAAGAACACTATCATCGCGTGCTGAGCGAAGCGGTACTCGGCGGCCCGGCTGAAAACGCTGAGTAAGACGGCGAGGGCGGTTGTCCCTGCCGTTTTTTCATTTGAAGCCTCACAGCTTTGTCCACGCCTGCCAAAACCGAGCTACACTTCGGCATGGTTTCGATGCAACATAGCCGTTCTTTGAAGACCCCGCCGTCAGGCCCGCGCGCGGCGACGCTCGCGGCGGGCGTCGCTGGTCTCGCCAGTGCCGCCGCTCTGGCTCGCCTGCTTGTTGCGCATCGGACCGATGCGCTCGACGATCGTCTCCACCGTCGGGCGGGCCGACTTGCGGTGCGCGTCGAGCGCATGCCGCATCGCCGCAAGATGCTCGAACGACGTGCCGCAGCAGCCGCCGATGATTTTCGCGCCGCCGTCGACCGCCAGCCTGACATAGTCGGCCATCAGCTCGGGCGTGCCGGAATAGTGGATTTCGGTGCCGCGGAATTCGGGGATGCCGCAATTGCCCTTGACGATGATCGTCGCGTCCGGCTTTGCCTCGCTCATGTCGAGCAGCGAGGACAGGATGTCGGAAGCGCCGACGCCGCAATTGGCGCCGACTGCGACGGGTTTTTCGGCGAGTCCTTCGGCCAATCCGTGAACATCCTTCGGCGCAAGGCCCATCATCGAGCGGCCGGCGGTGTCGAAGGAAACCGTGTAGGTGTAGGGCATGCCGGCGTCGATCGCCGCCTGCGCCGCTGCCTTGGCTTCGTCGGGCGCGGACATCGTTTCGATCCACGCAATTTCCGCGCCGCCTTCCTTCAGACCCTTTATCTGCTCGGAAAAGGCGTCGACCGCCTCGTCATAGGTCATCGCGCCGAGCGGCTGGAGCAGTTCGCCGGTCGGGCCGACGGAGCCCGCGACGATGACCTTGCGCCCGGCCTTGTCCGCCACGGCGCGCGCGATCTCGGCCGCGCGCTTGTTCAACTCGTGCACACGATCCTGCGCGTGGTGCAGTTTCAGCCGGTGGCGCGTTCCGCCGAACGAATTGGTGAGGATGATGTCGGCGCCGGCATCGACGAAATTCTGGTGCAGCGCCGTGATCTTTTCTGGAGCGGTCTCGTTCCAGAGTTCCGGCGCTTCGCCGGCTTCCAGGCCCATGGCGAACAAATTGGTGCCCGTCGCGCCATCCGCGAGCAGGACGCCCTTTTCGGCCAGCAGCGCGTCGATCGGATTGGTCATGGTTTGTCGCCTTTAGGAACTTCCAGAAGGATAACGATATAAACAAGTCTTTATGTCTAGTCAATGGACAAGGCGCTGCCGAAGCGCATTCACTATGTCGCCACCGCGCCGGTTTTCGCCAGAGTTCTGGCGAATGCCGCCGCTTCATGCGCGTTGATTTCGGCTGCGCGGATCAAGTCGTCGAAGTGCCTGGTCAGCGCCCGGATCGGCTGGGTGGCGTTCAGCACCAGATACATGTCCCCGGCATAGATCGCGGCGCGATAGGGCCCGAAAATCGTATAAGGCACGGAATAGCGCATCCGGCCGTCATAGAGGAACAGCCGGAAGGTCGGATAAAGATCGTCGAGCAGCGTCGCCATGTGCTCCAACTGTTCGCGCCTTGCCGCCTCGGGAAATCCGTCCCACACGCCGAGCCCTCGCGCGAAGATCTCCAGCGTGTGGCGCGGCATGCAGACCTCCATATCGGTCTCTGGCCGGCGGTTGTAATCGATGCGGTATTGCGTCTCGCCGGCTTGCGCCTCGCGGCTCCTGTTGGAAATGTCCGACTCGTAGTCGATCAACGCCTCGGTGCGCAGGAGGTCGGGAATGCCGGCCGGCACATAGCGGATCTTGGTGCCTGCGGCCTCGCCATGCCATTTGGCCAGCAAGGTCCGGTCGAAGCCGCCATAGGCCTCCTCGATCTCGAGGCTGGCGCGGATTTCACCGGTGAGCGCTTCGTCCTGGCTGAGGCCCATCAGCCAGTCGAGCGAGACGCGATGCTCGGCGGCGATCGTCAGCAGCGTCTCGGCGCGGGGCAGGCGGGTGGTGGCGCCGGACAGCAGTTGCGACAGCGCCGAGCGGTCTATGCCCACCGATTCGGCGAAGGCGGACTGATTGATCCCCGCGCGCTGCAGAAGGATCTTGAGGCGCTCGCGAAACACTCCTGACAAATCGCGCTTATCCATTTTCACCTCCCGATCGGGTTAAATTTTCCTTACGCAACGGCAGGACGGCGCACCATGCGAAATGAAAATCCAACATTTTGGTGACTAAACATAACATCTGCTGTTCAAGGTGCGCAATATCAACACACTGTGCGCATTGTCTCGTTGAAGTTAGCCGGCGCTGCTGACAACTTCATGTCAGGAGTGATTTGCACTCCGGCGACTGGGGCGGTGGCCGAGGCATGACGAGAATTGCGGGCAAGCGGCGAAGCGGGGTGCCGGCCATCGAATGGCCGACGGTGGGGCTAATCGCTGCAACCTATGCCTCCTGGGCGGGGGCGGCGTTCTTCTTGTGGCCGGCCTATCCAGTCGTCTCCCTTTTGGTGCTTGGTGTGCTTCTGGCAATGCAGTCGTCCTTGATGCATGAAGCCGCGCACGGTCACCCGACCCGAAAACTCTGGATCAACGAAGCGCTGGTCGGCCTGCCGATCGGGCTGGTCTATCCGTTCCGGCGTTTCCGGGCACTGCATCTGCGTCACCACGCGGACGAGAGCCTGACCGATCCATTCGACGATCCGGAAAGCTATTACCGCGCCTTCTGGCAGCACGACGATCTGCCCGCCGCGCTGAAGACGCTGCTTGCCGTCAACAACACGATGATCGGCCGGTTTGTGCTCGGACCCGTGCTTGGCACAGCCGGCTTCCTGCTCGCCGAAGCGAAGCTGATCGCGGAGGGCGACCGCTCGGTGCGCAAGGCGTGGCTGCTGCACGCCGCGGGTCTGGCGGTCGTGTTGCCGGTCATCGTTTTCGTCTTAGCCATACCGCTCTGGCTCTACATACTGGTTCCGGTCTGGCTCGGACAGTCCTTCATCTCGTTACGCACCTATGCCGAGCATCAATGGTCGGAACGGCCGGACGGGCGAACGATCATCGTCGAGAAATCGCCGCTCGCCTTTCTGTTCCTCAACAACAACCTCCATCTGGTGCACCACAAGAGCCCGACGGTGGCATGGTATCGCCTGCCGAAGCTGTTTGCCGAGCGCCGCGACGAATGGCTTGCGATGAACAGGGGCTATGTGTTCCCGAATTATCTGGCGCTGATGAAGGAGTTCGCCTTCCGCGCCAAAGAGCCGGTGGTCCATCCGGTGCTGCGCCGCGCGCCGGAAGCCGGCCGCGCCTTCAAGCCGCGCGTTCGTGGCCGCTCCGTGCATGGTCTTGGCACCGTTCCCGTGCCGGCCGAGCCGCCGAAGGAATGAGCAGCCGGTACTTGCGTCTTCCCAATACAGCAGTCGATATGCGCGCATGAGCGAATTCATCGCGGCCCTCCCGATGTATGACTGGCCCGAAAGCCGGGCCGAAACCGATGCCGAATGGGCGCGGCTGCGCGAGGCGTTTCGCGCCGCAGGCCTGGACTCGCCGGAGCGGCTGGTTCGGCGCAACGCGGATATGCCGCCTGTACCAGGCGGCCTGTGCGCGGCGAACGGCGAAATCCTCGCGCCGGATCCGGCAAGCCTGCCGCCCGACGAACTCGACTTCCCCGCCGTCTGGCTGCACCCGAACCTGCTCTTGGCCCAGACCTGCTGGGGGCCGATGGAGCAGGGGCTGTCACGGCATGTGCAGGTGATCGGCCAGCCTAACTATGACGGTTTTGAAGGCGGGCAGGGCGAGTTTTACTCAAGCGCGATCCTGATGCGATGCGATGAAGGGCATGAGCGCATGCCGTCTCCGGCCGATGGGCGCGCTCTTATTCCACTCGACCTCCTACGCAACAGGCGCTTCGCTTTCAACAGCACGGACTCGATGTCGGGCATCATGGCCTTGATGCGCGATCTGGAGGCGATGGGCGAAAATCTCGGAATCTTTTCCGAACACCTCGAAACCGGCGGCCATCGGGCCTCGGTCGTCGCCGTTGCCGAAGGCCGCGCCGATATTTGCGCGATCGATTGCCGGAGCTGGGCGCTGGCTCAGCGTTTCGAGCCGGCGGCACGCGACGTTCAGGTTGTCGGCTGGACAAAGCGGCGTAAGGGCCTGCCCTATATTGCCTCGCGCACCGCGCCGGTCATCCCACTTCGGGCCTGAGCCGCCGATACTACGGGCTACGTCCAGAAACCGTTGCTCGCCAAGCCTACCTGCGGGACGTTTCGGCTGCGCCAGCGGCTCGTCTCCATTTGGCACAGAATGTCTCACAGGCCGCTTTGGGGTTGCCAATTCGTCGGTTTGGCGGGAAAAGCGCGCAACTTTCTGTCTCGCGCGAGACGTTCCCCCAAAAATCTCAAGGAAGTCCGATTGTGAAAACCATTGCCGCGTTCTCGAACTTTGTCGGCCGCAGCTTCGCCGTCTGGGTTATCGTGTTCGCCCTGCTCGGCTTCGTGCTGCCGGCGACCTTCAGCGTCTTTGCGCCCTGGATCGTCGTGCTGCTCGGCATCATCATGTTCGGCATGGGCCTGACGATCTCGGCCAAGGATTTCGCTGAAGTGGCGCGCCGGCCCTTCGATGTGGCGATCGGCGTTCTGTCGCAATTCATCGTCATGCCGGTTCTGGCGGTGCTGCTTACACAGCTGATCCCGATGTCGCCGGAAGTCGCTGCCGGCGTGATCCTCGTCGGCTGTTGCCCCGGCGGTACGGCCAGCAACGTCATGACCTATCTCAGCAAGGGCGACGTGGCGCTGAGCGTTGCATGCACCAGCGTGACGACGCTGCTTGCGCCTATCGTCACGCCGTTCCTGGTGTGGTTCTTTGCCAGCCAATATCTCCCCGTGGACGCGATGAGCATGTTCCTGAGCATCGTGAAGGTCATACTGGTTCCGCTGGCGCTCGGCTTCATACTGCAGAAGATCATGCCGGGCGTCGTGAAAGCAGCCATTCCCGCTTTGCCGCTGGTCAGCGTCGTCGGCATTGTGCTGATCGTCGCCGCAGTGGTCGCTGTCAACAAGGCCGCCATCGGCCAGTCCGGCCTGCTGATTTTCGCCGTCGTGGTCCTGCACAACGGTTTCGGCCTGTTGCTCGGCTATTTCGCCGCTCGGTTCGCCGGCCTCTCGCTGGCCAAGCGCAAGGCCATCAGCATCGAAGTCGGCATGCAGAACAGCGGTCTGGGCGCGGCGCTGGCCAACGCGCATTTCTCGCCGCTGGCGGCGGTGCCGAGCGCGGTTTTCAGCGTCTGGCACAATGTCTCGGGCGCACTGATCGCGAGCTATTTTTCGCGGATGAGCGACGAAGAGGCCGAGGCCAAGGTTGCCACCCAGAAGGCGGGGTAACCGTCAGCGTCCGAGCAGCCTGGCGTCGAGCGGATAGCGCGAAAGCTGCTCGGGTCCGGTTTCGGTGATGAGGACCTGCTCCTCAATCTTGACGCCTTCGCGCCCGCCGAGCCGGCCGGTATAGCTTTCGACGCAAAGCACCATGCCGGGCAGAAGAACGTCGTCGGGCGTGTCCTCCTTCCAGTCGACGCGGTGTGGGACACCTGGATACTCGTCCGCGAGGCCGACGCCATGATAGAGCGAGCCATAGCGGTTTGGCATGCAGTCTTCGGGCGGATGCCGCGTGGTGTCGGACAGTTCCTTCAACGTCACGCCCGGCCTCAGCAGTTCGCGGTTGAAGGCGATCTGCTCCGCCGCGATGGCATAGAGGTCCCGCTGCTCGTCGGATGGAGCACCGTCGCCGCAGAGCCAGGTGCGCGAGATGTCGGCGCAAAATCCGTAGGGGCCGATCAGATCAGTGTCGAATGACACCATATCGCCATCCTCGATGATGCGCGACGAGCACTCCTGGAACCACGGATTGGTGCGCGGGCCGGACGACAGAAGCCGCGTTTCAATCCACTCGCCGCCGCGCACGATATTGCCGCGATGCAGTTCCGCCCACAATTCGTTTTCGGAAATTCCCGGCTTCAGCGTGGATTCCATTTCAGCCATCGCGGCCTCGCAGGCGGCGATCGAGCGGCGCATGCCCAAAAGCTCGTCCGGCGATTTGATCATGCGGGCGCGTTCCATGATCTGCTCGCCATTGTGCACGGATATGCCATGCTGCGCGAGTTCCGCCACCGGTTCTGCGTCGATGTGGTCGATCGCGAGCCGCTGGTTGCCGCCGCCGTGCTCGGCCAAAAGGTCGACGATCCCCAACGCCCAGCGTTCAACGCGTCTGGGCACGAGCTCGCCACCATAGAAATAGATCCAGGAGACGGCGGGCCGGACCTCATCCACTACGCCCGCGTGATCGGAGAGATGCTCGCAATGGTGATAGTCGAAAAGGATGATCGGACCGTCGGTGGCGACGAAGCAGTAGCGGGTGGCGTTGTGCGTCACCCAGACCTGCATGTTGGTCGCGTCCGTGACGTAGCGGATATTGATCGGATCGTAGAGCAGGACGCCCGCATAGTCGCGCCGCCGTAACTCGGCGCGGATGCGCTCTAGGCGGTATTTTCGCATGGCCGGCAGGTCAGGGGCTGGTATGCCTGCCGCCGCCCATTCGAATTCGGCCAGCGCGCCATAGCCGAGAACATGCTGGTTCAGGGAGGCTGCTTTTTGCCGGGATTGTGTCTGCAACACATCGAGCGCTGCCGCATCGAACGGCATGATCTTGCGATGACGGCCGAAGGTGCTTTGGGGAGTATTTTCCATGTCGCCCGGACCTTGTGAGAGGTAACGCGCTTACGTCCGCATCTTCTCGCCGTTCGGGTCGAAGGGCGGGGCAATATTGATGCGGGCAGGGCGGCGACGCCCGAGGATCTCGATCTCGAACAAGCCGTCGCTCTCGTTCTGGGCCAAGGCGGCCGGCACATAGCCCTGGGCCATCGATTTCTGGACGTAATGCGCATAGCCGCCCGAGGTCACCCAGCCGACCACCCGCCAATCGCCGTCGACAATGCCGCGGATGCCGGAAGAATCATTGGCGGCCATCGAACCGCGCACTTCCTTGCCCGCGCCATCGAAACGCGGCGCGCCAAAGCCGTGCGGCTTCTCGACGGTGCCGTAGTCGGTCGAAACCTTCGCCCAGATCGGCTCATCGCCCATCACATCGGCGTCGATCGCATCGACCATGAACGAAACGCGGCGCAGCTTCGGCCCTTCCGCCTGCTCCTTCGCCGCTTGCTCGCGGCCGATGAAATCGTTCTTCTCCAGCTTGATGAAGCGGTCCATCGAACCTTCGAATACGCCGTAGATCGGCCGCAACTCGCGGAACCAGGTCGGAAAGTTCTTCTCGAGCCGCATCGACAAGAGCGCGCGCATGCCGAAATCGACTATGCCGAATTCTTGGCCCGCCTGCTTGATCGCCGCATAGACCAGCCGCTGATAGGCCGGCGCCATCCATATTTCGTAGCCGAGATCGCCGGTATAGGTGACGCGGTTGACCATGCAGGGCGCGCCGCCGACCGCGATCTCCCGGAAATCCATGAAGCGGAAGTTTTTCGTCGAAACGTCGATATCGACCAGCTTGGCCAGCAGGTCGCGCGAGCGCGGGCCGGCGATCGACAGCCCGACCAGCGTCTGATCGAAGCGGTGCAGCCGGACCGATCCGTCCTTGGGCAGGTGCCTTTCGAACCATCGCATGTGGTATTTCTGGGCGGCCGACGAGCCCCAGATCATGAAACGCTCTTCGGCAGCCTTGGCGATGGTGAAGTCGCCGATCAGCCTGCCGAACTCGTTGAGCATCGGCGTCAGCACAAGGCGGCCGATCTTCGGCATGCGGTTGGTCATGAGCCGGTTGAGGAAATCCTCGGCGCCCGGCCCGTCGACTTCGTATTTCGCGAAATTCGCGATTTCCGTGACGCCGACGCGCTCGCGGGTAGCCCGGACTTCATTGCCGATATGCTCGAAATCGTTGGAGCGATGGAACGACACGATGTCCTTCGGCTCCGTGCCTTTCGGGGCGAACCAGAGCGGCGTTTCGAGACCCCAGGAATCCCCCATGACGGCGTTGTTGGCCACCATCGTGTCGTAGAGCGGCGTCGTCTGCGCCGGTCTTGCCGCCGGCAGCTCCTCATTGGGAAAGCGGATGGAGAAGCGGCGCGAATAGTTTTCGCGAACCTTGGCGTTGGTGTGGCGCAGCGTCGCCCATTCGCCGAAGCGGGCAACGTCCATGCCCCAGACGTCGAAGCCGGGATCGCCATGCACCATCCAGTTGGACAGCGCCAGGCCGACGCCGCCGCCCTGGCTGAAGCCAGCCATGACGGCGCAGGCGGTCCAGTAGTTGGTCAGGCCCTGCACCGGGCCGACCAGCGGGTTGCCGTCGGGCGCGAAGGTGAACGGGCCGTTGATGATCTGCTTGATGCCGGCCTTTTCGATGCCCGGGAAATGGCGGAAGCCGATTTCCAGCGACGGCGCGATGCGGTCGAGGTCGGGCGCCAGCAGTTCGTGGCCAAAACTCCACGGCGTCTCCCCAGGCGACCACGGCTTGGCGGCCTTCTCGTAGGTGCCGAGCAATACGCCGTTGCGCTCCTGCCGGGTGTAGATCTCGCCCTTGAAATCGATGACGCCGATCATCTCGCGGCCGGTCGACTTGTTGAACTCGACGACCTCCGGCATGTCCTCGGTCAGCAGGTACATATGCTCCATGGCGAGCACCGGAAGCTCCAGCCCAACCATGCGGCCAATCTCGCGCGCCCACAGGCCGCCGCAATTGACGACATGCTCGGCCTTCACCATGCCCTGTTCGGTGACGACGTTCCAGGTGCCGTCGACCTCCTGCGTCAGCTCGACCACGCGATTGCGCAGCACGATTTCCGCGCCGAGCTTCTTCGCGGCCTTGGCGTAGGCGTGGGTGGTGCCTGACGGATCGAGATGGCCCTCGACCGGATCCCACATGGCGCCGACGAAATTCGTCTCGTCCATCAGCGGGAACATCGCCTTGGCCTCGGAGGGCGTGATCAACTCGGTCTCCATGCCGAGATAGCGGCCCTTGGCGTGGGTCAGGCGCAGGAAATCCATGCGCTCGGGCGTATCGGCCATCATCACGCCGCCGGTCAGGTGAAGGCCGCAGGACTGGCCGGAAATTTCTTCTAACTCCTTGTAGAGCTGGACCGTATAGGCCTGGAGCTTGGCGACGTTGGGGTCGCCGTTCAGCGTGTGGAAGCCGCCGGCGGCGTGCCAGGACGAGCCGGAGGTCAGTTCCGAGCGCTCGATCAGCATCACGTCCGTCCAGCCGGCCTTGGCCAGATGGAAGAGAACCGAAGCGCCGACGACGCCGCCGCCGATGACAACCGCTTTTGCGTGGGATTTCATGAAATTGCGTCCGTTTGTGCGTAAATCGAATCAGGAAATGACGTGCGTCAGGCAGCGGCGATGGCTTCGATCTCCAGCAGCCATTTTTCGTCGAAGATTCCGGTGATGATCGTCGTCAACCCGATCTGCCTGCCCTGAAGCACTTCCTGCCGGACTTTGCGGTAATCGGCAGTGTACTTGCGGTCGGAAAGGAAAATCGTGACCTTGACCAGATTGTCGAGCGTCATGTCGGCCGCCCGTAGCTGAGCGATCACGTTCTGCCAGACCAGCCGAGCCTGGTCCTCGAACCGTTCCGGTACGCTACCGTTCACCGTCTCGGGAATCTGGCCGCTGATATAGAGCGTGCGCGTGGCGCCGGTCATTTCCATAGCCTGGACATAGCCACCCAGCGGCTGCGGCGCGTCGGGGGCATTGATCGGCTTCATCTTCATTTCAAACCTCAAAAATCCGTCGGTGCGCCGCCTTCAAGCCGGCGCTTTTCGACAAAGGCGTCCAGCTCTTCTGCGATCGCCGGGTCCATGTAGGGCTTTTCGTAAGTCGCCAGCCGCTCCTTCCAGACGCGATTGGCCTTTTCCACCGCCGTCGGGCTTCCGGCTTCGGCCCATGTCTCGAAATTGCGCCAGTCGGAGATGATCGGCGAATAGAACGCGGTCTTGTAGCGATCCTGCGTATGCTGGGTGCCGAAGAAATGGCCTCCCGGCCCAACATCACGGATGGCGTCTATGCCAAGCGCTTCTTCCGAAAGGTCTAGCGGCGTCAGGAACTCCGCGACCATCTGCAGGAGG
>DASZDZ010000086.1:0-7450 GCA_035941355.1 Pseudaminobacter sp.
CCTGAGCCGCGCGAATGGCATTATGGCCAGCGGCCTATGAAGAGCCGCACCTACAGGTCGGATACATGGCCGCACCAACCAGCAACTGCAGAATGCTCCAAAGAACCCCTTGCCAACGGAGAGCCGTCCATACACGGCCCCTAACACGACGTTCGGAGATTGGCGCGGCGATGACAGCTCAAGGCCCGCGTCCTGCTGGTTCCGTTGGACGACATGGTCTTGACGCGGTGCGCTGCCTTACTTCGCGCTACGCCGCAATCGGCGCCGGCTTTGTCACCGCCTCATCCACTGCTCCGTCTATGATCACATGACCGATGCCGCGGGAACATGTCTCGATCCGCGCGTTCACCTTGTACACCTGCCGCAACAGGGGGCCGGTGATGACAT
Source organism: Pseudaminobacter sp. (assembly GCA_035941355.1). Taxonomy (GTDB): domain Bacteria; phylum Pseudomonadota; class Alphaproteobacteria; order Rhizobiales; family Rhizobiaceae; genus Allomesorhizobium. The sequence goes on from DASZDZ010000086.1 coordinate 388, forward strand.
CGCGTGACGGGCCGCATGCGACGAGCCTCCCTTCGACGATGACCATCGTCCGATCGGCGAAGCGGAGAGCATGATTGATGTCGTGGAGGGCAATCAGCACCGCCGCGCCCCTCTCTCTCGCGACCGTTCTCATCAAGCTCAAAACTTCCACCTGGCGATTGAGGTCAAGCGCGGATGTTGGTTCGTCCATCAGCAGCACCTCTGGTTCGCGGACCAGTGTCTGCGCGATGCTCACCAATTGCCGTTGCCCGCCGCTAAGCTCCCCGATGTTGCGAAAGGCGATGGCAGACAGGCCCAGGGCGGTGATGGTGCGGTCGATCGCAGCCAGATCCGCGGCGGTGACGCGCCAGGCCGAGTCCTGCTTGCGAGCGAGCAGGATCGATTCATAGACGGTCAGCACCGCGTTGGCGGCAGTGTCCTGCGGCATGTAGCAGATGGCATTCCGCGCTGCAGATCGTGCGCCCTCGACTTCGACGCGCCCTGGACCTCGCAACAGCCCCGCAATGCGCTTGAACATTGTGGACTTGCCCGCGGCATTAGGGCCGATGACGGCGATCACCTCCCCGCCGGGAAGAGGCGGTGTCGTAACCCCGCTCAGCACCAGCCGATTGCCGTGGAAGGCTCCGAGACCGTCGAGCCTGACCGTTACCATGAGCGCCTCACATTCGAGAGGATCAGCGAGATGAAGAAGGGAATGCCGATGAGCGAGGTGATAATGCCTATGGGGAAGATCGTGCCCGGAACGAGCGACTTGCTGACGACTGAGCTCGCCGAAAGAATGAGCGCCCCAGAAAGAGCCGAGGCGGGCAGAAAGAAGCGCTGATCTTCGCCAATCAGCATGCGCGCGATGTGCGGACCGACCAGGCCGATGAAGCCGATCGTGCCAACGAAGGCGACGGGAATGGCGGCGAGCAGGCTCACCATCATCATGGTTTCGAGTCTCAGGCGCGAAACCTTGACCCCAAAGCTCGCTGCCTTGTCTTCGCCCAACCGCAGCGCCGTCAGCGCCCAGGCCCGGCGCGCGAATATCGGAAGCGTTGCGAGGAGGACGAGACTGGTGATGATGAGCTTGGGCCAGGTCGCCTTGGTGAGGCTTCCCATCGTCCAGAATACGACCGCGGCCAACGCCTGCTCCGACGAAAGATACTGGACGAGCGACAACAGCGCATTGAAGGTGAATACGAGCGCGATGCCGAGAAGCACGATGGTTTCGACCGTCACGCCGCGCTTCAGGCTCAGCAGGTGGATGACGAGCGCGGTCAGCATCGCAACCACGAAGGCGTTGAGCGGCACGACATATTCGATTGCCGCGGGAACGAGAGCGACGCCAAAGGCGAGCGCCAGCGCGGCTCCGAAGCTGGCTGCCGCCGAAATGCCGAGCGTGAACGGGCTGGCGAGCGGATTGTTGAGGATGGTCTGCATCTGGGCCCCGGCGACAGACAGCGCTGCGCCGACGACGACGGCCATCAGCGCGATGGGAAGCCGGATCTCCCACAGCACGACGCGCACCTGAAGCGGCACGCTGCTGGGCGAAACAAGCGCTAGCACCACCTGGTCGAGGCTGTAGCTAGCAGGCCCGAGTGCGAGGTCGATGCAAAGGCTCAAGAGCAGCGCCAGCGCGAGCCCCGCCAGGATGAGCTGCCTGCGCAGGACGAGGGCGCGGTAGAGGCCGTGCCCAGCCTGAACTGGCAGCCCCCCAGGTTCACTGCTCATTGGAGAGTGAGACCCAGTGGCCGGGCCTGTAGTCGACCGGCAGGAATTTTTCGTGCAGTTCCTTGAAGGTTGCCTCGGGATCGAGATCGGCAAACAAGTCGGGATGCAGCCACTTGGCCATCTGCTGGATGGCGACAAACTGGTACGGGCTGTTGTAGAACTGGTGCCAAATGGCGTGGACCCGTCCGTCCTCCACCGCCTTGATGCCGGTGAGGGCGGGCCGTTCCGTCAGGCCCTTGAGCTTCTTCAGCGCTTCCGCTTCGTTTGCGCCGGGACCGACGCCGACCCACTTGCCGCCCGGTACATACGCTTCCCAATTGCCGCCCGTCACAATCACCTGATCGGGGTCGCTAGCGATGATCTGTTCGGGATTGAGCGAGCCGAAGGTGCCCGGGATCAGATCCGCCGCGATGTTGCGGCCGCCGGCCATCTCGACGAACTTGCCGAAATTGTCGTTGCCGAAGCTCATGCAGCAATCGTCGGAATAGCCCCCGGCGCGCTCGATGAAGACGGTCGAGCGCTTGGGATCATTCTTCGCGATAACATCGGTGACCCGCGCGATCTGGGCGGCGCGGTAGGCGATGAACGCCTCGGCCCGCTCTTCCTGGCCAAAGAGCTTGCCGATGAGGCGCATGCTCGGCTCGGTATTGGTGAAGGGATGCTCGCGGAAATCGACATAGACCACCGGAATGCCGACGGCGGCGAGCTTTTCGATGTATTGCGCGTCCTCGGTCGCCTGCTTGGATTCGATGTTCATGATCATCACGTCCGGCTGAAGCGCGATGGCCTGCTCGATATCGAAAGTGCCGTCCTTGAAACCGCCAAAGGTCGGGATTTTGGCCATCGAGGGGAATTTTTCCAGATAAATGGCGTAGTTGTCGGGATCGGCCTGGGAGAAATCCTGGCGCCAGCCGACAATCCGCCTGAATGGGTTGTCGGTATCGAGCGCGGCGATCAGATAGATCTGCCGACCTTCGCCCAGGATGACCTTCTTAACCGGCGTCTTCACCTCGACCGTGCGGCCGGCAATGTCGGTGACGGTTTCGGCGCGCGCGCCGTGGGTTAGCGGCATGGAGGCCACGATGGCGACTGCGGCTGCAAATATCGACTTCAAAATCATTGTGCTCTCGCAATTTGGTTTGCCGCCACCGGCTTAGAAAACATGAATTGTGTAATCAAGAATTATCTTTTAGAGCAATTCCAAGGTACTGCTTCGGGGAGAGCGCTTCGGGCGATGACGGCTCATGCAAACTATTCGCTGCGCGACGAAATTCGGGACTATTGGTCCGAGCGCGCCGAGACGTTCGACCTGCAGGTCGGCCATGAGATTTTTTCCGAGCAGGAGCGCGCCGCCTGGCATCGGCTCATAACCAGGCACCTCGGGCCAGGCACCGGCCGGGCGTCGTTGGACCTCGCCTGTGGGACAGGCGTTATGTCGCATCTGATGCACGATTTGGGATTTGTGGTGACAGGCCTCGACTGGTCGGAAGCCATGCTCGCCAAGGCGCGCGCCAAGGCACAAAGACGTGGCGTCGACATACGCTTCATCATAGGGGACGCCGAGCGGACGCTCGAGGACAAGACGAGCTACGATGTTATCGTCACCCGTCACCTGGTCTGGACGCTGCTGGATCCAACGGCGGCCTTTGCCGAATGGTTCTCGCTGCTGAAGCCCGGCGGCAAGCTGCTGGTCATCGATGGCGATTTTGTCAGCCGCAACTGGGCGACGAGTTTGCGGGAGATTTGGGACAAGCTCACAGCCGGCAAGTCACGGGCCGCGGATAATGACGGTGCCTCCATGGCCATACGGCACCGGAGTATCCTTGCCCGTGTCTATTTCTCTGGTGGCGCACGGGCGGGAGAGATTGGGCGCCTGCTGACCGAAGCCGGATTTGAGCAGCCCGTCGTCGACTGGAAACTGGGAACGATCCATCGCGCCCAGGCTCGACAGATGAGTTGGCCCAAGGCGCTCGAACGCGCCACCCAGCACCGCTTCGCGATTTGCGCTGCGAAGCCGGAGTAAAGCTAGGCTTCGTTATGCGGCGGGCTGTCGATTGTTTCGAGCCGCACGCCGATTCCTGAAGGCTTTCTCAGTAGCATGGTGGTAAACGTGGGACCGCTGCAAGACTTTCGAGCCGCTTGCTTGAAGGGTGCTTGCACGTCAGCTCAAGGCGTGGCCGGCCAATCCATAAACCCACGGCTCGTCCGTTTTTTGGTTCAGGAAGCGGCGCCCTTTGGACATGGTTGTAACGGTCTCGGCAATGCCGAGGCCACTCTGCTGAAGAAACTCGGCAAACACGCCGTCCTTCTCGCGCGTATCTACGCGGGCGAACCGCCCTGCCAGAGCTTTCAGATGCACCGCTGTGAGATGGACCGCGTCCTGGTCGCTGCGAGCCACAATGGGGCCAATCACATTGCCGCGCCCGAACTCGCGACACATGGAATAGCCGACGACCTCGCCGCCACGACTCAACGTGGCGATTGAGGCATCCTCCGAGAGCAACGCAAGCAGCCTTGCGCGGTTTGTCCCGAATGCGCGCGCGTCCAGCGCGGTGATGTCGCCGAGCCTGTCGTTAGGCAGGTCACTTAGTTCACCATCGAGACCTGGCATCGGCGGGAGTGTTTGTGGGACCTGTCCTTGGCGCATATAGACTATTGCCTCGCTCGTGAAGTCGAGTGAAACATAGAGGGGATAGGCGGCATGGGTTGCGTTCAGGGCTAGATTGCGATCTCCGCACTGCTCGAGGACCTGGTCCATAAGCCATCGGCCACCTCCCTGCGCCTGTATGCGGGGCGTCGTGATCACAAGGCCAATCGTGGCAAAGTCGTCCCCATGTGGAAACCACATCGCGCTCCCGAAAACGCGCCCGATACCATCAACGGCAACGATGCCGCGCCCGGCACGGCGCAAAAAATCCCAATCCTTGGGACGATGTGGCCAACCGACTGAGATCGACAGCGCGTGCAGCAGCTCCACGTCCACATCGTTGATGTCCCGCGCGACCAGTTCGAAGGACTTCAGGCGCACTGATCTCTGCATTTCCGTCGATCCGCTCCCTCACCGAATGCCCAAGTCCGTGAGCATGTCTTGGTACTGCTGCCTGTTGCAATGATGCCGCAGGCGTCTTTGCCCTACTATCGCACCGGAAGGCCAGCATGTTTCGCTGGTTCCGGGCACATATTCGAAATCTTCGGCCAAAGCGCAGCGCCATTCGGCAGGGAATACTCTTGGCGGCTACTACCCTGTCTGTATGCGGCGAATTGCGCGAGTGGAGCGGTGCCCATGAATGTCGAAGAAATTCTCGCGAGGCTGGTCGCATTTCCCTCAGTAGTGGGTACGCCAAACGGCGCGATCGTCGATTGGATACGCGGGTATTGCGAGGCAGCCGGAGCCGAGGTGACGGTTCTCGCCGGTCCCGAGGGCGACCGGTCCAACCTTTTTGCCACGATCGGTCCGCTTGAGGGCCGAGGATACATCTTGTCCGGCCACATGGATGTCGTGCCGGCGGGTGAACAGGAGTGGGACTCCGACCCGTTCATCCTGCGCCGTGACGGCAGCAGGCTTTACGGCCGCGGCACCACCGACATGAAGGGCTTCCTTGCCTGCGCATTGGCCGCGCTCCCAGGACTTGCGGCGATGAACCTGCGGCAGCCAGTTCATCTCGCATTCTCCTATGACGAAGAGGCTGGGTGCCGTGGTGTGCCGCATCTCCTAGCGACGTTGCCGGGCCTATGCGAGAAGCCGCTTGGCGCGATTGTCGGCGAGCCGAGCCGGATGCAGCCGGTGCGCGCGCACAAGGGGAAAGCGGCCGCGCGGCTCGAGGTGATCGGGCGATCCGGCCATTCGTCACGCCCCGATCTCGGGCTCAACGCCGTGCACGCCATGGCCGGCGTCATCACGCACGCCGTGACCTACAGCCAATCCCTCGCCGACGGACCGCTCGATCAGAATTTCGAGCCCCCATATTCTTCCCTGCAGGTGGGCGTCATCGCCGGTGGACAGGCGGTCTACATCATCCCCGACCGGTGCACTGCCGATATCGAGGTGCGTGCGGTGCCGGGCGTTTCTCCATCCTCTCTGCTCGAGCCGGTCAAGGCCCGGCTTTTCGCCCTGCGCGACAGCGGCTTTGATATGGCGTGGCACGAGTTGAGCACCTATCCCGCCCTTGCGCCCGCGAACGGGAGCGAGCTAGCGGCCGTTCTGACGAAGCTGACGGGGCAGGAGCCGCTCACAGCGGTCAGCTACGGCACCGAGGCAGGGCTTTACCAGCAGGCCGACATCGATGCGATCATTTGCGGCCCCGGCGAAATCGGCCGCGCCCATCGTCCCAACGAATATATCGAAATCGGTGAACTCGCCGCTTGCCGGAAGATGATCCAAGGGCTCGGCGCGCGTCTCGCGGCCTGAAGGAAGGGGCGGTTTCCATGGCATTTCTCTTCAATTCCGATGCCGCGCGTGCTGTGGTGTTCCGCGAGATCTTCGCGCGCGAGCTCCCGGATCTGGAATTCTTTCATTCCGGCGACGAGATCGAGCCGGAGAAGGTGCGTTATCTCATAACCTGGACGGTGCCGGACGAGATCTCGCGCTACCGCAATCTGGAAGTGCTGTTTTCGATCGGAGCGGGCGTCGACCAGTTCGAGCAGGACGTGGTGCCAAGCCGTGTGAAGCTTGTGCGTATGGTCGAGGACGGCATCATACGAATGATGCAGGAATACGTCGCGCTCGGCGTGTTGACTCTCCACCGGGATATGCCCGCCTATCTCGAGCAGCAGAAAAGGTGCCTCTGGCAACCGATTGCCGCTCGACAAGCGGCCGAACGCCGGGTTGGCTTCCTCGGCCTTGGCATGCTGGCCCGCGCGGCTATTGAGCGGCTGAAGCCGTTCCAGTTTCCGCTTGCCGGGTGGAGCCGCAGCGAAAAGCGGATAGAGGGCGTTGCCTGTTTTCATGGCACGGACCAACTCGCGGGCTTTCTGAAGCAAACGGATATTCTCGTCTGCCTGCTGCCGCTGACGGAACAAACGCGCGGCATGCTCGATGCGGAGTTCTTCGGTTTGCTGCCCACCGGGGCACGGCTGCTGCATGTCGGCAGGGGTCCGCAACTCGACCAGGCCGCGATGATCGACGCGCTCGACAGCGGTCACCTATCCGCGGCGATGCTTGATGTCACTGATCCAGAACCGCTCCCGGAAGACCATCCGCTGTGGTCGCATCCGAAGGTGATGATAACGCCGCACATCGCCTCGGTGACGCAACCGCATACGGCGGCGCAATCCGCCGTGGACAACATCCGGCGCCACCGCGCCGGCGAAGAACTGATCGGCCTCGTCGATCGGACGCTCGGCTACTAAC
>DASZDZ010000087.1:0-7278 GCA_035941355.1 Pseudaminobacter sp.
CCTGAGCCGCGCGAATGGCATTATGGCCAGCGGCCTATGAAGAGCCGCACCTACAGGTCGGATACATGGCCGCACCAACCAGCAACTGCAGAATGCTCCAAAGAACCCCTTGCCAACGGAGAGCCGTCCATACACGGCCCCAATCGAGATGTTCAATGCCTCGGTGCCAAGCGTCGCCTATGGCGCATGGGAGACAATCAGCCCAGCACCCCCCGACTCAATGCGGTCCCCTACTTCTCGCACAACCGCCTTTGCCCGCTATAAGGCTGGAAAGTGCAATCCTCGGCCCGGAACGAGCGGTAGGCGCGCGAGCAGGCGCGCACATTGCACGACACCGGCGTCTCTTCCCGCGCTTCCGCCGACGCGGTCATTGCCTCCGCCGCCGGCCGCTCCTTTGCCGCTTCGGCGAGGGCGGCCGACATGAAATTCTTCCAGATCGCCGCCGGCAGCTTTCCGCCGGTGACCTCGTTCATCGGGCTGTCGTCGTCGTTGCCGACCCAGACGCCCGCCACCAGCGGCTCGTTGAAACCGATGAACCAGGCATCGCGAAAATTCTGGCTGGTGCCGGTCTTGCCGGCGGCAAAACCCTCCAACCCGGCGGCCCTGCCGGTGCCGCGCTCGACCACCAGCTGCAGCAGTCCGACTAGATCGCGCTGCACGCCACGCAAATCTATCTCGGGCGGCTTCGGCGGCCCGACGCGGAACGCCTGCGGCTGGCCCTCGCTGTGGAACGAAACGATGCCCCACGGCTCAATGGGAGCGAGCCCTGCCCGCACCGAGGCATAGGCCCCGGTCAGGTCGAGCAGGCTGACTTCCGACGCGCCCAGCGCCAGCGCCGGCGTCTCGTTGAGCGGCGCGTCGATGCCGAGCTCGCGCGCCGCCGCCACGACGTTCTCCAAGCCCACCTCCTGCGCCAGATTGACCATCGCCGCGTTCAGCGAGCGCGCAAAAGCCTCGGCGAGGGAAACGCGGCCATTGTACTCGCCGCCGAAATTTTCAGGCGCCCAGCCGTTTATCTCGATCGGCTCGTCGCGCACCCTGTCGCGCGGCGAATAGCCGGCCTTCAGCGCCGCATAGAGCACGAACAGCTTGAAGGCCGAGCCCGGCTGCCGCATGGCGGTCGCCGCCCGGTTGAACTCGCTGCCGGCATAGTCGCGCCCGCCGACCATCGCCACCACCGCACCGTCCGGCGTCATCGCGACCAGCGCTGCCTGCCCCACGCCTGCCGCCTCCCCCGAGGCGAGCCCTTCGGCTACCGCCCGCTCGGCCAGCGCCTGCAGCTTCGGCACGATCGTCGTGCGCACCTTGATCGTGCCGCGATAAGGCCCAGCGATCTCGCGTGCATCCTCCAGCACCCAGTCGGAGAACCAGCTTCCGGCGCGCTGCGCCGGGCGCGTCGGCTTGAGCGTGGCGGTTTCCGCCCTGGCGGCCCGCGCTTCAGCCTCGTCGAGCACGCCGCTCGCCACCATCACATCGAGCGCAACCGCAGTCCGCTCCGCCGCGCCTTGAGGGTTGGTAAGCGGGCTCAGCTGCGACGGCGCGCGGATGATACCGGCGAGCATCGCCGATTCGCGCAGGTCGAGCTGGTTCACCGCCTTGTCGAAATAGACCCGCGCCGCCGCTGGAATCCCGGTCGCGCCGGCGCCGAGATAGATGTTGTTCAGGTAGCGCGTCAGGATCTCGTCCTTGCCGAGCCGCGCTTCCAGCCAGAAGGCGATGACCAGTTCCTGGATCTTGCGCTTGAAGGTGCGGTCGCTCTCCAGATACAGGATTTTTATCAGCTGCTGGGTGATGGTGCTGCCGCCCTCGACCACCTCGCCGGCCAGGAGATTGCGCCAGACCGCCCGCCCGACGCCGCGGAAATCGATGCCGTAATGCTCGTAGAAGCGGCGGTCCTCGACTGCCAGCACCGCGTCGACCAGATGCGGCGGAAACTCCTCGCGCTTGGCGTATGCGCCCTGATACGGCCCCTGCTGCACGATCGCCGCGCCGTCGGCGCTCTCCAGCACCACCACCGGCTTCAGCGAGCCTTCGGCGATCTCCTGCCAGGGAACGTCGCGCAGCGCCCACCACAGCAGGCCGACCGCGACTGCCAGTACGGCCACCACGGAAAAGGCAGCCGCCCGAAGCCACGCAAATCGTTTGCGGCGTTCCACGACTGGCAGAGCATTGCCGTTTTCGCGGACAGCGGGAAGCCCGCGCAACCGCTCCGCCGGCGGCCCGAACAGCCCCGGCAGCCCGCGGACCGAGCCGGCAAGCGCGCCGAGCCTGGCCTCCATCCGCGCATAATCCGCCTCGCGCGCCTGTCTCCCGAGCAGCCTCGCGCCCGCCGAAAACGCCCTCCCCGCCCGCCGCGCGGCGGCGCCGAGATCGTGGCGCAGCGCGCTGGCGAGTTCCGCAGCCGCCCTGCCGGTGCGGCTGAAGGCAGGCCGTGCGTCCTCGCCCTCACGCGGTTCGGGCGTTGCGGGCGGCAAGGGCCTATCGCTGTCGGCGGCGCTCATTCGAGCCGTTTCCTGCTTGCCATGAATTGTCAGTCATTCGCGCATCCCTCCATTTCGAACTAGCGCGAGCAGCGGTCGCGGAAAGCCCGCTCCCAGCCATTTGACCACATGCGGGCCAAACGCCGCGCCCTCCGGCACAAAACGGAAACGCTTCTGGTCTTTCCGCCCCGAATCACTACATTCGGTGTCAATGCCAGGTTTCCCGGACGACATGCCTTTTTTCGACGAGCCGAGCGCGCCGCCCGCCCGCCCGGCGGGCGCTCATGCGCCTTCGGGCATCGCCGCGCGCGCCATGGCCGCACGCCAGGCTTCCGCCCCGGATTACCTTCAGGGGCTGAACCCGGAGCAGCGCCTTGCGGTCGAGACCACCGAGGGTCCGGTGCTGGTGCTCGCCGGCGCGGGCACGGGCAAGACCCGCGTGCTCACCACCCGCATCGCCCACATTCTCGCCACCGGCCGCGCGTTCCCCTCGCAGATCCTCGCCGTCACCTTCACCAACAAGGCTGCGCGCGAGATGAAGCAGCGCGTCGGCATGCTGGTTGGCGAGGCGGTCGAAGGCATGCCGTGGCTCGGCACCTTCCACTCGATCGGCGTCAAGATGCTGCGCCGCCACGCCGAGCTTGCCGGCCTCAAATCCGGCTTCACCATCCTCGACACCGACGATGTCGTGCGCCTGATCAAGCAGTTGATCCAGGCTGAGGGGCTGGACGACAAGCGCTGGCCGGCGCGCCAGTTCGCCATGATGGTCGACGGCTGGAAGAATAAGGGCCTCGGCCCGTCCGAAATCCCGGAGGGCGACGCCCGCTCCTTCGCCAACGGCAAGGGCCGCCAGCTCTACCAGGCCTACCAGGACCGGCTGAAGACGCTCAACGCCTGCGACTTCGGCGATCTCCTGTGCCATCCCATCCGCATTTTCCGCGCCTATCCGGACGTGCTCAAGGAATACCACCGCCGCTTCAAATACATCCTCGTCGACGAATACCAGGACACGAATACGGCGCAGTACATGTGGCTGCGCTTGCTGGCCCAGCGGCCGGAAGGCTCGCGCGATCCTGCATCGGGCGATGTGTCTCACATCCCGGCCGAAGGCCGAGCGGCCGACCGGGCGTCCGAGCCTATGCGAGGCCCCCGCGGAAGGCCCGCGCCGGCAGGCGCGGAACGGCCCGTGAGCGAAAGCAGAGTCAACATCTGCTGCGTCGGCGATGACGACCAGTCGATCTATGGCTGGCGCGGGGCGGAGGTCGACAACATCCTGCGCTTCGACAAGGATTTCCCCGGCGCGACGATCATCCGGCTGGAGCGCAACTACCGCTCCACCGCCCACATCCTTGGCGCCGCCTCCCACCTCATCGCCCACAATGAAGGCCGGCTCGGAAAAACGCTGTTCACCGAGAAAATCGAGGCCGACGACGCAAAAGTCCATGTCCATGCCGCCTGGGATTCGGAGGAGGAAGCCCGCGCCGTCGGCGAGACCATCGAGCAGGCGCAGCGCGAAAACCACAATCTCAACGACATGGCGATCCTTGTGCGCGCCTCCTTCCAGATGCGCGAGTTCGAGGACCGTTTTGTCACCCTCGGCCTCAACTACCGCGTCATCGGCGGCCCGCGTTTTTACGAGCGCCAGGAGATCCGCGACGCGCTGGCCTATTTCCGCGTGGTCGCCCAGGGCGCCGACGACCTTGCCTTCGAGCGCATCGTCAACGTCCCCAAGCGCGGCTTGGGCGAAGCCGCCATCCGCCAGGTCCACGACACGTCTCGCGCGCTTCGCATCCCGATGCTCGAAGCGGCGGAAAAACTCGCCGAAAGCGACGAGTTGAAGCCGAAGCCGCGCGCAGCGCTCCGCGAGGTCGCCGCCAATTTCGCCCGCTGGCAGGCAGCCCTCGACCACACGCCGCACACCGAGCTTGCCGAGACCATCCTGGAAGAGTCCGGCTACACCGACATGTGGAAGAACGACCGCTCGGCCGAAGCGCCGGGCCGGCTCGAAAACCTGAAGGAGCTCATCCGCTCGATGGATGAATACGAGTCGCTGCGCTCCTTCCTCGAGCATGTCGCGCTGGTCATGGACGCCGAGCAGCAGGAGAATCTCGACGCCGTCAACATCATGACGCTGCACTCGGCCAAAGGCCTCGAATTCGAGACCGTCTTTCTCCCCGGTTGGGAGGAAGGCCTGTTCCCGCACCAGCGCTCGCTCGACGAGGGCGGCCGCTCCGGCCTCGAGGAAGAGCGCCGCCTCGCCTATGTAGGCCTGACGCGCGCCAAGAAGAATTTACACATCTGGTTCGTCTCCAACCGCCGCATCCACGGCCTCTGGCAATCGACCATCCCGTCGCGCTTTCTCGACGAACTGCCGGAAGCCCATGTCGAGGTCGACGAGGGTTCATCCTCCTATGGCGGTTACGGCTCGGCCTATGGCGGCGGTTCTTTTGCCTCCGGCCGCGGCGCCAAGGGGGCGGGACGCCAAAATCCCTATGGCGCGTCGCGCTTCGACAATCTCGGCGCGGGCGGTTCCGGCTCGGGCGCCGCCGGCAACACCGGCGCGGGCGGCGGCTCGTTCTCCAACACCTACGCCACACCCGGCTGGCAGCGCGCCCAGCAGAACCGCACCGAGGCGACAGACCGCAACTGGGGCACGCGCTCCGGCCACGCCGTCGAGCGCATCGGCTATGGCGAAACCGACAGCGGCTACGGCGCCGGCCGCGGCTCGATAAAGGGCCGCACCATCGACGGCGAGCTCGTCGCCAAGTCCGTCTCCGACACCCCCTCCCCCTTCACCATCGGCGACCGCGTCTTCCACCAGAAATTCGGCAACGGCAACGTCGTCGCCATCGACGGCAACAAGCTCACCATCGACTTTGATAAGGCGGGACAGAAGCGCGTACTGGACGGGTTTGTCCAGGGGGTGTGAGGCCAGCCAGCGCCAGAGCCTCCCATTGCTTCAAACATGCGCGCATTCGGTGATTCGATCCCGTTCGGCGGAACAACACGGCCTGGTCCCGGGTTGAGATGGCAGTCCCGAACTCAATCACGGAGAAGCGACATGCCGAAGCCGGATCGGAACAAGAAAGGGAAAAAGGGCGGCGGCCCGCCTAAAGAATCCGTCAAGGACATGAACGACCTCCGTCGGCAGGAGCAGGCGGAACGCGGCGGCACAGGCGGCCAGGACACGTTCGGCCAGGCCGGCGGCGAGAAACTGCGCGACAAGCAGCAGCGCGGCGGCCAGGCCGACAACACGCGCCAGTAGCCGAGCAGCGCGCCCAGCAGACCGCACCTGGGAATCTCCGGGGACAGTTTACATTCTTTCCGCAAAAAGCAGCGGCAGTTGAGAGGTCGCGCGAGCGGAAAAAAGTAAACTGTCCCCAGCGCTATCCTTCTACCTCGCCTTCCGTCCTCGTTTCTCTTCCGTCACGCCCAATCTCTCCACCCATTCCTTGCTCCCGAGCGGCCTTCCACTCGTCTCCGCCCGTCTAAGCGCGTTCATCTCGGCACCGTTCGGCACAATGTCCAGCATGTCGCCAAAACGCGGATAGCAGTCGAGCACAGGCTGCACAGTCACCAAGCCATCGTCCTGCATAGACAGGTGAGCGCGCACGCTCGACCATTCCCAATCGTCCGCCCGCCTCACCAGCCCTGCTCGAACCGGGTTCAGCGATACGTATCGAACTGCTCCCGCGAGATGATCCTCGTCCATCGGTACCGAGCCAAACCGTCCCTGCCATAGGTGGCCCGTCCAGCCGTGGCGCTCGTTGATGACGCGCGTGTAACGCCGATGTGCCTCGGCGAGCGTTGCCCGCAAGCCATCCGCATCGCGAGGCGTAAGGATCAGGTGAACATGGTTGGGCATCAGGCAGTAAGCCCAGACCTCGGTCATTGACTTGGCGGCTGCCTCCGCCAGCAGCGCTTTGTAAAGTCGATAATCTGACGGCCCGAAGAAAACCTGCTCGCGGCGGTTACCGCGCTGCGTGACATGATGCGGCGTGTCCGGAACTACGATGCGAGCAAGACGCGGCAGAAGGCACCTCCGGGGACGGTTTGCTTTCATTGAAAGCAGCAGCATCGAAACGTTGGCGCAAGAGGGAATCGGCGGAACGTCCGGGGACAGTTTACTTTCTTTCCGCAGAAAAGCGGGGGGCAATTGAGAGGTCGCGCTGGCGGAAAAAAGTAAACTGTCCCCAGCACTATCCCTCCAACGCCTCCCTGATCACCACCGCCTGGTTGTGCGCCTCGTCCTTGGCTGAATAGACCAGCGTCAGCCGGCCCTTCTCCGCACGGGCGCGCAATTCATCGAGCAGGTCGCGCTTGGCCGCGAGCTCGTCGCGGTAGCGCTTGCGGAATTCGTCCCATCGCGCGGGGTCATGGCCGAACCACTTGCGCAGCCCGGTCGAAGGCCCGATCTCCTTCATCCAGAGATCGACCGCCGCCTTCTCCTTGCTCACCCCGCGCGGCCACACCCGGTCGACGAGCACCCGGAACCCGTCGGCCTTCTCCGGAGCGTCATAGACGCGCTTGATCGCGATCCCCGTGCTCATGCCAGTCTGCCTCCCTCCCCCGACCCCAAATGTGGATAGAATCCGTGTCCCGTTCGGCCTGATCGAAGAAATCCGCCTTTCAGATCAGGAAGATAGAAGATTTTCGAAGAAATCTGGAGCGACGTTTTGTGCACACACCCCGCCGCTCCCGCATAATTCGTCCATCGCCCTTGCGGGAACCGGTTCCGGACCGGGGATCGGTAGGGCGGCGGTGACCTCTCCCCGTGGATTCGGTTCCCACGGGCCTG
>DASZDZ010000088.1:0-18914 GCA_035941355.1 Pseudaminobacter sp.
CGTCCATCTGCGCCGCGCCGGTGATCATGTTCTTCACATAGTCGGCGTGGCCGGGGCAGTCGACATGGGCGTAGTGGCGCGCCGCCGTCTCGTATTCGACATGCGCCGTCGAGATCGTGATGCCGCGCGCCTTCTCCTCCGGCGCCGCGTCGATCTGGTCATAGGCCTTGTATTCGCCGAAATACTTGGTGATCGCAGCCGTCAGCGACGTCTTGCCGTGGTCGACATGGCCAATCGTGCCAATGTTCACATGCGGCTTCGTGCGCTCGAATTTACTCTTGGCCATGTGAGATCTCCATTCCTAGCCGGTTAAGGCAACTGATTAAGCGACTGACGCAGTTATCTGGAACTACGCGTATTTCTTCTGGACTTCCTGTGCGACCGCAGTCGGCACAGGCTCGTAGTGATCGAACTGCATCGTGTACTGGGCGCGGCCCTGCGACATCGAACGCAAATTATCGACGTACTTGAACATATTGGCGAGCGGCACCATCGCGTTGACGACGACGGCGACGCCACGGGTCTCCTGACCCTGGATCTGGCCGCGCCGGCCGTTCAGATCGCCGATGACATTGCCGACATAGTCTTCCGGCGTCACCACCTCGACCTTCATGATCGGCTCGAGCAGCTGCACGCCAAGCTTGGGCGCCGCTTCGCGGAAGCAGGCGCGACCGGCGATTTCGAATGCCAGAACCGAGGAGTCGACGTCGTGGAAAGCGCCGTCGATGAGAGTGGCCTTCACGCCGATCATCGGGAAGCCGGCAAACGGGCCGGACGACATGACGCTGTTGATGCCCTTTTCGACGCCGGGGATGTATTCCTTCGGCACGGCGCCGCCGACGATCTTCGATTCGAACTGGAACTCGGTGCTTTCCGGATCCGGCTCGAAGATGATCTTGACGCGGGCGAACTGGCCGGTACCGCCGGTCTGCTTCTTATGGGTATAGTCCTGCTCGTGCTTGCGGGTGATCGTCTCGCGATAAGCCACCTGCGGCGCGCCGACATTGGCCTCGACCTTGAACTCGCGGCGCATGCGGTCGACGATGATGTCGAGGTGCAGTTCGCCCATGCCCGAGATGATGGTCTGGCCGGACTCCTCGTCGGTTTTGACGCGGAAGGACGGATCCTCGGCGGCCAGGCGATGCAGGGCGAGACCCATCTTTTCCTGGTCGTTCTTGGTCTTCGGCTCGATCGCGATCTGGATGACCGGATCGGGGAATTCCATGCGTTCGAGGATCACCGGATGGGCCGGGTCACACAGCGTGTCGCCGGTGGTCGTATCCTTGAGGCCGGCAAGCGCCACGATGTCGCCGGCATAAGCCTCGTCGACGTCGGCGCGAGAGTTCGCATGCATCTGAAGCATGCGGCCGATGCGCTCTTTCTTGCCCTTGACCGTGTTGTCGACGGCGGTGCCCTTGGTCAACTTGCCCGAATAGATGCGAGCGAAAGTCAGCGAGCCTACGAAGGGGTCATTCATGATCTTGAAGGCAAGCATCGACAGCGGCTCATTGTCATCCGCGTGGCGCTCGATCTCGGCGTCCGTCTTGGCGTCGACGCCCTTGATGGCAGGCACATCGAGCGGCGAAGGCAAATATTCGACGACGGCGTCCAGCAGCGGCTGCACGCCCTTGTTCTTGAAAGCCGAACCGCAAAACATCGGGAAGAACTTGCCGGCGATCGTGCCCTTGCGGATCAGCGACCGGATCTCGTCGTTCTCAGGCATTTTGCCTTCGAGGTAATTCTCCATCGCGGTCTCGTCCATATCGACGGCCGCTTCGATCATCTTTTCGCGGTATTCTTCAGCGCGGGCCTTCAGATCGTCGGGGATCTCGACGATGTCCCACTGCGCGCCCAGTTCCTCATTGCGCCAGACCAACGCCTTCATCTCGACGAGATCGATGACACCCTTGAACTCGGTCTCGGCGCCGATCGGCAGCTGCATAACGACAGCCTGCGCGCCGAGGCGCGAACCGATCATCTCGGCCGAGCGGTAGAAATCCGCACCAACCTTGTCCATCTTGTTGCAGAAGATCAGACGCGGCACGCGATACTTGTCGGCCTGGCGCCAAACGGTTTCCGTCTGCGGCTCAACACCGGCATTGGCGTCGAGAAGCGCGATCGCGCCGTCGAGAACGCGAAGCGAGCGCTCCACCTCGATGGTGAAGTCGACGTGACCGGGCGTGTCGATAATGTTGAAGCGGCGCATCTTGCCGTCGCGGCCCTTCCAGAAGGTCGTGGTCGCGGCCGACGTGATGGTGATGCCGCGCTCCTGCTCCTGCTCCATCCAGTCCATGGTCGCGGCGCCGTCGTGGACTTCGCCGATCTTATGCGACTTGCCGGTGTAGTAGAGCACGCGCTCGGTGGTCGTGGTCTTGCCGGCGTCGATATGCGCCATGATGCCGAAGTTGCGGTAGTCTTCGATCTTGTATTCGCGTGCCATGGGATGTGCCTCTTTGACTGTCCGTTCGCGCCGTTACCAGCGATAATGCGCGAACGCGCGGTTGGCTTCCGCCATCTTGTGGGTATCTTCGCGCTTCTTGACGGCGGTGCCGCGGTTGTTGGCGGCATCCATCAGTTCGCCCGAAAGGCGATCGACCATGGTCGTCTCGTTGCGGTTGCGCGCAGCCGTGATCAGCCAGCGGATGGCCAGCGCCTGGCGGCGCTCCGGACGGACGTCCACCGGAACTTGGTAGGTAGCGCCGCCGACGCGGCGCGAACGCACTTCCACATGCGGCGCGACATTGTCGAGCGCCTGATGGAACACCGTCACCGGCTCCTGCTTGGTCTTGGCCTGAACTTGGTCGAGCGCGCCGTAGACGATCGTCTCGGCAATCGACTTCTTGCCGTCATACATGACGGCGTTCATGAATTTCGTGACGATCAGATCGCCGAATTTCGGATCCGGGTTGATCTCACGCTTTTCTGCACTGTGACGTCGGGACATGGTTCTCGTCTCTCAACTTCGAAGCTCGGCGGCAAACGCCTGAGCCGGAAACTCTTACTTCGGACGCTTGGCGCCGTACTTCGAACGGCGTTGCTTGCGGTTCTTCACGCCCTGCGTGTCGAGCACGCCGCGGATGATGTGGTAGCGCACGCCCGGAAGATCCTTCACGCGGCCGCCGCGGATCATCACCACGGAGTGTTCCTGAAGGTTGTGGCCTTCGCCGGGGATGTAGCCGATCACCTCGAAGCCGTTGGTCAGGCGGATTTTCGCGACCTTGCGGAGCGCGGAGTTCGGCTTCTTCGGCGTCGTTGTATAGACGCGCGTGCAGACACCCCGCTTCTGCGGATTGGCCTGCATGGCCGGAACTTTGTTGCGCTTCACCGGCGCTATGCGCGGCTTGCGGATCAGCTGGTTGACGGTAGGCATTAAAACCCTCTTGTCTCTAATTCCGTGTCTCGAGCCCATTCACGGGCGGCTTCAAGCGTTGTTTCCATACGCAAATTCGGGCCCCAAACCGCTAACGCGGTCCTGCCCGAACAAAAAGCAGAGGAAGCGGAAGCCGCTTCGTGCACGCCGGAAATGTGTTTTCGCTCGTAAAACGAACCTTGTTTGAGGCAAACTCCAAGGCGCGACGCCCCGGAAAGCCAAACCTCACATCGGTTCAGACGAGGCGGGTATTACTCGCAACGCCCCGAACCGTCAACCCCGCATCCGAGATTATCTTAACGAAACCGGGGCTTGGCGCGCTCTGCCCGCGGCCGCGACATTATCTTTCGTCTTTTCGCAAATGCGAAACAGAAAGTGACGCGGTTTTGCCTGTCGCAAGCCGCGGCTTCATGCAAAAACCCGGTTCAAAGCGTCAGATAGGCGCGAGCGGTCTTCCGGACAAGGGAATCGGGAATCACAACATGAACGACAATGAAGAAAGGCCGGTCACCATCATCACCGGGCGGGTCTGGCGCAGGAAGGGTGGCAAGTCCGAGGGGGTCCACGTGATGCTGGTCGCGCCGGACGACGATTCCGCCGTGAGGACGGCGCTCGAAGCGCTCGCGAAGGAGGGCTATGCCGAGGCCGAACTCGACCAGATCGGCGACATGCAGGGCGAACCCGACGAGGAGCCGCATCTTTCCGCCTGGCAGGGCGCGCTCGAGGGCGAGGTGTCGATCGTGACGTTCAAGGAGACGGTTTGACCAAGGCGGTTAGTTCACCGGTCCACGACCGCCAACATCTTCCATTACCGGTTCCGCCGGCTGCACGCCGGTTGCGCGATTTATCGCGACCGTGACGAACCAGAGCGCAATTCCGATCGCGAGCAGAATTCCGGCGATCCAATACTGAACCGGATCCCGACCGGTCCACGGCCCCGCGAAAAAGGCGCACGCAAGCGCCCCAAACACAGGCAGAATGGTCGGCGTACGGAAATGCTCATGCTCTACGGCATCCTTGCGCAGGACCAACACGGCGACATTGACCACTGTGAATACGCACAGCAGCAATAGCGCGGTCGTGCCGCCGAGGGCCGGAACCTCGCCTACGAAAGTGATCAGCGCGAAAGCCAGCAGCGTCGTGAAGCCGATCGCGACATAGGGCGTGCGTCGCGAAACGTGAACCTTTCCGAGTGCCGGCGGCAGGACGTGCTCCCGGCTCATTCCGTAGACGAGCCGGCTCGCCATCAGCATGTTGATCAGCGCGCTATTGGCTACTGCGAACATCGTTATGAAGCCGAATATCCAGAGCGGGAAATTGGGCGCGCCCGCCTGCACCACCTTCAGCAGCGGCGTTTCACCTTCCCCCAGTTGCTCGGGCGCCACGAGGGTGATCGACGAGATCGACACGAGGACATAGATGAGCCCGGTGATCAGCAGGCCGGTAAGCAGGACCTTCGGGAATATGCCCGAAGGGTTCTTGCACTCCTCGGCCATGTTGACCGAATCCTCGAAGCCGACCATCGCGAAGAAAGCCAGGGTCGTGGCTCCGATCACCGCCCAGAACGCGCTGGTGTCGGCCGTGATCTTGAACTCCGTGATGCGCGAGACATCGCCTTCACCGGCGCCGATCGCCCACAGCCCGATGACGATAATGATCAGGAGCCCGCTAAGCTCGACGCAGGTCAGCACCACATTGGCCTTCACGCTTTCGCCGACGCCTCGGAAGTTGATGATGGCGACGACCGCCATGAAGGCGAGGCCGATCAGCGTGATTCCTACCCCTGCCAGATCGAGCCCGAACGCACTCGACATGTTGGCCGCGAAGGCGCGGGATGCCGTCGAGGCGGAGGTGATGCCCGAGCACATCACGGCGAAGGCGACGATGAAGGTCACGAAGTGGATGCCGAACGCCTTGTGCGTATAAAGCGCGGCGCCGGCCGCCTTCGGATACTTCGTCACCAGTTCGAGATAACTGAAGGCGGTCATGACCGCCACGACGAAAGCCACGAGGAACGGCAGCCAGACAACCCCGCCCACCTGCTTTGCCACCTGCCCGGTCAGCGCATAGATGCCGGTTCCCAGTATGTCTCCGACGATGAAGAGCAGAAGAAGCCAAGGGCCCATGACCCGTTGCAGGCTAGGTTCAACCGCCGCTGGTTGAACGCCTCCTCCAAGTGCCGCGTCCGTCATGAGTGCCTCCTCGGATGACACACGGGATGGTTGATTACGCCGCCTGTGGCCGACTATGAACCGGCTGGCGTCAATGTCAAACCTGAAGACAAGTTCGGGTTCGCGAGGCAGGAGGCTGCCGACGCAGAACGAAAAAAAGCCGCCGGGTCGCCCCGGCGGCTTCTTTCGTCCTTGATGAACGCCGCGATTATTCCGCGGCGTTGGTCATGTCGGTCAGCATCGGCTCGGCTGTCTCGGCGCCCGACGACTTGCGCCGCTCGTCGATGATCAGCTCATCGCGCGAGGTGGCGATGCGCCGGATCTGGCTCATCTGACCGCCCGTGCCCGCCGGGATAAGGCGGCCGACGATGACGTTTTCCTTCAGGCCCTGCAGCATGTCGGTTTTGCCGGCCACCGCCGCTTCCGTCAGCACCCTGGTCGTCTCCTGGAAGGAAGCGGCCGAGATGAAGGATGGCGTCTGCAGCGAGGCCTTGGTGATGCCGAGCAGCACCGGCTGGCCTTCGGCGGGCTTCTTGCCCTCCTCGACCAGGCGATCGTTGACCTCTTCCAGCTCGATCACGTCGACGTGGTCGCCCGGAATGTACGTCGAGTCGCCCTGCACCGTAATCTCGACCTTCTGCAGCATCTGGCGAACGATCACCTCGATGTGCTTGTCGTTGATCAAGACGCCCTGCAACCGGTAGACTTCCTGGATCTCGTTGACGAGATACGAGGCCAGGGCCTCCACGCCCTTGATCGCCAGGATGTCGTGCGGCGCCGGGTTGCCGTCGAGGATGTAGTCGCCCTTCTCGATCGCGTCGCCGTCCTGAAGATGGAACGGCTTGCCTTTCGGGATCAGGTATTCGACGGGCTCAAGCGTCGAGTCATGCGGCTCGATGATGATGCGACGCTTGTTCTTGTAGTCGCGGCCGAACCGGATCGTGCCGTCGATCTCGGCGATGATGGCGTGGTCCTTCGGACGGCGCGCTTCGAAGAGCTCGGCAACACGCGGCAGACCGCCGGTGATGTCCTTGGTCTTCGCGCTTTCCATCGGAATACGCGCAATCACGTCGCCCGGGCGCACCATCGAGCCGGGTTCCACCGACAGGATCGCCTCGACCGAGAGCAGGAAGCGGGCGTCGCCGCCCTTGGCGAGCTTGCCGACCTTGCCCTTGGCGTCGTGAATCGCGAGCGCCGGCTTGAGATCCGAGCCGCGCGGGGTCGAACGCCAGTCGATGACCTCACGCTTGGTGATGCCGGTCGACTCGTCGGCGGTTTCCTGGACGGAGATGCCGTCGACCAGGTCCTCGAACACCACCCTGCCCTCGATTTCGGTGAGGATCGGGCGGGTGTACGGGTCCCATTCGGCGATGCGCTGGCCACGCTTCACCTTGTCGCCATCGTCCACGAAGATGCGCGAACCATAGGTGACGCGGTGCGTGGCGCGCTCCTTGCCGGCCTCATCGAGGATCAGGACCGCCATGTTGCGGCCCATGACCATCTGCTGGCCGTCGGAGTTGCGAACCACGTTGCGGTTGCGGATCTCGACCGTGCCTTCATACGACGCTTCCAGGAACGAGCTATCGACGACCTGAGCCGTGCCGCCCATGTGGAACGTACGCATGGTGAGCTGCGTGCCCGGCTCGCCGATCGACTGCGCCGCGATGACGCCGACCGCCTCGCCCTGGTTGACGGGCGTGCCGCGCGCCAGATCGCGTCCGTAGCAGACCGCGCAGACGCCGGTCCTGACCTCGCAGGTCAGCGCCGAACGGATGCGGACCGACTGGATGGCGGCCTTCTCGATCAGCTCGATGTCGCGCTCGTCCATCAGCGTGCCCGCCTTGACGATCAGATCGCCCGTCACCGGGTGATTGATATCGTCGAGCGCAGTGCGGCCGAGGATGCGCTGGCCGAGCGACGCGACCACCTGGCCGGCATCGACGATCGGCTGCATGGTCAGGCCCTTGTCGGTGCCGCAGTCGATCGAGTTGACGATGCAGTCCTGCGCCACGTCGACGAGACGGCGCGTCAGGTAACCCGAGTTCGCAGTCTTCAACGCGGTGTCCGCGAGGCCCTTGCGGGCGCCGTGGGTCGAGTTGAAGTATTCAAGGACGGTCAGGCCTTCCTTGAAGTTCGAGATGATCGGCGTCTCGATGATCTCGCCCGAAGGCTTGGCCATCAGGCCGCGCATGCCGGCGAGCTGGCGCATCTGGGTCGGGGACCCGCGGGCGCCGGAGTGGCTCATCATGTAGATCGAGTTCATCGGCTTCTGACGGCCGTTGTCCTCGAACTCGACGGCCTTAATGCGGGCCATCATCTCGTCGGCGACCTTTTCCGAGCACTTCGCCCAGGCGTCGACGACCTTGTTGTACTTCTCGCCCTGGGTGATCAGGCCGTCATTGTATTGCTGCTCGTATTCCTTGGCGAGCGCCTCGGTGTCGGAGACCAGTTTGATCTTTGAATCCGGGATCAGCATGTCGTCCTTGCCGAACGAAATGCCGGCCTTGCAGGCATGGCTGAAGCCGAGCGCCATGATGCGATCGCAGAAAATGACCGTCTCCTTCTGACCGCAATGGCGATAGACGGTGTCGATCATCTTGGAGATGTTCTTCTTGGTCATCTCCTGGTTGGCGGTCTCGAACGGCACGTTGACGTTCTTCGGCAGAAGCTCGGCGATGATCATGCGGCCGGGCGTCGTGTCGTGGATTTTCGATACGACATTGCCTTCAGCGTCCACGGTGCGGAAGCGGCCCCTGATCTTGGAATGCAGAGTGACAGCCTTCGTCTCAAGCGCGTGCTGGAGTTCGCCCATGTCGGCAAACACCATGCCCTCGCCCGGCTCGTTCTGGTTGACGATCGACAGGTAATAGAGACCAAGCACCATGTCCTGCGACGGCACGATGATCGGCGCGCCGGAAGCCGGATGCAGGATGTTGTTGGTCGACATCATCAGGACGCGGGCTTCAAGCTGAGCCTCGAGCGACAGCGGCACGTGAACGGCCATCTGGTCGCCGTCGAAGTCGGCGTTGAAGGCCGTGCAGACCAGCGGGTGAAGCTGGATCGCCTTGCCTTCGATCAGGATGGGCTCGAACGCCTGGATGCCGAGGCGGTGTAGCGTCGGAGCGCGGTTCAAGAGAACCGGATGTTCGCGGATGACCTCGTCGAGGATATCCCAGACTTCCGGCTTTTCCTTCTCGACCAGCTTCTTGGCCTGCTTGACGGTCGAGGAATAACCCTTGGCGTCGAGGCGGGCGTAGATGAACGGCTTGAACAGCTCGAGCGCCATCTTCTTCGGCAGGCCGCACTGGTGCAGCTTCAGTTCCGGACCGGTCACGATGACCGAACGGCCGGAATAGTCGACGCGCTTGCCGAGCAGATTCTGGCGGAACCGGCCCTGCTTGCCCTTCAGCATATCGGACAGCGACTTCAGCGGACGCTTGTTGGCGCCGGTGATGACGCGGCCGCGGCGGCCATTGTCGAACAGAGCGTCGACGGCCTCCTGCAGCATGCGCTTTTCGTTGCGGATGATGATGCCTGGCGCCCGCAGCTCGATCAGCCGCTTCAGGCGGTTGTTGCGGTTGATGACGCGTCGGTAGAGATCGTTCAGGTCCGACGTCGCAAAGCGGCCGCCGTCCAGCGGGACGAGCGGGCGCAGGTCCGGCGGGATCACGGGGACGACCTTCATGATCATCCATTCCGGACGGTTGCCGGATTCCATGAAGTTTTCGACGACCTTCAGCCGCTTCAGATATTTCTTCTGCTTCAGTTCCGACGTGGTCGACGCAAGCTCGGAGCGTAGATCGCCGGCGATCTTTTCCAGATCCATGCCGGCCAGCAGGTCATGAATGGCTTCTGCGCCGATCATGGCGGTGAATTGGTCCTCGCCATACTCGTCGACGGCCATCATGTATTCTTCTTCGCTGAGAAGCTGGTGCTCCTTCAGCGCCGTCAGGCCCGGCTCGGTGACGATGTAGTTCTCGAAATAGAGAACCCGCTCGATGTCCTTCAGCGTCATGTCGAGCAGCGTGCCGATGCGTGACGGCAGCGACTTCAGGAACCAGATGTGCGCAACCGGGGCGGCGAGCTCGATATGACCCATGCGCTCGCGGCGGACGCGCGACAGCGTGACCTCGACGCCGCACTTCTCGCAGATGACGCCCTTGTACTTCATGCGCTTGTACTTGCCGCACAGGCATTCGTAGTCCTTGATCGGGCCAAAAATGCGCGCGCAGAACAGGCCGTCGCGCTCGGGCTTGAACGTACGGTAGTTGATCGTTTCCGGCTTCTTGATCTCGCCGAACGACCAGGACAGAATCTTTTCCGGGCTGGCGAGCGAAATCCGGATGGAATCGAACACCTGCGCCGGGGCGTTGTTGTTGAAGAGATTCATGACCTCTTGGTTCATGCCGTTCTCCTTGTGGGACCGAAGCCCCTTTCGAACAATTGTGGGCTGTAGGGCCCCTTGGCGATCCGGGTGTGCGCCGCCGCTTCGCTGGCGCCGCCGGATCTGTGCGTTGGTCGCGGGCGACCTCGAATCTAGTGGGCGCAGCCGCGGAGTGAACCTCCGCGGCGCGCCTTTTTGTTACTCCGCGGCGTCAGGCAGACGCGCCGGCAGTTCGTCGATCCTGGTATTTTCCAGTTCGACATTGAGGCCGAGCGAGCGCATTTCCTTGACGAGAACGTTGAAGCTCTCCGGAATGCCGGCCTCGAAGCTGTCGTCGCCTCTAACGATCGCTTCGTAGACCTTGGTGCGGCCCGCCACGTCGTCCGACTTCACGGTCAGCATTTCCTGCAGCGTGTAGGCGGCGCCGTAGGCTTCGAGCGCCCAGACCTCCATCTCGCCGAAGCGCTGGCCGCCGAACTGCGCCTTGCCACCGAGCGGCTGCTGGGTAACGAGCGAGTAAGGTCCGATCGAGCGCGCGTGGATCTTGTCGTCCACGAGGTGGTGAAGCTTGAGCATATATATGTAGCCCATCGTCACCTTGCGATCGAACGGTTCGCCCGTGCGCCCGTCATAGAGCTGCGACTGGCCGCTGGTGTGAAGGCCCGCCCGTTCCAGCATCTCGTTGATGTGGACTTCGTGCGCGCCGTCGAACACCGGCGTGGCGATGGAAACGCCGCGCCTCATCTGCTCGCCGAGACGAACGATCGACTCGTCGTCGAACTGGCGCACAGGCTCGTTGCGGTCGTTCTCCGGGATCAGGTCCTCGATCTCGGCCCTCAGCGGCTTGATGTTGCCATCGGCCTTGTAGGCTTCGATCATCTCGCCGATCTTCCTGCCCATACCGGCGCAGGCCCAGCCCAGATGCGTCTCCAGGATCTGGCCGACATTCATGCGCGACGGCACACCCAACGGGTTGAGCACGATATCGGCATGCGTGCCGTCCTCGAGGAACGGCATGTCCTCGACCGGAACGATCCGCGAGACGACGCCCTTGTTGCCGTGACGGCCGGCCATCTTGTCGCCGGGCTGCATCTTGCGCTTCACGGCCACGAAGACCTTGACCATCTTCATCACGCCGGGCGGCATCTCGTCGCCGCGCTGCACCTTCTCGACCTTGTCCATGAAGCGCTGCTCGAGCGCCTTCTTGGAATCGTCGTACTGGCCGCGCAGTGCTTCGAGCTCGCTCTGCAGCTTCTCGTCCTCGATGGCGAACTGCCACCACTGCGAACGCGGGTACTCGCCGAGCATCTCCCTGGAGAGTTTTGTGCCCTTCTTGAAGCCCTTAGGCCCGGCGATCGCTTCCTTGCCGACAAGCATGTCGGAAAGGCGCGAATAGACGTTGCGGTCGAGGATCGCCTGCTCGTCGTCGCGGTCCTTTGCGAGACGTTCGATCTCCTCGCGCTCGATCGCCATGGCGCGCTCGTCCTTCTCCACGCCGTGGCGGTTGAACACGCGGACTTCGACGACCGTGCCGTAGGTTCCGGGCGGCATGCGCATGGAGGTGTCGCGCACGTCCGAAGCCTTCTCGCCGAAGATGGCGCGCAGGAGCTTTTCCTCCGGCGTCATCGGGCTTTCGCCCTTCGGCGTGATCTTGCCGACCAGGATGTCGCCCGGCAGCACTTCCGCACCGATATAGACGATGCCGGCCTCGTCGAGGTTCTTCAGCGCTTCTTCCGAGACGTTCGGGATATCGCGCGTGATTTCCTCAGGCCCGAGCTTGGTGTCGCGGGCCATGACCTCGAACTCCTCGATGTGGATCGAGGTGAAGACGTCGTCGGACACGATCTTTTCGGAGAGAAGGATCGAATCCTCGTAGTTGTAGCCGTTCCAGGGCATGAACGCGACGAGCACGTTGCGGCCGAGCGCCAGATCGCCGAGATCGGTCGACGGCCCATCGGCGATGATGTCGCCCTTGTTGACCTTGTCGCCCATCCTGACCAGCGGACGCTGGTTGATGCAGGTGTTCTGGTTCGAGCGCTGGAACTTCATCAGCCGGTAAATGTCGACGCCGGACTTACCCGGATCGAGATCTTCCGTTGCGCGGATGACGATACGCGTCGCATCAACCTGGTCGACTATACCGCCGCGGCGTGCGCCGATTGCGGCGCCCGAGTCACGGGCGACGATCGGCTCCATGCCGGTGCCGACGAACGGCGCTTCGGCGCGCACCAGCGGCACGGCCTGACGCTGCATGTTCGAGCCCATCAGCGCGCGGTTGGCGTCGTCGTTCTCCAGGAACGGAATGAGCGCCGCGGCGACCGAAACGAGCTGCTTCGGCGACACGTCCATCAGGTCGACGTTTTCGCGCGGCGCCATCATCACCTCGCCGGCATGCCGGCAGATGACGAATTCGTCGACGAAACGACCCTGCTTGTCGAGCTCGGCATTGGCCTGCGCGACATAGTGCTTGGACTCTTCCATGGCCGACAGATAGCTGACGTCCAGTGTCACCTTGCCGTCGACAATCTTGCGGTACGGAGTCTCGATGAAGCCGTACTTGTTGACACGAGCAAAGGTCGCCAAGCTATTGATAAGACCGATATTCGGGCCTTCCGGCGTTTCGATCGGGCAGATGCGGCCGTAATGCGTCGGGTGCACGTCGCGCACCTCGAAGCCGGCACGCTCGCGAGTCAGACCGCCGGGTCCAAGCGCTGAAAGACGGCGCTTGTGGGTGATCTCCGACAGCGGGTTGGTCTGGTCCATGAACTGCGACAGCTGCGAGGAACCGAAGAACTCGCGCACGGCGGCGGCCGCCGGCTTGGCGTTGATCAGATCCTGCGGCATGACGGTGTCGATCTCGATCGACGACATGCGCTCCTTGATCGCGCGCTCCATGCGGAGCAGGCCGACGCGATACTGGTTTTCCATCAGCTCGCCGACCGAACGCACGCGGCGGTTGCCGAGATTGTCGATGTCGTCGATCTCGCCCTTGCCGTCGCGCAGTTCGACCAGCGTCCTGACCACGGCAAGGATGTCTTCCTTGCGCAGCACGCGAACGGTATCCTCAGCCTTGAGGTCGAGGCGCATGTTCATCTTGACGCGGCCGACGGCCGAGAGGTCGTAGCGGTCTGCATCGAAGAACAGCGAGTTGAACATCGCCTCGGCGGTGTCGATCGTGGGCGGCTCGCCCGGACGCATGACGCGGTAAATGTCGAACAGCGCGTCCTGGCGGCTCTCGTTCTTGTCGACCGCGAGCGTGTTGCGGATGTAGCCGCCGACATTGATGTGGTCGATATCGAGGACCTGGAACTCTTCCGCGCCCGTCGACAGCAAGACCTTCAAGGTCTTCTCGTCGATCTCGTCGCCGGCTTCGAGATAGATTTCGCCGGTCTGGAAATTGACGATGTCCTCGGCCAGATAGCTGCCGTAGAGGTCGTCCTCGGTCGCCTTGATCGCCTTCAGGCCCTTGTCGGCAAGCTGCTTGGCCTGGCGGGCGGTAATCTTCTTGCCCTGCTCGACAACGATTTCGCCGGTATCCGCGTCGACAAGATCGCCAACGGCCTTCAGGCCGCGGAAACGGTCAACGGAGAACGGAATGCGCCAATGGTCGCCCGAACGCCGGTACTCGATCTTGTTGTAAAAGGTCGAAAGGATCTCCTCGGCATCCATGCCGAGCGCCATCAACAGCGACGTCACCGGAATCTTGCGGCGGCGGTCGATGCGGGCGTGCACGACGTCCTTGGAATCAAACTCGATATCGAGCCACGAACCGCGATAGGGGATGACGCGCGCGGCAAACAAAAGCTTGCCCGACGAGTGCGATTTGCCCTTGTCATGGTCGAAGAAGACGCCCGGCGAGCGGTGCATCTGCGAGACGATGACGCGCTCGGTGCCGTTGATGATGAAGGTGCCGTTCAAGGTCATGAGCGGCATGTCGCCCATGTAGACGTCCTGCTCCTTGATGTCCTTGATGGACTTCGCGCCGGTATCCTCGTCGATATCGAACACGATCAGGCGCAGCGTCACCTTCAGCGGCGCGGCATAGGTCAGGTCGCGCTGACGGCATTCGTCAACGTCGAATTTCGGTCCCTCGAATTCGTACTTCACGAATTCCAGCATCGACGAGCCGGAAAAATCGGAAATCGGGAAGACCGACTTGAAAACGGCCTGCAGTCCCTCGTCCGGACGGCCGCCTTTGGGCTCGTCCACCATCAGGAACTGGTCATAGGATGCCTTCTGAACCTCGATAAGGTTCGGCATCTCCGCAACTTCCGGGATGTTTCCGAAGAATTTGCGTACGCGTCTGCGGCCATTGAAAGTCTGGGTCTGGGCCATCGTCGCTCCTTGGCTAGCTCTCTTGGGGCGCGCCGCGCTAGGGCTCGCCTTGCAATTGTCGACCGCCTCCGCCGGCGGTCTTTCGATTTTGCACGCCGCCTGTCGGCGGTCCGTCCAGAAACGGGTGAAAACCCGTTTCCTGAAGGCCGGTTCCGGCCCTCAGGAAAGAGGTTTTCCAAACACTCGTCCCGCTGCGGGACCGGCGGACGGCTTTTCGCCGCCCGCCGAAACCGTACCTACTTCAGCTCGACCTTGGCGCCGGCTGCTTCCAGCTGGGCCTTGATCTTTTCGGCGTCTGCCTTGTTGACGCCTTCCTTGACCGGCTTCGGAGCGGCTTCCACCAGATCCTTGGCTTCCTTCAGGCCAAGACCGGTGATGGCGCGCACTTCCTTGATCACGTTGATCTTCTGGGCGCCGGCTTCGGCGAGAACGACGTCGAATTCGGTCTTCTCTTCAACCGGCGCGGCAGCAGCAGCGCCACCGCCGGCGGCGGCAACGGCAACCGGAGCGGCGGCCGAAACGCCCCACTTCTCTTCAAGCAGCTTCGAAAGTTCGGCCGCCTCGAGGACGGTCAGCTTCGAAAGGTCGTCTACGATCTTGGTGAGATCAGTCATTGTTGCATTCCTTCATAAGGTTCGAACGTGTGTTTGTGATAGCGAGGAACGGCCTCATGCCGCCTCGTCCTTCCGGGCGTAGGCGCCGAACACGCGGGCAAGCTGGGCTGCCGGCGCGTTGACGACCTGGGCGATCCTGGTTGCCGGGGTGGCGATCATGCCAACCAGACGCGCGCGAAGCTCGTCGAGCGACGGGAGCGTGGCCAAAGCCTTCACACCGTCGGCGTTGAGCGTGGTCGAGCCCATCGACCCGCCGAGAATGACAAGCTTGTCATTGCCCTTGGCGAAATCGGACGCGACCTTCGGCGCTGCAATCGGATCGTCCGAAAAGGCGACCAGCGTCTGTCCGATGAACAGATCCTGGATCCCTTCGGATTCCGTGCCCTGAAGAGCGATTCTGGCGAGACGGTTCTTCGCGACTTTGACGGTGCCGCCCGCGGCGCGCATTTTCGACCGGAGGTCGTTCATTTGCGCAACGGTGATACCGGCATAGTGGGCCACGACGACTGAACCGGCGTTCGAGAACGCTTCATTCAGGCCCGTGACGAGTTCGCGTTTTTCCGCTCTGTCCACTGCCTATCTCCAGTTGACGGCCGTTTCCCTGTGAAACGGCTGTCGGGTTGCCTTTTGCCGGGCGGGCTATCCAGAACTTCCAGATCTCCCGAACGGCGCTCGAGGATCCTGCCCCCTTTCGCCACACCGGCCCGATCGCTTGGGTTCGGTGCGCAGACAAAAGGCAAACACGGTTCGAACCTTTCAGCGGAGCATTCGCTCCCTTGTCAGGTCTTCACCCGTCTCATGCAGGCTCGAAGTGATTAAGGCTGAGCCGCCTGCAATCTCGGACAGGATGTCCGGAAGCTTTCTTCGGCTTCCGGAATCCAGGCCCTCCATCTCTGGAGGCCCCGGAATTCTTCGTGGGATCAGCCCGTGACGGCATGATCCCGATCGATCTCGTCAGGCCGGGTTGATGGTCGACAGATCGACCTTCAGACCGGGGCCCATCGTCGAGGTGACGGACACCTTCTTGAGGTAGACGCCCTTGGCGCCCGCCGGCTTGGCCCGGTTCACCGCATCGGTGAAAGCGCGGATGTTCTCTTCCAGCGCCTTGACGTCGAACGAAACCTTGCCGACGCCGCCATGCACGATGCCGGCCTTTTCGACGCGGAACTCGACGGCGCCGCCCTTGGAGGCCTTCACGGCTCCGGCGATGTCGGCGGTCACGGTGCCGACCTTCGGGTTCGGCATCATGCCGCGAGGTCCGAGCACCTTGCCGAGACGGCCGACCAGCGGCATCATGTCCGGCGTCGCGATGCAGCGGTCGAAATTGATCTCGCCCTTCTGCACGATCTCGACCAGGTCTTCGGCGCCAACGATGTCTGCGCCGGCGGCGCGGGCTTCGTCAGCCTTCTCGTTCCTGGCGAACACTGCGACACGCACGGTGCGGCCGGTGCCGTTCGGCAGATTGACCACGCCGCGGACCATCTGGTCGGCATGGCGCGGATCGACGCCGAGGTTCATCGCCACTTCGATGGTCTCGTCGAACTTTACAGTCGAGCGGTCCTTGAGCAGCTTGATCGCTTCACTCAAGGCGTAGGCCTTGTTCGGATCGACGCCTTCGCGGGACTTGGCTACGCGCTTTGCAATCTTTGCCATCGTCTCAGCCCACCACTTCCAGGCCCATGGAGCGGGCGGAGCCCTCGACCATGCGCATTGCCGCGTCCACGTCGTTCGCGTTCAGGTCCTTCATCTTGGCAGTCGCGATCTCACGCACCTTTTCGCGCGAAACCGTGCCGGCCTTGACCTTGCCCGGCTCCTTGGAGCCCGACTTCAGATTGGCGGCCTTCTTAAGGAAGTAGCTAACCGGCGGCGTCTTCATGACGAAGGTGAACGACTTGTCCTGATAATAGGTGATCACGACCGGAACGGGCGAGCCCTTTTCCATTTCCTGCGTCTGGGCGTTAAACGCCTTGCAGAATTCCATGATGTTGATGCCACGCTGACCAAGCGCAGGGCCGATCGGGGGCGACGGCGTCGCCGAACCCGCGGAAACCTGGAGCTTGAGCTGGCCCGCAACTTTCTTAGCCATCTCTTGTCTGCCTTGTTGTCATGCCGGCCCTCTTTTTCAAAAAAGGAAGTCCGGCGGTTGCAGTCTGGTGGTCCGGTCACCGCGGCCGGCTAAGCCCGCGTCTTCCTCCCACCGCTTCGGCAGCAAAGCTATTGCCCGCCGCCTGCCGGGATGCCTGAAAGGGCAACCGGCAAATCGGATCAGCTCTTTTCGACCTGTCCGAATTCGAGATCGACGGGCACGGCGCGCCCGAAGATCGAAACTTCCACCTTGAGCCGCGCCCGCTCCTCGTCCACTTCCTGAACGAAGCCGTTGAACGAGGCGAAAGGCCCGTCCGAGACGCGTATCTGCTCGCCGATCTCGAAAGTGACCGAAGGCTTTGGCCGCTCGACGCCTTCCTGGACCTGGTGCAGGATGCGTTCGGCCTCCTTGTCGGAGATCGGTACCGGCTTGGAATCGCCAAGGAAGCCAGTCACTTTTGGCGTATTCTTGATCAGCGAGAACACCGCATCGGTCAAAGTCGCGCGCACCAGCACATAACCCGGGAAGAACTTGCGCTCGGCGTCCACCTTGCGGCCGCGACGCACCTCCACGACCTTCTCGGTCGGCACGATGATCTGCTCGATCAAATCTCCGAGGCCCTTCTGTTTGGCCTTGTGCTCGATGTCCTCGGCGACCTTCTTTTCGAAGTTCGAATAGGCGTGGACGATGTACCAGCGCGCAGTCATCTAAAATTCTCCGTATTCGCCGGTAATCAGCGGCCGATGCCGAGGATCAGTTCGACCCCGAAGGCCATCAGCTGGTCTGCGGCGAAGAAGAAGATCATCGCGATGACCGCGAAAACCAGAACCATGATCGTCGAAATCACCGTCTCGCGCCGCGACGGCCACGTCACTTTCGCCGTCTCCGACCTTACCTGCTGGAGGAAGGTGAAGGGGTTGGTGGTTTTCGATGCCATGTGCCGCCTGCTTTCAAGGCCGGCGTAGCCGAACCTTTGGATGTTCCCGTTGGCCGGGAGATGCCGCTGCATGGTACCGGAACCCAGCGAATCGCCGCTTATGTTCCGCCCATACATTTCGGACGCGTAAAGCCGGATTACCAGCTCCACGCGTCGCGTGTCTGTTATGCCTACATAAAACCGATTCCCCGGCAGCGCAAGTGCCAAAAAATCCGTCTTACTTGCCAAACGCGCAATTGCGGAACCATCCAATCGTCCCGCAGCCGGCTATGTCTTTCATTTCCAGGGCGCCGAAGCCGCCGCTGGCAGGGGCAACAGGGCTCGAACCTGTGACCTGCGGTTTTGGAGACCGCCGCTCTACCAACTGAGCTATACCCCTATCGCGGACACCGATTAGTAAGTTGCGCCTGATTTTGCAAGTCTCTTCTCGCCCGCTTTCGCCCGACCGAAAACGGCGTCAGCTCTTGTTGTTCACGCTGTTGAGGTTTTCAAGCAGACGCGCGCGCTCCCTGGCCTTCCAGGATTTTGGCCGCAGCGACCGCACGAAATCCCGAACGGCGAGCTGTATGCGCAATCCGGAATAGATATGGTCTATCACTCGATTGGTTCCGGCCAGACGGTGCGACAATACTTCAGCCGCCGTAACGGAAAGCTCGCCCGGCGAGATATCGGAAAAGCGTGCAAGCAGCGAGTTGACCGGCCAAGCGTCGGAGAACTTGCCGTAGCGGAATTCATTCAGTTTTCCCGTCTTGTAGAGCAGGTTCAATACGATCTGCTCCCAAGTCCAGTCGTGCCCGTCATAGACCCGCCACTCGGCTTCACGTACCCCTGAGAAACCGGACAGGAAAATGGGCAAGGGAAGCTTCTGTCACGATCACTCGACGATCGTCACGACGACGCCGGCGCCGACGGTGCGGCCGCCTTCGCGGATGGCGAAGCGCAGCTTCTCTTCCATGGCGATCGGCACGATCAGCTCGACATCGACCGTCACATTGTCGCCCGGCATCACCATTTCGG
>DASZDZ010000089.1:0-17317 GCA_035941355.1 Pseudaminobacter sp.
GCGGACTCTCTGGTCACGGGTGCCGCCGGCGCTGCAACTGCCGAACGTTTTTCGGACCGCAACGGGGCGCCAGATACGCCGAAGCCCGGATGGCGGCATCATCATCAAATCAACCGTAGCTGTCTTTGGTTGATAAAGGCCCATCCTTCTATAAACAATAGAGGTTCGCCGGTTGCATCGGAGGCCGAGCGCCAACTCGCCACCAGACGCATGCAGTCTGCGCTTCAAAAACGGACCGGGATATCCAGCGAATCATTCCGATGGATGAGGCCATCGGGGTCTTTGCGATGGCAGATCGACGCGTTAGGGAAGGAACGTCGGCAGCGAGGGCGCAATCTGCGCGGGAGGCCGGCATCAATCTTTGGATGGCCTCGGCCGAGCGCCGGCCCGCAAACAACAGGCGATAAAGATGATCCGCAATCCGATCCTGCCCGGCTTCAACCCCGACCCGTCGATCTGCCGCGTCGGGCCGGACTACTTCATCGCCACCTCGACCTTCGAATGGTATCCCGGCGTCCAGATCCACCATTCGACCGATCTCGTGAACTGGCGGCTGGTGAAGCGCCCTCTCGATCGCGCCGTCCAGCTCGACATGCGCGGCGCTCCCGATTCCGGCGGCATATGGGCACCCTGCCTGTCCTATGCCGGCGGGCTGTTCTGGCTGGTCTATACCGACGTCAAGCGGCTCGACGGCAACTTCAAGGATGCGCACAACTACATCGTCACGGCGCCCTCTATCGAAGGCCCATGGTCGGACCCGGTCTACGTCAATTCGAGCGGCTTCGACCCGTCGCTCTTCCATGACGACGACGGCAGGAAATGGTTCCTCAACATGGTCTGGAACCATATTTCCACCGGCGTCGGCGGCAGCCCCAAGCATCCATCCTTCGCCGGCATCCTCCTGCAGGAATACGACGCGGCGGCGAAGAAGCTCGTCGGACCGGTCAGGAACATCTTTGCCGGCAGCCCGCACGGGCTGGTCGAGGGACCGCATCTCCTTAAGCGCGACGGCTGGTATTATCTCACCACCGCCGAGGGCGGCACCGGTTATGGCCATGCCGTCACCATGGCCCGCTCGCGCGACATCGGCGGTCCGTACGAGCTTCACCCCGATACTCACGTCATCACCTCGAAGGACGCGCCGGAGGCCGTGCTGCAGCGCGCCGGCCACGGCCAGATCGTCGAGACGCCGGAAGGCGCGGTGTATCACACGCATCTCTGCTCGCGGCCCCTGCCGGGAATACGGCGTTCACCGCTCGGCCGCGAGACGGCGATGCAGAAATGCGTGTGGGGCGAGGACGGCTGGCTGCGGCTCGAGAAGGGCGGACCTGTGCCGGAGGTCGAGGTTCCGGCGCCGGTCGCGGTTTCGCGCAAGCCGCGCCCGGAAACCATCCGCCATGATTTCGACGGTGCTGCGCTGCCGTTCGATTTTCAGTGGCTGCGCACGCCCTACCCCGAGCGGCTTTTCTCGCTGACCGAAAAGCCTGGCGCGCTGCGCCTCTTCGGGCGCGAATCGATCGGCAGCTGGTACGAGCAGGCGCTGGTCGCGCGGCGGCAGGTGGATTTCTCTTTCCGCGCCGAAACCGAACTCACCTTTGCGCCGGAGAATTTCCAGCAGGCGGCTGGGCTGACGCATTATTACAACCGCCACAAGTTCCATTTCCTGGCCGTCACGCATGACGCGCGCCTCGGTCGCGTGCTCACCATCCTGTCCTGCCCCGGCGACTGGCCGAACGGCAAGCTGGACTTTCCACTCGCCGATCCGCTGCCCCTCCGTGCCGACGGTCCGGTCGGCCTCGCGGCGGAAGTGGCCGGCGAAGCGCTGCAGTTCTGGTATCGCGACGGCGGCGACTGGGCGAAGGCCGGACCGGTGCTGGACGCCAGCGTCATTTCCGACGAGGGCGGCCGCGGCGAGCATGGCTCCTTCACCGGCGCCTTCGTCGGCATGGCCGCTTTCGACACGAGCGGCTCCGGCATACCGGCCGATTTCGACTATTTCAGCTATACCAGGCGCGATGGGTGAAGGCAGCGAGATTGCTCCGTTCGAGACGTTTGCGCGGACCAATCAACTATTCATCGACACGCGCAAGGGCTGCCGAAGGCTGAAGTGATGTCGCGCCTTTGCCGGTGCTCAGACAGTCCGGATATTAACGGGCACGCTGTGCGGATCGGAAGCATCCGTAGCGACTTGCGCATCGGTTCCGGCATTGTCGGGCGAAAGCACCGCACTCTTGAGAAGCTTCGAATACGGGTGCTGCGGATTGTCGAGCACCGCCCGGGCATCGCCGCCCTCTACCACGCGGCCCTTCTGCATGATGATGATGCGGTCGCTGATATGATAGGCGGTGGCGAGGTCATGGGTGATGTAGACGATCGACACGCCGAGTTCGTCGCGAAGCGCCTTGAACAGTTCGACGATCGACATCCTGAGCGAGGCGTCGACCATCGAAACGGGCTCGTCTGCGACAAGCAGCGCGGGACTGGAGATCAGCGCACGAGCGATCGCGGTGCGCTGCAACTGGCCGCCGGACAGCTCGTGCGGAAAGCGCCCGCGGACCTCCGCCAGCGACAGGCCGACCTTGCGCAGCGCCTCGTCGCACACCCGGTCAACGTCCCTGCGTCCGACGCCCGCCAGCCGGCGGGCCGTGGCGTAGAGGTAGCGGTCGACGCGCTTCAGCGGATTGAAGGCCTCGTAAGGGTTCTGGAAGATCGGCTGCACCTGGCGCATGAAATCGAGCCGCGCCCGCCGGCCGCGGATGGTCGCCAGCGCCTTGCCGCGGAAGCGGATAGTACCTGCGCTCGCCGCAACCATGTTGAGGATCATGCGGGCGAGCGTCGTCTTGCCGCTGCCCGACTCGCCGATGATGGCGAAGATCTCGGGCCGCGACGCATCAAGCGCGAAGCTCACCCCGTCGACGGCGTTGAAGGTTTTGCGCGCAAGCAGCCCGCCCGACGCGTAGCTCTTCGTCACCCCTTCGAGGTTCAGAAGATCGCCCGTCATTGAACGAGCCCCGTCCGTTGTTTTGCGGCTGCCGCGACCACGCGGTCCGGCCTAACGACGGGACTGACTGCGTGGCAGGCGACCCGATGGCGAGGGTCGATCGTAACCAGCTCGGGATGTGTCTCGCGGCAGATGTCCATGGCGAGCGGGCAGCGCGGATGGAACCGGCAGCCGCTCGGCGGCTCCGCCAGACTGGGCGGCGCGCCGGTGAGCGCCCGCTTGGCGGAGAGATCGCCGATCCGCGGCAGGCTGGCGATCAGGTGCTGCGTGTAGGGGTGCTTCGGGCTCCTGAAAATCTCGGCCGTCGGCGCCTCCTCAACCAGACGCCCGGCATACATGATGCCGAGCCGGTCGGAGATGTTGGCGTGAACGGCCATGTCGTGGGTGACGAAGATCATCGACGAGCCGATTTCCCGCTGCGCCTCGCGGATCAGCTCGAGAACGCTTTTCTGCACGACCACGTCGAGCGCCGTCGTCGGTTCGTCGGCTATGATGAAATCGGGCCGGCATACGGTGGCAAGCGCAATCGCGATGCGCTGGCGCATGCCGCCCGAGAGTTCGTGAGGATAGGCATCGAGCACGCCCGGCGCGAGTTGGAGACGCTCCAGATGCGCAACGATAGCCGCGAAGAATTGCTGCTTCCGCAGGTCCATGTGGGGAAGCGCGAAATCGATGAAGGATTCGCGCACGCGCCGGACCGGATTGAGCACGTTCATCGAGCCTTGCGGGATATAGGAGAGATGGCGCCACCGGATCGCCGACAGCGCCGCGCGGTCGAGCTTGTAGATGTCGCGATCGAGGAAGCTGTAGCGGATCGAGCCGCCTACGACGGTGAGCGGCGGCCGGATCGCCGCGGCGATGGTTTTGATGAAGGTGGTCTTGCCGGAACTCGATTCGCCGGCGAGGCCGTAGATCTCGTTCCTGCCGACCCGCAGCGAAATGTCGTCGACCGCGCGCACCTCGCGCTGCGTGCCGAAGTACTTCGTGACGTAGTAGGCGCGAAGATTCTTGACGTCGAGCATGACGTCCGCCGACCCGTTCGCGCGCGGCCGCGCGTTCATCCCTGGCCCCCCATGCGGGTGAGACGGCTTCTCGGATCGATATATTCGTTCATCGAAACGGAGAGCAGGTAGAGCCCCAGGAAGGTCATGATGACCAGGACGACGGGGAAAAAGATCCACCACCAGACGCCGGCAACCATCGCGGTGTGCTGGTTGGCCCAGTAGATCATGGTCCCGATCGTCGGCGTCTCGATATTGGTGAAGCCGATCACCGAAAGCGTTACCTCCAGTCCGATCGACCAGTTCATGTTGTTGAGCGTGGTCGAGAAGACGATGGGAAGAACATAAGGCAGATGCTCCTCCACGAGAATCTGGCGGGTGCTCATGCCGGAAAAGACACTCATTGCGGTAAACTCGCGCGTCCTGAGGCTGAGCGCCACCGAGCGGATGAGCCGTGCGTCGTACGGCCAGCCAAGCGATGCCATGGCGATGGCCAGCATCGGCCACGACATGTTGTCGCGCATCATGAAGAAGAACAGCACCAGTATGGGAAACAGCGGGATCACGACGAAGGTGTCGTTGATCGTCATCAGGATGCGATCGGTAATGCCGCCTGCGTAGCCGGCGACCAGCCCGATCAGCAGCGACAGGATGCGGCTCATCAGAGCGACGGAAAGGCCGAACAGCAGCGAATTGCGGATGGCAAGCGTAAGCTGCCAGAACACGTCCTGCCCGCGCGAATTGGTGCCGAACGGATAGGCCCATGACGGCGGCACGTCCGGAGCGACGACGTAGCTGTCCATCGGCGGATAGGGCGAGAAGAACGAGGCGGCGGCGAAGCTGAAAACGATCAGGATCAGGATCGCGCCGAGCGCGAATTCGAGATTGTAGCGAAAGAGGTCGCGGACTGTCTTCAGCATCAGGTCAGCTCCGCGCCACGCGGGGATCGAGCAGCGGATAGATGATGTCGATAACCAGGATCGCCGACGCCACCGCGATGATCGACACGGATGTGATGCCGAGCACCAGGCTGTAGTCGCCCGCATTCACGGCCCGGACCAGCAGCGTGCCCATGCCGGGGTAGCCGAACACGAATTCAGTGATGATTGCGCCGTTGAAGATGGCGCCGAGCGATAGCGCGAGACCGGTCAACTGCGGCGAAAGCGCATTGCGCATGACGTAGGAGAACAGGATGCGGCGGCGATCGACGCCGCCAAGTTCGGCATAGGTGACGTAGTCCTCCGTCACGATGTTGGAGACGAGCGAGCGCATGCCGATGAACCACGCGCCCAGCCCGACCAGCACGAGCGACAGCGCGGGCAGAATAGAATGCTTGATGATGCTGCCGGCGAAGGCAAAGCCTTGCCGGTCGATGTTCATCTCGGCGCCGCCGCTGATCGGAAGGACCGGCCAGAGGAAACCGAAGACGACGAGAAGAATGAAGGCGACGATGTAATAGGGGATCGGTTGCAGGCTCATGGCCAGGATGCCCAAGGCCTTGAGCAGGCTGTTCTTGCGATAGTAGCCGGCCAGGCCGCCGAGAAAATTGCCCACAATCCATGCGATAAGCGTCGAGCAGACGAGCAGGCCGAGCGTCCACGGCAGCGCCTGCCAGATCAGCGTCGAGACTGGTGTCGGGAACGCCGACAGCGACGGCCCGAAATCGCCCGTCGCCATGCGCCTCCAGAAGGTGACGTACTGCTCCCAGGCCGAGCCTTCCAGGCCGTAGAGTTCGCGCAGCGTCTTGCGCATCACTTCGACCATCTCGGGGCTGGACTGGCCGAACATGGTGACGGAGCTGATCGCCTGCTCGACGGGATCGACCGGCGTGAGGTGGGTGATGAGATAGGCGATGTTGATGCCGATGAAGACGACCAGAATGAACTGCGCGAAGCGTCTGACGAGATAGAGCGCGTAGGTTCTCATCGCTTCGACCGTACCGCGGCTTGCATCATGTCATCTCGCACTTTTCGCGAGCGAGGCGGGGGAGTGCCGCCTCGCTCGCCTGTCCGCCGCTACTGGGCATTGGCGGGCTTCAGCCTGACGAACATGTATTTGGTGTTCGCCCAGTTCGAGACCGGGTTGGTGTAGGGATCATCCGCGCTTGGGTATCCCGTCCAGTAGGTTGTATCCATCATAGTGAACACATTGTACGACATCAGCGGGATAATCGGCATCTCCCGGACCGCGAGCTTGATATATTCCTGGCCGAGCTCCTTCACCTTCGGATCGTCGAAGTCGATCGTGCGGGTCTCCTCGATGATCTTGTCGAGCTCAGGATGCGTCCAGCGCTGGCGGTTGCGCGGCGGCTGGCGTTCGCCCCTCGGCTTCAGGAATTCCGAGTGCCAGCTGTCGAGGAAGAAGGACAGGTCGGGGTGGCCGCCCCAGGTCTCCACGCTCCAGGCGATCGCGGCCTCGAAGTCGCCCGATTCGACGCGCGGGAAGAAGTCCGACGGGTAGGCCTGCGTCTTGGCGTCGATGCCGAACTGACGCCATTGCTGCACGATCATGGTGCCGGCGCGCGTCATGACCGGACGCTGGTCGCCTTCCACCAGAAGCGTGATCGAGAAGGGCGTGCCGTCCGGCT
Organism: Pseudaminobacter sp.; assembly: GCA_035941355.1. Taxonomy (GTDB): domain Bacteria; phylum Pseudomonadota; class Alphaproteobacteria; order Rhizobiales; family Rhizobiaceae; genus Allomesorhizobium. The sequence continues at coordinate 6,590 of DASZDZ010000089.1, forward strand.
TCATCCATTGATCGCCCTGCTTGGTGAAGCCGGCGCGCTCCAGAAGCTGGGTGGCGGCCTCCGGGTTAGGCTTCCACCAGCCGCGTCCGATAGCGTTCGCGATCTCCTTGGGATCGGTCGGGATCTGCTCGTCCATCGAGGGCCTCAGCATTTCGGCGATCTGCTGGCCGACGGTCGGGTCGTAGGGCTTGTATTTCTGCTTGCCGGTGTCGATCTCGAAATCGGTCAGCCACTGCTCCAGCGGATCGAAATAATACTCGCCGAAAAGGCCGGTCGGCGGAACGCCGATCGCGGAGATCGTCGCCGCGCCGCGGTAGGAGGCCATCGACACCGCCTTGATGTCGATCAGCAGCGCCAGCGCCCAGCGCACGTCGGCGTTCTGGAACGGCTCGACCTGATGGTTGAACATGACCGCCGGAAGCGTCGGATCTGGATGGGCGTAGGGGAAGCCCTTGAACCAGCCCTGCGAGGTCGGTGACTGCTTGATCAGCGTGAACACGCCCTCGGGCGAGGTGTCGTGGATGATGTCAAGCTGATGGTTGAGCTGCAGGATGACGCGCTTGTCGGGCGGGCCTGGGTCGATATAGGCGGCATATTTCGGGCCTGGCTCCCCGTGGCGGGCGAGCGATGTGCGCTGCCAGTCCTCGCGCTTCTCCCAGATGTACCATTTGCCGTTCGGGTCGAAGCTGTGAAGCTTGTAGGGACCGATCGTGACCGGCGGATTGAAGTCGAACTTGGTCGGGTCCTCGACCTTTTCGAACACGTGCTTCGGCATGATCCAGGCTGCGTTCCAGCGCACCGTGAAGGTGGCGTGGAAGCGGGAGTTGGGCCGCTTCAGCTTGAATACCACGGTGCGCTTGTCCGGCGCCGTCACCGTGTCAACGCTCGCCAGGAAGACCGGGCCCCAGATCATGCCGGGGTTCTTCATCTGCGTCTGGACCGTGAAGACGACATCGTCGGCGGTGAACTCCACGCCGTCGCTCCAGTGGATGCCGTCCCGGAGCTTGACCGTCATCTCGGTGAAATCGGCATTGTATTGCGGCTTGTCGGCGGCGAGCGAGTTGTCCCACACGCCGTCGATCCCGGCGTCGGGATCGATGTACCAGAGCGTATCCATGCCGAGCTGCTGCAGCCCGTTGGAATTGCCGCCGCGCGCAACCATCCAGATGTTGAACCAGGGCGGGTTGGTGATCGTGCCCTGCGGGTTTTCGATGATGATGGTCTCTTCGCGCGGCAGGTTCGAGATGCCTTGAGCAAGCGCGGATGTTGCCACCAACCACGCGCTCGCGAAGAACGCCAAGACTCGCATGATGCGCATCGTCATTCCTCCCTGTGCCAGTCGCACCGGTGATGCGATGGCTTGTTGTCGTTGGGGAAGGAGGCTAACCCGGGGACCATAGCTGGTCAATAGAACCTGATACATATCGTAATGTCTGATATGAACTCAACTTGCGACCCCGGATTGTTGCTTCCTTCCGTTCGAGTGCCGCCGTGCGCGCCGCCGAAGGCGCATTGCATGGCGTGGAAAACTCACACCGACAGTCGGATGAGATTGTAGGAGCGCGGCTTGAGGCGACACAGAACCCGGCCGTCCTCGACCACCGAGCCGTTCTGCAATCGCGGCTTCACCACATCCGGTGCGTCGGCGCTGTTCACCGCCTTCAGGTCCGGATGATCGATGAGGATGTGCTCGATCAGCCTGGCCGACGGGAAGCCTGCAAGGTCGACCGTGAGTTCGGTTTCCCCGTCCGGATGCTTGTTGACGACAAACAGAGCGACCGTGCCGGCCGCCTGGTCATGCACCGCCGCGACGTCGATGTAAGGCACGTCGTCGGCCGCCTTGGCGTCGTAGCGCGGCGCGTCGACCGCGACGGCCAGGCTTTCGCCGCGCCCATGGCGCGAGGCGAGCAGGTAGGGGTAGTAGATCGTGTGCCGGAAGGCGCGCCCGCCGCGCTCGGTCGTGATCGGAGCGATGGCGTTGACGAGCTGCGCGATGCAGGCGATCCGCACGCGGTCGGCGCGGCGGATGAAGGTGTTGAGGATGCATCCGACGACGAGCACGTCCTCGAAATTATAGACCTCCTCGAGCAGCGCCGGCGCCGCCGGCCAATCCCAGTTCTTGAAATTGTCGTTGTCCTGGCGGCGGCAGTGATACCAGACGTTCCATTCGTCGAAGGAAATGTAGATGTCCTTCTTCGACCGTTTCTTTGCCTTCACATAGTCGATCACGCCGCTCACGGTCTGGATGTAGCGGTCGAGGATCACGGGCTTGGCGAGGAAATTGAGGTAGTCGTCCTCGTAATTCTCGAAATACATATGCAGCGACAGGTAGTCGACATTATCGTAGCACTCGTCGAGCACGTCGGCCTCCCATTGCGGATAGGTCGGCATGAACGAGTGTGAACTGCCGCAGGCGACAAGCTGCAGCGTTGGGTCGAACGCCTTCATCGCCTTCGCCGTCTCGTTGGCGATACGGCCGTATTCGTAGGCGGTCTTGTGCCCGACCTGCCACGGCCCGTCCATCTCGTTGCCGAGGCACCACAGGCGCACGTCGTACGGTTCGCGCCTGCCGTTCTTGATGCGCAGGTCGCTCCAGCGGCTGCCGCCCGGGTGGTTGCAATATTCGAGCAGTCCGCGCGCCTCGTCGAGACCGCGCGAGCCGAGATTGACGGCAAGCATCAGCTCGGTGCCCGCCGCCTCGCACCATGCCGCGAATTCGTCGATGCCGACCTCGTTGGTTTCCTTTGTCCGCCAGGCATAGTCGAGCGTGACGGGGCGGCTCTCCTTCGGCCCGATCCCGTCCTCCCAATTGTAGGCGGAGACGAAATTGCCGCCGGGGTAGCGCGTGACCGGAACGTTCAGCTCCCGCACCATCTCGATGACGTCACGGCGGAACCCGTGCTCATCGGCGGACGGATGGCCGGGCTCGTAGATGCCGGTGTAGATCGCCCGCCCGAGATGCTCCAGAAACGCGCCGTAGACGCGGTCGTCGATCCGGCCGATGCGGAACTCCTTGTGGACGACAGCTTTCGCCTTCATCGCGTTCCCCTGACTGTATCAAATATTCGGATATGTACCCGCAATATCTGATCCTGAACAGGGTGGGTGAGTCAACCCGTGTTAGTCGGGGAAATTGGGAGGCCGGCGCGTTTCCGTTCAGGCGTTGACTTTGGCGCGTTCGGGTTCTCGCCGGATGTGCAGGCGCAGGATGATGTCCTGATCGTGATTGCCGAAACCTTTGCCGAAGATGTTTACGCCACCCGGATGCTCGGCGTGTTCGTCGATTCCGACCCGCAAGCGGATTGAATGGTGCTCGGCGAGGTGAAGCTGGTCGAGCGTCACGTCCGAGGTCTTTTCGCCGTCGAGATAGCTCCCATCGGCGGTGATCTTCCATGTCTTCAGATGGCCATATTGTGAGCCTTCGAGCTTCCACCAGCGCGGCGTGTAGATGCCGCGCTTGTCGCCGAAATCGCCGGGCGAGATCCAGGTGCCGACCAGCACGTCGTTTACCCACACGCTTATGTCCGAGGGCCAGTTGGCGTTCGTCCCCGGCACTTCGGAGGAGAGTTCCATGCTGAACTCGAGCGCCTCGATCTCGGCCTGCAGGATCTTTGCGTTGTTCGGAAACTTGTATTCGACATGGCCGCGCTCGAACCAAATCAGCCCCGCCTTCATCCGGTCCGGGTCAAGGAAGAAATCGGGCACATCAAGGAGACCGATAATGGCTTCGCTCGAGCAGAGGCCGCAGGGTGGTGATACATTGCAGTTGGTGTAGAGGCCGAGCGGCATCGAGAGCTCGATCACGTTCGACCTGGTCTTGAGATCGTAGTCGTCGAAGCGCAGCACAATCTCGTCGAAGCGCGCCGCGCAAATCTTTTGCTGGCCCTTGGTCGCCTTCACCGTTTCGGTGCGGATCAAGTCGCAGCTTTCCAGCACCTGGACGTTTGTCGCGACCGTCGACTGCGGCAGCGACAGCGCGTCGCTGATCTCGTTGACGTTGAGCGGTCCGCGCGAATGAAGCAGCTTGAGGATGCTGATCCGCACGGGGGAGGAAAGACCCCTCAGCACCTCCAGCCCGTCCTCGGCATTGATCGTCAGGAAGTTGCGATTGTTCTTGAGCGGGAGGTCCATGGCGCATCCAGGCCGCTCGGGCGACCGTATCAGAAGTTCTGATGCATACCAGAAAATACTAATCCTTCAAGATCGAGGCCGTTGCAGGCCATGCTGCCGGCGGCGACAGCTTTTGCCGATATTCGAGTCTCAATCGTGCGGCGTGGTCTCCCGAAGGCCATTGTCGCCTTCACAAATTACGTTGCATTCTGAAAATATCGAACGTAGAAAATGTCACATGTGAAAAAATGTGCGAAAAACATTTGCTTTTCGAAAGAAAGTCGCTTGCGGGAACATCTAGATCAAACTGATAGAAGGCTCGTCAAGCTGCTGTCGCAAGATGCGCAAGCTGGCGTCAATCGCCTTGCCGAGAAAATGGCGATATCCGTACCGACCGTGCGTTCGCGCCTTCGCAATTTGCTCGACCGGAACCTGGTCAAGATCGTCGGACTGCTAAACCTTACTGAGCGTCCTGAATTGATCTCGGCCATCGTGGGCATCAATGCCCAGGGACGCGGGCGCGCTCTCGAAATCGCACGGCGGATTGCCGAACTGCCGTTTGTAAACTCCGCGTCGGTGGTCACCGGTCGCTTCGACATCATCGTCGACGTGACTGTCGCCGGCGACATCGCAGACCTCTACCGCATCACCAGCGAGCTGATCCCTGGGGTTGGCGAATTGGGCGAAATCGTGCGCAGCGAGACCTTCGTGGTCATGGCGTCGTGCAACAGGTGGGTCAGCTTGCCGGATGGCTGCTGGTCGGACGGGGTCGAGCCGCCCGCGCGCAAGGAGCCTGCATGAAAATTGCCGTTCTGGGCGGCCTTGGCCTGCAGGGGAGGGCGGCGATCGCCGATCTCGCTGCCAGTGCAGACGTCGAAGAAGTAATTTGTGTCGATACCGCGCCGGACGGCGCCGCACGGCTTGGCGGCCTTGCCGATCTCGGACGCGTCCGTTTTGTCGTCCCTGAAGGGCCGACCCGGACGGCGCTCGCCAAAGTAATGCGAGACGTCGACACCGTGATCGATCTCCTGCCGCTGCCGCTGATGCGTGACGCGGTTCTTGCGGCCATTGAAACGCGCACACCGCTGGTCACGACGAATTATGCAAAATCCATAGCCGATCTCGCTTCGACGGCGGAACAGGCCGGCGTCTCGATCATGACGGAATGCGGTCTCGATCCGGGCATCGACCTTGTGCTGTACGCGCGCGCCGCGCGGCAGTTCGACACTATAACGGTGATCGATTCCTACTGCGGCGGCATCCCCGAGCCGAAGGCGAGGACAGAGCCGCTATCATACAAGGTGAGCTGGAACCTCGACATGGTCCTGATGAGCCAGAACCGCGCCAGCGTCCTCGTCGAGGACGGCGAGCGGGTCGAGATTTCGGCCGGCGAGCAACACGACAATCGGTTCATCCATGAAATTTCCGTCGACGGCCTTGGCATGCTCGAGGCGTTCCCGAACGGCGATGCGCCCCGTTATGCGGCTATGCTTGACGCCGCTGGCGGACTGCAGCGCACCGGCCGCTACTCCTTGCGCTGGCCGGGCTGGTCCGCGTTCTGGGCGCCGCTGAAGGAACTCGGCTTTCTCTCGGAAGACCCGGTGCCGGGTCTGCCCGCAAGTGTCAGTCCGAGGGAGTTCCTCGGTAGGCTGCTCGGCCCGAAGCTGCAATACGGCGCCGACGAAAAAGATCTGTGCGTGATGCGCAATGTCTTCCGCGGCATCGAAGGCGGCCGCCGCAAGACGGTGACATCGGACCTCGTCATCGAGCGCAACCTGAAATCCGGCCTGTTTGGCATGAGCCTTGGCGTGGGGTACCCAGCAAGCATCGTCTCGCAAATGCTGGCGCGGCGCGAGATCGCGCAGCCGGGCTTGCTCAACCCGATGACGCACGTGCCCGACGGACGATTCCTGGATGAACTGGCAAGGCGGGACATCCACGTGTCCGAAACAGTCACGTGGGATTCCTAGAGCAGGAAGAGATTTTCGGGCGAGCGGTCGGCAAGATGGCGGACGCCCCGAAAAGAAGGCCCAAGAGGGGCGGGACATAACCGAAACAAGGAGGAACACCCAATGAAGATTGCCAATCTGTTCGTTGCAGGCCTTGCGCTGCTGAGTATCGCTGGTGTTGCAAGCGCCGGGACACTTGACGACATTACCGCGCGAGGAGAGCTGCGCGTCGCGGTGCAGACCCAGGGCCCGCCCTTCTCCATGATCGATGCCGCGGGCGCACGCACCGGCAGCGCTGTCGAACTCGCCGAGCTGATGGCGACGGAGATGGGCGTGAAGATCACTTTCCTGGATTTTGACTGGGACGGCCTGATCCCGGCCCTCATGTCCGGCAAGGCCGACCTTTTGGTCGCGGATATGACGCCGACCTTGCCGAGGGCGATGAAGGTCGCCTTCACCAAGCCGTTCATGTTCACGGGCAGCACCGTCTTCACCAAGGCCGGCGGCAAGTTCGGTTCGACTGAATCCTGCGGAGCGGCCGGCACGAAGATCGCCGTGCTTTTGGGTGCTACCGGCGAGAAGGAGGCGAAGAAGGCCTTCCCGGAAGCCGACATCAAGAGCTACAAGGGCGGCGGCCCGCTTCTGCTTGACGCAGTCAACAATGGCCAGGCCGATTGCGGCGTCAACGATGTCTCGGCGGTCAAGGGCCAGTCGACCGCATATCCGGCAGGGACGTTCACCATCATGCCGGAAATGCTGTCGAAGGAGCCGCTTGCCTTCGCCACGCGCTACGATTCGCAGGACCTTCTGATCTGGATGAACCTCTTCCTCGACCAGGTCGCTCTCGACGGCCGTCTGCAGACGAACCTCGACTACTGGGTCAATTCGGACGACTGGAAGAAAGACCACTAAGCGACAACAGGTTCGGGCGGTTTCGCGCGGTCTTCGGATCGCAGATTCCGTCCGCGCCGCTCGCGCCACGACTTCGCGCAGTCGCCTGAAAGATCGCCCAGTATGCTCGAAAACTTCAGCTTCCGCACCATTGTCGAGTATCTGCCCCTGTTCGGGCAGGGCCTTGTCGCGACGGTGTGGTTGTCGCTGATTTCCTTTGCGGGAGCGCTCGCCGTCGGGATCATACTCTGTGCCATGAACCTGCAGCGCGAACGGTTTCTGCAGGTCCCGGCGAAAATCTACATCGACGTCATCCGTGCGACGCCCCTGCTGGTGCAGCTCTATTTTCTCTATTTCGGCCTGCCCCGGCTCGGCATCGTCCTGCCGGAACTCGTCGTCGGCATCCTCGCTCTATCGCTGAACAGCGGCGCTTACATCGCCGAAATCATTCGGGCCGGCATTCTGTCGATCTCGCATGGTCAGGTCGAGGCCGGGCTTGCCTCGGGCATGACTTATGTCCAGCGAATGCGCCTCGTCATCCTGCCGCAGGCTTTTCGCGTGACCATTCCGCCCCTGCTCGGGCAAGCCATCGTGCTGGTGAAGGATTCCGCGCTGCTGTCCCTGATCTCGGTTGCGGAACTGACACGTGCCGGCCAGCTTCTCGCTTCGGACCGGTTCATGCCGGCCGAAGGTTTCATCACCACGGCGGCGTGCTACCTCGTGCTTTATTACGGCCTCAAGGGGCTTGCGGCACTTTCCGAGCGCTGGCTCGGCTTGCGGCCGGTGAGGAGCCGCGCATGATCTGGCAGCAACTCCAAGGCCTCATCGGGAGCTATCCCCTGGCGCTGCGCGGCCTTGGCATGACGGTCATGCTGTCGCTCACCAGCCTCGTGCTGGGCACGCTGATCGGCTTCGCCCTCGGCGTGCTGCGGACGGGCGGCAACCGTTTCGTCGCCGCCGCGATCGGCGCCTGGGTCGATCTGATCCGGGGAACGCCATTCCTGGTGCAGATATTCCTGATCTTCTTCATCCTGCCCGAACTCGGCGTCGAGCTCGACGCGTTTACCGCCGGTATCATCGCGCTGACAAATCTCGCCGCCTGCTTCATCTGCGAGATCGTGGCCGCGGGCATCCGTGCGGTTCCCACGGGCCAGGTCGAGGCGGCGCTTGCATCGGGCTTGTCGCGATGGCAGCGAATGCGGCAGGTGGTGCTGCCGCAGGCGATGCGGGTAGTCCTGCCGCCGCTCGTCGGGCAATATGTCCTTCTCATCAAGGATTCCTCGGTCGTCTCCGCCATTGGGCTGACCGACCTCACCAGGGTCGGCTGGCTCGTGGTTCAGCGGGTTCCCAACGGCCTCCTGGTTTTTGCCATCGTCGGCGTTGGCTATTTTCTCGTGTGCTATCCGCTCATCCTGTTCGCCCGCCGGCTGGAGCGCCGCATGGGCGCCGCGCATGGCGAGGTGAGATTGTGAGCACCGTCCGAGGCCCCATCAAGGAAGGCAGCCAAGCGTGATCGAGTTTCGCGGCGTCAACAAATGGTTCGGATCGCTTCACGTGCTCAAGGACATCACCCTCAGCGTCGAGCCGCGCGAGGTGGTCGTCGTCTGTGGCCCCAGCGGCTCGGGCAAGAGCACCCTGATCCGCTGCATCAACGGCCTTGAGGCGACGCAGGATGGCGATCTCGTCGTCGACGCACAACGTGTCGGCGATCCCGCAACCAACATGACGCTGTTGCGCACCGAGATCGGCTTCGTCTTCCAGCAATTCAATCTCTATCCGCACAAGACCGCGCTGGAGAACGTCACGCTGGCCCCTATCCACGTGCGCAAGACGCCCCGCGCCGAGGCCGAGAAAGCCGGGCGCGAGCTGCTCGCCAAGGTCGGGCTCGCCGACAAGTTCAATGCCTATCCGTCGGAACTCTCCGGCGGACAGCAGCAGCGGGTGGCGATCGCCCGCTGCCTTGGCATGCGCCCAAAAATCATGCTGTTTGACGAGCCGACGTCAGCGCTCGATCCCGAAATGATCAGCGAGGCGCTCGATGTCATGGTCGCGGTCGCGGAGGAGGGGATGACCATGATGGTGGTCACCCACGAGATGGGCTTTGCCCGAAAAGTCGCCCAGCGGGTCGTGTTCATGGATCAGGGCGCCATCGTGGAGAGCGGCACGCCGGAGGAATTCTTCTCCGCCCCCCAAACCGGCCGCAGCCGCGCCTTCCTGAGCAAAATCCTGCGTCACTGAACAGTGGCGGCCTTGGCGCCGTGCTTTAATCATTCGCCCCGATATGAGGCCGAACTTCCCAGGCTCATGCACCAATGCTGCGTTCGCTGAGTTGAGAAAAGGCGGCTTTGTGCCTGGTCTCATTGGGGGACATGTCTGCTCGTCTCCTCAAGCCGTAGGAGCCTGACGTCTTCCGGGTTGGCGACGAAGGAGGCGGCGGGGTGCGTGCCATCGGCCCCGCAAGCTGAAGCCGGGCGCGTTTTGTCGGAGTGAGTGGCAACCATCTGGCGACCGAAAAAAAGCCGCGTCAATCTAGCCGCAAGTGGTCGGCCGTTTGATCGAGAACTGTCCTCGAATAAAAAAGTGCCGAAAAAATCACCGGATCACCTTCTTATGTGATATGGTGAAATCCTGGCCCGAAAAATTAACAAAAACAAAGGAGGCCGCGATGAAAGATTATTTTTCATTTCAGCTATTCATGAGAATGTCGACTGCGTTGTTTATTGGTGTTGCCACCTATTCCATGATCTTTTGACATAGATTGTGGCGTTGAGCCCTGGGCTTAAACCGTCTCGAGAGGCAGGATCATGGCACTGACATTTCCCAATCTAAGCCGCAGCTACGACGCGGCGGGGAAGCGCATCCGCTTTCTTGGCCATGACGGTATGGTTCAGATTTCCTTCTCCGTCGAGATCGATGCGATCTCGAAGAAAACAGCTGAACCCGCCAACGCGGAAATTGACTATTTGGCGGCTTTCGATGCGGTGCGCGGTTTGGTTCACGACATGGCGCGAAATGCCTACTCCCGCGGTCGCAAAAACATGTACGCCCTGACGTCGGCCGATTTCAAATAGCCCCGGCAATATCTGGTAGTGGCGACCGACGTCGTGTCGCGCAGTTTACGTATTATCGACGGAAGTCGGGAGTTTCTTGCCCTTGCCGGCGCTCCGCTTCTTTTTGGGTTCGACAGGCTTCAAGGCCTCCGCGGCGCGATCCTGCTCCTCCTTGGCGAGTCGCAACTCCCGTAATTTTGCCGTCTTGATAGCCCTGGCTTTTGCTTCCGATTGATATTCGGCCGTCGCCTTGTTTCGTTCAGCAGTTTTCTTTTGGGTCTCGATGAAACGCGACTGTGCCTTTTCCATAATGTTTTGATTTGCATCCGCCATTGCGCAATTCTCCTTCGCGATTAAAAATATCAGACATGGACGTCCTTATGCGAAAATAGGTGTTTTCAATCAAAAATTCAATTTGTAGCTATTTTCATTTTGGCCTGTAATTCTGCAATTTCATACCGAATATCATTTTAACATGTCTCGGAAGCGCGGAGATTTATTTTTGGCACTCCTATCATTCGAGTGCCAAAGGGCCTAGTACAGAGGCGCGGCCCACCTATGCGCCGGCCGCAGAAAGAATCCCAAATGAAATTCCGGCCACTTCACGACCGCGTCGTCATCCGACGCGCCGAAGGCGACATCAAATCCAAGGGCGGGATCATCATTCCCGACAATGCGAAGGAAAAGCCGCAGGAAGGCGACGTGATTGCCGTCGGTCCGGGCTCGCG
>DASZDZ010000090.1:0-49012 GCA_035941355.1 Pseudaminobacter sp.
CCCCTTACCCCCTCTCCGCCTCGCTTTGCTCGGCACCTCTCCCCCGCTTCGCAGGGGCGAGGAATGGAGCCTCGCTAGATGGACCGCCTGCGCGACAAGATCATCCCCGTCACCGCGATCCTCGCGGCGCTGGTCGTCGTCTGGTACGGCTTCGCCATTCTCCTGAACGCGCCGTTCCAGCGCGACCTAGACCGCCGCGCCGGCGAAACGCCGGGCTTCACGGAATTTCTGGGCAAGACGCTGTCGCAGCCCAAGCCGACGCTACCTGCCCCGCATCAGGTGGCGCAGAATTTCTTCGAAAACACGTTTATGCGGAAGATCACCAGCAACCGCAGCCTCGTCTATCACGGCTGGGTGACGCTCTCCTCGACGCTGCTCGGCTTCGCCTTCGGCACGGCGCTCGGCATATTGATCGCGGTCGGCATCGTGCACGTGACGGCGCTCGACCGCAGCCTGATGCCGTGGATCATCGTCTCGCAGACCATTCCCATCATCGCGCTGGCGCCGATGGTCATCCTGTTGCTCGGTCCGTTCAACACGCCGGCCATCGTGACCAAGGCGCTGATCTCGACATATCTGTCTTTCTTCCCGGTCGCGGTCGGCATGGTGAAGGGGCTGCGCTCGCCCGAGATCATGCATCTCGATTTGATGCACACGTACAATGCCAGCCCGTCGCAGACATTCTGGAAGCTGCGGGTCCCGGCTTCGGTTCCGTTCCTCTTCACCTCGATGAAGGTGGCCATTGCGGCCAGCCTGGTCGGCGCGATTGTGGCCGAACTGCCGACCGGTGCGGTCGCCGGCATCGGCGCGAAGCTGCTCATCGGCGCCTATCACAGCCAATCCATTGACATTTGGGCTGCGCTCATCGCCGGATCGGTGGTGGCGCTGATCCTGGTCGGCATGGTCGGGTTCGCCGGCCGGCAGGTCGAAAAGAGCATGGGAGGACGGCCGGTATGAGGACGACTACGTCCATCCCTAGTCCTTCCTTCGTCAGCGCGTTTGCCGAGACCGGAAATGTACGAGGCGAGCCAACATGATGGAATTGTTGTCACTGTCAGTCGTCAAACCGAAGTCGTGGCAGGGCTACGCTGCTCTCGCACTCATTCTCGGAGCAGTCCTGCTGTGGCCTGTGTTCGACGCGCCGGGAACGTCAAACATCGGATCATTCTCGCTGGTATTGCTCCTTTTGCTCATGGCGGTCGGCAGCGATGACTTTCCGCCAAAGCCTGCCGCGGCCTTGCTGTTTGTCGGCGCGCATGGTGCGGGTTTGATGCTGCTTGCCATGCTGTCGGGCAATGAAGGCACGGCGCGGCTGTCCTACTTCGCGCTGCTGGCGGCGGCGTGGCTGCTGGCCTGGCGGACGGTCAGCGTTCTCTCACACCTTCGTCCAGTTTCAACACACGGCCGGACCTTCGTGCGGCTGGCCGTTCCGCTGCTTTTCGGCGTCTGGATCTTGATCCTGTGGGAGGCGATCGTCAGGGGCGCCGGCGTTTCCGCGATCATCCTGCCGCCGCCCAGCGCGATTGCCGCCCGCATCGTCACCTCGCTGCCGATGCTCGCCGCAGACGTCAACCAGACCATCTTCAAGTCGGCGCTGACCGGCTATGTGCTTGGCGGATCGGCCGGTTTTCTTGTCGCCATCCTCGCCGACCGCATCGCGTTCTTCCGCCGCGGCCTGCTGCCGATCGGCAACATGATGTCGGCGCTGCCGATCATCGGTGTCGCGCCGATCATGGTCACGTGGTTCGGCCCCGACTGGCCGTCCAAGGCGGGCGTGGTCGTGGTCATGACCTTCTTTCCGATGCTGGTGAACACGGTGACCGGCCTGACCGCCTCCGGCCATATGGAGCGCGACCTGATGCGCACCTATGCGTCGAGCTACTGGCAGACCCTGTTCAAGCTGCGCCTGCCGGCGGCGGCGCCCTTCATCTTCAACGCGCTGAAAATCAATTCGACGCTGGCGCTGATCGGCGCCATCGTGGCGGAGTTCTTCACCACGCCGGTCGTGGGCATGGGCTTCCGCATTTCCACAGAGATCGGCCTCTTGAGGGTCGATATGGCATGGGCCGAAATCGCGGTTGCGGCGCTCGCGGGTTCGGTCTTTTATGGCGTGATCGCCCTGATCGAAAGGGCCACCACATTTTGGCATCCGTCTATCCGTGGGGGATAGACGAAACTTCAGAGGGTAATGAAAAAATGAAAAAACTGATCGTTTCCATGCTTGCCGGCGCGATGTCGCTGGCTGCCGTCCAGGCATGGGCCGCCGACGAGGTGACCCTGCAGCTGAAATGGGTCACGCAGGCCCAGTTCGCCGGCTACTACGTGGCCAAGGACAAGGGTTTTTACGAGGAGGAGAACCTCGAGGTCGAGATCAAGCCGGGCGGCCCCGACATCGCCCCCGAGCAGGTGATCGCCGGCGGCGGCGCCGACGTCATCGTCGACTGGATGGGCGGCGCGCTTGCCGCACGCGAAAAGGGCGTGCCGCTGGTCAACATCGCCCAGCCCTTCAAGAAGGCGGGCATGCAACTCGTCTGCCCGAAGGACGGCCCGGTGAAGTCCGAAGCCGACTTCAAGGGCAAGACGCTCGGCGTCTGGTTCTTCGGCAACGAATATCCGTTCTTCGCCTGGATGAACAAGCTCGGCCTTTCGACCGAAGGCGGGGCGGACGGCGTGACGGTCCTCAAGCAGAGTTTTGACGTACAGCCGCTGATCCAGAAGCAGGCCGACTGCATCTCGGTCATGACCTACAACGAGTACTGGCAGCTCATCGACGCCGGCTACAAGCCGGATGACCTGATCGTCTTCAACTATTCGGCAATGGGCAACGACCTGCTCGAGGACGGCCTGTACGCCATGGAGGACAAGCTCAAGGATCCGGCCTTCGAGGACAAGATGGTCCGCTTCGTGCGCGCCTCGATGAAGGGCTGGAAATACGCCGTCGAAAACCCTGATGAGGCGGCCGATATCGTCGTGGAGAATGGCGGGCAGGACGAGAACCACCAGAAGCGCATGATGGGCGAGGTCGCCAAGCTCATCGACAATGCCGACGGCAAGCTGGTCGAGGCGGCTTACGAGCGCACCGCCAAGGCATTGCAGGATCAGAAGATCATCTCCAAGGAGCCGACCGGCGCCTGGACCTCGGCGATCACCGACAAGGCGATCCAGTAGTATCTGCCTTGCAGTGCAGGCGAAAAAAGGGGCGAGCAACCGCCCCTTTTTTCTTTGCAGCCGTCACCAAGACGGAGACAGTCTGTGCACCGGCATTGCGCCGCGCTGACTTGAGCCGACCTGTCCGGCGGCCTACCTATCTCGCAACACATTCTCCAACCCAACTGGCGTTCCATGAAAAAGATCGGCTTCCTCTCCTTCGGCCATTGGTCGCCATCGCCGCAGTCCGGCACGCGCTCGGCGGCAGACGCCCTGCTTCAATCGATCGATCTCGCCGTGGCGGCGGAGGAACTGGGCGCGGACGGCGCCTATTTCCGCGTGCATCATTTCGCCCGTCAGCTCGCGTCGCCGTTCCCGCTTCTGGCGGCGGTCGGCGCCCGGACCAAACGTATCGAGATCGGCACAGCGGTCATCGACATGCGCTACGAGAACCCGCTCTACATGGCCGAGGATGCAGGCGCCGCCGACCTCATCGCGGGTGGCCGCCTGCAACTCGGCATCAGCCGGGGCTCGCCCGAGCAGGTGATCGATGGCTGGCGTTATTTCGGCTATGTGCCGCAGGAGGGGCAGAGCGACGCCGACATGGCCAGGCAGCACAGCGAGGTGTTCCTCGATCTGCTGCGCGGCCAGGGCTTTGCCGAGCCCAATCCGCAGCCGATGTTCCCCAATCCTCCGGGGTTGCTCAGACTGGAGCCGCATGCGCCGGGCCTGCGCGACCGTATCTGGTGGGGCGCCGCGACCAACGCCACCGCTGAATGGGCGGCGAAGCTCGGCATGAACCTGCAAAGCTCGACGCTCAAGTTTGATGAGAGCGGCAAGCCTCTGTGCGTGCAGCAGGCCGAGCAAATCCGTGCGTTTCGGGAAGCCTGGAAAGCGGCCGGCCACGAGCGCACGCCGCGCGTCTCGGTGAGCCGTTCGATCTTCGCACTGGTCAACGACCTCGACCGCGCCTATTTCGGCCGCAGCGGGGAGAGCACAGACCAATTTGGCTACATCGAGCCGCAGAAACGCGCCGTGTTCGGCCGTTCATACGCGGCGGAGCCGGACGTGCTGGTCGAACAGTTGCGCCAGGACGAGGCTATCGCCGAGGCGGATACCCTGCTGTTGACGGTGCCGAACCAGCTCGGTGTCGACTACAACGCCCATGTGATCGAATCGATCGTCAAGCACGTGGCGCCGGCGCTCGGCTGGCGGTAGGCTGCTACCGCTTTTCGCGAATGTCGGTCATCGTCCGCGTCGGCGTGATCGCTTCGGGGTTAAGCTTGATCTCGATGATCGTCGGCTTTCCCACCGCCCGCGCGCGTTCGAAGGCGGGAGCGAATTCGGCGGTGGTCTCCACCGTCTCGCCGTGGCCGCCATAGGCGCGGGCAAGTGCGGCGAAATCGGGGTTCTTCAAGTCGGTGGCGACGACACGGCCGGGATACTCCCGCTCCTGGTGCATGCGGATCGTGCCGTAGATGCCGTTGTTCACGACGATCACGATGATCGGCAGGTCGTACTGAACGGCGGTCGCGAATTCCTGGCCGTTCATCAGGAAGCAGCCGTCGCCGGCAAAGCAGATGACCTCTCGCTCCGGGAACAGCGCTTTAGCGGCGACTGCCGCCGGCGTGCCGTAGCCCATCGAACCGGAGGTTGGCGCGCCCTGCGTGGCGAAGCGGCGGAAGCGGTGGAAGCGATGCACCCAGGTCGCGTAATTGCCGGCGCCGTTGGTCATGATTGCGTCGTCGGGCAGCACCGATTCGAGATAGGTCATGATCGGACCCATCTGCACCGCGCCGGGTCCTGTTTCGGGCGGCGTCGACCAGACGAGATAGTGGCCATGCAGCCGCTCGGTCTCGACAGACCATTCCGGCACGGCCTCCGGTCCCGTTTCGGCAAAGGCTTCAACAAAAGCGTCTGGCGAGGCGTTGATCGCCAGCGCCGGCCGATAGACACGGCCGAGTTCGGCCGCGTCCGGGTGCACATGCACCAGCGTCTGGTCCGGATAGGGACTCTTCATCAGCGTGTAATCGGAGGACGGCATCTCGCCGAAGCGGCCGCCGATGAGCAGGACGAGATCGGCGTCTTTGATATAGGCGGCGAGCTTCGGGTTCGGGCCGATGCCGACATCGCCGGCATAGCAGGGGTGGAGGTGGTCGAACAGCATTTGCCGGCGAAAGGAGCAGCCCACCGGCAGCGCCCAAGCCTCGGCCGCGCGCTCGAATTTCGACTTCGCTTCGGCGCTCCAGCGCGAGCCGCCCAGAATGGCGATCGGGCGCTCGGCCTTGCCGAGAAGCTCCTCCAGCCGCGCCATTTGCTCGGCGCCCGGGCGGGTCTCCACCGGCGTGAAGGGCAGGGCGTCGGGTGCATCCGCGAGGCTGGTCAGCATGTCCTCCGGCAGCGAAATGACCACCGGCCCCGGCCGGCCGGAGGTGGCGATCGAAAAGGCGCGGGTGACGATCTCGGGAATGCGCGCGGCGTCGTCTATCTCGGTCGCCCATTTTGCGAGCGGCCCGAAGAAGGCGCGGTAGTCGACCTCCTGGAAGGCCTCGCGCTCCCTGGCGTGGCTCGCCACCTGGCCGATGAACATGATGAGCGGGATCGAATCCTGCATGGCGATGTGGATGCCGGCAGAAGCGTTGGTCGCGCCGGGGCCGCGCGTCACGAAGCAGATGCCGGGCTTGCCGGTCAGCCGGCCGTGGCAATCGGCCATCATCGCCGCGCCCCCTTCCTGCCGGCAGACGATGGTGCGGATGCGATTCGAATCGTGCAGCGCGTCGAGCACCGCAAGGTAGGATTCGCCGGGCACGCAATAGATGCGGTCGACGCCGTTTGCCTCGAGCGCCTCGACGATCAGCTTTCCGCCGGTTTTCATGATCCGGTTCTCTCCAGTTCGGCAAGGATTTCGGCCGTGTGCTCGCCGAGCCGCGGCGAGGGGCGTTCGTAGACGAGCGGCGTTTCCGACATCACCATCGGCGCGCGCACGGAGGGCAGCGTGTTGCCATGGCCATCGTCGAGATCGAGCCGCATGCCGCGGGCGATGGTCTGCGGGTCGGCGAACATCTGTCCGATCGTGTTGATCGGGCTCGCCGGCACGCCGGCCCCTTCCAGCGCCGAAAGCAGTTCGTCGCGGCTGCGGGCCGCGAGTCGCTCGATGATCGTCTCGCGCAATCTGGCACGGTTCGTGACGCGGGCCGAATTGGTGGCGAAGTCGGGATCGGCGGCCAGCGTATCCAGCCCCACCACTGCGCAGAAGCGCTGGAACTGGCTGTCGTTGCCGACCGCCAGGATGATATGGCCATCGCTCACCGGCACGACTTCGTAAGGCGCGATGTTCATGTGGGCGTTGCCCATCTGGACCGGCGAGTTTCCCGAGACGAGATAGTTCAGGTTCTGGTTGCCGAGCACGGAGATCTGCGTGTCGAACAGCGCCATATCAATATACTGCCCCTGGCCGGTTGCTTCCGCATGGCGGAGTGCTGCCTGTATGGCGATGACCGAATAGAGCCCGGTAAAAATGTCGGAGATGGCGACGCCGGCCTTCTGCGGTTCGCCGCCGGCAGCCCCGGTTATCGACATCATGCCGGACATGCCCTGGATGATGAAATCATAGCCCGCGCGCGGCGCGTAGGGCCCATCCTGGCCGAAACCGGTGATCGAGCAATAGACGAGCTTGGGATTGATCTCACGCAGGCTTTCATAGTCGAGGCCGTACTTCTTCAGGCCGCCAAGCTTGAAATTCTCGATCATCACGTCGGCGGTGGCGATCAGCCTGCGGACCGTTTTGGCGCCTTCGGGCTTCGAGAAATCGATGGCGATCGAGCGCTTGCCGCGGTTGCAGGAATGATAATAGGCGGCCGACAAATTCTCGCCGTCCTTGCCGGTGACGAATGGCGGACCCCATTTGCGGGTGTCGTCGCCGCCATCCGGGCTCTCGACCTTGATGACATCGGCCCCCAGATCGGCAAGCAGCTGGCCCGCCCAGGGGCCGGCCAGGATGCGGGCGAGTTCGATGACGCGGACGCCGTGGAGAGGGGGGTTGGGCATTTTTGATAAGGCTCGGACAGAGGTCGCCACTGCCTAGCGCATCCGGTGGGCTGCTGTCACGTGCGGTTCACCGACTTGCGCGGCCGTCCCCCCTTCGAGCCGTTGCGCCTGGCTGCTTCCGCCTTGGCCGGCGATGTCGCGCGGCCAGCCCTGCGCGCCATATAGGCCCCGGTGCCGAAAATGCCGGCAAGCAGCCCGGGAACAGTGAAATCGGCATCCAGCGCTTCCCAGTGCAACCCATAGCCAGCGCCTAGAACTTCGACCTGGGAGAGTTCTTCGTCGCTCGCTCCCTCCAGGCCCTGGGCCAAGCGCGGCGGGAAAGCAAACGTGCATCCATTGGTCAGTTCCACCACCACGCGGTCGAGGCGGCGGTCGTAACGCGCGCTGGCCGCGCGGGGTTCGCCTACGGTTGCAAGCTTGCCGCGCTCGATGGCGGCGTCGATATCCTTGTCGGTCAAATCAGCCATGGATTTCTTTCCACCTTGCGAGCAATACGTCGCGATTCTCCAGAACGGTCGCCATCGCTCGACGGACTTCGCTTCGTTTCATTCCTACTGCCCAGATCAACTCCGGCAGATCGTCCTGTCCGACCAGATTGATCTTGGCTTCTCCATCGCCGTAGACATGCACGTGCGCCGGTTCATGATCGTCGACGAAGATCACAATCCTGAATCCGCCTGAACGAATGACCGTGATCAATCAGTAACCCATCTTGATGGGTTTTTCAACCGATAGCTGATTCTCGGCCCACCGCACAAAATCCTCCATGATGATGTTTCGATTCACTTCGTTCAGGCTTTCGTGGCGGGTTTCGGGGTAAACCTTTGAAACCAGATTCGAAAATCCCATCCGCCGCATGCGGGCGGCGAGCGCTTCGACCGCCTTGCCGCCGTCGCTCGCAGGGTCCTTTTCGCCGCCGGCCAGGCTGAAGGGCATATCTTTGCGGACCGAGGCAAAATTCGCGTCGTCCGCGCCGTGGAAGACGAAGCGGAAGACATCCTGCCAGAGCGACACTGAGGCGTCCCAGCCGCAGAGCGGGTCGGCTATGTATTTGTCGACTTCCTCGGGATCGCGCGACAGCCAGTCGAACAGGGTGCGGTGGTTTGGCACCTTCTTTCCCCAATCGACGAAGGTCATTTTGGGGAGCATGCGGGACGGCACGTCTGAACCCAGCCGGAAGCGCTCCCAGGCAAGGATGGCCTGCGCAACCCGGCCCAGAAGGCCGGCAGAGAAATTGCCGTTCCAGATCGCGGCCGCATGCAGATGCACGGAATGGCGGAGCACGAAATTGAGCGCGACGATGCCGCCCATAGAATGGCCGAAAAGGATCAGCGGCAGGCCAGGCTGCTCGCGGGCGATGAGATCGTGGACCGCGCCGACATCGGCCAGGACCTTCGCGCCGCCATCGGGGCTGCCGAACATGCCCTGCGGCGCGTCCGGCGCAGTGGTGAAGCCGTGGCCGCGATGGTCGTGGGCGTAGGTGTGAAAGCCGCGCTGGCTGAGGAAGTCGGCGAAGCGGGCGTAGCGCGCGGCGTGCTCGGCAAGCCCGTGGCTGATATGCACGACGCCACGCGCTGGGGCGGCCGCCCGCTTCACGTAGAGGTTGAGCGCCGCGCCGGTCGGCGAGGCGAGCGTGCGTTGGTCGTCGAAAGGCATGTTTTCTCCCCCGATGAGGACTGTTGGCGAAGACGGGCAGGGCGTCAAGGTGTTGCTCCACGTCGGCCTTCGCCAGGAGATGAGGTTGCCGCTGATGTCCCCGGCATTCGCTCCGGCACGCACTTCTCCGTTGCCACGCCCCGTTTCCGGTCTGGCCATTGTGGTAAGCGGCGCTTGGCAGCGACGCCTAATCAATTTAATTTAGTGACGCGCTGCCATGCGCCGCCGGCGTTTTCTCCCCTGACCGCTCCCGGCCCATGCCCTGTCCCGGTAAGCTGGGACGGAGCGCGGGCGCACAGGTTCGACCCGGGGCCGGAGCGCCCCGCGCGACCATGCGGGGATCATCTCCGGCGCCACACTTGCCTGGATGCCGGTCGTGCACACCCGTTCCCACCAGCAAGCTGCCGGGATGAAGTATGCGGCAGGGGCGGGGGATGTGGATAAACACGGGTGCGACGATTCCTCAAAAATCGTGCATCATATTGTTCCGCAAGGGAAATTTCTTCACTCTTGGCCGGAATGGAGGCGGATTCCATTCACTTCGGATGCGCTTGGGCAGGTTCTGAAGGGGCAATGTTACTGCCGCGATCGAGAGTTCCGCAGCTTGCTGCATCGGGACTGTGGATACAGTGACGGCAAGAGCCCTGTTGCCCGGCCTCTGCCGGGGCGGGATGTCGTCATGCTATGGTTGTTTGTCGAAGTTTCGGGAGCGGACGATGGCCGGCACCGAGTTTTCGCAGTTTCCCGCAGAAACTCTCACATTCCTGCAGGGGATCGCCCGGAACAATTCCAGGGACTGGTTCGAGGCGAACCGCGCACTTTACGAGGCCGGCTATGTCGAGCCGGCGCGGCGTTTCGTCGAGACGGTCGGGCCAAAGCTCGCGGGCGTTTCGCAGAGCGTGCGCTACGAGCCGAAAGTGAACGGCTCGATTTCCCGCATCAATCGCGACATCCGCTTCGCCAGGGACAAGCGGCCCTACAAGGATCATCTCGATATCTGGTTCTGGCACGGCGACAAGAAAGGCTGGGACCGGCCGGGCTTTTATCTGCGCATCGCGCCTGAAATGATCTTCATCGGCAGTGGGATGCATGTTCTCAAGGACGAGATGCTGGAGCGTTTTCGGCTGGCCGCGCTCGACGAGCGGTCCGGCCGGGAGCTTGCGGAAATTGCCGGCTCGGTTGCGGCGGCGGGCTACGAAATCGGCGGCGCAACGCGCAAAAGCGTCCCGCGCGGCTACGACGGAACCCACGAGCGGGCCCGCTTTCTGCTGCATGAGGGGCTTTACGCCGGGAAGGAACTTCCGGCGAAGGAAGCGACATCCCCCAGTTTCGCGGAGCGCGCGCTGGCGGATTTCACCGCGACCTGGCCGGTCGGCAGGTGGCTGCTCGACAAGGTGTTGAACTGAGAACCTTCGTCTAGCTTGAGGGTGACGTTACAGCCGGCGGAACAACCGGGAGTGCTGCGTCTTATCGAGCACAAGGATGCGATCCATGCCTGCCCGTGACGAAATCGCCGCCGACAACCGAACTGCACCTCCGCCCTCCGGGCCGATCGAGCCGATGGAGGCGAAGCTGGTCGACGAACTGCCGGACGAACCCGGCTGGCAGTTCGAGCCGAAATGGGACGGCTTTCGCTGCCTGGCAGTCAAGAAGAACGGCGAGGTCGAACTCTACGCCAAATCGGGCAAGCCGTTGGGGCGCTATTTTCCGGAAATGGTCGAGACCGTCAAAAACCTGCCGGGCGAGGATTTCGTGCTCGACGGGGAACTCGCCATCCCCGAAGGCGACACGCTTTCCTTCGATGCGCTGCAGATGCGGCTTCATCCGGCCGAAAGCCGGATACGCAAGCTGGCGCGGGAGACGCCGGCAATGTTCATCCTGTTCGACATGCCGATGGCGCCAGGCGGCGAAAGCCTGGTCAAGTCGCCCCTGACCGAACGGCGCGCGAAGCTGGAAAGCGTCTTCGCCCGAATCGGGAACGCGATCGGGCTGCGGCTTTCGCCCTTCACGCGCGACCGCGAGGAAGCGGCGGCCTGGCTGGCGCGGGCCGGCGGCGCGCTCGACGGCGTCGTCGCCAAGCGGCTCGACGGCTTTTATGAAAGCGGCGAGCGCGCAATGCTGAAAGTCAAGCGGATGCGCTCGGCCGATTGCGTGGTCGGCGGCTTTCGCTACGGCTCGGCAAGCACGCTTGTCGGCTCGCTGCTGCTCGGCCTTTATGACGATGACGGCCTGCTCCACCATGTCGGCTTCACCTCGACAATCTACGATGCGGAGCGGCCGGAACTGACGGAGAGGTTGGAGGCGCTGAGGGGCGGGACGGGCTTCACCGGCCGCGCGCCGGGCGGGCCGAGCCGCTGGTCGACCGAGCGCTCGGCCCAGTGGGAGCCCCTCAAGCCGGAACTGGTGGTGGAGGTGCGCTACGATCATGTGACCGGCGACCGCTTCCGCCACGGCACCAAATTGTTGCGCTGGCGGCCGGACAAGGCGCCGCGCCAATGCACCTTCGAGCAGTTGGAGCGGGAGGCGCGGCCGGGCAAGCTGATCGGGGAGGTCATCGCGCCGACCTGACCCGGCGCGGCAAGGCGCCCCAACCGCCGCGAAAGCATTGCCGTTGCGGGCGGCTTCGCTTACATAGCGCCCAACTCTCCTCAACATTACAGGATATGCGCGCGTGGCACGCCAGTTCATCTATCACATGGCCGACCTGACCAAGGCCTACGGCACCAAGAAGGTTCTCGAAAACCTCAACATCTCCTTCTACCCCGACGCCAAGATCGGCATTCTCGGCCCGAACGGCGCCGGCAAGTCGACCGTGCTCAAGATAATGGCCGGCATCGACAAGGACTGGAGCGGCGAAGCCTGGCTCGCCGAGGGCGCCACCGTCGGCTATCTGGCGCAGGAGCCGGAGCTTGACCCGGCGCTCAATGTGTTCGGCAACATCATGGAAGGCGTCGCCAAGAAGACCGCCATCATCGACCGCTACAACGAGCTGATGATGAACTATTCCGACGAGACGGCAGACGAGTCGGCCAGGCTCCAGGACGAGATGGACAGGCTGAATTTGTGGGATCTCGAACAGCAGGTCGAGATGGCGATGGAAGCGCTTGGCTGCCCGGCCAAGGATGCCGACGTGACCAATCTCTCGGGCGGCGAGCGCCGCCGCGTGGCGCTGTGCCAACTCCTGCTGCGCGAGCCCGACCTGCTGCTGCTCGACGAGCCGACCAACCATCTCGACGCCGAAACCACGGCCTGGCTGGAAAAGCACCTGCGCGCCTACAAGGGCGCGGTGATGATCATCACCCACGACCGTTACTTCCTCGACAATGTCACCGGCTGGATCCTGGAGCTCGACCGCGGCCGCGGCATTCCCTACGAGGGCAACTACACCGCCTATCTGGAAGCCAAGGCCAAGCGCCTCAAGCAGGAAGGCCGCGAGGACGATGCGCGCCAGCGCGCAATCACCCGCGAGCGCGAGTGGATAGCCTCCAGCCCTAAAGCGCGCCAGACCAAGTCCAAGGCCCGCATCCAGGCGTTCGAGAATCTGCTGGAGCAGGCCGACAAGCGCCGTCCTTCCGACACGCAGATCGTGATCCCGCATGGGGAGCGTCTCGGCAATGTGGTGATCGAGGTTTCGGACCTGTCCAAGGGCTATGGCGACCGGCTGCTGATCGAGGATCTGGAATTCAGGTTGCCGCCCGGCGGCATCGTCGGCGTGATCGGCCCGAACGGCGCCGGCAAGACGACTTTGTTCCGCATGATCACCGGCCAGGAGACACCCGACGAGGGCACGATCCGCGTCGGCGAGACGGTGAAGCTCGGCTATGTCGACCAGAGCCGCGACACGCTCGAGCCGTCGAAGACGGTGTGGGAGGAGATTTCCGGCGGCGCCGAAGTGGTCAAGCTCGGCAAGCACGACGTCAACACCCGCGCCTACTGCTCATCGTTCAATTTCCGCGGCGGCGACCAGCAGCAGAAGGTCGGCAATCTGTCCGGCGGCCAGCGCAACCGCGTGCATCTGGCCAAGATGCTGAAGACCGGCGGCAACGTGCTGCTGCTCGACGAGCCGACCAACGACCTCGACACCGAAACGCTGGCCGCACTCGAAGACGCGCTGGAAAACTATGCCGGCTGCGCCGTCATCATCTCGCACGACCGCATGTTCCTCGACCGGCTGGCCACGCACATCCTCGCCTTCGAGGGCGACAGCCATGTCGAATGGTTCGAGGGCAACTTCGAGGATTACGAGCAGGACAAGATCAGGCGGCTCGGGCCGGATGCGGTCAACCCGCACCGCATGACGTATAAGAGGCTGACGAGGTAGGTCGATCCAGACGACGACCTCATCGCATCCGGCAGCAGAACGGAAAGAACGGGCCGCTCAGACCCGGCACAGCGGTCGGCGTAAAAGTGTAGTCGCGCACGGCGTCGCTTTCGTCGGTGCAGCCGCCGGGCGTCGCGGCGATGGTGCCGCGGATGCCGTGGCTGGTCTCGAAGGTCCACGGGTCTTCGGATGAGAAGGTCACGGTGCCGGGCGTGGTCTGGATGCCGTCGCCGGAAAACGCGTCGATGAAGGAGGACTGCATCGTTCCGCCGATGCAGTTCAGCTCGACGGCCCAGTTCGGCTCGAAGCCGGAGCAGATCATGGTCTCGCCCGAGGTGACGAGACCGTTGCAGGAGACGTCGGCCGCCATGGCCGGCGCGGCAATGCCTAGAATCGACATAATTGCAGGAACAATGGAAGTCGCGCGCATCATGAACCCTCCTGACGCATTGCTCTTCCCGGCCCGCAGCGACGATACGCCTGGCCAGCGTGAGCGTAAAGCGTCGGCGGCGGCCGAAAGATCGGCGTGGCGCTTGACAGGACCGCGGTCGGGGCGCTTAAGCCGGCGTAAACTGCTACACGGCAAAAGTGTCGACCGGGAGACCGCGAAACTGTAGGGCGTGCGTGGGCAGGGTCGCGGCAACCGCACGGGGATCGTTCAGCAGCATGCATCGCGTCATCATCAGCGGCGTCGGCGTCGTCATCCCCGAGGCCTCGATCACCAATGAGGAACTCGTCGACAGCTTCAACACCTGGGTGGACGCCGAGAACGCGCGCCGCGAGATCACCGGCGAGGAGAAGCTGGCGAAGTCCGACACCGACTTCATCGTCTATGCGTCGGGAGTGAAGAAGCGCCACGTGCTGGTGCTGGACGGGATTCTGGACCCCGAGCGGATGACGCCGCGCATCCCCCCGCGCGGCGACGACGAGTTGTCGGTGATGGCGGAGTTCGGCGTGGCTTCGGCGCGGCGCGCGCTCGACGATGCCGGGCTTGGACCGGAAGATATCGACCTTGTGATCTGCGCGGCCTCGCATCACCAGCGGCCCTATCCGGCGATCGGCATCGAGATCCAGAATGCGCTCGGCATAAAGGGCGCGGCTTTCGACATGGGCCTCGGCTGCTCGTCGGCCGCCGCCGGCCTGCATGTCGCCTCCAATCTGGTGCGGGCGGGCGGGCAGAAGCGGGTGCTGGTGGTGACGCCCGAGATCATCACCGGGCATTTGAACTTCCGCGACCGGCAGACGCATTTCATCTTCGGCGACGCCTCGACGGCGATGGTGGTGGAGGCGCTGGAGGAGAGCGAGACCCGGCCCGGAAAATTCGAGGTTCTGGATACGCGCGGCTGGACGCAGTTCTCCAACAATATCCGGACGAATCTCGGCTTCCTGCTGCGGGCCGGGCAGGAGGACACCTCCGCGATCGACATGCGCGGCAACATGATCAAGCAGGTTGGCAACAAGGTGTTCAAGGAAGTGACGGTGGCCGGTCACCGTTTCATCGTGGATTTCCTCGCCGAGCACGGCCTGACGCCGCACGGCATAAGGCGGTTCTGGTTGCACCAGGCCAATGCGCGCATGAACGCCATGATCCTGAAGCTCTCCTTCGGCCATGATGTCGGCCATGACCGCGCGCCGATGGTGCTGGAGCGGCTCGGCAACACCGCAGCGGCCGGCGCGATCATTGCCTTCAAGGAGAACCACGAGGACATGAAGGCGGGCGATTACGGCCTGCTCTGCGCCTTCGGGGCGGGTTACTCGATCGGCGGTGCGCTGTTGAGGAAGCTCTGACAGGAGCCTTGCCGGCGAGTTCTCCGAGTTTTCACCACTCGCCACAGTTGTTCGCGAGTTTCGTCCTCGCCCGACCGGTGCTATCGTGGCTGGACCGAAGCCCGGATAGTTTGGCTATGAAGACATCGTCGTCTCCACACGCGGCCTTGTTCCTAATTGCCGTGCTGGCGGCTTTCGCGCCGCCTGCCCTCGCGGAGGAAAAGACGGAAGCGCTTTACGAGGCCACGCTGGACCTCGACAGGGACGGCAAGATGGACCGGGCCGTGCTTGTGCTGGTGGGACCAGGCCGCACCGATTTTCATCCGCTGACCGAAGAGCGGTATGGCCTCAGCCCGGGCGAACGCGTCGACCTGAACATCTATCTGGCCGGAGGCGAGGAAAAACTCGATCTTTCACGCAAGCCTTCGTTCGCAAAAAAGGCGATCGCCGATACGGATCGCACGCCCTGGGTCCAGCCTCTCGAAAGCGATGGCGACGGATCGCTGGCTGTCACGTCGGTCTATGGCTGGGGTGCCAGCAAGACATGGGGAGAGACGCTGACGATCGCCTACCGCGACGGCGAGTTCGTGGTGGCCGACTACGCCAAGGATTGGGACTGGAACACCCACACCGCGGACGGCAATGTGGAGACGGTCATAGGGGGCTGCGAGATCGATTTTCTCGCCGGGAAAGGCGTCGTGACGCAAGGTCTGGACGAAGAGAATCAACCGATCGAAGGGACGTTCACGCCCGTGAAGCTTGCGGACTGGACGGGAGACAATCTACCCGAGGCGTGCGAGTTCTGAGCGGCGGCAGTTCGGCGCGCGAGGATTCAGCAAAACCGCAGGGTCGCATCAGCGGCTGTCATAAACCGATCAGGCTTTTTGGCTGGACGCCGAAGCCGTTCGGCGGCAGTTATCGCGAGATCCTCAATCAGGGAACCGCCGATGCTCGACCTGCTCGCTCCGCTGAACGGAGAGCCGCAAATCCTCCCCGCAAGGAAGCTCGTCGGCAGGGTCGCCGGCCTCTATGTCGCGCCGGCCGATCACTTCGAGACGGTCGCGGTCGAGACGCTGAGGCTCGGTTTCGAGGGCATCGAAGGAGATATCCACGCAGGATATACGCGCAGGTCCGGCGGGCGCGAGCCGTGGTATCCGCGCGGCACCGAGATGCGCAACGAGCGGCAGCTTTCGATTGTGGCGCCGGACGAGCTTGCCACGGTCGCCCAGCGCATGGGGCTCGCCGAAATCAGACCGGAATGGATCGGCGCCAACCTGCTCATAGCCGGCGTGCCGCATCTGTCGATGCTGCCGTCGGGGACCATGCTGTTCTTCAGGGGCGGCGTGACGCTGAAAGTCGATGCCCAGAACGGGCCGTGCCGGATCGCGGGCCGGCAGATCGCCGAGCGCGCGAACATGCCTGATATCGAGGCCGGCTCGCTTCTGTTTCCCAAGACGGCGAAACGCCTGCGCGGGCTGGTCGCCTGGGTCGAGAAGCCGGGCACGATTGCGTCCGGCGAGGAGTTTTCGGTGCGGGTGCCGGAGCAGTGGATTTACGGGGTCTGATCGCGCGAGGCTTTCGCGTTCCATCGGTTTAGGGATAGCGCACCGGCGTAGACCAGGCCGGATCAGCATGCTTTTCCCAATAGAGCGCCGTAAGGCGCCTGGTGACGGGCCCGACCTTGCCATCCGCCACGGGCCGACCGTCCAAGGCCGTGACGGGCATGATGCCGCCGGCGGTCGAGGTGATGAAAACTTCGTCGGCCTTGCGGAGCGCATCGACGCTCACCTCGCCGGCGGTGACCGGAATACCCTGCTCGGCGCAGAGGTCGAAGACTGTCCGTCTGGTGATGCCGGGCAGCACGCCGGTCGCCGGCGTGGTCAGGGCGCCATCCCTGACGATGAAGACGTTGAACCCCGGACCTTCGGCGACATTGCCTACCGTGTCGAGGATCAGCGCCGTTTCGGCATTGCGGTCATAGGCATCGAAAAGCCCGCGGACGAGGTCCAGCCAATGATAGTTCTTGATGGACGGGTCGACGGAGGCCGCGGGAATCCGCACGGTCTGGCTGATGGCGACATGCAATCCGCGCTGCATCTGCTCCGCATTGGCGACCGAGCCATAAGGGATGGCGAAGGCCATGAAGCGGTTGACCGCATCGCGCGGATCGCGGCTGAAGGTGGGCGATGCGCCACGGGTGCAGATCATCTCGACATAGGAAGAGCGATGGCCCGAAACGGCCACGCAATTGTGGAGGATTTCGGCGACGCCATTGCGATCGAACGGGATCGTCATGCGCAATTTTTCGAGCCCGCCGAAGAAGCGGTCGAGGTGAAGGTCGAGGCGGAAGAAACGCCCGCCCCAAACGTGGACCGTGTCGTACGTGGCGTCGGAATGCAGAAAACCCCAATCGAGCACTGAAATCTTTGCCTCCGACATAGGCAGATACTGGCTGTCCATGAAAGCTACTCCGTTGGGGTAGCTATGCGGGTCTGCGTGACGGCTCAGGACTTGCGGAAGCGAATTGGTACGGGGTTCGACCATCAGTTCATCCCAGGTTTCTTAGATTAGCTGCACGTCTCGATGCTCTTGCCGGAAAGCGTCGAATAGAGCCAAACCCCGCAAAAGCGCTGCTATTCCTCGTCTTCATCCGGATCGAGCACCCGCGTGGCGCGCCAGCTGGTGAGGACGGCGTTGGTCTGGCCGACGACGAAGAAGCGGGCCGAATCGCGGTCGTAGCCTTCGTCGAGCAGCTTTTCGTAATCGGTGTGCTCGTGGCGGATGTGGGCGATGGCCGCGAGCCACACGGCGATCGCCGGCGGCATGGTCTTCAGATGTCGCGCGCCGGCCTCGGCGCGGATCTTTTCGGTATCGGCATAGGGCGCAAGCGGCAGCAGCGCCGTTAGCGCCTTGGCGATCGCGCGCTGGCGGCCCGTCGCCATGGTTATTCGCCGCGCTCACGGCGGGCAACCACCGCGTCGGGAAAGGCGTCGATCGACGCGAAGTAGGGCTTTATGTCGATCAGTGGCGTGCCGTCGAGTACATCGATGGCGTCGAGGGTCAGCAGGCCGGCCGCGACATCGAGCGCGAGCAGTTTCGCCACATGCAGGCCGACCGGGTTCGGCCGGGCAGGGGAGCGTAGGGCGAAAACGCCTTTGGGTTCAGAGGCATGGCGCGGTATCTGGACAATCAGATTCCGCGGCGCGTGATGAAACCAGGACAGGATGATGACGTGGCTGGCGCCGCCGAGCCCCTGGAGCCCCGGCCGGAACGGCTCGTCGATCTCCACCGTCGCGGTCAGCCCGCGTTCGCGGGCGGCAGCCATGTTCTTGGGGCAGTCGGCGCGCGAGTTCCAGGGCGAGCGGATGCGGCCGATGAACACGACATGGCCGTCGGCCGGCATCGCCGCCGGATCGTCGGCAAGCGCAATCTCGCCGTCGCGTTTCTCGAACATGCCGGTGCCTCCGATACTGCCGCGTCATTTTCTGGCCAGTCCGCGACATTGCGGTTGCACGGTGTCAACTTTTCACATAAAGATATGTTTATGTCTTTTTGGATAAATCGACAGCTATGCGCGTAACCCTGGACCTGATGGTTGATACATTGAAGGCGGCGGCCGAATCCAGCCGTTTGAGAATCCTGGCGCTGATTTCGCGCGGCGACCTCACCGTTTCCGACCTGACCGAAATCCTTAACCAGTCACAACCCCGCGTCTCGCGCCATCTCAAGCTGCTGCTCGAGGCCGGACTGATCGAGCGCTACCAGGAGGGCTCCTGGGCGTTTTTCCGCCTGTCGGACGACGACGCGACCCGCGACTTCGTCCACGGCCTGGTGTCGCGCGTGTATGATGGCGATCCACAGATCGAGCGCGACCTGGAGCGGCTGGCAGCCGTCAAGCGCAAGCGCCAGGAGCGGGCTGCTTCCTATTTCAGCCGCAACGCCGCGAGCTGGGACCAGATACGTTCGCTGCATGCGCCGGATCGCGCCGTCGAGGCGGCGCTGCTGAAGCTCGTCGGCAAGCGGCCTTTCCAGTCCATGCTCGATCTCGGCACCGGCACCGGCAGGCTGCTGGAGCTGTTCGCGCCGCTATACAAGCGCGGCGTCGGCATCGACATGTCGCGCGAAATGCTGACCGTCGCCCGCGCCAATCTCGACAAGGCAGGGGTGTCGAACGCGCAGGTGCGGCAGGGCGACATCTTCGCGCCGCCGGTGGAACGCGACGCCTTCGACCTGGTGACGATGCACCAGGTGCTGCACTATCTCGACGATCCGGCGCTGGGCATCAAGGAGGCGGCGCGGCTGCTTAGGCCCTCGGGGCGACTGGTCATCGTCGATTTCGCGTCGCATGCGCTGGAATTCCTGCGCGAGGAGCATGCCCATATCAGGCTCGGCTTTTCCGATCGCCAGATCGCGGAATGGTTCACCGAGGCCGGGCTCGACCTTGAGGAGACGCTGGAATTCGAGCCGCGCGCCACACCGGACGCGAAGCTTACCGTGAAGCTGTGGCTTGGACGCGATCGCCGCCTTCTGATCGCGGACCCCGCGCAGGGCGCCGAGCAAAGGGAAACCGCCTGATGAACCAATTCCGCTTTTCACGCCGTCCGGATATCGGCAAACGCGTAAGCGTATCGTTCGAGTTCTTCCCGCCGAAGACGGACGAGATGGAGGCGCGGCTGTGGAGCACGGTCACGCGGCTGGAGCCGCTGCAACCGGAATTCGTGTCGGTGACCTATGGCGCCGGGGGCTCGACGCGCGAGCGCACCGCGCGCACGGTCAAGCGCATTCTGACCGAGACGGGCATTCCTGCCGCTGCGCATCTGACCTGCGTCGGCGCATCGAGGGACGAGGTGGACGCGGTCATTCGCGAATACGACGCCCTCGGGATAAAGCGCTTCGTCGCCCTGCGCGGCGACCCGGCGTCCGGGGTCGGCCAGGCCTATTCACCCCATCCCGGCGGCTACGAGAACGGCGCCGAACTGGTGGCCGGCCTGAGATCGATCGCCGATTTCGACATTTCGGTCGCCGCCTATCCGGAAAAGCATCCGGAAAGCCCGGATTTCGCGACCGACATCGAGATGCTGAAGCGCAAAGTCGACAATGGAGCGACGAGGGCGATCACCCAGTTTTTCTTCGACAACGACATCTACGAGCGCTATGTCGAGCGGGTGCGCCGGGCCGGCATCTATGTCCCGATTGTGCCGGGCATCCAGCCGGTTCACAATTTCCGGCAGGTGGCGAACTTTTCGTCAAGGGCAGGCGCGCATGTTCCGGCCTGGCTGGCCGAGCGCTTCGAGGGCCTGGATGAGGACCCGCAGACCCATGCGCTGGTGGCTTCGGCGGTTGCGGCCGAGCAGGTGATGGACCTGATCGAGCGCGGCGTCGGCGATTTCCACTTCTATACGATGAACCGAGCCGACCTGGCGTTCGCGGTTTGCCATATGATCGGCATCCGCGCCCACGAACCGGCTGCGAGGCTGGCGGCTGCCGCGGCCGGTTCGGCGGCGGCGTGAAGGGCAAAAGAAAAGGCCGGGCGTGTGGCCCGGCCTTTTCCTAATCCCTGCCAGACTAGCTGGCCTCCTCCAAGCTTCGGTGGCTTAAGGAAGAACTCCCATGATGAGGGCGCCGATAAAAGCGAACGCAGCACAAATCATCAATGCATTGATCGGCCGAGTAAGTCCCATGCGTAGCCTCCTGATTTAGAGCCATCACGCGAGTCTAGGGGACTTTGTGCAACAGGCAAGCGGAAAACGTGCTGCATTGCGGCAGGATTGTGAAAAATCCGACCCGTTGCGTCGCGTTAGTTCTTGAAAATATTCGGCTAAAATCGACTTCACGCCTGTGAACAAAATATGGCGGCGTTACCTGCGGAGCAGCCTGCCGTCGATGGTTACCAGGCCGAGCGCGATCAGCGCCATGCCGGCTAGTTCGAACAGGTCCAGGCGTTCGCCGAGGAAGGCAAGGCCAAGCAGGATCGCGCTTGCCGGGACGATCAGGGTGACAAGCGAGGCGTTGGTCGCGCCGGCAGAGGCGATGACGTTGAAATAAAGTATGTAGGCGAAGGCAGTGGAGACGAGCGCCAGCGCCAGCACCGCCGTCCATACTGGCGCGCTTGCCTCGAACAATCCCGCCGTTCCATGCACGATCAGCACCACCGGCAGCATCATCGCCGTCGAGGCGGTGAGCTGGCCGGCCGCCACGACGGATGGCGGCACGCCCTTGAAGCGGCGGGCGACGATCAGCGCAAAGGCGTAGGAAAGCGAAGCGCCGACAAGAGCGAACTTGGCCCAGACCGGCCCGCCCAGGCCTGCGATCAGGCCCGGCCCGATCATCACCGCCGTGCCGGCGATGCCGAGCAGGATGCCGGCGACCTTGTTCCAGCTCAGCTTCTCGTCGCTGGTAAGCGCATTGGCGACGATCAGCGTCCAGAACGGCGTGGTGGCGTTGAGCACCGAGGCGAGGCCGGCTCCGAGCACGGTCTGGCCGGCGAAGATCAGCGAGAACGGGATGACATTGTTGAGCAGCGCGAGCAAGAAGAAGCCCGTCGCGTGGGGCAAAGCGAGCTTGAAGGACGGCCCGCGCGCCAGGAGATAGACGTGCAGGGCAACGGCCGCGATTGCCACGCGAAACAGGACCAGCGTCAGCGGCGGAATCTCGGCGACCGCGATGCGGGCGAAGAAAAACGATCCGCCCCAGATCGCGCCCAGCAGCAGAAGCTGGCCCCAATCCCGCGCCGTCATTGTCGTCTGCGGGGCCACCGCCGCCGGAACCGCTGTCATCGAAGCCTCTGGGATGATTTGTCCGCACCAAGCCTTAGCGGCATTCACCTGCCGCAGCCACCCGATTCCCGTTTGCATAGGCTTTCTCCTGCCACGGCCAGCGGCTGCGGGAGCTGACGCGGGGCACACAATCGTTCCCTTTGCGGCGAACGTGCTCTAAGTAACGGCGACTGGCCGAGGAGCACCTGATGCAGCGATTCGAGAATGCGAAAGAGGCCGCGCTCGCGCTTCGTCCCGACGATCCGGTCTATTGCTTTCGCCCCGAAGTGCTGAAGGCCGACTGCCGCCAGTTCATGGACATGTTTCCGGGCAAAACCGCTTATGCGGTCAAGACCAATGGCGAGCACATGGTGCTGAAGACGCTGGTCGAGGCCGGCGTCACTGCGTTCGATGT
Organism: Pseudaminobacter sp.; assembly: GCA_035941355.1. GTDB lineage: Bacteria > Pseudomonadota > Alphaproteobacteria > Rhizobiales > Rhizobiaceae > Allomesorhizobium. Next base: position 22,109 of record DASZDZ010000090.1, read on the forward strand.
GGCCTCGCCGGGCGAATTCGCGGCGGTCCGCGCCGTTTCCGCGGATGCCGAGATGCTCTACATGCATCCGGTCAAGGCGCAATCGGACATTCGGCTGGCGCTCGAAAAATACGGCATCAGGGTGATCGCGCTCGACCACGAGGACGAAATCACCAAGCTGACGCGGGTGGTGCGGGCGCTGGATATCGATCCGGGCGCGATCACGGTGTTCGTGCGCATACAGACCAAGGGACTTGCGGCTTACGAACTGTCGAAGAAATTCGGCGCGGGGCCGGCCTATGCCGTGGAATTGGCGCACAGGCTGCATCGCAATGGCTACAAGGTCGGCATCTGCTTTCATGTCGGCAGCCAGATCGAGGATCCCGACACCTACGAGCGGGCGCTGGCTTCGGCCGACTGGGTCCGCAACCGCATGGGCTTTCCGATCGCCGGGCTCGATGTCGGCGGCGGCTTTCCGGCCGAATACGGCCGCGACCCCAATCGCAAGAAGGTCGAAATGCCTTCGATCGGCCAGATCATGTCGCGGCTGCGCGGCGACCTGAAGGAATATGGGTTCGATGATGTGCCGCTGGTCGCCGAGCCGGGACGGGTGATCGTGGCACGCGCGTTCTCGCTGATCGTGCGGGTGCTTTTGCGCAAGGGCAGGCGGCTCTACATCAATGACGGCATCTGGGCGTCATTGTCCGACAGCTGGACCGGCAAGATCACGCTGCCGGCGCGCTTCATTCCCGATCCGGCGATCCGCTCGCGCAACGGCGAGGAAAGGAACATCGTGCCGTTCAAGGTGTGCGGCGCCACCTGCGATTCCGTCGATATCCTGTCGCGGCCGTTCTGGCTGCCGGAGACGATCGACACCGGCGACTGGATCGAGATCGGCCATATCGGCGCCTATTCGTTGTCGCTCCGGACGCGCTTCAACGGATTCTATCCCGACACATTCGTGGAAGTGGCGACGCCCTTCGACGAGGGCGAAGCGCCGGAGAGTTTTGCGACGCTGGAGACGATGGCAGATTGAGGGAGTGGGGAGTAGGGCGGTAAGCAGCAGGCAGCACGCAGCAGGCAGTAGGCAGTAGGCAGTGGGAAAAGCTTGTTTCGGCGCTTGGCGAATGCGATTTTCCCCCTACTCCCCTACTCCCCTACTCCCCTGATCCAATCCCGCCAGCAGCGCCGACGTCGGCCAGCCGTCGACCGGCAGGCCGAGGCGCATCTGCTCCTGGCGCACCGCCTCGCGGGTGTTGGTGCCGAGAATGCCGTCGATGCCGCCGACATCGTAGCCTTTCGCCTGCAGCCTGTGCTGCAACTCCTTCATCTGGCCGCCATCGAGCCCGGGTTCGGGATTACGCCTGTCATAGGCCGGCGCGCCGGCAAGCCGGGCGGCTAAATTGGCGGCAGTCATCGTGTAGGTGATCGACTGGTTCCACTCGAGATAGACGTCGTAATTGTCGTAGGTGAGGAATGCCGGTCCCTTGTGGCCCATCGGCAGGACCAAGCCCGCCTTCCGGCCGTTATCGGTCAGTGGCGTGCCGTCGCGACGGGTTACCCCCCACGCCGCCCATTGCGACAGAGGCAGCTTGTTGGTGCGGCCGGTCTGATCCCACGGCATCGCCTCGGGCACGCGGACTTCCTCGATCCATGGCTCGCCGCGTTTCCAGCCGCGCGACAGGATCTTGTTTGCCGTGGTCATGATGACGTCGGGCGCGCTGTTGCGCAGGTCCACGAGGCCGTCGCCGTCGCCGTCGACGCCGCGCGCCAGATAATCGGAGGGCAGGAGCTGCGTCTGGCCGACTTCGCCGGCCCAGGCACCCTTGACGCCGGCGGGCAGAACGCCCTGGTCGATGAGGGTGAGCAGCGGCACCACCTGGGGGCGGAACAGCTCCGGCCGGCGGCAATCATGCGCGAGCGTCAACAGCGCGTTGACCGTGTCGAAATCGCCCTGAACCGCTCCGAAATCCGTCTCCAGCGCCCAGAAGGCGGCGATAACCGGGCCCTGCACGCCGAACTCCTGTTCGGCGCGGGCGAAGATGTCGGCATATTTCTGGAGGTTGGCGGCGCCCTGCTGCAGCCGGTAGTCGGAAATCATGCGGGAGGAGAACTCGATGAAGCTCTGGGTGAAAACGCCCTGGGCACGGTCGTGCTCGAGCACTTTCCGGTCGACGCTCGCCCGCTGCAGTGCCGACAGACCAGTATCTCCGACGCCCGCAGCCCTTGCTTCGGTCGCGACAGCCGCACGCCAGGCATCGAAATCGCCGCCGCACTCCTGCGCAATGGCGGGCGCAGCCGCAAAGGTGGCAAGCAGCGCGAGCGCCGTAGTCCGCAATTTCATCTTTTCAATACTCCAGCCTGCAACCTCCCAGGCAGTCGTCTGCCCAAAAGTCGTGGCGAAAAACGGGCGAGGCCGGTGATTAGTGCGTATTCGCTTTCAGCCACTTCTTCCAGGCGGAAGGGCTGCCATTGAAGACGTTGATATCGGCATCGCCCTTGATTCCGGGAACGACACCGGTCCCCGTATATTGCCAGAACACGAAAGGATGCGCGCCGTACCGCGCGCTCGGATGGCCGGCGACCGAGCGCAGCCAATAGGGATAGCCAGTGAAGGAGGAGAGGCCATTATCGTCGAAGAAGTCGATCGAGGTGTAGATGATCGGTTTCTTGCCGTAATGCTTTTCAACGATTTCCAGAAAGGTCTTCATCTCGCTGCGTACCGTCGCAGCGGGCGGGCGGAGTTTGCAGGTCGGCGATTGCGGATTCCACTCCATGTCGAGCACCGGCGGCAGTGCGGATCGGTCGCGCGGCACATTGCGGATGAACCAGGCCGCCTGCTCGGTGGCGGGGCGGCAGAAATAATAGAAATGATAGGCGCTGCGCGGTACGCCGGCGGCCTTGGTTCCGCGCCAGTGCGCGGTGAAATAGTCGTCGATACGGTCGCCGCCTTCGGTCGCCTTGATGAAGGCGAAGGATATGCCGCTGGCCTTGGCGGTGTGCCAGTCGATGGAAGACTGGTATTTCGACACGTCGGTGCCGTGTACGGCATGGTTCCACGGCGCGCGGCCCTGCCAGTCGTGCGGGTCGCTGTCGTCGAAGCGCGGGTAGCCGACCGAGACCGCGCTGCTGGGGCCGGTTCCGGCATCTGAGGCGGCAGGCGCCAGATCGTCCATCGTCGAGCAGGCGCCAAGCAGCGCCAGCAGGATCAGGGCCGGAAAACGGCGCATCGCGTCTCCTGTTGGACGGGTTTCAGCCCATCCGGATATTTATCGAGTATGCGTGTCCCCCTTGGACGCGCAGCCGGGCTGCCATCTCATGTCAGGCCGGAGTATTCCAGTCTTGGCCGATCATGGTTGACAATTTGTTGATCCCGCTCGACAGGCCGGGAAATTTCCACGAGGAATTGCGGCGGAAGGATGGCGGCAAGCAGGCATAGAGGCGAGGCAGGATGCGGATAGCGGGAAAAATAGCGAAATGGCTGGCGGGGCTGGCCATTGCGGTGCTCATCGGGCTCGCGGCATGGCTCTATTTCGCGCCGCCGGCGATGATCCGGGTAGCGGCTGGTTACTCGGCCAAAATCGTCTGCTCCAACGTCTTTGTTGCCGGGCGTGACGCCGGCGAGGTGCTGCGGGCCGATGTGCAGGCGCCCGGCCATCCGATCTTGAAGCTGATCTCGGTGGATGTCGACGACAGCGCCGGAACGGTTTCGGCGGGGCTGTTCGGCCTGTTCGGCCAGGGACTGGCGGTCGATCGCACCGGCTTCGGCTGCGCGGCCGTCCCCGACGGCGATGTGGCCTCCGCGCAGGTAACCGACATCGCCATCCAGCCGCCGGCAGAACTTCCGGATGGAATATGGCCCGAGGGCAACCGGGTCGAGCCGTCGCAGCATCCCCGGATCGCGGAAATTCTCGACGACCCGGCGATGACCGGGCCGGGCATGCGCGCCGTGGTCCTGGTCAGAGACGGCCGCATCGTCGGCGAGCGCTACGGCGAGGGCTTTTCAGCCGAAACGCCCTTGCTCGGCTGGTCCATCGCCAAGAGCGTGACCGCCGCGATCATCGGCACGCTTGTCAAGGAGGGCAGGATCGAGGTCGAGCGGGCGCGCCTGTTCGAGGCCTGGGCCGGCGATGGACGTGGGGCAATCAAGACCTCCGACCTGATGGCGATGTCGAGTGGGCTCGAATTCAACGAGGACTATGGCGACGTCACCGATGTCACGCGCATGCTCTATCTCGAGCCGGACATGGCCGCTTTCGCCGCGGCAAAGCCGCTGGCGGGCGAAGTCGGCAAGGTGTTCTCCTATTCGAGCGGCACGACGGTGATGCTGTCGCGGCTGTGGCAGGATGCCGTGGGCGACCCGAACGAGGCGCTGGCCTGGCCGCACGAGGCGCTGTTCGGGCCGCTGGGCATGACCAGCGCGGTGATGGAAACCGATGCGCGCGGCACCTTTGTGGGCTCATCCTACATGTATGCGACGGCGCGCGACTGGGCGCGGTTCGGACAGTTCCTGCTGCAGGACGGCATCTGGAACGGTGTAGAACTTCTGCCGCCAGGTTTCGCGGCATGGATGAGAGAGCCGGCGCCGGCCTCGAACGGCGAATACGGCCGCGGACAGGTGTGGCTGCACGGGCCGGTGGCCGGCACGTCCGAGGGGCAGGATCCGGACGCCGGCTTCGATCTGACGGCAGACGCGTTCTGGCTGCTCGGCCATGACGGCCAGTCGATCGCGGTCACGCCTTCGAAGAGGCTGGTCGTGGTGCGGCTCGGGCTGACTCCGTCGAAGCTCGGCTACAAGCCGCAAAGGATGCTCGAGGCGCTGGCGAAAGCGATCGAGTAGCGTGTTCTCAGCTTGCCCGCGTCACGACCGCATGGACTGCATAACCGCGATAAAGCGTTTGAATGGAAAGGCTTGCATCTGTCCGCTGACATTCCGATTCCAGCACCTCGCGCAATGAATCACGCGGCTCGACGTGGAATTTGGCCAGCCATGCGCGCAGGCCTGAGCGAAACCAGCCTGGCAGCCGCTCCTGTTGGCCGAAGTCGACGATGTGCAGCGACCCGCCCGGCGTCAGTGCGGCGAGAGCAGCAGGGACGGTCTTCTCCCAGCCGGGGATCATAGACAGTGCATAGGAGATGAAGACGCGGTCGAATGCCGGCTGGCCGAATAGCGCGCTTGCGTCGAAGGCGGTGGCGTCGCCCTTTGCGAGCGCCGTGCGGCCGGAAAGGCCGTGGCGGGAGATTGAGGCCGAGGCCGTTTCCAGCATTGCATGTGAAATATCGATGCCGAAGAAGCGGGCGTCGGGATATCGCTGCGCCGCCCGGACCAGGTTGCGGCCGGTGCCGCAGCCGAGTTCCAACACGGTTCCGCCCGGCGGGACATGCAAGCCTTCGATCAGCCGGTCGCGGCCGAGGAGGTAGTATTTGCGGGTGAGGTCGTAGACATGGCGCTGATGACGATAGACGCCGTCCATCAGCGCGGCATGGGCGCTTTCGGCGGCGCTCATCAGGGCTTCTTCACGTAGAGGTGGAAGCCGCCATAGATGGCGGAGCGGTCACGGGCGGAGAAGTCTTTCGACTGCGCCTCCTCATAGCTCCACTGGTCGAGCAGCGCCTGCGAGACGCGGCCGGGCAGCAGGCTGGGTTCGGCCGCGGTGCGGAAGATGACGCGCGCACCGGGTGCGGCCGTGCGGGTGATCTCGGTCCAGAGTTCGTTCAACTGGCGGTCGCTCATCCAGTCCTGTGCGTCGAGCAGCACGAAGCGGTCGACCTGGCCCGCGCCCTTTTGCGCCAGCAGTTCGGTGAAATTGGCGTGGTGGACGGAAACGCGGCCGAGATTGCGCCGGATCGTCGCGTAGTTCGCGGCGTCGAGATAGGCGGGCAGGGCAGCCTCGCCGGGCGAGGGATAACGGCGGGCGAAAGCCTGCCAGGCGAAATAATTGTCCTTCAGCGGGAAATCGCAGGCGAGCTTTTCGAGCCTTGCCGAGAGCACGCTGGCCATCGTGCCGTCGCCGGAGGTTATCAGCGAATCGTACTGTGCCGGCGGAATGCCGAGGCCGAACAGCGACGCCTTGCGCGAAGTGGCCCAGCGGATGAGCGGACGCCGGAACACCGGGGCCAGGTGCTTCTCGAAATAGGCGCGCTGGTCGTCGAGCGTTTCGGCCGCCATGATGCTGGAGACGTCGACGCCGTATAGCCTTGCCGCGCGATGGCCCGCGGCGATGAACAGGCCGAGCAGGCCGCGCTGGTAGAAGTTGTCCTCGAAGGCCGCGATGCGGCGCTTGCCACGCCAGTTGCGCTTTTCCCAATAATCCCGGCTGGCTCGGTCGAGATGCGGCGCGATGAATCGGTCATAGGCCGAGGAGTTGTGGCGGTTGCCGGCCTCGCCGAAGAAGCGGAACAGGTCGGCCTGGGAGGGCAGGTGGCGGACCGCAGCCAGTTTCATGCGGTTAAGCGCGATGTGGGCAGTGTTCAGGTCGACGGCGTCAATCCGCACCGGCGAGCGCGTCAGGTAGGCAAGGACGTTGCAGCCGCCCGACGCGATGGTGATGACGCTATTGCCCTCGGCGAGCGCCATAGCCTCCATGTCGATCTCAGGATCCTCCCATATCTGCGGATAGACGAGGCCGGAGAAGAGGAATGTGAACAGGCGCTCCGAGAGGCCGGCTTTTGACAACGCGCGGTTCTGGTAGACCGCCTTGCCGAGCCGCCTGTTTCGAGGAAAGCCAAGTTCCGAGGAAAGGTCGGTCATTGCGAGGCGAATCCGGTTGTGCGTCAACGCAAGCGGGTACCGGAAGCCCATGACAGGCCCGTGACAGTCGCTTGAAAGGCCGGGCGCAGGGCGTGCAACTCCCGGCGCCATCGGGCGTATCGTCGGCACCTGCGTCGCCGAAGCGCCGACCATCGAAGCTGCCGATATCGCGGACTTCGACCGGATCATGTGACGCGACGAACCGCCGCGAGGTTCGGCGCTCGAGGTTTGCTCTTCGGGCGCACCGACGTCCGGGTCTGACAGATTATTACGTTTCGACAGTAGATGTGACGCAACGTTTCCGTTCGTAATGCATTATGAGGTGCGACCGGGGGGTTTGTTTGAGGAGAAAATGGTATGAGAAATTTGATTTTGGCCTTCGTTTCGGCAATCGCGCTCTTTGGCGTGGCGGCATGCAGCGATACGGCCGATAACTCGACCACCCAGAGCACCACCCCGCCGGCCGACACCACGCAGCCGGCTCCGGCGCCCGAGGCAACCCCGCCGGCCGACACCACACAGCCGGCTCCGGCGCCTGCACAGTAACGGCGTTCAACGCAGAAAAGGTCGGGCCTGCCCGGCCTTTTTCTGCGGTCAGCGGGCGACCCGCGCCTTACGTCCGATCATAACAACCGTCACCACGGCCAGCGCGAACAGCAACGTCTCGCCGCCGATGCGCTCGCTGAGAAGCGTCGCCGAAATCGTCAGCGTGACGAAAGCCTGCATCAGCTGAACCTGGCTGACGCGTGCGATGCCGCCCATGGCCGGGCCGACATTCCAGGCGAAGAAACCAAAAAACATCGAGCCGAAACCGAGATAGAGGAACGCAAGGATTTGCGGCGCCGCCGCTTGGGCGAATTCCGGCCGGAAGGTCAGTACCGTGCCGGGAATTGTGACCGGAGCGGTTAGGATGAGCGCCCAGCAGATGACCTCCCAGCCCGGCATTTTCCGCGACACCTTGCCGGAGACGACATAGCCCAGGCTGGCGGAAATTCCCGCCAGGAAAAGCCAGATGTCGCCCGAAACGAGTTGCATGCCATTGTCGCGCACGGCGAAGGTGACCACGATGGCCGCGCCCGCCACCCCGCAAATCCAGAACAGCACGGACGGCCGCTCGCCGCCGATCAGGGCGGCGAAAATGCTGGTGGCGAGCGGCAATATGCCCAGCACGACGCCGCCATGCGCGGCAGGCACGGTCTGCATGGCGATGGAGGACAGGACCGGAAATCCGAAGACCAGGAGCAGGCCTGCAAGCAAAAGCGCCGGCGCATCGTCCCTCGGGAAACGCTTGCGCATGAACGCCAGCAGGATTGCAGCAGCCACCGAAGCGAGCGCGGCGCGGCCATGGGTGATGAACCACGGGCTGAACGTCTGCAGCGCGACGCGGGTTGCGGGCAGCGTGCCGCCGAAAATCACGACGCCGAGCAGGCCGAGCGCCAGACCGGCGGTCTCGCGCGATAGAGCCGGTTTGCCGGCAAGTTCAGCGGGGTCGCTCATGACAGCTGGATAACGGCTGGGCGTTCATTCGTCGCGGCAAATCACTTGGTCCACGCGCGCCATGCTGGAACCGCGCAGCATCTTCTGCTTCGCAGCCGCGGCGTATTGCGTCTCGCCAATGCGTTGGATGATGGTTTATGAAGCGGCATGTCGATTTGGGACCGCATTGGCGAATTCGTCGCGCGTGTAACCTCCTCCGCCGCGACGGGAGTCGCGGACGTGGTCGAGGCGGTGCGAACGATTTTTGAGGGCGACGCGGAGTTACGCCGACGCGTTTCCTTCTCGATCGCCATGATCGCGCTGTCGGCGAAGATGGCCAAGGCCGACGGAATCGTCACGCAGGACGAGATCCGCGCCTTTCAGCAGATATTCTCGGTGCCGACGAAAGAGACGCGCAACGTCGCCAGGCTCTACGATCTGGCGCAGGCCGACGTTGCCGGTTTCGAGACCTATGCGGAGCGCATGGCCAGACTGTGCGGGTCGGGCCGACCGAACTGCGCGATGCTCGAAGACGTACTCGACGGCCTGTTCCACATCGCCAAGGCGGACGGGCTGCTGCACGAAAGGGAGGGATTGTATCTCCACCGCGTGGCGCAGATCTTTATGATCGGCGAAGATCATTATCAGAGCATACTCGCCCGCCATCTCGATCTCGGCGAAGCCGATCCCTATACGGTATTGGGCATTGAGCGCGGCAAGCCATTCGAGGAGGTGCGCAGGCACTACCGCCAGCTCGTCGCCCACAACCATCCCGACAAGCTGATCGCGCGCGGGCTGCCGGAAGAGTTCATCGCGATCGCCACCACGCGCATCGCGGCCATCAATGCCGCCTACGAGATGATCGAACGGGGTTTTCGGCATCTATGAGCGGATTTGCGCCTGATCATTTCGGCGCGGAGGTGCGGGTCTCGCCCAATTTCGGACCGCGGCACGGCGTCTCGCGCCCCGACATGATCGTGCTCCACTACACAGGCATGGAGACCGGACAGGCAGCCGAAGCCCGGCTCTGCGATCCAGCAAGCGAAGTGTCGTCGCATTATCTCGTGCACGAGAATGGCCGCGTCGTGCAGATGGTCCGCGAAAGCGACCGCGCCTGGCATGCGGGAAAAAGCTCGTGGCGCGGCGTGACCGACATAAACTCGCGGTCGATCGGCATTGAGATCGTCAATCCGGGGCACGAGTTCGGCTATCGGGAATTTCCAGAAGTCCAGATACTTGCGGTGATGAAGCTTTGCCGCGGCATTTGTGACCGGCATGGCGTGCGGCCTGAGATGATAGTAGGCCATTCGGATGTGGCGCCTGGCCGCAAAATCGATCCTGGCGAGAAATTTCCATGGCGGCTTCTGGCGCGCCACGGCCTCGGCCATTTCGTAGAGCCTGCGCGGCTGCGCGGCGGACCGGTTCTTCGCCTGGGCGACAGCGGCGGACCGGTCGAAGAACTTCAATCGATGCTGGCGCTGTACGGCTACGGCGTGGAAATTACCGGCCTTTTTGACCGCCAGACCGAGATCGCGCTCGCGGCGTTCCAGCGGCATTTTCGCCCAAGGCAGGTCGACGGGATAGCTGACCGCGCGACGGTCGAGACCTTGCGCCGTCTATTGGCTTCGCTGCCCGCCAGTCTTGTATGACGGTGCGGCAGTAAGGCCAAAGCTGCATTCTGTAACATAATGTGATTTCCCACGCCTTTTTAGCTACTCATTCGACCGTCAAAGCCATTTCTGTACAGATGACAAAGCTGTTCCTAGAAGCAGCGTCATTAAGGTTTGGGCTGTCGTGCGAAGATCTTTCGTGCGGCTCTATACACACGGGACACAATGAAAAAACTGACCGTTTTAACGGCAGCATTCGCTGCCGGACTGACGAGCTTTGCCGCAAATTCAGCGCCACATCCGAGCAAGAGCCTCAGGGTCGAGGATTCCGAAACCGCTCCCGTGGCAAAAACGCAAGACAAAGCCACGGCCAAAAGCGAGAAGCAGGAACAGGCGACGACAAAGTCCGACAAGAGCAGGCAAAACAAGGCCGTCGCCAGACAGGCGGCGGAGAAAAGCCAGACGAAAACCAAGCGCGTAGCCGAGAAGCGCGCACCCGTAAAAAAACAGGCAGCCGAAAAGAGTGAGCCGAACAAAAAGCGGGTAGCCGAAAAGGCCGAGCCGAAGCGGAAGCGGGTCGCGACCAAGAGCTCGTCAAAAGCCAAGCATACGGCAGAAAAGAAGACGCCGAAGGCCAAGCAGACAGCGAAAAAGAGCACTCCCAAAGTCATAAAGGCCGTAGAAAAGATCACGCCCAAGGCCGAGAAGTTCGCGGAAAAGAGTACATCGAAGCCCAAGGACGGTGGTGACAGGCAGGTGGCGGTGAAGGAGCCGACTGCGCTGGACCTGGTCGAAACCGCTTCGATCGGCAGCAAGGGCGCGAAGACGGTGAAGGGCGCCGCCGGCCAGTATAGCGCGATCATCGCGCAATATGCGGCTTCCTACGGCGTGCCCGTATCGTTGGCCCACGCCGTCATTCAGGTCGAAAGCAATTACCGGCCGAACGCTCGCGGCAGCGCCGGCGAGATCGGCCTGATGCAGATCAAGCCCTCGACCGCGCGCATGATGGGCTACGAAGGCAGCACCCAGGGTCTGTTTCATCCCGAAACCAACATTAAATTCGGCATGAAATATCTCGCCAAGGCACAGAAGCTCGGCGGCGGGACCACTTGCGGCACGATCCTGAAATACAATGCCGGCCATGCCGCCAAGCGCATGAATCCAGTGTCGTCGGCCTATTGCGTCAAGATTAAGCGCTTTCTCGGCGTCTGATCGCAAGCTGCCAGACAAAAGCTCGCTCTCCGGAACGGGCTTTTTGTTTGCATTTTGGCGCGCGAATGCCTTTATACGCACTGCCAGCCGGCCGGGCGGCCGCACCCGCAAATGCCGAAAGGCTGCGGGTGAGGAAAGTCCGGGCTCCATGGATACACGGTGCCGGATAATGACCGGCGGGGGCGACCCCAGGGAAAGTGCCACAGAAAGCAAACCGCCGCGTTTTTCGCGGCAAGGGTGAAAGGGTGGGGTAAGAGCCCACCGCGCGACTGGCAACAGGAGCGGCACGGTAAACCCCACCGGGAGCAAGACCGAATAGGGATGGTACGAGGGAAACCTCAGGGCTGTTTCCGGCCCCGCCATCCGGGTAGGTTGCGTGAGGCGCATGGCGACATGCGCCCAAGACGAATGGCCGCCACGTTTTCGCGCCGCAAGGCGCGAAGGCCATACAGAACCCGGCTTACAGGCCGGCTGGCAATTTTTTTTACCTGCAAATTCTTGCGGCGCCTGGGGCAAACGAGGCGCTTAACCTCCCGGCCGATCCAGCGAGGCCTTGATCGCAGTCCAGAGTTCCTCGGCTGGTTCGCAGCCGATCGCGAGGCGGACGAAGCCTGGGCCGACCGCGTCGCCTCGGCAGGCGCGGCGTTCGGCCGATGTGTGCACGCCTCCGAACGAGGTTGCCGGCTGGATCAGTTCGCAGCCAGCGATGAAATCGTCCGCCTGTTCGGCAGACGCCAGTGAAAAGCTGATCAGAAAGCCGAAGCGCTGCATCTGGATGCGCGCAAGATTGTGGGAAGGATCGCCCTCAAGTCCCGGGAAGCGCAGCCCGTGAACGGCCCGATGATCTTTGAGACGGCGGGCGATCAGTTCGGCCGAACTGCACATGCGGTCGAACCGCACCTCCAGCGTCTCCAGTCCACGATGGACCAGCCAGGCGTCGAACGGACTCGGTATGCTGCCCGACGTTTCGCGCCAATCCATGACCGCTGTGATCGTGTCGGCGTTGCGGCTGGCGACATGCCCGAACAAAGCGTCGGAATGACCATTCGGCGCCTTGGTGTCGGCGGCGACGACGATGTCGGCTCCAAGGTCGAGCGGACGCTGGCCATAGGGCGTCATGGTAGTGTTGTCGACGGCGAGGACCCCACCCGCCGCATGGACTGCGTGGGCGACCGCCGCGATGTCGCAGATATCGAGCACCGGGTTCGACGGGCTTTCGACGAAAACCAGCCGGTAACCGGCAAAGCCGCCGTCCAGAAAGGACGCTGTCGGCCTGACATCGACGCCGATGCCAAGCTTTCCAAGAAAGCGGTCGGCGAGGCCGCGCGTGGTGTGATAGCCGTCAGACGGCAGGAGGACGCGATCTCCAGTCTTCAGCAAGCCGAAGAATATTGAGGCGATTGCCGCCATGCCGGAGGGGAAGGCGACGCACGGCGCAGCTTCCAAATGGGCAAGCACCTTTTCGACCGCATCCCATGTCGGGTTCGAAAACCGGCCATATTGGTTGTAGCCGGTGGCGTCGCCGGGCGAATGGTAGGTCGCAGCCATGGTCAGGGGCAGCGGGACCGGATCGCCGAGTGAATATCCGCTGCGGCGCAGGTGGATGAGGCGCGCGGCGCGCGCTTGGGCGTTGTCGGTCATGTTGTTGTTGTCGTCTTTCGTGGGGTGACGGATTGCAAAGGCTATGCCGGAGACGGCCGCCGGGCAAGGCGGGAAGGCCCGCGGCTACCGCTTCTAAACGGTTCGTTAGCCTTAATGGACGATAAAGTTGGGGAAGCTGCCAAAGCCGAGTTTACGGGCCCGCGCAGATAAGTTGTGAAGCTCGCTCCCGTTGACGCCCATACTGCCCCATGGTATCCCATTTCGACAATCAAGTCTTTGTTCCGGTTCCGGTGAAAGCGTTCGTCAGACATGCAGTCGGGGCGGCTGCGTGGGGCGATTTTTCGAGCCGTGGAACGCAACGGATTTTCGCAGAAGGGCCGCGCGACGACGGCGCGGACGCAGCAATGAAAAGGGGCGCGGCGGCGGAAGCGGCTGTATCGAGTGATGGACCGGTTTCTGTCGAATGCAGTGAACAGGATCGACGCCAAGGGGCGGGTTTCCGTGCCGGCGCATTTCCGTTCCGTGGTGCAGAAGCGCGGCTATTCGGAACTCTACGCATTGCGGGCGCTGGATATTCCGGCCATGGATGTGGGCGGGCTCGACCTGCTCGACCGCTACGAGCAGCGGATCGCGCAGGAAGATCCGTTCCTGCAGACGGCGGACGACATGTCGTTCTTTTGTCATGGCGACGGAACGTTCCTGAAGCTCGACCAGGACGGGCGCATCACGGTGCCGGAGTTCATCCGCGAGCACACCGGCATTTCGGCGGAAGTGGCCTTCGTCGGGCGCGGGAATTTTTTCCAGATATGGGAGCCGGGCCGGCTGGCGGCCTATGGCGCGGAAGCACGTACGCGGCTTTTGAAGCTGCGGCAGGGTTTGGGGGCGAAAGCCTCCGGGAGCACGGAATGATGGCGGGTCACGGCGGGAACGAACCCGCGGTTGGCGGACCGGCGCGCCACGTTCCGGTGCTCCTGAATGAGGTGCTGGCGGCGCTGAAGCCGAAACCGGGCGAGCTGATCGTCGACGCCACGTTCGGCGCGGGAGGTTATACGAGCGCGATCCTGGAAACCGGCGCGTCTGTCATCGCCATCGATCGCGATCCCGATGCGATCGCGGCCGGGCGGGCGATGGAGCAGGCATCAGGCGGACGCCTGACGCTGGTCCAGGCGCCGTTCTCGCAACTCGACCAGCATGCGCAGGGTGCCGACGGCGTCGTGCTCGACATCGGCGTTTCCTCCATGCAACTTGACCAGGCCGAACGCGGCTTCTCCTTCCGCAATGACGGCCCGCTCGACATGCGCATGGCGCAGGAGGGCCTGAGCGCCGCCGATGTGGTCAACCGCTTCAAGTCAGGCGACCTGGCCCGCATCTTCGGCTTCCTCGGTGAGGAACGGCATGCGGGCCGCATCGCGCGGATGATCGAGAAGCGCAGGGCGATCCGGCCGTTCGAACGCACGCGCGATCTCTCCGAAGCGATCGCCGACCATGTCGGACGCAATCCCAAGGACAAGATCCATCCCGCGACCAGGGTGTTCCAGGCGCTGCGCATTTTCGTCAATGACGAGCTTGGCGAACTCGCCGGCGCGCTTTTCGCGACCGAGCGGGTTCTGAAGCCCGGCGGCCGGCTGGTGGTCGTCACCTTCCACTCGCTGGAAGACCGCATCGTCAAGCGCTTCATCGCCGACCGATCTGGCAAGGCGGCGGGTTCACGCCACATGCCCGAGGCGCGGGAGAAGGCGCCGACCTTCCTGAAACTGGGCGGCGCGGTTGCGCCGGGCGAAGCCGAGACGGAGGCAAACCCGCGCGCCCGCTCGGCCAAACTACGCGCGGCTCAGCGCACCGATGCGCCGGCACGCCAGGCCGATGTTTCCATCTTCGGCCTGCCGAAGCTTCCTGAAATCCGCCAGTCCGGAGAAAGATAGATCATGTTCCGCACCAGCGACATCGTGCTCATCGCCGTCATGGTTTCGGCGGCCGCCTTCACCTACAAGACCAAGCACGAAGCCGAGGAGCAACTTTCGGCGGTGCGCAAGATCGAGGCCCAGATACGGTTCGAAGAGGATTCGATCGATCTGCTGAAAGCCGACTGGAGCCTTTTGACCCAGCCATCGCGGCTGCAGAAGCTGGCTGAAATCTACGAAACGGAACTGAACCTTCAGCCTGTCGAAGCCCACCAGATTGTCGGCCTCGACGAACTGCCGTCGCGCCCGGTCGAAATCCAGGATTTCTCCACGCAGCGTCTCGGCGGCATGGCCGAGGGCGAAACCGACCAGACGACAACCGGAGCAGTGGTCCAATGATGAAGCTCTGGCGCAAGCGCGTTTCCGAAGCCGAGGCGTCAACCGCCTCGATCATCGTCGACGGCGCACGCAAGTCGACAGGCGGGCGGGCAAGGACCCGCGTCGTGATGACGATGGCGGTGTTCTTCGGCATCTACGCAACCATTGCCGGCCGGCTGGTCTATCTCGGCTTCGAGGATGCCGAGGCGTCCTCGGGGCCGGCGAGCCGGATCACCGCGTCGCGGCCCGACATCGTCGACCGCAACGGCGAAGTGCTGGCCACCGACATCAAGACGGCTTCGCTGTTCGCCGAGCCACGGCGCATCGTCGATCCTAACGAAGTGATTGAAAAGCTTTCGCTGGTGCTGCCCGACATCGAGGTCGAGCAGACATATCACAAGCTGAAAAGCGGGGCGGGCTTCGTCTGGCTGCGCCGTCAGCTCACGCCCAAGCAGCAGAACGACATCATGCAGCTGGGCATTCCGGGCATCGGCTTTCGCACCGAAAAACGACGCTTCTATCCGGGTGGCGAGACAGCCTCACACCTGGTCGGGCTGACCAACATCGACAACAAGGGCATTTCGGGCCTAGAAAAATACATAGACGACCAGGGCCTTGCCGACCTGCAGGCTTCTGGACTGGCTATCGCCAAGGACCTGAAGCCGTTCAGGCTGTCGATCGACCTGCGCGTCCAGCACATCGTGCGCGACGAGATCGCCCGCGCAATGGAGAAATACCATGCGATCGCGGCCGGCGCGGTTGTCCTCAACGCCAAGACCGGAGAAGTCGTGGCGATGGCCTCGGTGCCGGACTACGATCCCAACAATCCCTACAACGCCCATGACAAGGACCGGCTGAACCGTATGTCGGCCGGCACCTACGAGATGGGCTCGACCATCAAGAGTTTCACCACGGCCATGGCGCTCGATTCGGGCAAGGTGACGCTGGAGAGCCGGTTCGACGCGTCGCGGCCGATCACCATCGGGCGCCAGACCATCCGCGACTTCCACGGCAAGGGCAGAGTGCTGACAGTTCCGGAGGTGTTCATCTATTCGTCCAACATCGGCTCGGCGCGCGAGGCCGACGTGGTGGGCATCGAGGGCCACCGCGAATTTCTCAAACGAATCGGCCTTCTCGACCGCATGAAGACCGAGCTTCCCGAAGTAGCGCGTCCGAGCGAACCGAAAGTCTGGAAGAAGGTCCACTCGATCACCATCGCGTTCGGCCACGGCATGTCGACCACGCCGCTACAGACGGCGGTGGCGGCGGCTGCGCTGATGAACGGCGGCAAGCTCATCGATCCAACCTTCCTGCCACGCACGCAGGAACAGGCCGACGCGGTCGCCGAACAGGTGATCGACCCGAAAACCAGCGAAAACATGCGTTATCTCTACCGGCTCAACGCGGAAAAAGGCTCGGGCAAGCGTGCCGAGGTTCCCGGCTACCGTGTCGGCGGCAAGACAGGCACGGCGGAGAAGGTCGTCAACGGGCGTTATTCGTCGGATGTGCGTTTCAACGCCTTCCTCGCGGCTTTTCCCATGGACGACCCGCAATATATCGTCTTGAGCATCATCGACGAACCGAAACCCGAAAAACCGGGCATGGCGGCGACGTCGGGCCTGAACGCCGCGCCGATTGTCGCCAACATAATTCGCCGTTCGGCGTCCCTGCTTGGCGTGAAGCCAGAATTCAGCCATGAAAGTAAGGCTACGCTGGTTTCGTACCAATGATTCTCAAGGCGCGCCGGCGAGAGCGCGCCATTTGTTTATGACTAACGGGATGCGATGAAACTCAAAGACCTCGCCGGTATCCTGCCTGTCGAACGGGATGAGTCCGGCGATCTGGAGATCAGCGGCGTGTCGTCGGACTCGCGGCTGATCAAGCCGGGCATGGTCTTCGTGGCCGTAGCCGGCACGAAGGCGGATGGCGCGACCTATGCCGCGGATGCCGCAAGCCGCGGTGCAGCGGCGATCGTGGCGGCCAAGGGCGGCAATCTTTCCGGGCTGCCGGCGCCGGTGATCGACGTCGATGACCCGAGGCTCTCGCTGGCGCTGCTCGCTGCCAAGTTTTATCCGAAGCAGCCCGAAACGGTGGTTGCTGTGACTGGCACCAGCGGCAAAACCTCGGTCGCGGCTTTCACACGTCAAATATGGGAACAGACGGGACTTTCGGCCGCCAGCATCGGCACGACGGGCGTCGTGGCGCCCGGCCGCAACGAATACGGCTCGCTGACCACGCCCGATCCCGTGGCGCTTCACAAGCTGCTGGCGGAACTGGCGGATTCGGGCGTCATGCACGTCTCCATGGAGGCCTCCAGCCATGGACTCGACCAGCGCCGGCTCGATGGAGTAAAACTGTCCGCGGGCGGCTTCACCAATCTCGGCCGCGACCACATGGATTATCATCCGACCATCGAGGAATATCACCGCGCCAAGCTTCGGCTGTTCGAGACGCTGCTGGCGAAGGATGCGTCGGCGGTTATCTTCGCCGACGATCCGTGGTCGGAGCCGACGATCTCGTCGGCCCGGAAGGCCGGCCTCAACGTGCTCACGGTTGGAAGGCACGGGGACTTCTTGCAACTGAAACGCGTCGAGCACGAACGCTTTCGGCAGCGCGCGGAAGTGGAAGCCGACGGCGTCATCCATGAGATCGACCTGCCGCTTGCCGGGGATTTCCAGATATACAACGCGCTGGTCGCGGCCGGCCTCGCCATTGCCACGGGAACGCCCATCGGCAGGGCACTCGGCGCGCTCGAAAGGCTGAAAGGGGCGCCGGGACGGCTCGACCTGGTCGGAACCGCGGCCAATGGCGCACCGGTCTATGTCGATTATGCGCACAAGCCGGACGCGCTGGAGAATGTGCTCGCTTCGGTCCGCCCGTTCACGACGGGAAGGGTGATCGTGGTGTTCGGCTGCGGCGGCGACCGCGACCGCGGCAAGCGTCCGATCATGGGCGAGATCGCCACGCGGCTCGCCGACGTCGTCATCGTCACCGACGACAATCCGCGGTCGGAAGTTCCGGAAACGATCCGCGCGGCGATTCTCGCCGCCGCGCCAGGCGCCATCGAGATCGCCGACCGCCGCGCCGCCATCCACGACGCGGTCGCCATGCTTCATCCCGGCGACACCCTCATCATCGCCGGCAAGGGTCATGAAGAAGGCCAGACGATCGGCGCCGAGACGTTCCCGTTTTCCGACCATGAGGAAGTGCGCAAGGCGCTCAAGGAGCGCGCAGCATGAGCCATCTGTGGACCTCTGAAGAGCTCGTGGCGGCGATGGATGGCCGTCCCATCGGCCATCTGCCGGAAGGCGTGACCGGAATCTCGATCGACAGCCGCACGCTGAAGCCCGGCGAAGCGTTTTTCGCGATCAAGGGCGAGGCCATGGACGGCCATGATTTCGCGACGGCAGCGATCAAGGCCGGCGCCGGGCTGCTGGTCGTGTCTGAAGGCAAGCTCCCGGCGCTGGGACGGCTGACCGCGCCGATGATCGTCGTGCCCGATGTGCTTGCCGCGCTCGAAAAGACCGGCGCCGCCGCGCGAGCGCGCACCCAGGCCAAGATTATCGCGGTGACGGGTTCGGTCGGCAAGACGACGACCAAAGAGGCGCTTCGGCACGTGCTGTCTTCGGTCGGCAAGGTGCATGCGTCGGACAAGTCGTTCAACAATCACTGGGGCGTGCCGCTGACGCTGGCCCGGATGCCGCAGGATTGCGATTATGCAATCTTCGAGATTGGCATGAACCATCCGGACGAAATCCGTCCGCTGGCGAAGATGGTGCGCCCGCATGTCGCCATCGTCACGCTGGTAGCGCCGGCCCATCTCGGGCACTTCAAGAACCTCGACGAAATCGCCCGCGCCAAGGCGGAAATATTCGAGGGAATCGAGCCGGGCGGCTATGCCTTGATCAACCGCGACGACCAGCGCTGGAAGCTTCTGGAAAAGATGGCGCGGGACGCGGGCGTCGCCCATATCGTCGGCTTCGGCGAGAACAGCCGCGCCCATTTCAGGCTGGTGGATCACGAACTGTTTCCCGATCATTCGACCATCACGGTCAAGATCGGCGGCAAGGAGACGACGGCCGAGATCGGCGCGCCCGGACGGCATATCGTGCAGAACACGCTTGCAGTGCTGGGCGCGGCGCGCCTGGTCGGCGCCGACATGGGCAAGGCCGCGGCGGCGCTCCGCGACCTCGCGGCAGAAAGCGGACGCGGCAAAAGATACAGGCTGCGGCACACGGACGGCCCGTTCACGCTGATCGACGAAAGCTACAACGCCAATCCGGTCTCGATGAAGGCTGCGCTCGATGTGCTCGCCGTAACGCAGGTTTCGGGCGAGGGCCGGCGCGTGGCGGTGCTGGGCGACATGCTGGAACTGGGCAGCCATTCGGCCAAGCTGCACGCCGCGCTTGCCGCCCCGGTTTCCGCCGCCGGAATCGGCCTGGTGCTCATGGGCGGACCGGAAATGAAGGCGCTGGCCGATGCGTTGCCGGATGTAATCCCGTCCGAGTACCGGGCGAGCGCCGACGAACTCAGGCCGTTGCTGTTCGACAGCATCCGCCCCGGCGACACTGTCATGGTCAAATCATCCAAGGGCATCGGCTTTGCCAGGCTGGTCGATGCGCTGCTCAAACGGTTTCCGGCCGACGCCGGGGCCGCGAAGCCAAGCTGATCGCGGTTCCGGGGGTCGCATGCTAACACTGCTAGTCAATTTCGCGGACCAGGTTTCGGTCTTCAACATCTTCCGCTACATCACGTTCCGCACGGGCGGAGCGCTGATCACAGCGGCGCTGATCGTCTTCATCTTTGGACCGATGATCATCAACTCGTTGCGCATCCGGCAGGGCAAGGGCCAGCCTATCCGCGCCGACGGGCCGCAGACGCACTTCAAGAAGGCCGGCACCCCGACCATGGGCGGGCTGATGATCATTTCCGGCATCGTCGGGTCGTCGCTGCTGTGGGCGAACATCACCAGCGTCTATGTCTGGGTGGTGCTTCTGGTGACGCTGGGCTTCGGCGCCATCGGGCTCTACGACGACTATCTGAAGGTCACCAAGCAGTCGCATCTCGGATTTTCCGGCAAGGCGCGGCTCGCTATCGAATTCGTGATCGCGGCCATCGCCGCCTGGGCGATCATGCACAACGGCCAGGAGCCGTTCTCGTCGTCGCTGACCTTTCCATTCGTGAAGGATCTCCTGATCAATCTCGGTTGGTTCTTCATCCCGTTCGCCTGCATCGTGATCGTGGGCGCCGGCAATGCCGTCAATCTGACCGACGGGCTGGACGGGCTGGCGATCGTGCCGATCATGATCGCGGCGGCTTCGTTCGGTGTCATCGCCTATCTGTCCGGTAATGCGGTATTCGCCGAATATCTGCAGATCCACTTCGTGCCGGGCACCGGGGAGCTGGCGGTGATTCTCGGCGCGGTCATCGGTGCCGGGCTCGGCTTCCTGTGGTTCAACGCGCCGCCGGCGGCGATTTTCATGGGCGACACCGGGTCGCTGGCGCTGGGCGGACTGATCGGCACCATCGCGGTCGCCACCAAGCACGAAATAGTCCTCGCCATCATCGGCGGACTGTTCGTGATGGAGGCGCTTTCGGTTATCATACAGGTCGGCTTCTTCAAGATGACCGGCCGGCGCGTGTTCCTGATGGCGCCCATCCATCATCATTTCGAAAAGCTCGGCTGGACGGAAAGCCAGGTGGTGATCCGCTTCTGGATCATCGCCGTCATCCTGGCGCTGGTCGGGCTCTCGACCCTGAAGCTGCGATAGGAAACTCGATGATTCCAGCGCGGTCATTCAGTGGAAAGCGTGTCGCACTCTTCGGGCTTGGCGGTTCGGGGATCGCGACGGCGCTCGCGCTGATGGAGGGCGGGGCCGAGGTGCTGGCGTGGGACGACAATCCCGAAAGCGTGGCAAAGGCGAACTCGCATTCGATCGATACGGGCGACCTGCGCTCGGCCGACTGGCCGGGATTTTCATCCTTCGTACTGTCGCCCGGCGTGCCGCTGACGCATCCCAAGCCGCATTGGGCCGTGGAACTCGCGCGCGGCGCAGGCGTCGAGGTGATCGGCGACATCGAGCTGTTTTCGCGCGAGAGGATGGCACGCGCGCCGGACGCGCCCTTCGTCGCCATCACCGGCACCAACGGCAAATCGACGACCACCGCGCTGACTGCCCATATCTTGCGATCTGCGGGGCGTGACACCCAGATGGGCGGCAATATCGGCCGTGCGGTGATGACGCTCGATCCGCCGGAACCCAGCCGGCACTATGTGGTCGAGTGCTCGTCCTATCAGATCGACCTCGGTCCCTCGATCAATCCGACCGCCGGCATATTGCTCAACCTGACGCCCGACCATCTCGACCGCCACGGTACGATGCAGCATTACGCCTCGATCAAGGAGCGCCTGGTCTCGGGCAGCGACACTGCAATCATCGGCGTCGACGATGTATTTTGCGCGCAGATTGCCGATCGGCTGGAACGTGTGGGCAAGGATGTGGTGCGGATATCCAAGCGGCTGCCGCTGACCGACGGCTATTTCGCCGACGGCACCGATTTGATGGAAGCGAAGGACGGGCGCTACAGCCGGATCGCATTCCTGGAAGGCATCGGCTCGCTGCGCGGCCAGCACAACGCGCAGAATGCGCTGGCCGCGGTCGCGGCATGCGTGAGAGTCGGGCTCGAACTCGGCGAGATACAGGCCGGCCTCGAAAGCTTCCCGGGGCTGGCGCACCGTATGGAGCAGGTCGCGCGCAAGGGGCACGTGCTGTTCATCAACGATTCGAAGGCGACCAACGCCGATGCGGCGGCGCCCGCACTGTCGAGCTTTCCGCGCATCTACTGGATTGCGGGCGGGCTGGCCAAGGAGGGCGGCATCGAGCCGCTGCGCTCCTTCTTCCCGCGCGTTGCCAAGGCCTACCTGATCGGCGAGGCTGCCCCGGCTTTCTCGGCGACACTCGGCGAGGCGGTATCCTACGAGATTTCCGGCACGTTGAAAGCCGCGGTCGAGCATGCGGCGCGGGATGCGGCGTGCGACGATAGCGGCGAGGCGGTGGTTCTGCTGTCGCCGGCCTGCGCCAGTTTCGACCAATTCAAGAATTTCGAGATTCGCGGCGAAGCCTTCAGGCAAGCTGTGAATGCTATCGAGGGTGTCAGACCTATTGGAGGACTGAACTGATGGCTAGCCGGCTGGACAGGAGCCCCGTCGCAATCTGGTGGTGGACGGTCGACCGCTGGTTCCTTGCGGCCTTCTTGTCGCTGATGGGGCTGGGAATCATCCTTTCCTTCGCCGCGAGCCCGGCTGTCGCGGAGCGCATCGGCCTCGGCAGCTTTCATTTCGCGACCCGGCAGATCATCTTTATGATCCCGGCGCTGGCAGCGATGATCTCGGTATCGTTCCTAGAGGCGAGGGAAGTGCGGCGGCTGGCGTTGGTCATGCTGTGCGGTTCGCTCGTGCTGATGGTTGCGGTGCTCTATGTCGGCGTCGAGGTGAAGGGCGCGCATCGCTGGATCTCGTTCTTCGGCATTTCGATCCAGCCGTCTGAATTCATGAAACCCGCCTTCGTCATCGTCTGCGCGTGGCTTTTTGCCGAGCACGCGCGTCAACCCGACATTCCCGGCAATCTGTTTGCTGTAATCCTGCTCGGGCTGGTGATGGCGCTGCTGGTGGCGCAGCCCGATCTCGGCCAGACCATCCTGGTGGTCGGAACATGGGGCGTGATGTTCTTCATGGCCGGCATGCCATGGCTGTGGATCATCGTGATCGGAGCGATCGGGGCCGCCGGCGCGATCAGCGCCTACACGATTTTCCCGCATGTGGCGGGCCGCATCGACCGCTTCCTGACCGGCGAGGGCGACACGTTCCAGGTCGACATGGGCCGCGAGGCGGTGGTGCAGGGCGGCTGGTTCGGCGTCGGGCCGGGCGAAGGCACGATCAAGCGCGTCATACCCGACAGCCACGCCGATTTCGTCTTCGCCGTCGCCGGCGAGGAGTTCGGCATCGTCTTGTGCTTCGTCATCCTCGGCATCTTCGCCTTCATCGTGCTGCGCGGCCTGAACACGGCGCTCAAGGAACATGACGACTTCACCCGCTATGCGGTGGCTGGCCTGGTCGTGGTGTTCGGCTTCCAGTCGATCATCAATATGGGCGTGAACCTGCAGATGATGCCGGCCAAGGGCATGACCCTGCCGTTCATCTCCTATGGCGGTTCGTCGCTGATCGCCATCGCGATCTCAATGGGCATGGTACTGGCGCTGACGCGCAAGAAGCCGGAAAAGCGCAAGCAGGTAGGCTTCCCGGAGCTCTCGCGGCGGCCTGCGCCGGCCGAATAGCATGACCGGCCGCACAATCCTTCTCGCTGCCGGCGGCACCGGCGGCCATCTGTTTCCGGCCGAGGCGCTGGCGCACGAACTGATCGCGCGCGGCTGGAGCATCCATCTCGCGACCGACGGCCGGGCCGAGCGCTATGCCGGCAGCTTTCCGGCATCGCATGTCCACCCGATCGCATCGTCCACGATCGGCTCGCGCAATCCGCTGGCGCTGGCGCGAGCATTCTGGACGATCTGGCGCGGCGTCAGGCAAGCCTCGGAAGTCATCCGCAGGATCCAGCCTGCGGTCGTCGTCGGGTTCGGAGGCTATCCGACGCTGCCGCCGCTCTATGCCGCGACCAGGCGCGGCGTGCCGACGCTGATCCATGAGCAGAACGCCGTAATGGGCCGCGCCAACAAGGCGCTGGCCGCCCGCGTCGACGCTATCGCCGGCGGTTTCCTGAGCGAAAACGCTGGCGGCGCCGGCGCCAAGATCGTGATCACAGGTAATCCGGTGCGCCCGGCGGTCATCGAAGCGGCGAAGACGCCTTACGCGCCCTCCCGCCCGTTCGAACCGTTCAGGCTGCTGGTGTTCGGCGGCAGCCAGGGAGCGAAATTCTTTTCTGAGGCGATGCCGCCAGCGATAGCGGCGCTTCCAGCAAGCCAGCGCAGCCGGCTGAAGGTGACGCAACAGGCGCGCGCCGAGGACATCGAGCGCGTCCGCAATGCCTATCGCGACTTTGGCGTCGAGGCGGAGGTGTCGCCGTTCTTCACCGATATGGCCGCAAGAATCGCGGCGGCGCATCTGGTCATATCGCGCTCCGGCGCTTCGACGGTGTCGGAGATCGCGGTGATCGGACGACCGGCGCTGCTGGTGCCCTATCCGCATGCGCTCGACCACGACCAGGCGGCGAACGCCGCGGCGCTCGCGGCAGCCGGCGGAGCGCAGGTTCACCCGCAATCGACGCTGTCCACGAAGGCTCTTATGTCGCTGATCGGCGGGCTGATGGAAAACCCGGGCAAGCTCGCCTCGATGGCGGCGGCCGCCAAGCTGGCAGGCCGGCCGGACGCCGCGCGGTTGCTCGCCGACCTGACAGAGGCTATTGCGTCGGGCAAAGCGGTAGCTGAATTAAAAAAGGGAGCGCGGCCATGAAGATGCCGCAGACGATCGGCCTCGTTCATTTCATCGGCATAGGCGGCATCGGCATGAGCGGCATCGCCGAGGTGCTGCACAATCTCGGCTACCGCGTGCAGGGTTCCGACCAGGCGGAAGGCGCCAATGTACAGCGGCTGCGCGACAAGGGCATAGAATGCTTCGTCGGTCATCGCGCCGAAAACCTCGGCGATGCCGAGGTGGTTGTCGTTTCCACAGCGATCAAGAAATCCAATCCCGAACTGATGGCGGCGCGGGAAAAGCTGCTTCCGATCGTGCGGCGCGCCGAGATGCTCGCCGAACTGATGCGCTTCCGCCAGGCGGTGGCGATCGGCGGCACGCACGGCAAGACGACGACCACCTCGATGGTGGCGACGCTGCTCGACGCCGGCGGCCTCGACCCGACGGTCGTCAATGGCGGCATCATCAACGCCTACGGCACCAATGCCCGGATGGGCGAGGGCGAGTGGATGGTGGTGGAGGCCGACGAGAGCGACGGCACCTTCCTGAAACTGCCGGCCGACATCGCGGTGGTCACCAATATAGACCCCGAACATCTCGACCATTACGGCACGTTCGACAAGGTGCGCGAGGCCTTCCGCCAGTTCGTGGAGAACGTGCCGTTCTACGGCTTCGGCGTGATGTGCACGGACCATCCGGAAGTGCAGGCGCTGGTATCGCGCATCGAGGACCGCCGCGTCATCACCTATGGCGAGAACGCCCAGTCCGACGTGCGTTTCGCGCGCCATCGCATGGACGGCGCGGTGTCGGAGTTCGACGTGATCATCCGCAACCGCAAGACCGGCGCGGAAGAGACGATCGGCGATCTGCGCCTGCCCATGCCCGGCCGCCACAATGTGGCCAACGCCACGGCGGCAATCGCAGTGGCCCATGAACTCGGCCTCTCCGCCGAAGCGATCAGGCGCGGTCTGTCATCCTTCGGCGGCGTCAAGCGGCGCTTCACGCGCACGGGTTCGTGGAACGGCGTGCAGATATTCGACGATTACGGCCACCATCCGGTCGAGATCAAGGCGGTGCTCAAGGCCGCGCGCGACGCCACCGGCGGCCGCGTCATCGCGATCGCGCAGCCGCATCGCTTCACCAGATTGCGCGACCTGTTCGACGATTTCTCCGCATGCTTCAACGACGCCGACACCGTGATGGTGGCGCCGGTCTATGCGGCTGGCGAGGACGCCATCGACGGCGTCACTTCCGACGCACTGGTCGGCCGCATTCGCGCCGGCGGACATCGCGACGCGCGCTTCATCGAGGGCGCTGCAGCGATCGCGCCAATCGTGCGCGACATAGCCAAGCCGGGCGACTTCGTGGTTTTCCTGGGCGCCGGCAACATCACCCAATGGGCCTATGCGCTGCCGAAGGAACTCGGCGGGGAAGCGGCATGAACCGCGGCGAGGCGCTGCTGGGTAAGCTCGGCGACCGGCTCGCCGGAATCCGCGGCCGCATCACGCCCAATGCCGAGATGGACAAGATCACCTGGTTCCGCGCCGGCGGCATTGCAGACGCGCTGTTCCAGCCCGCCGACGAGAAGGATCTCATCGCCTTCCTGAAGGCGGTGCCTGCCGAAATCCCGCTGACCGTCGTCGGCATCGGCTCGAACCTTTTGGTGCGCGAAGGCGGCATTCCGGGCTTCGTCATCCGGCTTTCGGCAAAGGGGTTCGGCGAGGCCGAGGCGGTCTCGGAGACGCAGATACGGGCAGGCGCCGCCACGCCGGACAAGCGGGTCGCAGCGGTCGCGCTCGAAGCCGGCATAGGCGGCTTCCATTTCTTCCACGGCATTCCCGGCGCGATCGGCGGTGCGCTGCGCATGAACGCCGGCGCCAACGGCGTCGAGACGCGCGAGCGGGTGGTGGAGGTCCGGGCGCTCGACCGCAAGGGCAAGGTCCAAACGCTGGCCAATGCCGAGATGGGTTATGCCTACCGGCATTCCTCCGCGCCCGCCGGGCTGATCTTCACCTCGGCGCTGTTCGAGGGCTATCCGGAAGACAAGGCAAAGATAAAGGCCGACATGGACGCGGTCCAGCACCACCGCGAGACGGTGCAGCCGATCCGCGAAAAGACCGGCGGCTCGACCTTCAAGAATCCGGAAGGCACGTCTGCCTGGAAGGAGATCGACAAGGCCGGCTGCCGCGGGCTGATGATCGGCGGGGCGCAGATGTCGCCGATGCACTGCAACTTCATGATCAACACTGGCAACGCGACCGGCTACGACCTTGAATTTTTAGGCGAAACCGTGCGAGCGCGGGTGCTCGAACACTCCGGCATAAGGCTGCAGTGGGAGATCAAGCGCATCGGCAACTTCAAGCCGGGCCACGAGGTCCAGGAGTTTCTGGGGCAGTTGCTTTAGTGGGCCGGTTTCACGGATCGCGTCTGAGAGCCTGAATCAAAAAGGATGTTTTGATATCAAGCTCTTGCGAGCCTGCGTGTGAGCAGGCGAATGTGGGCGACGTATATCCAGGCTTCTGCGGAGGCGATGGATTTCTCCCAGTCCTTGGCCAGCCTGCGGCATCGCCC
>DASZDZ010000091.1:0-34751 GCA_035941355.1 Pseudaminobacter sp.
TTCGAGCGCCATCTGCGCAACGTCACACTGATCATCGGACCGCGTGAAGGCGTCCGCGACCGCGACCTCTCCGCGCTTTCGATGCTGATCTCGACACGCGGCGCCACCTTCTTCACCGACACCTATGTGAGCGTGGATCCATCGGCGGAAGAGATTGCCGAAATGACCGTGCTTGCGGCCGAGGAAATCAGCCGCTTCGGCATCGAGCCGAAGGCGGCGCTGCTGTCGCACTCGAATTTCGGCTCGCGCGATTCGCCGAGCGCGCTGAAGATGCGGGAGGCGGCGGCCATCCTGAAGACGATCGCGCCCGACCTGCAGAGCGACGGCGAGATGCACGCCGATTCGGCGCTGTCGGAGTTGCTGCGCCAACGCGTCTATCCGCATTCGGCGCTGAAGGGCGAAGCAAATCTGCTGGTGTTCCCGAACCTCGATTCGGCCAATATCGCGCTCACCACGGTCAAGCAGATGATGGACGCGCTGCATGTAGGGCCGATCCTGCTCGGCACCGACAAACCGGCGCACATCCTGACGCCGTCGGTGACCTCGCGCGGCATCGTCAACATGACGGCGCTGGCTGTGGTGGAGGCCTCGCAGAAGGCGGTTGCGACGCTAAGGACAGGTTGATTCCGGGGACGGGTGCGTTGGCCAGACGCCGAAGAAGCAGCTAACCTTCCACATTGGGATTCGCGTGATTGGCGAACCGGCAATGCGGGAGGGATCGGCACGGATGGCGGCGGGCAGGCGAACGCTGAGAAGAGCCATTGCGCTGGCAGCGGTCGCGCTATTGCGACAGCCGCGCCGGTTCTCGCCGACAACCGGCTATGCCGCCAGTTCGAAGCCGAGTTCGCCGAGGCGGCAAATCCCGGCCGGTCGCTGGCCCCGCGCAAATATGAAGACGCAATTTTTCTCGGTCTCGACGTTCAGCGAGGAGGCTGCGCGGCGAACGGCCGAGGTCAATGCCAGGCCATTTTGCTGAACTTCACGCACACAACTCCTGCTCCTAGACCAAGCGCAGCCCGGAGCTGAGGACACTAGGAGCGCGCGTGACGTCCTGGGTCTTGCGTGGAGTAGCCATGCGGGACGCCTCCTGCAACATTATCTCCCGCATCCAGATGCTTGCCGGATCACTGTCGTGAAGGGCCGGCCATTGGGCGGCCTCGGTGAATGCGGGAAGCGGCAGCGGAACTTCGATGATCTGCAGCGGGAACGCTTGTTCGAAATGCTTGACCAGCCGCAAGGGCATGGTCGCTATACGATTTGTGCCTGATACCATAGGCGGGATCATGCTAAAGGCCTGCACGGTGACCTCGATATTCTTAAGGCCATGCTCAGGGAAAGACCATTCCTTGGGCTTCCGCATTCGCCCGAACCTAACCGAAACGTGCTTCATTGACAGATATCTCTCGAACGTAAGCTGCCTTGGCAGCTGCTTGTTCCTGGCGCAGCCCACGCACACGAACGTCTCGTCGAACAGCGCCAATCTTGGATGCGCGCTTGACAGGAACAATTCCGGAACAATGACAAAATCGACGTCACCGCGCCGGAGGAGCTCATCGGGGTTGTCGTCGAGAGGCAGCATTTCGAAGCTGATCGCGGGTGCTTCGCGTGCAACACGCTCCACGACCTTTTCAAAAAACACCAGTGTGACGAAATCGGAAAGAATGATCCTGAAGCGGCGGTCGGTTTGAGCCGGGTTAAACGGATCGCTGGAAATAATCGAGCCCTGGATGCGCAGGAGCGTGTCGCGAACTGCCGGGGCGAGTGCTTGTGCACGCGGTGTTAGAATACGCTCGCGGCCGCTCATCGCAAATAGTTCATCGCCGAAAAAATCGCGCAGCCGGGCGACGGCCGCACTCATAGCCGGCTGACTCAAGTTAATGCGGCGCGCCGCCTCTGTGAGATTGCGCTCGGTCAGCAGTGCATCGAGCACAACCAGAAGATTTAGATCGAGCCCTTTGAAACGCATGTCTTTAGCTATCCATAGTGTGGATGCGTCAAATCGAAACAAACGATTTTACCGGTTTTGCAGAACGTCGCATAGGGACATTCAAGGAAGCCCCTTAAAGGAAGTTGTCGATGTTTGCGTTAGCTCCGAGGAGCATGTTCGGCTCCGCGGAGCATGTTTTGGTGCACGCCTTCCGCTGTACGCCGGACGTCAATCAAGCCGCATGTCCATTGCAGCTGGGTTCTTCGGTGATCCGCGCAAGCTACGTCGCGTCGGCTCGATGCGAGTGGCCGTCCGGCACCCTGACTGATCGGAACGGTCCGGAGCTATGAAACATCCGGACTACATGTGCGAAGTGCGGAGTGACTACGCTGACGGCACCGAAGATCGCAGCGTCTATTTGACGTTTGACGACGGTCCCAATCCACTTTGGACACCGGAGATCCTCGATGTGCTGGCGGAACACCGGGTGCCGGCGACGTTCTTCGCCATCGGGGCCTTCGCCGCAGAGCACCCGGATCTCATCCAACGAATGATCGCAGAAGGGCACGAAGTCGCCAACCACACGATGACTCATCCGGACCTGTCCAGCTGCGGGCGCGGCGAAGTCGAACGTGAAATCCTTGAGGCGAACAGGGTCATCAGGATGGCGTGCCCCCAGGCCACGGTGCGGCGCATGCGCGCGCCGTATGGGATCTGGACCGAAGAAGTGCTCATCACCTTAGCGAGCGCTGGACTGGCGGCCGTCCATTGGTCCGTAGACCCGCGAGACTGGTCTCGTCCCGGCGTCGACGCGATTGTCGATGCGGTGCTCACCGGTGTCCGGCCGGGCGCAATTGTGCTCTTGCACGACGGGTGCGCTCCCGACGAGTTGGAACCGGACACTCAAGCCAGTCTGCGTGACGAGACGGTCACGGCGCTGTCGCGCCTGATTCCAGCATTGCATGACCGCGGATTTGTAATCCGCTCGCTCCCTCAACATCACTGAACAATCGAGATCCTATGAACCTGTTTGCTTTAGTCAGTATTATCGCCGTGTCGTGCTATGCGCTGCTCTCGACTCTTTATAAGGGCATGCAGGCGATTTATGCCCGGCCAGCAACAGCTGCACCGGCGTCGGACGACCTAGTCGGCTCCGGCCTCTGGCCGAGCGTGGATGTCATCGTCCCCTGCTACAATGAGGATCCGCGCACGCTCTCGGCGTGCCTCGCTTCCCTTGCACACCAGGAATACTACGGAAAACTGCGGGTCTATGTAGTTGATGACGGTTCTGGAAATCGCGACGCCGTCGCGCCGGTACACGGCACCTATGCGGACGACGCGCGATTCGAGTTCATTCTGCTCCCCAAGAATGTTGGCAAGCGCAAAGCGCAGATCGCCGCGATACGCCGCTCATCTGGAGATTTGGTGCTAAACGTCGACTCGGACACGACACTTGCGTCCGACGTCATCAGGAAACTTGCACTGAAGATGCAGGATCCAGCGATTGGCGCGGCCATGGGCCAGTTGACGGCAAGCAACCGGAGCGACACTTGGCTGACCCGGTTGATCGATATGGAGTACTGGCTGGCTTGCAACGAGGAGCGTGCGGCACAGGCTCGCTTCGGTGCCGTCATGTGTTGTTGCGGCCCATGTGCCATGTACCGCCGGTCTTCGCTCCTTTCACTGCTAGATCAGTACGAGACGCAGCTGTTTCGGGGGAAGCCAAGCGACTTCGGTGAGGACCGCCATCTTACGATCCTCATGCTCGAAGCAGGCTTTCGAACCGAGTACGTGCCGGATGCTATCGCGGCAACAGTCGTTCCCGACACGCTAGGGCCGTATCTGCGCCAACAACTCCGCTGGGCACGGAGCACTTTCCGGGACACGCTGCTTTTGCTGCGCCTACTGCCCGGCCTCGATCGCTATCTCACGTTGGACGTGATCGGCCAGAATCTCGGCCCGCTGCTTCTCACCCTGACGGTGCTAGCGGGACTCGCGCAGCTTGCATTCACAGGCACAGTGCCTTGGTCGGCATGCCTGATGATTGCAGCCATGACCATCATTCGGTGCACTGTGGTAGCTTTTCGTGCTCGCCAACTTCGATTTCTCGGCTTTTCTCTGCACACATTCATCAACATCTTTCTGTTACTGCCCTTGAAAGCCTATGCGTTGTGCACACTGAGCAATAGCGATTGGCTGTCGCGCAAGACTACCAGCGTACCCGAAGGGGAGAAAAAGCAGGTCATCACCGGAAACACCATCGCCGGACCAAACGCTACAGGGAGCTCGGGAATTGCTGACTCCATTCACAGGACGAATCTTCCGCGCGATCCTTCAAGGTTGGTGACGTCCGACAGCGCGCCCAGCGGCGAGTAATCGAGCACGTTTGGTAGGTGGACAAGTCGTGCGTCTAGAGCGGGAAGTACCCGAAGGCGATCCGTAGCGGCTCGACGCCAATCCGTTCGAGCGGGAGCGACACACGCAAATGCTTCGGCTGTCGCTTTCGACAGGGCCATCACAAATGTGGTTGCCTGCTCTGGACCAGAACCCAGTAGATGAACTGCCGGCCGGCCGATCGGCTTCTTTCAGCTTGAGATAGAACCATGTCCAAAGTAGCAATCGACCTTACCGGCGTAAACAAGTCATTTGGCGACAAGCTCGTTGTGAATGGGCTGTCGTTCACCGTTGCGTCGGGAGAGTGCTTCGGCCTGCTGGGGCCGAACGGTGCGGGCAAGAGCACGATTGCGCGCATGCTCCTCGGCATGACGCCGCCTGACGCGGGTGAGATCACGGTTCTCGGAGTGCCAGTGCCGGCACAGAGTCGCTTGGCACGCAAGGGCATAGGCGTGGTTCCGCAGTTCGACAACCTTGACCAGGAATTCACGGTACGCGAGAACCTGTTGGTGTTCGGGCGCTACTTCGGCATGAGCACACGCAAGATCGAAGCGGTCATCCCATCGCTCCTCGAGTTCGCCCGGCTTGAGAGCAAGGCGCATGCACGTGTCGCCGAACTGTCCGGCGGCATGAAGCGGCGTCTAACGCTGGCACGTGCGCTGATCAACGACCCGCAGCTACTCGTAATGGACGAGCCGACCACCGGCCTCGACCCGCACGCGCGCCACCTGATCTGGGAGCGTCTGCGTTTCCTGCTGGCGCGCGGCAAGACGATCATCTTGACTACCCACTTTATGGAAGAGGCTGAGCGGTTGTGCGATCGGCTGTGCGTTCTCGAGCATGGATGCAAAATTGCCGAAGGCAGCCCTCAAGCCCTGATTGACGAACATATCGGGTGCCATGTGATCGAGATCTTCGGCGGCAATCCACAGGAGCTGAGTTCGCTGATCAGGCCATACGTTCAGCGCATGGAGGTGAGCGGCGAGACGCTCTTTTGCTATGCGTCTGATCCGGAGCAGGTGCGGGTGCAGCTGCGCGGGCGCGCGGGTCTGCGTCTTCTGGAGCGTCCACCCAGTCTGGAGGACGTTTTCTTGCGGTTGACCGGACACGAGATGGAGAAGTGAACAATGGGTGAAGGCTTTGCGGCGGCTCTACCCGCCAACGCGTGGAACTGGGTTGCGGTGTGGCGCCGCAATTATATGGCATGGAAGAAGGTCGCACTTGCGTCACTTATCGGCAACCTCGCCGATCCTATGATCTATCTTTTCAGCCTCGGCACTGGCCTCGGGATAATGATAGGTCGCGTTGACGGTGCCTCGTACATTGCTTTTTTGGCAGCCGGCATGGTCGCGACAAGCGCGATGACCGCATCGACCTTCGAAACGATCTATGCGGTTTTCGCTCGCATGCACGATCAGCGCACCTGGGAAGCAATCCTGCACACACAACTTACCCTCGGCGACCTAGTCCTCGGTGAATTGGCGTGGGCAGCCACCAAGGCCTTTCTGGCTGGTACGGCAATTACGATTGTTGCCGCCACGGTTGGTTATTCAGCATGGTCGTCCGTCCTCTATGTGCTACCAGCCATCGCTCTCACTGGGTTCGCGTTTGCAAGCCTGGCGTT
The DNA here is from genome assembly GCA_035941355.1 of Pseudaminobacter sp. GTDB lineage: Bacteria > Pseudomonadota > Alphaproteobacteria > Rhizobiales > Rhizobiaceae > Allomesorhizobium. The sequence goes on from DASZDZ010000091.1 coordinate 5,946, forward strand.
GATCGTCACTGCGCTTGCGCCCAGCTACCAATATTTCATATTCTACCAGACGCTCGTCATCACACCCATGCTGTTCCTGTCCGGCGCGGTTTTCCCGGTCACCCAATTGCCAGGCGCCTTTCAGCAGGTAGCGGGCTTCTTGCCGCTGGCGCATTCTATCGACCTTATTCGTCCGGTGATGCTTGGCCACCCGGTCGGCAACGTCGGGCTGCATATCGGCGCACTTTGCGTGTACGCGGTGGTGCCGTTTTTCATATCGGCTGCACTGTTTCGTCGGCGCCTGATGCGTTGACACATCTTCCGAGAGCGAAGGAGATACGCGATGCAGCGCCACGAAGTTCGCTGCAGAGGCGCATGATCATCGGTCCATAGCTGGCCATTCGACGCAAGCACCCTCAAAGACGCTGTCTCCGCGTTGCAGCTGACGTACGACATCGCCAGCATGGAAGTCAGCCTTCATGGAAGGTTTTCGGTGGCATCCAAGTCAATCTCTCAGGTTATGGAACGCCGGTATGACAATGGGCTGATCTCATTCGCTGATTGAGACGAACCTTCCGAGATTGCTGGAGGTGGTGATCTGACTGGCGTTCGCAGAGGCGAGCGACATTGCAGCCCAGTCAGGTGGCACGGACTTGAGACTGGCCAATTTGACTTTGTTGTCACGATAAATGGAGAACGAGATGCTAGGATCGCGATCACTGATGATTGGATCGGGCGAGGATCGGTTCGTTGTTTCTCGACGGCGTACTGGTTTGGGTGATTGCCTGTGGTCGCTGGCGGCAGCTTGGTCCTACGCGCAGCGGACAGGGCGGACGCTAGCGATAGATTGGCGTGGCTCCTGTTATCTCGATCAACCCTACACGAATGCCTTTCCGGTGTTCTTCGAGCCAATTCAAGACATCGCTGGCGTGCCGGTTATCTGCGATGACCAGATCAACCAAATCTCATTCCCTGCGCCTTTCTTCCCGCCGTGGTGGAATAAGCCATCGATCGACTGCGTTTGCCGCCCAGATGAACAGATTTTCCGAGAACGTGACGAGCTGAGAGAGCTTTTCGAGGCCCAAGATGATACTGAAGCCAACACGGTGGTATGTGATGCTTGCTTGATGTGGCGTTGCGATGAGGATGCCGAACGACAGGTTTTTCAGAGTATCAGACCGAGGCCTGAAATTGAAGCTCGGATTGACGCCATCTACCAGGAACAGTTCAAGGAGCACAGCATAATCGGGGTGCATGTCCGGCACGGCAACGGCGAGGATATTATGGAGCACGCTCCCTACTGGGCTGATCCGGAGCTCGCCTTCCGGCAGGTACGCACCGCCATTCGTCAGGCTAAGGCGCTACCGCATCCAAGACCTGTGAGGGTGTTCTTGTGTACGGACAGTGCGCAGGTGCGTCATGACTTGTCGGGCGCGTTTCCCGATCTTTTCACTATCCCAAAACAATTCCAGGCGGATCGGGCCGGGCCATTACACAGCGCAGCACTGGGCGTTGACGGCGGTTTTTCTGCTCTCGTCGAGATGTACCTGCTTGGGCGATGCGATACCGTGATTCGCTTTCCGCCGACCAGCGCCTTCTCGCGCTATGCCCGCCTCTTCGCGCCCCGTATAATTGAATTCGATTTGAACGATCCGGGTCGTTTGAGCTTAATTGACAACTCCTCCGAACATCTCCCGATTTTGTGAAAGTCCTGGCGCCCCCGTCGATCTGGTTCTGATGGGTGGACGCCCCTCGACGGCATCAATGTGCCTGAATAGCGAATATCTGACAGCCACCGAAAGAAAGGAGCGTCCTCAATGGAAGTTGGCACGATTGGACCTGGGAAGGCGATGATAGTAGCAGCACAAGCCTATAGTCATAAGCATGAAGCTCTCCTCGATCGGGTTCGGCGCTTTTGGTTTCCGGCGGCACCAAGACCGGCCAAAAGAGGCGGAAAGCGAGAGCAAGCCATTGTGCCTGTTGTCGACATCCGATCGCGTTTGTCTGGAGCTGCCTGACCCCGTGATGATCAAATCCGTTGGCGAAGCCAGACGCAACAGCTTCGAATTCGAGACTTCGGCGCTGATCAAGGCGTCCGGGTTTCGCGAGTATGACGCGCGCTGGTGGTTCGGCCGCCCGGATTCGCCGCAGCCGCCGGAGCTCAATCTGATCGGCGTCCAGGCGCTCGGCATGGGGCTTGGCACTCTGATCCGCCGTCTCGGCGTCGGTCCCGAGATCGTAACCGGGCATGACTTCCGTTCCTATTCGCTTTCGATCAAGCTGGCGCTGGTCGCCGGGCTGATGGCTGCTGGCGCAAGGGTCTGGGATATCGGCCTTGCTTTGTCGCCGATGGCCTATTTCGCCCAGTTCGCGCTGGATACACAGTCGGTGGCGATGGTCACCGCCTCGCACAACGAGAATGGCTGGACCGGCGTCAAGATGGGCGCGGCACGGCCGCTGACCTTCGGTCCGGAGGAGATGAGCGCCTTGAAGACAATCGTGCTGTCAGGCGATTTCGACCTTGTCGGTGGCGGCTCCTATGCCCTCGTTCCGGATTTCCGCAAAACCTACCTTGACGATCTGACTGCGGGAAAGCGCATTTCGAGAAAGCTCAAGGTGGTGGCCGCCTGCGGCAACGGCACTGCCGGGGCCTTTGCCCCCGAAGCACTGGAAAGGATCGGCTGTGAGGTCATCCCGCTCGATGCCGAGCTCGACCACACCTTCCCGCGCTACAATCCCAACCCGGAGGACATGCAGATGCTGCATGCCATCAGGGACAAGGTGCTGGAGACAGGAGCCGATGTCGGGCTGGGCTTCGACGGCGACGGCGACCGTTGCGGTGTTGTCGACAATGAAGGCAACGAGATATTCGCCGACAAGGTTGGCGTCATGCTGGCGCGAGACATTTCCAGCCAGCATCCCGGCTCGACCTTCGTCGTCGACGTCAAGTCGACCGGGCTGTTCAACACCGACCCAGTGCTGCGTGCCAACGGCGCCGTCACCGACTACTGGAAGACCGGTCACTCCTATATCAAGCGCCGTGTCGCCGAGCTCGGCGCCGTCGCCGGCTTCGAAAAGTCCGGCCATTTCTTCTTCAACCCGCCGGTCGGGCGCGGCTATGACGACGGATTGGTGACTGCCATCGCCATCTGCCAGATGCTGGACCGCAGGCCGGGCAGCTCGATGGCCGACCTATACCGCGCGCTGCCGCTGACCTTCGGCACGCCAACCATGTCGCCGCACTGCGCGGATGATGTGAAATATGGCGTCGTCGAGCGAGTGGTTGCGGATTTCCAGGCGATGAAACGCGATGGTGCTCTCTTCGTCGGCCAGAGGATCGCGGAATTAGTCACCGTCAACGGCCTGCGTGTCGTCGCCGAGGACGGCACCTGGGGGCTGGTGCGGGCGTCGTCGAACAAGCCCGAGCTTGTCGTCGTGGTCGAGAGCCCGGTATCGTCCGAGCGCCGACGGCAGATGTTCGAAGGCGTCGATGCCGTGCTGCGCCGCAGCCGCGAAGTCGGCCCCTACAATCAGACTTTTTGACAGGGCATCCATGACCGAGCGGATCGTCAGTTTTGTCATGAGCGGCGGCGTCGGCTCGCGGCTCTGGCCGCTTTCGCGGGAGGACAATCCGAAGCAGTTCCACGACCTGTCCGGCGACGGCTCGATGCTGGCCAAGACCTTACGAAGGCTGGCGGCTCGGCCGGAGGGCTCAACACCGATCTTCCTGATCGCGTCGGAGCGCCATGCAGACCGCGTTCATGCTGATCTCGCCGGCCTCGACCTTTCCGGTGGTGGTCCTCTGTTCGAACCAACCGGCCGCAACACCGCTGCCGCCGTCGCGCTGGCGGCGCTGCGCACGCTGTCCGAATTCGGCGACAGTCTAGTGCTGGTGGTACCCTCCGACCATGAAATCGCGACGGCGCAGCAATTCTGGCAGAGCGTCGAGGCGGGCACCGCGGCAGCTCGCGAGGGCCGGCTCGTGGTGTTCGGCATCAAGCCCAGCCAGCCGGAGACCGGCTACGGCTATATCGAGGTCGCCAGCGGAAAGAACAGTATCTTCGACGTGTCGCGTTTCGTCGAAAAACCCGACCTTGCCACCGCGCAGAGCTATCTCGATGCCGGAAATTTCTACTGGAATACCGGCATCTTCCTGTTTCGCGCCAGCGCCATGCGAGATGCCTTCGCGGCCTTCCAACCCAATATCTGGCAAGCCACGGAAGCCGCCTATAAGGCCGCGACCAGAGATCTGTCCGGCATCTATATGCCGCTGGAACTCTACGCTGCCATTCCCTCGATCTCGATTGATTATGCGATCATGGAACGCGCCAGGCACATCGCTATGGTGCCGGCCGGCTTCCGCTGGAACGATCTCGGCTCCTGGCAGTCACTGCTCGACATCGGTCCCTCCGACAGCCAAGGCAACGTTATCATTGGCGACGTCGTCGCCATCGATTGCGAGAATTCCTACATCCGCAGCGACGGCCGCCTGCTGTCGGCCATCGGCCTCAGGGATGTCGCCATCGTCTCGACCGCCGATGCCACCTTCGTCGCCCCGGTCAGCCACAGTCAGCACGTCAAGAAGATTGTCGAGCAGCTGGAAAAATCCGGCCGGTTGGAGACGAGATTCACCCCGGCGCATGACCGCGTCATCGACAGCGGCGCCTGGCGCCGTCGCGTACGTCACTGGCTGTTCGAGGAGACGCTGCCGCTGTGGTCGACATCAGGCGTCGACGAACGCCATGGCGGTTTTCACGAGGCTCTCAGCTTCGACGCCGAGCCGCTGATGAAACCGAAGCGCATGCGCACGCAGGCCCGCCAGGTCTATGCCTTCGCGGTTGCCAAGGAGCGCGGCTGGACCGGCCCGGCCGACAGGCTGATCGCGCACGGCATCGACTTCATGGCGGGCAATGGCCGCACCGCCAGGGGCGGCTGGGCGCGTACGCTCAATGTCGACGGCTCGGTCGCCGATCCGGTTGAGGACGCCTACGATCATTCCTGTGTGCTCTTGGCGTTGGCGCATGCCCATATGTCTGGCCATCCCGATGCGCTGCGGCTCGGCGAGGAGACCTTCGCCTTTCTCGACGCCCATCTCGAGGACAGCCGCATGACCGGCTTCCTCGAAACGTCTGATGGCGAGGGCGAACGGCGCTCCAACCCGCATATGCATCTCTTGGAATCCTTCCTCGCCTGGCATCAGGCGACCGGCGAGCGCGCCTATCTGCGCCGTGCCTCGCGCATAATCGACCTCTTCCGCAGCCACTTCTTCGATTCCGAAAGCTGGACGCTGGGCGAATATTTCGACGTGGGCTGGAAACCGGTGGCCAGCGAGAAGGGCGCCTGGACCGAGCCTGGCCATCATTTCGAATGGGCCTCGCTGCTCGTCGATTTCGCCGGTCGCAGCGGCCAGACGGAACTCACCGCTTTTGCCCGTAAGCTCTACGCCTCCGCTGTCGCCAACGGCCTCAACCGCGCCACCGGCCTCGCCTATGGCGCCGTTTCGCGGCAGGGCCTGCCGCTCGACCGGGTGTCGCGCAGCTGGCCGCAGGCAGAAGCGATCAAGGCGGCGATTGCGCTCGATGGCTCAGGCGGACCCGACCTCAAGCCGGAGATCGAGGAGCGTGTTGGTCGCCTGTTCCGCTGGCACATCGACCCAGCGCCGCTCGGCCTGTGGATCGACCGCATCGACGATCGCGGCCGCTCGCTGGCGTCAGATGTGCCGGCCAGCATCTTCTATCATTTGGTCTGCGCACTGACTCAGTATCTGGACGGCACGGTAGAGAGGAGAGCTGAGGGGCTGGAGTTGCCAATCTCCCCCGCAAACATTCCGACGGTGACGGCCACTGAAAGCTGAGAGTCCTGATGCAAGCACTGACGAGCAGACGCGCTATACCGCCGCCAAGCTGGTGGTCCAACTCTGCGACGCGCTAAGCGAAAAGGCCTCGGCGCTCGGTGCCTCGATCTCAGCGCAGCCCCTGCGCGAGCCGCAGTGCCTGGCTCCTCCTCTGAATCTTCAGATCGATTGCCTGGCCGACCAGCGTCGCCCGTCGCCGGCAGCGGGGCCCGCAACTGCTCAGCAGAAAGGCGAAGTGAACGTGAGCGCATCCATGTCGTGAATGTGTGTCTATCAAAGAAATCGATTACTCAAATTTGCCGATGAGGAATATGAAGGCGTCGCGTGGTGGTGGGTTCTATCATAAGGAGTATTTGCGATGGCAAACATAATCGAGGGTAGGTCCTCGCGTCCCGAACGGATCATCGGCACCGATCTCGAGGATTGGATGGCGGGTTACCAGGGCAATGATCGGCTTGAGGGTCGTCGCGGCAATGACGAGATCGAAGGTGGCGATGGCGATGATCACGGCATCGGCGGCCAGGGAAATGACCGAATCTGGGGCGGAACGGGCGACGACTATCTTCGCGGCGACAACGGCCGCTTCCAACCTCGCCTCGTCGGTGAGGATAATGACAAGCTTTTCGGCGGTCCCGGCAACGATGTCCTCTACGTGGGTGACGGCAACGACACTTTGACTGGGGGGGAAGGCAATGACACGTTTCTGTTCCAGTTCCACAATCCGATACGTGGGGCCAAGGGGACGACGACAGACATTACCACAATCATCGATTTCAACGCGAAGGAGGACACTTTCGCCTTCGATGCGGTGGGCCTCGGCGACGACGGTTTTGGCGCGAACTTCGTCAACAACGCCGCCGCACAGTCTGGCAGCCCGGTGAGCAGCTTCTACAGCGGTCCGGTTGCGGGTGCGAAGGGCGAGCATGTCGTGGTGATCACTGACGAATCTTTTGAGACTGCCTCTGCCGCAGCGCGTGAGATCTCCGGCGAGGCCGTCGGCGACATCATCGCCTACTACTCCGAGGACGGGTTGAGCAAAATGGCGAAGCTGGCGTATGTCACCGGCGAGAACCAGGCGCATGACTTCGTCAACATAAGTGGTGTGACGAGCTTTACCGCCATGGCCGACCTGGGCCTGACCGCGTCGGATTTCACCTACATTTAATCCGGAAAACCCCATATGGAACCCGCGCCCCGCCACCCCCGGCGGGCGCTTTCCTTTCCGCTACTTGCCGCTGGCCGTGGGTTCCGGGAGGGCGGAGCGTGATTAAACCTGTGGGTCGCGCCGGAATCCTCCCTGAGGCTGACATAGTCGAGGCGGTAAGGCTGTTCTGGCCTGCTGCCTGCGTCGATAACGTTACCCTTCCAAAGCTTCAGCCGGACGCTGTTGTTGACGCGCACCATCATATGCCGGGATTAGACATGTTCGGCGCGAAGCACTGGTCCCTGGATCAGCGAGCGGATGCGGTCAGTGTCTAGGCTCCTGCGGCGAGCACTATGCGGTGCTGGATCGCCAGATCCTCACAATGCTTGTTAACGGAGGGCGCCCTGAGCAACCATTCCATGAACGTTTCAGCTTTGAGACCTTTCCCTCAGACTTCCACTATTTGGGGAATTCTATTGATCAGCGGCGTGGTCAACGTGCTTGCGCTGATCTCGCCGCTGTTCATGCTGCAGGTCTATGACCGCGTTCTGGCAAGCGGCAGCGTACCGACGCTGGTGGGGCTCGTCGTGCTTGCTGCGTGGCTTTATGCGTTCCAATGCCTGCTCGACATACTTCGCGCCCGCGTGCTGCTGCGGATCGGCGAGCGTTTCGATGGACAGTTTTCCGGACGCGTTCACGATGCGATCGTTCGCCTTCCGCTTTCAACGCGCATGCCGGGCGACGGCTTGCAGCCGCTTCGCGATCTCGACAATGTTCGCGGATTCTTAGGTGGAAACGGTCCGACGGCGTTCTTCGATCTGCCATGGATGCTGCTTTATCTTGGCATTTGCTTCCTCTTTCATTTCTGGATCGGCATGACGGCGCTTATCGGGGCGATCGTCCTCATTTCTCTGACACTTCTTACCAACGTTCTCTCGCAACATGCGATACGCGATACCATTGCCCACAACATGGTACGCAATGGTCTACTGGAAGCAGCGCGCCGCAATGCCGAGGTCGTGCAAGCTCTCGGTCTCGGAAAGCGGATCGCTGCCCGATGGCACAAGGTCAATGCCAAGTATCTGGCCGCCAACCGGAAAGCCGGGGACGTGGCAGGTGGGCTCGGTGGCCTTTCAAAGTCGCTGCGCGTGATGCTGCAATCGGCCATTCTTGCCGTCGGCGCGTACCTTGTCATCAGGCAGGAGGCTACGGCCGGGGTCATGATTGCCAGTTCGATCATGATGGGGCGTGCGCTGGCTCCGGTCGATCTGGCCATTTCAAGCTGGAAACCCTTCCTCATGGCGCGCCAGGGTTGGGCGCGGCTGGAGGACCTCCTGGCAACGGTTCCTGAAACCGCTCCTGTTATGCCAATGCCTGCACCTGAACGCGAACTGTGCGTCGAGGGCGTGACAATCGTTCCGCCCGGCGAAAGGAAGCCAACCGTGACCGGCCTTGCGTTTGCCGTTCAGGCGGGAAGCGCACTCGGGGTCATCGGTGCATCGGGTTCCGGCAAGTCGACACTCTCGCGCGCCATCGTCGGCGCATGGGCGCCGGTCGCCGGAAAGGTTCGCATCGACAGCGCAAGCCTCGATCAGTGGGACCGGGAAGCACTAGGCCGTCATATCGGTTATCTGCCGCAGGGCGTTGAACTGTTCGACGGCACCATTGCCGAAAACATCGCTCGATTTGAGGATGATCCTGACCCTGAGGCTATTGTCGCGGCGGCGAAGGCAGCGGGCACGCACGAACTGATCCTCCGATTTGAGCACGGTTACGAAACTCTGATCGGTGAGGCAGGATCGGCGCTTTCCGCCGGGCAGCGCCAGCGTATCGGTCTTGCCCGTGCTCTCTATCGCGACCCATTCCTTGTTGTGCTCGATGAACCCAATGCCAATCTCGATGCGGAAGGCGAGGCCGCCGTCGTTAAGGCGATCGCCTCCGTGCGCGAGCGCAAGGGCATTGCGGTTGTCGTCGCCCATCGGCCGAGCGCCATCCGCGCCGTGGATTACGTGTTGGTGATGGAAGCTGGGCGGCAGCGAGCATTCGGTCCGCGTGATGAAGCGCTTTCCAACGTCCTGAGGGGGGCAGCGATGGCACCAGGTGCGGGGGCCAAGGCGATCGAGTGTACACAGGATAACAAGGGGGAGCGCGCTGACATGGAGGATCCCGATGGCCGGCATTCATCAGAACAATGACGTTTCCCGCTCCATTCACCGCCACCTGTTGGCGGGCCTTCTGGCGAGCGTGATCTTTGTCGGAGGAGCCGGAGCCTGGGCGGCCGTCACGAATCTCTCCGGTGCGGTTGTCGCGTCCGGACACTTTGTCGTCGATTCTCATGTGAAGAAGGTGCAGCACCCAACCGGCGGGGTGGTGGGAGAAATCCTGGTGCACGAAGGCGATAAGGTAAAGGCCGGCAACACCCTCATTCGGCTCGATGCCACCCAAACGCGCGCCAATCTCGCCATCGTCATCAAGCGGCTCGATGAGCTGGCCGCCCGGCTGGCACGACTTGAAGCTGAGCGTGACGATCTGGGGCAGATCGCCTTCCCGGACTGGCTGCTCGCCCGCAAAGATGTTCCGGACGTAGCTTCGGCAATACATAGCGAGACGCGGCTGTTCGAATTCCGCAGACAATCCCGCGAAGGAAGGCAGGCGCAGCTAGCGGAGCGCGTTATTCAATATGAGCACGAGATCGATGGACTCAAGGCGCAGGAAATTGCCTATGAGAAAGGCATCGAGATCCTCCAAAAGGAAATTACTGCCCTGAGTGGGCTGCGCGACCAAGGCATTGTCTCGGACCAACGCTTGAACAGCCTGAAGACGCAGGCTGCCACTTTCGGCGGCGAACGCGGTGAGAAGATTGCCTATCAGGCACAGACGGCAGGCCGCATAACCGAAACGCGCCTGCAGATCCTGCAGATCGATCAGGATCTCAAGACGGAAGTCGGCCAGGAGCTCAGAGAGGTTCAGGCGCAGGTTGGGGAATATGTTGAGCGCAAGGTGGCGGCTGAAGACGAACTGCGACGGATCGATATTGTCGCGCCGCAGTCAGGCACCATTCAACAACTCGCAGTTCACACGGTCGGCGGAGTGATCACGCCCGCCGATCCCATTATGCTAATCGTGCCGGAAGGCGACGATCTCGCGCTGGAAGTATGGATCACCCCGAAGGACATCGACCAAATCCAGCTTGGTCACAAGGCCGTGCTGCGGATGTCAGCCTTCAATCTGAGCACCACGCCGGAATTGAACGGATATGTCAGCCGGATCGCAGCCGATCTGGCGACGGACGAAAGAGCCGGCATTTCCTATTACCTGGTGCGCCTATCGGTTTCGCAGGCGGAACTGACGAAGCTCAAGGACCTGACGCTCGTGCCCGGTATGCCGGCCGAAGCGATGGTCAAGACGGGCGAGCGTACGGCGCTTTCCTATCTTGTGAAGCCGCTGTCCGACCAAATCAGTCGGGCATTCCGAGAGGAATGAAATTAGACCTTTACGCTGCTGAAGTGTTGTTTTGCGAAGCGTTGAATTGGCGGGGAATTCCGTTTGTCGTCGCCGTGCTTCAGCGGCAAAGGGAGGTGTTCTCAATCCGTTTCTCCTCGCAGAGCATCAAGGCCCTGATCTCAACGCCTCGTCGCGCTAGCTCTGCAGCTTCGGCAACAGCGAGAGCCGTTTGTCGAGAGCGTTGTCGCAACGTCCGACGTTGCCCGTCGGATGGGTGACGTTTTAGATCAGGCGGATTTCGACGCCATCGCCGCCTAGGTCGAAACGCCCAGCGACTTTGCCGCAAGCGCGGTCGGATAGCCAATGATCACGAAGGCATCAGCGCCGCAGGCCAGAAATCCTGGTGCAATGCGGGAAGCGCCAACCATATCCATGACACTGCAAGAGTCGGAAGGACGTGATCACTCCGGAGATCGCTTGAACGCCCCCCACGATCGACCCACTATTGTGCGGTGGCGGTTACTGCGGCTGCGCAATGTCGTTTGGTCGTGGCCCGTCTTACTGAGAGATCTGCCGCGAGGACTCGCTTTCGAGCATTGGCACTTGCTTCAGCGACGACAATCCTCCTTGCTGTGCCGGACCATACGGTGGCCCGAAGCCCATGGGCCGCTCGTCGATGGTGCCCTTGCTGGCAGTCGACCTTGGGCGCTTTGGCGAAGACCTCTCGCGAAGCCGTCGGAATGTCGCCTCCGGGAATGAGGTCGAAGAAATCGCTGCGCGTTTGCTCATCACGTTGAGCGGAAGAAATCGTGCGCCTTCAGTCCATCCGCGAAGCGTGAGGAGGTCGGCGGAGGCGTAACCCACCGAAACTAGGTCCTGTCCCGCATGCATGGAAGCATGTATCCATCGTGTGCATGCGTTCTATCAACACAATCGATTTTACGAATTATGGAGAATAGCGGATATGAAAAACGTCGCCGGGAGAACAGGTCTACTGAGAATGTGAGCTGCCACTCGCCGACCATGCCAAACTGTCCAACTTCTTCCGAAAGACTCATGGACCGACCGGCGCAGTCGCGGCGAGTTCATTCGAAACAAATTGCAGTTGGCTGGTGCCAGCCATCGGAGTTCCGCTTAGTATTCGTTCCAGTGATGTCGCATGTGCAATTGAGGCGTTGAGGGTAAAGTTCAATGGAAATACATATGCTGGAAGCGATCTCTTCATTGACAATACATCGGCATATCGTTTCACTCCTGCAAAAACCCGATCCAGTCATCTTGGACATCGGCTGCAATGACGGAACGGATTCGCGACGTTTTCTCAGGCTTTGCCCGAAAGCTCAGCTCTACTGCTTTGAGCCCGATCCTCGAGCGGCTGCTCGCTTTAAGAAAAACATGAAACTGCACCTGGACAAGGTGAGACTGTTTGAGATCGCGATCAGTAACCGAAATGGCAGGATTGATTTCCATCCGAGCAATGCAGATGGAAGTGCGAAAGAATGGGACCAATCTGGCTCCATACGCCAACCCAAGAATCATCTTGTCGAACATGATTGGGTTCGGTTCGATCGACCCATCTCAGTTGAAACTCGAACGCTTGACGACTGGTGCAGCGAAGCGAACCTGAGCAGGATCGATTTCATCTGGATGGATGTGCAGGGAGCCGAGTCAGATGTCATCGCTGGCGGCAGACACACCTTGAGCAACACACGCTTCATCTACACGGAATACAGCGATCATGAACTCTATGAAGGGCAGCTGTCCCTGCAAGCCATTCTTGGTCTTTTGCCTTCGTTCGAAGTGGTGACCTGCTATCCCGACGGAGTGGAGGGCAATGTATTGCTCAGGAATACGAGCCTTTAGAACAGGCCCAAGCTCTGCTTCTGTCCCCCACTCTCTATTGGAGAACCCCACACAAGCGGCTGGACTAACGTGCGAGATCGCACCGCGAGCGCGGCAGCATGCTTGATTGTTTGCGAAGCGTGGCTGCCCTTGCAGATCCGCCAGAACACGTTCTGCGAGGCGAGGCAGAGAAATTGGTCCCCGTGAAGGACTCAAATTTCAGCTTGAGGCCACCTGAACCGCGGGATTGTGCCGGGTTAAATTTTTGGGGGTTGGAAAATAATAAATGCCGCAAGACATCTTTTGACTGTCCAGGCGCAATTGCGAGACGATGTTGCCACACATGATCGCGACCGCCGCTGCGCTCAAGGTTTGCGACCAGGCAGGGGTATTTTCGTCCGCTCGTGCCGCCAGTCGGCCCTCGATACCACCGCCGCGATCCGCGCAAAGTTTGCACCGAACCGGAGCGCTCGCCGTGCCCCATACCTATACCCATCATTTCCTGCGAATATCCCAACGGCGGCACCCTGTCGCCCGAGGAGAGCCGCCTTGCACGTACGGGTCCAGAAAAGCCTAGCGCCGCTGGAGCGATCTCGTTTCTCGCGAAAGCCTTGACTATGAATGTGCACCGCTCCGGGCAATTCACAGGTCCAACAAGTCACCTGGCTGGATTCTTCCGTTAAAAACTAGCCGGGTTTATGCACAGCGCTGAACGTTTGGCGGCCTGAGGTGGTGATCTGGTCGCCGTTTCGGTTCTTTTTGACAAGCTGGTTGGGCGCCGGCGGTGATCCGTCGTGATGGAAGGCGGGGGTTTGCAGGTTGCGGTCGGCGGGTTTGTTTCGGGGCGTTGGCGCCCCGTCGTTATGTCGCGAGCCGCGGAATGCGATCCAGGACGATGCGCAGGATGCGCTGGTCGGGACAGGATGTCGGCAGGTGCAGGCGGATCTGGGTTTTCATCTCGACCACGCGCGCGGCGATCTTGATGAGGCGCAGTCGCAGCGTGTCGAATTGGGCGACTGCAAAGCTCGAGCGTTTCGGCATCGCGGCGCGCAGGCTCCACATAAGCCAGTAGGCGCCGGCATGCAGGAACAACCGGAACTGGTTGGCCGTCGCTCTTGTGCAGGAGGTGCGGTCGGCGGCGAGATGCGTCTTCCACGACTTGATGTGGTTCTCGGCAGCGCCGCGCCGGCAGTAGACATCCTCGTAGAGCGCCTTGGCCTTGCCACCGGCAAGGTTGGTTACGATGAAGCGGGTGTCGGCGCCTTGGGCGCCGACCTCGATCCGGGCGATGATGCGCTCGACACGGCTCCAGCTGCCGGCGCCGTCAAAGAATTCCTTGAACCTGCGGACCTTGTCCGTCTTCGTCGACGCTTCAAAACGCGCCATCGTACTGGTTTCCAGGTCCGCGACATGCTTGCGCAATGTGGTAGTGGGCGCGAGACCGAAGATGAAGTCGACAAGGTTGGCGCGGCACCAGTCGATGACCTGCGGACTGCAATAATGGCTGTCGGCCCGGATCAGGATGTGGGTGTTCGGCCAATTGCTTCGGATCGCCCGCACCAGGCGGCGAAGGTGGGGGCGGATTTCAGCCCCACTCGGCCGCTTGCCCGGTCGCAGGATCGCGCTGACGAAGCGGCCATCGCCATCGAACACCACGATCGGCTGGAAGCCGTACTCGTCGTGATGGGCATTGAACAGGCGAAGCTGCTGGCCGCCACGCACGGCATCAAACGTGTCGTCGATGTCGAGCACGATCTGCTTCGGCACCTGCCGGAAGGAGGCGCAGTAAAGATCGACCATCGCCCGGCCCATAGCGACCAGCTCCCGCATGCCGGGCAGGTTCTCCAGCCGGCACAGCGTCGACTGGGAGGCCAGATCCCGACCCGAAGGCAGCGCATCCTGGGCCATCTTGAAGGCCGGATCGCAGCGCAACCGGTTGGCGTCGTTGCCATCCTCATAGCCGGCGGCAATCATCTTCATGCGGAAGCCGATCATATCGGCCACGCTGTGGACGACCTGGTCCGGGCAGCGCGGATCGTCGATGCAACGCGCCAGACGGTCAGCCACACGCAGCCGTTTCTCCACCTAGGCCAGAGCGAGAACCCCACTGTTGGACGACAGCATGCCGCCGTCGAAACGGGCAACGACGGCCTTGCCGCCCACAGATGACAAACCGCTCAGCGGCAGCGTAAGATCATTCATGGCGGGTGTGGTCTCCGGAAATGGTTCGGATCGGCCTTAGCAACCAAATCCTACGTCATTTCAACGGCTTGCACCACCCGCCGTGAATTTTTCAGGCTAGATAACCAGAAGCGGGAAGTAACAACCGCAACAGATACCTAGCGGTCTGATGCTTGATCACATAACAGTCGGAGCGAAGGGGCGAGGCTCGGGCCCAGCGGGGACAAACAACCGAGACCTACGCTTTGATTTCGCCAAAGGCGTACTCATTGTCTTGGCGATAGTTGGGCATCTATTACAATCTGGACCGCGCAACTGCCATCGGCAAAGTCTGCGCGGAGTATGAAAAGGCCGGGGGCTGCCGGCATCGCCACCACGCAAGCCGGCGACCTCCGTAGTCTTTGCTGATTGGCTTCTCGATGATGCCGGCCGCTGAGCTTGTTTGGATGGCGGTCTCGTCCCTCGGACCTGTCAATGTGCTCGTCAGCAACGCAGGAATCGTCCCCCGAGATCGATCGATCAGGTTTCAGAAAACGACTGGCGAAAGTCCCTTCAGATCAATCTGAGTGCCGCCTTCCACATCACTCAGGCTGCACTGCCGGGGATGAGGGGGCGCAAGTGAAGGCGCCTGATCTACATATCGTCGATCGCCGGCCAGATCGGCGGCGTATCCGTATTCACTACTATGCCGCCGTGCTGGCCAAGGAAGGCGTCATCGCCAGCGTCGTTGCGCCGGCTCTGATCGAGACGGATCAAGAACAATCCTGCGATCAAGCCGGCCCAGATCCTCATCGGTCGCTTCGGCCAGCCTGACGAGGTCGCGTCCACCGCGGTCAACCTCGCCAGGAACGGCTGCATCACCGGGCAGACGATCAACATCAATGGCGGCAGGCACATGAGTTCCCGATGGTTTCGGCCGTCCGCTCGATGTGTGAGGATATTGCTACCCCCCTGCCCCACAAACGGGCCTCGGTCGGGAGTTACCTTCAGTCGTTTGCGTTCCACCCTCGTCGCACTCTCATCCGCGCGGCGGGATGGGCGCCTTTTTACCACGGCCCCACAGAATGAACGCTGAAAGGGCGAGCAGGATCATGTTGAGTGGCACGGCCGAGGCTTCACCACGCGACAAATGAAAGATCGTCGCTGCGATTTGCAGCAGCACACAACCGACTGCAGCCAGAACGGTGAGGCGTGGCTGAATCCGAGTTAGCGCAGGCAAAAGCACGCCAAACCCACCCGCAATGTCGATGAGGCCCATAAGATGCAGGAACCATGGGGGCACTGCGCCAGGCCAGACCCACATTGCCGCCAATTGATCGACCGGCATGAACAGCTTCATACCGCCGAACAGAGTAAAGGACGTGAAAACGAGCAGTTGGGCGACCCATAGGCCGGCTTGCAGCAGCTTTCCCGCGGGCTGTGTAGGCGCAGCAATCGAGGCATTTGACATCATCTGATGACTCCAAAAGGCTGAAAAGCACCACCTCTCGGAAGACAAGCGCTGGCAGGCAGGCGCACTTGCTTGCTGGCTAACTGATGGCGTTGGCGCGATTTTAGATCGCCGAGCGACCAAAGAAACTGATGAAATTCGGTATAATCGTTCAAATAAACTGATATTGTAGGTGTGCCATTTACACCATCCGAGCCGGTAACCTACTGATGTCGACGATCCGCGACCGCAATTTGGATCGTCTCTGAAAACCGCTCAGATCTTTGGGCAGGACTATGGACGCGCTCACCCTCGATCAATTCCTGGTATTCGTTACGATCGTCGAAGAAGGCAGCTTTGCCGCGGCCGCTCGGCGCATGAATCGGGCCAATCGGCCATCACCTATACAATTCAGAAATTGGAGGAACAGAGTGGGTTGCTCCTCTTTGATCGCTCCGCCTACCGTCCGGTTCTTACGGAAGCGGGCAAAGCCTTGTTACCGCGCGCGCGGCGCATCCTTGACGACGTCGCAGATTGGCGGCAACAGGCGCAAGGAATTTCAAAGGGGCTTGAGGCGGAACTCACCCTGGCGGTTGTCTCCTACGCGCCAGCGAACCTGCTGAGCCATGTGCTTGGGGAATTCACCCGGGCTTTCCCTTTCGTCGAAATTCGGATCTTGACCGATACCTTCGATGCAGCGGCCAAAGCCTTGCGCGATGGAAAAGCTGATCTGGGACTGCTTGCAGAGCGCCAACCTGATGAATTCGAGCGGCGGGTGTGCGGGCGGATCGATCTGGTTCCGGTCGCGGCACCACCGCATCCGCTTGGCAAGATTGACGGGCCATTCAGCGCAACGATCCTGCGGGACTACACCCAATTGGTTATCAGCCCAGATGACAGTGGCCGAGACTACGGCGTGCATGCAGCCAACCGGTGGCGCGTCAACGACCTTCAGACGAAATACGACCTCATCCTCGCCGGAGTAGGCTGGGGTTCAATGCCACGGTCACGGGTTGAGGGGGATATTGCCGCCGGACGGTTGATCGAGCTGCGACCGGAAAGCTGGGAGGGCTCTGATTTGATGCCAAGCTTCCCATTGGTTATCGCCCACAGGAAGGAAAAGGCACTGGGTCCTGCTGGAGTATGGCTGATGGAAAAATTTGCTTCCCATAGATAGTTGCGCGAATTGGAGGTCAGTCCGCGAAAAGGTGGCTCCTTCTGGTGCTCGTCCGACCGCAAGGGCGCGCGAATCGAGACGGCTTCCTCTGTGCGATGATGTCGAGCAGCCTTTCAACCGAAAAGATGGTCACGTCCTCACCATCGCACGAGCCTCGATGACCGGCGCTGGGGGCGGGGATAACGGTTCCTGCTCGGGAGTGTCACCGCCGCGCGCCATGGGTCTGCGCTCACTGTAGCGTCGGTGTTCGGCTGCCGCAGGCACTCAGTCTAGCAACCAAGCACTCCGGGCCAGCGAAGGAACCACGGCCCATCCACCGCCATGCGTGGCTCATCACGGCCCGCCCCGCAGGTGCTTTCGGCTCGGCATAACGCTGACATGGCGATGTAACCTTGCATCGATACGAGCCCCGAGGTAGCACGCCCATGGCCGTTGCGGAGAACCTCGAATGGACAACCCCGCTGCAGAGCCATTCCCGTCAGCTGCCATGGCTCCCTCGCGCAAGGCTTATCTTCCGTTCGTTGATCTTCCGGATCGCAGCCAACACTGTTCGCGAAGTGGACGGTGAGACTTTTGGCTGCCCCTTCAGGACGCGGTGCACGGTCGCGACGCCGACGCTCGCCGCCTCAGCGATTTCCTTGACGGTGCCGAGGCGCTCGATCCCGATCGCCGGTTCGTATGCCATGTTTACTGCTCCTTTGGGTTGGAACCGCCGCGGCTGCGCGGCCGCCCCGTCAGGTCTTGCGCTTTTTCTGGCGATAGACGTCAACGACGACGGCCGCGATGATGATCATGCCCTTGACGATCTCCTGATAGTAGGCGTCGACCCTGAGGAAGGTGAAGCCTGAAGTCATCACACCGAGGATGATCGTGCCTATCACTGTGCCGGTGATCCGGCCGACGCCGCCGGCGAGCGAGGCGCCGCCGATGACCGCCGCCGCGATAGCGTCCAGCTCGTACATCACGCCCATGCCCGCCTGAGCGGTCTGGGCACGCGCCGCCGTGACGATGCCCGCAAGTCCCGCCAGCAGGCCAGCGATTGCATAGACCTTGATAAGATGCCGCTCGACATTGATGCCGGAAACGCGCGCCGCCTGCACGTTGGCGCCAATTGCGTAGGTGAACTTGCCGTAGCGTGTGTAGCGGAGCGCGATATGAAAGATTGCGGCGACCGTGAGGAACACCACGACCGGCGCGATACCTGTGCCAATGAAGGTGAAGTCGTCGGTGAGGCCGGAGACCGGCTGGCCCTTTGTGTACCATTTGGAAATACCACGCGCCGACACCATCATGCCGAGCGTCGCGATAAAGGGCGGTATCCTTGTGTAGGCGATCAGCGCCCCGTTGATCAGGCCGGCAATCAGGCCGATGCCGAGACCGACGAGCATCGGCACGATGAAGGGCAGATCCGTCAGGGATGGATAGACCGCTCGCGTCCATGCCGCGGACTGGGCGAAGCTTGCCGCGATCATCGCAGTCATACCCACCACCGAACCCGAAGACAGATCGATGCCACCGGTGATGATGACCTGGGTGACCCCCACTGCGATGATGCCGATCACGGAGACTTGCAGGATCATGATTGTCAGGCGCTGCTGGTTCATCAGAAAGCTCTGCCCGACAAAGATCCAGCCGAGGACCTCGTAGATGAGCGCTATGCCGAGCAGCACCAGGAGAATGTTGACTTCGGAGGGCAGCCGGCGCCGCGTCCTTGTTTGCACCGGAGCCAGGCTAGCTTGCGCTGTGCGTTCGGTTGTCATGTTTGTTCCTCCCCGTTGGGGGCTGACGCTTCTATCGCGCCGCAAGTTCCATCACCTTGAGCTGGTCCGCTTCGGCGCGGTCCAGGAAGCCGGTCACCCGGCCTTCGTGCATGACCATGATGCGGTCGCTCATGCCGAGCACCTCCGGCATTTCCGACGAGATCATGATGACGGCCACGCCGTCCTTGGCGAGCACGGAAACAAGGCGGTGGATTTCCGCCTTGGCGCCGATGTCGATGCCGCGCGTCGGTTCGTCGAGGATGAGGATGCGCGGCTCGGTCAGGAGCCAGCGCCCGATCAGCACCTTCTGCTGGTTGCCGCCGGACAGGTTCTCGACCCTCTCGTAGAGGTTGGGCGTCTTCACCCGCAATTTATCGGCCATTGCCGCGCAAGCCGCAGAGACTTCGCGCTCGGAAACGAAGCCACCCTTGACGAAGCGGTCCTGCAGCACCGCGATCTGCATGTTCTCGAGCACGTCCAGGATGAGCAGGCAGCCGGTTTCCTTGCGGTCCTCGGTAATGAACGCCATACCCTCGCGGATAGCGGTGGTCGGCGAATCGATCGTCACCGGCCTGCCGCGGATTTCGATCGAGCCGCCTGTGGCCGGCGTCATCCCGAAAATTGTCTCGGCGACGTTCGACCGGCCCGAACCGACCAGACCGGCAATCCCCAGGATCTCGCCGGCCCGGACCTCGAAGGAAACGTCGCTGAAGACGCCCTTCAACGAAAGGTCCTTCACCGAAAGCACGGTCTCGCCAATCGGCACGGTTTCCTTCGGAAACATCTGGGTGAGTTCCCGGCCGACCATCATGCGAATGATGTCGTCGCGCGTGACCTCGCTTGACAGGTGTGTGCCGATGTAGCGGCCGTCGCGGAACACCGAAACCTCGTCGGCGATCTCGAAAAGCTCGTTCATCTTGTGGGTGATGTAGACGATGCCGATGCCCTGGCCGCGCAGATCGCGGATGATCTCGAAAAGATGGGCGACTTCCCGCTCGGTCAGCGCCGAAGTCGGCTCGTCCATGATGAGCACGTCGGATTCGTAGGATACCGCCTTGGCGATCTCGACCATCTGCCGGTTGGCGACGGAGAGGTCGCGGACCTGCGACTCCGGGTCGATGCCGATGTTCAGCCGCTTGAACAGGTCGGCGGTCATGCGCCGCATGCGGCCGTGATCGACGAGCCCGAACCCGTTCAGCGGTTCGCGGCGAATCCAGATGTTCTCCGCCACCGTCATGAACGGCATCAGGTTGAGTTCCTGATGGATCATGGCGATGCCGTTTTCCAGCGCATCGAGCGGCGATTGCAGGCGGATCGGCACGCCCTTCAGCCGGACCTCGCCCCTATCGGGCGTGTAGATACCGGCAAGGATTTTCATGAGCGTAGATTTGCCGGCGCCGTTCTCGCCCATCAGCGCGTGGACCGTGCCGCGCCTTAGCCTGAAGGATACGTCGTCGAGCGCCAGCACGCCGGGAAATTCCTTGCGGACGTTCTCCACGGTCAGTAGGTATTCGGCGTTAGGAACCGCGCCGCTGGCGCGCACGGCGGCCATTGTCGGGGGACTGACAGTTGCGGGGCTTGGCATGGCGCTCTTCTCCTCCCGGGGTAGCCTCGTGAGAGGCTTCCGGAACGTGCTGCGTCACGCGTTCCGGAGCGTCGAATGCGGGCTTAGTTCTTGGCCTGGTAGTCCGCCAGATTGGCGGGCGTCACCAGCTCGAAGGAGATGTAGACCTTCGTCTCGACCGCCTCGCCCTTGGCGAGCTTCAGTGCGGCGTCGACCGATCCCTTGCCCTGGCCGGCGGCATTTTGGAACACGGTCACGTCGAGGTCACCTGCCGCCATCGCTGCCAACGCATCCTGGGTGGCGTCGACGCCGCCCACCAGAACTTCCTTCATGTCCATGCCGGCCGCCTTCATCGCCTGGATGGCGCCGATCGCCATCTCGTCATTGTTGGCTACCACCGCGTCGAATTGCAGTCCCGCCGAAAGCCAGTTGGTCATCAGGTCGGCGCCCTGCGTGCGCGACCAGTTGGCCGTTTGCTCCTCCACAATTTTCATGAACGAGCACTCAGGCGTAGCAATCACGTCATGGATGTCCTGGGTGCGCTGGCGGGCGGCCCGGTTCGACAGCTCGCCCATCATCACGACAATATTGGCTTCGGTCTTGCCCGCTTCCTTGAGCAGCCGGCAGATTTCCTTCGTCTCCAGCGTTCCGGACTCGACCTCGTTCGACGCGACAAACGCCTGCTTTTCCGGCAGTTCGTTGACATTGACCGGCTCGCGGTTGACATAAACAAGCGGGATGCCGGCCTCCGCCGCAATCTTCGACATCGCGGTCGTCGCGTCGGTGTCGGCGGGATTGACGATGATCGCATCGACGCCCGCCGCGATGAAGTTCTGGATCTGGCTCTGCTGCTTGGCGACGTCGTTCTGGGCGTCCTCCACCTGGAGGGTCACGCCGTCCAGCGTCTTGGCGTAATCGATCATGCCGTTGCGCAGCACGGTCAGGAAATTGTCGTCGAACAGCGCCATCGACACGCCGATGTTCTCGGCAAGGGCCGATGTCGTCATCAGCGCCGAGATGGCGGCGCCCAAAAGCAGTTTCTTCATATCTGTTCTTCCATGTTAAAGGCGTCCGGTGCGCCCGATCCTCCCGGAACTCCCCCGTAGAGGGGGCAGTATCGAAACGGCCTGTAGGCGGGCGCTAGCGCCCCCGCGGCAGGCTTGTCGTGACGAGTTCCATGTTCAGCCGCATCCACGTCTCCAATGCTAAAAAACGATCGTCTTGTGTCCGTTGAGCATGACGCGGCTCTCAAGATGCAGCTTGACCGCCCGCGCCAGCACCCTGCTCTCGATGTCGCGGCCGACCGCCACGAAATCGTCGGCACTCATCGAATGCGTCACGCGCTCGGTTTCCTGGTCGATGATCGGCCCCTCGTCGAGTTCGGCGTGACATAGTGCGCGGTTGCGCCGATCAGCTTGACGCCCCGCTCGAACGCCTGGTGGTAGGGTTTGGCGCCCTTGAAGCTCGGCAGGAACGAGTGGTGGATGTTGATTGCCCGGCCGTAGAGACGCTTGGAGAGCGCGTTCGAAAAGACCTGCATGTAGCGGGCGAGCACGACCAGTTCGGCGCCCGTCTCGCGAACCAGCGCAAGCAGCTTCTCCTCCTGCTCGGCCTTGTTGTCCTTGCTGACCGGCCAGCAATGATACGGGACGCCCTCCAGTTCGGCGTTCCGCCGGCTGTCTTCATGGTTGGAGACGATCGCCGCGACCTCGGCGTTCAGCCATCCGACCCTGATCTGGTAGAGGATGTGCAGCAGCGCGTGGTCGAACTTCGACACCAGGACAATGATCTTCGGCCGCCGGCCCTGATCGACGAGCGTAGCCTTCATGCCAAAGCGCTCGATCGGCGATTTCAGCGCACGTTCGATGTCGTCCTTGGCCGCGCCGGCCGGCGCCGCGAATGCGATCCGCATGAAGAAGCGGTTCGTCTGGCGGTCCCAGAACTGGTTGCTCTCGGCGATGTTGCCGCCCATTGCGGCAAGTTCGGTGGTGACGCCGGCCACGATGCCGGGGCGATCGTCACAGGATAGGCTGAGAACGTAGATTTGATCCGCCACGGCGTGCTTGTGATGCGGTTTCTCGCAATGGCTGTTCATGAGACGGCCAGGCTTTCAAGAAAGCGGTGGAGTTCGCCAGCTTCGATGCCGACGACATGCCGCTGTTCGGGATAAGCGCCGCTGCGCACGTCGGCGGCAAACTCGGAGAACGCCGCGATGCGCTCACGTTGCAGGCGGTCGAACTCATCTGAGAAATTGCGATAGGCCTTGGCGTGCCTGGGCACATGGCCGCGATTCTGGCCCAATAGATCGTCGCCGAAAAGATATTGGCAATCGCAGCCGGTTCCAGCGCCCATGGAAACCATGAACAGAGACGTGCGTTCGCTGATCGCGGCCGCGACCTCGGTCGGCACGACCTCGATTTCTGCGCCGAAGGCGCCGGCCGCCTCGTAGGCCTTTACCGCCTCGAAGATTCCGAGGGCGCTTTCGGCTGACTTGCCGACGGCCTTGAACCCACCCGTCCAAGTAGCGCGTGACGGGATCAGCCCGACATGGCCGATCACCGGGATGGCCTCGTCGGCGAGGCGCTTCACGGTCGCGAGGCTGGCGCTGCAATAGACGGCGTCGGCGCTCGCCGTGAACAGCCGGAAAGCCCAGCGCACGAAATCGCCGGCCGTGCCGACCTCAAAGAAATTAACGCCTGGTACCGCGAAAAGGCTCGGCGCTACCTCGCGGAAATGCGGAAGCACCATCATCTCCGGCGGCACCGAGACCATGTCGATCCCAGCCTTCTCGGCGGCCTCCAGCTCGTCCAGCGTTTCCACGCGGATCATGGTGAACTGGTACTTGCCCTTCATGGCGCGGATATCCGCCACTGTCGGTCTCTGCCTGCTCACCGGCTGCACCTCCCCTTGTTCGCGATCATGCCGCCAGCAATTTCTTGAGCTTCACGTCGGATGAAATCAGTTCCGACGGGTTAGGCCGCGCCTGCCTTGCGATCAACATTTCGGCCAGGCGAATGTCGCGGGCCACGGCATTGCCGGGGCCGATGCCGCTGGCCGAAAGCAGCTGTCCGTCCGCGGCAAGATGGAACAGGATGAAGGCGCCGCCGCCGAGATCGCGTCGCACCGCGCTGGAAGCCCCGTCGGCGAGGCCTGCGATCTGCAAGCTGAAATCGTACTGATCCGACCAGAACCACGGCACGGCGGTGTGTTCGAGTTCGGCGCCAAGCATGTTGCGCGCCGCCAGTGCCCCCTGCTCCTGAGCGTTGCGCCACGCTTCCAGCCGCACCCGCCGCCCGCCATAAAGGGCCAGCGGGAAGGAGCAGCAGTCGCCGGCAGCGAAGATGTGCGCGGCCGAAGTCCGCAGCCGGCCGTCGACGGCGATACCGTTATCGATCGCAAGCCCGGCGCTTTCGGCGAGCGCCGTTGCCGGAGCCGCGCCTATGCCGATGACGACGAGATCCGCCTCGATGATGCGTTCGTTCGCGAGCCTGATCCTGACATCGCCATCGTCCCGGATGGCGGTGGTGCCTTCGCCGCAGGCGATCTCGACGCCGTTAGCGGCATGCAGCGCGTGGACGGTCGCCGCTATGTCGGCTGGCACGCCGCGCATAAGGATACACGGCTGCGCCTCGATCACCGTTACGGCCGCGCCTCGTTTGCGCGCCGACGCCGCCAGCTCCAGTCCGATGAAGCCGCCCCCGACGATGGCGACACGGCTGCCGGGCGTGAGCCGTGCGCGGATCGCCAGAGCGTCGTCAAAGGTGCGCAGATAGGCCACGCGCGGACCGGCGACCGCGAGCGGCAGGCGACGCGGAACGGCGCCTGTGGCAAGCAACAGCTTGCTGTAGGCAATAGCGCGGCCGTCGGCGAGCCGGACGTTTTTGGCGGCGCGCTCGATCGCCACAGCTGGGCTGCTGCCGATGAACTCGATGCCGGCATCGGCGATCCTTTCGGCAGTAAGGGTCGTCTTGGCGACGGGCACATCGGCGCCGGCAATCGCCTCCTTGGATAGCGGCGGCCGCTCGTAGGGCAGGTGCGCCTCCTCGCCGATGAGGGCAATCGGGCCGTCATAGCCGTGTTCGCGCAAGGCCAGCGCCGCGCGTGCGCCGCACTCCCCTGCCCCGATGATGACCATTCCGGCGTCCATGGCTGTCATCCGATCTGGAGGTAGACCTTTCCGGCTTTCAACTTGACCGGATAAGTCCTGAGGTTGACGCAGACCGGCGCGCCCTTCGCGGCGCCTGTCTTGTAGTTGAAGCGGCCATTGTGCTTTGGGCACTCGATGATCTCATCCATGACGAGGCCGTCAGCCAGGTGGACCTTCTCGTGCGTGCAGAGGCCGTCGGTGGCGAAATATTCGTCGTCCGGGCTGCGATAGATCGCAAACGTTCGCCCGCCATGGTCGAAGCGGATCACGTCCTCCTCGTCGATGTCGCCGGCGCCGCAGGCCTCAATCCAATCCGTCACTTCCATCTCCCTGGACTTATCTGGGTCGAAGTCGGAGGCGGCGCGGGCGCCGCCTCCATAGCCTTGGGAGGCTGTTATTCCGCGGCAAGTCTGGCTTCAGCGTGGAACTCTTCGCGATACGGCCGCGCCGTCGACGGCAACTCGCGCTTGATGAAATAGTCTTCGTTGCGAAGCTGGCGCAGGAAGGCTGGCACCATCTCTCGGTAGCCGGCAAGGATGGACGGCGACGGCGCCGGCAGGTCGTGCTTGATCAGTTCGTGCAGCTTCGGCAGCGCGTGGTACGGCACCATCGGGAACATGTGGTGCTCGACGTGATAGTTCATGTTCCAGTAGATGAAGCGGCTGATCGGATTCATCCGCACCGAGCGGCTGTTTAGTCGATGATCGGTGACGTTGTCGGCGAGCCCGCCATGCTGCAGCAAGCCCGTCATCACATGGTGCCAGGCGCCGTAGAGACGGGGCAGGCCGACGAGCATCAGCGGCAGTAACGAACCCAGATAAAGCGCAAGCGCGGTCGTCGCGACGTAGATGGCTGTCCAGATGCGGGCGACAAGGATCGCCTTCGGCCGCTCCATCTCCGGGATAAAGGTCTGCTCTGCCGCGCTCAGCCGCCCCGCCGCGTTGCGCAACATGTCGACCATCGCGTGCCAGACGTCCACGATACCGAAAAAATTCAGCAGCAGCCGCAACAGGTCCGGCGGCCGCATCACCGCGATTTCGGGATCGCGCCCGACAATGACGGTGTCGGTATGGTGGCGCGTATGGCTCCAGCGCCAGATCACCGGATTGCGCATGATCATGAAGCAGGCGATCTGGTAGACCGCGTCGTTCATCCACCTCGTCTTGAACGCGGTCCCATGGCCGCACTCATGCCAGCGCGAATCCGTCGCCGAACCGTAAAGGACGCCGTAGAGGAAGAAGAAGGGAATGCACCACCAGCTTCCCCAGAAATAGGCGCCGCCCGCCCCGCTCGCAATCAGGGCGCCCAGCCAAATGATGGTGTCGCGGATGGCGGGACCGTCCTCCCGCTTCATCAGTTCCTTCATCTGCTTGCGTGGAATCGCGGTATGATACCACTCCGCCGCCGCGAGGCCCGTCTCGACCGCGCGCTGCGCGTCGCGTCCGATCAGGCTATAGTCGCGTTTCGTCGGCCGATAGTCGCCGGCCGCGGCGGTTGCGTTCATCATGACCTCCCTGAAACCCGAATGAAGGGTGGATAAACTCTCATCCGGATGAACAGAAACTAACAAATCCGATCATAGCGCTCAACACGTCTTGCTATTTTTCTATCATTTAATATCATTCTGTGAAACCGCCGAAAATGGAGATCAGCCTTGGCCAAGCGACCGACAATCTCGGATTTGGCCCGCGCATCCGGGGTCAGCGTGGCGACTGTGGACAGGGTCTTGAACAGCCGTCTTCCGGTGCGCGAGGAGACCGCGCAACGGGTCTATGAGGCGGCCACCGTCATCGGCTATCACGCCGCCGGATTGATCAAGCAGCGCATCCGCCAGGATCTTCCGCAATACCGGCTGGGGTTTCTTCTGCAGAAGCCCGAGCAGCATTTCTATCAGGAGTTCGCGCGCGAGCTGGAGGCCGCGACGACCCAGGCGCCGCGGTTTCGCGGAGTCCCGGTCATCGACTTCTGGTCGAGCCAGGCGCCCGACGACATCGTCGCCCATCTGGAGAAGCTGGCTGCGAAAACGAACGCCGTCGCGCTGGTCAGCCCCGATCATCCGACGGTCACAGTCGCCGTGGAGAGACTGAAGGCGCGCGGTATTCCAGTTTTTTCGCTCCTGTCAGACTTCGCCCCCGGGGTTCGGGAGGGCTATGTGGGTCTCAATAACCGCAAAGTTGGACGCACCGCGGCGTGGATGATCGCCAAATGCGCCAGGCGGCCCGGCAAGGTCGCGGTGTTCGTCGGCAGTCACCGCTTTCACGGCCACGAACTGCGCGAGATCGGTGTGCGCGCCTTTTTCCGCGAGCACGCGCCCGAGTTCACGGTGCTCGAGACGCTGGTCAATCTCGAAACAGCCGACTTGACCCATAAGGCGATGCTTGACCTGCTTGAGAGGCATCCCGATCTCATCGGGTGCTACATAGCCGGCGGTGGCATGGAAGGCGCTATCACGGCGATGAGAGCTGCAATGCCTGCCCAGCCCCCGGTGATGATCTGCAACGAGATCACGCCGGAGTCGCGCGCCGCCCTCGCCGACAATGTCGTCACCATGGTGATCGCGACGCCGCTGACGCGGCTGTGCCGCGAACTCGTTGATCTCATGGCACACGCCATCAAGGACGGAGCGGCTAACGCGCCGGGCCAGACTTTCCTGCCCTTCGACATCTACCTGCCGGAAAACATTTAGGCTCGCTGCGAGAAAATCTATCAGAAATGATGAAAAATCATCACGATTTGTGTTGACTGTCTCCGGCCGCTGGACGATGGACCGGCAGCCGCGCCGGGGCAGCGACCGGCGTCAGAAAAAGGGAGGATATCATGCCGGCCGTTCGATCGCCGTCTTTCGCGTTGAACCACGTGGTGGCGCCCTCGCTGCGCCCCGACGCATTCTTCGCGCTCTGCCGCAAGGTAGGGGCGGCGCAGGCGGAAATCCGCAACGACCTTGCTGGCAACGCCATCATCGACGGCACGCCGGCCGCCGAAATCGGCAGCCTAGCCCGCGACGCAGGAGTATCGCTGATCAGCATCAACGCGCTGCAGCGCTTCAACGATTGGACGCCGGCCCGCGAGGCCGAGGCGATCGAACTCGCCGATTACGCAAAGGCTGCCGGCGCGGCCGCGCTGGTCCTCGTTCCGGTCAACGACGGCTCGGGACAGGCCGACGGCGAACGCCAGAAGAACATCAGGACCGCGCTCCGCGCCCTGAGGCCGATCTTGCGGGACCGCGGGGTGCTTGGCCTGGTCGAACCGCTGGGCTTCACCATCTGCTCGCTGCGCTCCAAACAGGAGGCGGTGGACGCGATAACGGACATTGACGGCATCGGAGCCTTCAAGCTGGTGCACGACACGTTTCATCATCATCTCGCCGGCGAGCCCGCACTGTTTCGCGGACATGACTGGCCTTGTCCATATTTCGGGCGTCACCGACAAGGACGTGCAGGTCGACGACATGCGCGACCCGCATCGCGTGCTCGTGGACGAGAAAGACCGCCTCGACAATGTCGGCCAGATCCGCGCATTACTGAGCGCGGGCTATGCCGGCCCGCTCTCCTTCGAGCCGTTCTCGCCGGCCGTCCATGCGCTCGAAAATCCCGCGCGGGCGCTCGCCGACAGTATCGCTTTCATTCGAGCTCGGCTGTAAAAAGTCGCGAAGCGACGCAGCTGAGTAGGTCACAACACTGCTTCACGAGGTGAGGGAATGACGATCGGTTTTGCACTGCTGGGCGCCGGGCGCATCGGCAAGGTTCACGCGAAACCGGTGGGATCGAACCCGCAGGCGCGGCTGGTAGCCGTAGCGGATGCCTTCGAGAAGGCGGCAAGCGACCTCGCGGCAGCCTATGGTGCGGAAGTGCGCTCCATCGACGAGATCGAAAAGTCGCCGGACGTCGACGCCGTCGTGATCTGCTCGCCGACCGACACCCATGCCGACCTGATCGAGCGCTTCGCCAAGGCCGGCAAGGCGATCTTCTGCGAAAAGCCGATCGACCTCGACGTGAAGCGGGTCGAGGAGTGCCTTTCCGTGGTCGAGAAGACCGGCGCGACGCTGATGGTCGGCTTCAACCGCCGCTTCGACCCGCATTTCATGGCGGTCCGCAAGGCGATCGACGACGGCGCCATCGGCAAGGTCGAGATGGTGACCATCACCTCGCGCGACCCGGGCCCGCCACCCTACGATTACATCACCCGCTCGGGCGGCATTTTCCGCGACATGACCATCCACGATTTCGACATGGCGCGCTTCCTGCTCGGCGAAGAGCCGGTCTCGGTGTCGGCGCATGCCTCGGTG
>DASZDZ010000092.1:0-34890 GCA_035941355.1 Pseudaminobacter sp.
TTCGAGCGCCATCTGCGCAACGTCACACTGATCATCGGACCGCGTGAAGGCGTCCGCGACCGCGACCTCTCCGCGCTTTCGATGCTGATCTCGACACGCGGCGCCACCTTCTTCACCGACACCTATGTGAGCGTGGATCCAACGGCGGAAGAGATTGCCGAAATGACCGTGCTTGCGGCCGAGGAAATCAGCCGATTCGGCATTGAGCCGAAGGCGGCCCTGCTGTCGCATTCGAATTTCGGCTCGCGCGATTCGCCGAGCGCACTGAAGATGCGGGAGGCGGCGGCCATTCTGAAGACGATCGCGCCCGACCTGCAGAGCGACGGCGAGATGCACGCCGATTCGGCACTGTCGGAGTTGCTGCGCCAACGCGTCTATCCGCATTCGGCGCTGAAGGGCGAAGCCAATCTCCTGGTGTTCCCCAACCTCGATTCGGCCAACATCGCGCTCACCACGGTCAAGCAGATGATGGATGCGCTGCATGTCGGGCCGATCCTGCTCGGCACCGACAAGCCGGCACATATCCTGACGCCGTCGGTGACCTCGCGCGGCATCGTCAACATGACCGCCCTGGCCGTCGTCGAAGCCTCACAGAAAGCGGTTGCGACGCTAAGGACAGGTTGATTCCGTAGACGGGTGCGTTGGCTAGACGCCGAAGAAGCAGCTAACCTTCCACATCGGGATTCGCGTGATTGGCGAACCGGCAATGCGGGAGGGATCGGAACGGATGGCGGCGGGCAGGCGAACGTTAAGACGAGCCATTGCGCTGGCAGCCGTCGCCCTCGCCGTTGCGGCGGCCGCACCTGCACTGGCAGACGCCCGCCTTTGCCGCCAGCTTGAGGCCCAACTTGCCGCGGCGGCGAATCCCGACGGGTCGGCTGCACTCTACAAATATGACGACGCCATTGCCCGCCAGCGCGACGAACTGATCAAGGCGCGGCGCCAGGCGCGCGGCCAGAGATGCGGCTTCTCGCTGCTCGGCAACGGCGTCAAGCAATGCGCTGCGCTGAACGCGACGATCGAGAAGATGGCGCTAAACCTTGAGGCGCTGCAGCGCAAGCGCGGGCAACTGGCCGGCGGCGACGGTGAAAATTCGCGGGCGCGCCTGCTCGCGTCGCTCGACGCCAATGGCTGCCGCGACGGTGCGGTCGCAGGACGGCCGCTGCCGCCGCCGCTTGATGGCGAGGCAACGGAACCAATAGCCCGGTTGACCGGTTTTGGCGACGCCGTGCAGTCGCTCGACGCGGATCTCGAAGGGCGCATCCGCCAGGTGATCAATGGCGACGATGGACAGCAGTTGCAGGAACTCGGCAGAAGCTACCGCACGACCTGCGTGCGCACCTGCGACGGCTATTTCTTCCCGATGTCCTATGCGGCGTCGCTCGCCGATTTCGAGCGCGACCAGAAGGAATGCGACGCTCGCTGCCCCGGAACCGAGATGCAGGTCTTCTTCCACGAAGCTGACCCAAACCGGGTGCTTGCGCCCGGGGCCGACGAATCGGCGACGATGATCTCGACCGTGACCGGGGCCCGTTACCCGGAGCTGCCCTCGGCCTATCTCTACAAGAGCCTGGATGCGCCGCGCCCGAAAAGCTGCGGCTGCAACCCAACCAGGGACTTTGAAACGCTCGCCGGCGCGCCGCCGGCCGGCAGGCAAAACTCGACCGAGAGCGGATCGTTCGTCACGCCGCCCGAACCGAAGCCGAAAGCCCCTGTCCCGAAAGCCCAGACCGCCGTCGAGAAGCAGCCGGAAGCCGTCGCCGTCGAACCCGACGAGGACCGCAAGGTCAGGGTCGTCGGGCCAAGGTTCCTTCCCGACCCAGAAGCGGCAATAGATCTGCAAGCTCCGGCCCGGCCGCGAGCCCGGTGAGCGCGAGCCTGAGCGGCATGAACAGCGCCTTGCCCTTGCGGCCGCTTTCCTTCCTCACCGCCTCGGTCCACGCCTTCCAGGTCGAACCGTCCCACGGTTCTTCGGGCAGCACGTCGAGCGCGTCGCGGACATAATCCCGATCCTCGTCGGAAAGTTCGGCCGGCTCCTGCGGCCCGGCCTTGACGATCTTCCACCAGGAGGCGGCATCGGGGAGCCTGTCCAGATTGCCGCGCACGGCGAGCCAGAACGGCTCGGCCTTTTCACCGGAAATGCCGAGCGCGGAAAGCCGGTCCTGCACTTCCGAAAACGGCGTTTCGTGAAGCAGCGCCCGATTGAGCACAATCAACTCGTCCGGGTCGAACTTGGATGCCGATTTCGACGTTGCCGCCGGGTCGAAGCGTTCGGCGAGTTCCGCCATGCTGGCAACTGCCGAGACATTTTCCGACGTGCCGATCAGAACGGCGAGCGAGACCACCGCCATCGGCTCCAGCCCTGATTCGCGCAAGCCGGCGATCGACAGCGCGCCGCTGCGCTTCGACAGCCCCTCGCCCGAACTGGTGGTCAAAAGATTGTGGTGGCCGAAGGCCGGCGGCTCGGCGCCCAGCGCCTTAAACAGCGCAATCTGCACGCCGGTATTGGTGACATGATCGTCGCCGCGGATGACGTGAGTGACGCCCAAGTCGATATCGTCGACCACCGAGGGCAGCGTGTAGAGATAGGTGCCGTCCTCGCGGACCAGCACCGGGTCCGACAGAGAGGCTAGATCGACGGTTTCCTCGCCGCGCACCACGTCGGTCCAGACGATGTCGGTACGCTGCGGCTCGAACGGATCAGCGTCGAAATTGGGCAGCAGGAAGCGCCAATGCGGCCGGCGGCCGTCTGCTTCGAGAGCCGCCTTCTCATGGGCGGTGAGTTTCAGCGCTTCGCGGCCATAGACCGGCGGCAGGCCGCGCGTGCGCCTTACCTTGCGGCGCAGGTCGAGCTCTTCCGGCGTCTCGTAGCAGGCATAAAGCACACCCGCTTCCTTCAGTCTCTCGACCGCGGCGTCGTAGTTTTCGATGCGCCGCGACTGGTAATGGGTGGCATCGGGAAAGATGCCCAGCCAATGCAGGTCGTAGAGGATCGCGTCGGCATATTCCTGCCTGGAGCGCGCCAAATCGGTATCGTCGAAGCGCTGAATGAAGCGCCCGCCATGCTTCATGGCGAAGAGCCAGTTGAACAGCGCGGTGCGGGCATTGCCGATATGGATGTGGCCCGTCGGCGACGGGGCGAAACGAACTGTGACAGTCATGAAGGCGGGTTAGCGGAAGCTTTTGGCATTGGCAAGGCTGCCGCTGCGGCATGCGCGAGACGCACGATATTGTGCAAGCCATTTGGACAGTGCATCGCTTCTATTCCCAGATGCCCGCGCAATTGAATTCTTCTTGGAACAACATCTAGTTTCGCTGCGCATGGTACTATTTCCGATTCTTTTACGTATCAACGCTAAATGTGGTTCGCTAGAGTTCAACTCAGGTGCCTGCATGCTTCGAGTCTACACCTGCCTCGTCCAGGAACATGATCTTCGCCTAGTCGTTCTTGCGGGCCTCATTTGCACACTCGCATCTTTCACGGCCATCGGCTTGCTGCACCATGTTCGCCATTCGACGGGCCTCATGCAGAGAATATGGCTGGGGGTCGTCGCGACCTCCAGCGGCTTCGGCACTTGCGACCCACTTCATCGCGATGCTGGCGTTCTCGCCTGGAATCCCCAGCGGCTACAATATCGCGCTGACCGCGCTTTCGCTCGTTGCCGCGATAATTCTGACCGGATTCGGCTTTTACGTCGCCCTGTCGCGCACCCTGCCGGCCGCCAATTGGCTGGGCGGAGCAATTGTCGGTGGCGGCATCGCCGTCATGCACTACACAGGCATGGCGGCGTTCGAGATTCAGGGGCGGATCGTTTGGGATCCGGTGCTGGTGTTCGTGTCGATTGCAGCAGGCGGGCTGATTGGCGGCGCGGCGACGAGGGTCGGGCTGATAAATGGGCAAGGCAAGTGGAAGGCCTACGGTGCTCTTCTTTTGACTGCCGCAATCTGCAGCCATCACTTCACGGCGATGGGCGCGGCCACTATCATTCCCGATCCTCGCATCGTCGTACCGGAGACCGCCATGCCGACAGGCTGGATGGCTATTGCCGTGGCGGCAGCGAGCTTCGGAATCCTGATGCTGGCCTGCACGGGGCTTGCTCTCGATATCCGTGACAGGCGGCGAATGGAACAGGCAGCCGACCATATGCGGGGCCTTGCGAACGCCGCGGTCGAGGGTCTTCTCCTTTGCGACGGCGAAACGATCGTGACGGCCAACGAGAGCTTTGCCGCGCTGAGCGGTATCGACAAGGAAGATGTTATCGGCACCGCTCTATCTTCGATTTTGCCGCCGGAAGCCGTTCGAAGGCTGCTTGCTCACCATAAGGACGAGGACAGCGGACTTACCGAAGCGGCCCTGCAAGTGAGCGGCGATCTGATACCGGTCGAACTGGTGGCCCGGACCGTGACATTCACCGGGCGGTCTCATCATGCGATCGCTGTGCGGGACTTGCGGATGCGAAAGAAGGCGGAGGCCGATCTCAAGCATCTTGCCGACCATGACGCGCTGACGGGATTGCCCAATCGACGCAGTTTCAACAGGAGGCTCGACCAGGAGATCGCAATCGCGAATACGGAAGGACGACATCTGGCGCTTCTGTGTCTCGACCTCGATCGGTTCAAGGAAGTCAACGACCTTTTCGGCCATGCGGCCGGCGACGCACTTCTGAAAACCGTTGCCCGTTGCATCACCAGCGTTCTCGATGACAGGCAGATGGTGGCTAGGATCGGCGGCGACGAATTCACGATCATCGCACCCGGCCTGCCTGATCCGCTATGCGCCGGACGGATCGCCGAGAGTGTCCTCGAAGCGTTTCGCGTCGAGAATGAGATTTCCGGCGCCAACTCGCTTGCGCTCGGCAGTATCGGTGTTGCGATATACCCCAACGACGCGCTCGACCGCGATGCTTTGATGAGCCACGCTGACACCGCGCTGTATCGGGCCAAGGCAGAAGGGCGCGGCACATACCGCTTCTTCGAGGCGGCGATGGGCGAGGAAATCAAGACCCGTCGCTATCTAGAACACGATTTGCGCCATGCCATCGCCAAGGGCGAGTTCCACCTGGTCTACCAACCACAAAAAACAATCGCGAACGAAGAGATTATCGGCTTTGAAGCCCTGATCCGCTGGCGGCATCCGGAACGCGGCCTCATCTCACCGGACACCTTCATTCCGGTCGCGGAAGAAAGCGGCATCATACTCCAGATCGACGAGTGGGTGCTTCGAACCGCGTGCCGCGAAGCGGCGAGTTGGTCCCGGCCCCTGATCGTGGCTGTCAATATTTCGGCGGTGCAGCTTCATTCCGTCCAGTTCGCGCACAAGCTGCACGAGATCCTGCTACAAACCGGATTGCCGCCGCGCCGCCTCGAACTCGAGATCACCGAAACTGCGCTGATCCATGATTTGGATCGCGCGCTTGCCACCCTGCGCCAGGTCAAGGCCCTGGGTGTGCGCGTGGCGATGGACGATTTCGGAACGGGCTATTCATCCCTGGCAAATTTGCGGGCATTCCCTTTCGACAAGATCAAAATCGACGGCTCCTTCATCAAGTCCGTCGACCGCAACGAACAGACCGCCGCAATCGTCCGGGCGGTGCTGGGCCTGGGGAAAGGCCTGCAATTGCCCGTTCTTGCCGAGGGGATCGAGACGCTCGGCGAGTTCAGGTTCCTCGTGTCCGAGCTCTGTGGTGAGGGGCAAGGTTACTATTTTGGACGACCGGCTCCCATCGAGGAGTTTGGCGACCTGGTCTACGGCACGGGAGCCGCTCCGGCGTTTGCCGATCCGCATGTAAGGATCGCGTAACTTTTCAGGAAATATAGGACGGGCGAGGCGCCTATAACGCCCCGCCCTCTCCTCAGATCATGCCCTTGGTCAGTTCCAGCGCCTGGCGCTCGAACAGCCGGCGGTAGATGCCGCCGGAAAGCCGGATCAGCTGGTCGTGATCGCCCTCTTCCGCGATGCGGCCGCGATCGAAGACGAGCAGCCGGTCGAGCGCGCGCACGGTGGACAGCCGGTGCGCGATGACCAGCGTCGTTCGCCCAACCATCAGCCGCTCCATCGCCTGCTGGATCAGCACTTCCGATTCCGAATCGAGGCTCGACGTCGCCTCGTCCAGGATGAGGATCGGCGCATCGGCGAGGAACGCCCGCGCAATCGCGACGCGCTGGCGTTCGCCGCCCGACAGCTTCACGCCGCGCTCGCCGACAAGCGTGCCGTAGCCTTTCGGCAGGCTCACGATGAAATCGTGGGCGCTGGCGAGCCTCGCCGCCTCCTCGATCTCGGCCTGCGAGGCGCCGGGCCGCGCATAGGCGATGTTCTCGGCCAGCGACCGGTGAAACAGCACCGGCTCCTGCTGCACGATGGCGATCTGCTGGCGCAGCGACGCCTGGGTGACTTCGGCGATGTCCTGGCCGTCGATCAGGATGCGCCCGGCGCTGAGGTCGTAGAGCCGCTGGATGAGCTTGACGAATGTCGTCTTGCCCGAGCCCGAATGGCCGACCAGCCCGACCCGCTCGCCGGCATCGATCGTGACCGAGAAATCCTTGTAGAGCGGCAAACGATGGCTGCCGTAGTGGAACGTCACCCTGTCGAATTCGATGCGCCCGCGCTCGATCGCGATCGGCTTCGCGCCCGGCCGATCCTCGATGCCGAGCGGCTGGCGCTGGATGTCGACCAGTTCCTCCATGTCGTTGACCGAGCGCTGCACGTTGCGCACATGCATGCCGACATCGCGCAGATAGCCCTGCAGCACGAAGAACGAGGTGAGCACGAAGGTGATGTCGCCAGCGCTCGCCTCGCCGCGCGACCACAGGACCAACGCGAAGCCTATCACCGCCACGCGCAGGACAAGCAGCGTCGAGCCCTGCGTCGTGCCGTTGATGGTGCCGCGCACCCAGGTCCGCCGCGTGCGGTCGCGCCATTTGCCGGTGATGGAAGCCAGCCGACGGTCTTCCCGGTGCTCGGCCCCGAAAGCCTTGACCACGGCATTGCAGCTCACGGCGTCGGCCAGCGCGCCGCCGAGTTTCGTGTCCCAGCGGTTGGCGAGGCTCGCCGCCGGCGCGACTAAACCGAGCGACAGCGCGATGGTCAGCGCCACATAGACCAGCGAGCCGACCGCGATGATGACGCCCATCGTCGGCCAGTACCAGCCAAGCAGCAATGTCGAGCCGACGAGCATGACGAGCGAGGGAAACAGCGCCACCAGGATCGTGTCGTTCAAGAGGTCGAGCGCCCACATGCCCCGCGTCACCTTGCGCACGGTTGAGCCTGCGAAGCTGTTGGCGTGCCAGTCGGTGGAAAACCGCTGGACGCGGTGGAATGCATCGGCGGCGATGTCCGCCATCATGATCAGCGTCAGGTCGATGATGCCCATGAAGGCAACGTGGCGCATCACGATGGCCCCGAGCGCGAGCGCGATCAGCATGAAGAAGGCCGCGGTCGCTGCGTTCCAGGCGACGATGTCGGTCGCGGCGCCGCTGGCGACGGCGTCGACCAGCCGGCCCGAATAGAGCGGCGTCAGCACGTCGGCCAGAGTGGAGACGAGCACCGCCGCCATGATCACGGCGAGGCGGATCGGCTGATGCCGCCAATGGCCGGCGGTGAAACCCAAAACGCTGCGGAACGCGCCGCCGCGCAGATTGAAACGAAAACGAGTCATGATCCTTTCGGGCGCAAAACTGCCCGATCCCGGAAAAAGCGTGGAAATGAAACACCGCGGGAGCACGAAATCGTCGCTCGATGCGGGGCCGAATGATTTGGCAGCCGGGCTCAACGATGAGGCGGCGGCCGGGGCAGGCGAAAAACGGTTCTGGATGCCCGAAAAAGCTTTCGAGCGGCGCTTGGAACCTAGGCTTCGCGGCCCGGCATCAACATGTCAAATCGTACCATTCGTACCCTCCCAAACGGGATCAGCGGGAGAGATGCTTATAATGAAGGTCGGATGTTTCGCCAACCCGCCGCATCGCAAAAAGCGGATGTGGCGCAATGGGCGAGGCATTCCTGCAACAGTGGGTTGCGCGGTCAGGCCGCCATGGGTTCCAGCGCACGCGCCCTGACCCGGCGCGAAACCTGCAGCATCACCAGCGAAATCGCGAAGCAGTAGATGCCCATGGCGATGATCTGGCCGGGATAGCTGACGCCGCGGTCGATCAGCAGGCCGGTGAGGCCTGGCCCCATGGCGCTGGCGAAGACCATGACCGCCACGGCCAGCGCGCGGATCGAGCCCAGATGTTTGGTGCCGTATATTTCCGGCCACAGCGCCCCGAACAGCGTCGAGGAGAAGCCCCAGGATACGCCGAGCAGCGCCATGAAGGCGAAGGCGCTCCACTGGCCGTCGAAGAAGCCGAGGATCAGGCAAGCGGCGCCCAGCGGAATGAGGAATGCCGGCAGCAGGGCGACGCTGGAAAAGCGGTCGATGAGCTGGCCCGAGATCAGCGCGAACGTGGCGGTCATGATTGCCATTAGCGTGAAAGTGCCGGCGAAGAGCTCGAGCGACCAGCCGCGCAGCTCGACCAGATAAACCTGATGAAAGAAAATGACGGTTCCTATGAATGACGGCGCCATGACGCCGAGGAACAGCAGATAAAACACCGGATCGCGCAGGGCCTCGGCCCGGGTCCAGTCGCGGGCGTCGGAAACACGCGCGACCGGGTCCGAGGTCCGTGGCGCGCGCTCGATGGCTATCAGGGAGACGATCACCGGCAGCGCCACCAGAACAAGCGCCGCGGCAGCCATCAGCCAAGTATTGCGCCAGCCGACCGTAACGGCGACCGCCACGAAGATCAGCGGGAAAATCGCCTCGCCGGTATTGTGGCCGAGGGTTACGACGGAAACCGCGCGGCCGCGCTGCGCGGAAAACCACCGGCCCATTGCAGTGAAGGAGGTATGGGTCAACATGCCCTGCCCGAACAGGCGCAGGAGATAGATGGTGAAGGCGAGTAGGATAACGTTGGTGGAAAACGCCATCGACACCGCGGCCAAGGCCAGCATCGGGATGATGAAGAGGGCGACGTGCTTCACGCTGTAGCGGTCGACGATCTGGCCGAGGCGCGGCAGGGTCAGCGCGCTGCCCAGCGTGGCGACCATGTAGAGCGTTCCGAAGCCGCCATGTGAAAGCCCATATTCCTCGCGAATGCTGCCTGCTGAAAGCGAGATGAAGAAGGTCTGGCCGAAGGACGAGAACAGGGTCAGGAGGAAGCCGCCGGCGAGCCAGCGCGCATTTTCGCGAAGAAAGGCAAGGAAGGTCATCACGGACTTTCAAAAGATGGGCCGGCCGGCAAGCCGGCTGAGTTACCACCCAACCGGCCGGATATGGAGCCGCGTTGGGCCGAGACGCGCCGTCGGCCTTGCAGCGGTCTTAATCTCCCGAGCTACTGTCGACAATGCCGTCATTGTCCGAACCCGTTGATCCACCGCTGCCATGGCCGGCCTTGCCACCGCCAATTCAAAGCGGCAGTCTCGGGGGGAGCGGACCAGAATGAGGAAGGAACGGATCATCGTAAACAAGACCATCGCTCTCGACGGCGCGCTGTATGGCTACTTTCGTGAAGTAGGCTTCCGCGAGCCTGAAATCCTGGCCGAACTGCGCCAGGCCACCGCGGCGTTCGGCGAAGACGCATCCATGCAGGTCGCGCCCGAGCAAGGCGCGTTCATGGCCATGCTGGTGCGGCTGACCGGACCCCGGCGTATACTGGAGATCGGCACCTTCACCGGCTATTCGACATTGGCCATGGCTTTGGCCATGCCGCCCGACGGCCGTATCGTGGCGAGCGACGTAAGCCGCGAGTGGACCGATGTCGGGCGGGAGCACTGGCTGCGCGCCGGCGTGGCCGACCGCATCGAGCTTCGCCTGGCAAAGGGGCGCGAGACGATCGCGAACCTCCTGGCTGCCGGCCAGGAAGGCGCCTTCGACATGATCTTCGTCGACGCCGACAAGAAATCCTATGACATCTATTACGAGGGCGGGCTGAAGCTGCTGCGCCCCGGCGGCCTGATGCTGCTCGACAACGTCCTGTGGGGCGGCAAGGTGGCCACCCTGGAGGCCGACGATCTCGCCACATCGGTGTTGAGGACGCTGAACGCCAAGATCCACGCCGACCCGCGCGTCAGCCTCGCAATGGTTCCGATCGCCGACGGCGTGACGATGGTGCGGAAGAATTAGCCGGAGGAATCGTCACGCGGCCTGACAGCTTCGAAAAATTCTATTTCGAGAAAGTCGCGCTCGGCGAAGGCTGCGGCTGCGCCGAGCATGTCACGCGGACAAGGGAACTCGATACGCTTTCCGAGCGGCTGGCGTCGGGGCGAGCCTCGACGGATGAAAGCCGGCGGCCTCTGCTCCGGCTGAGGCGGCTGGTCCGGCGGCTTTTCACCCGGTTCGCCGCGAAAACCTGAGCCGCCCTACCCGCGATCCCTGAACCGGTTGGTGATCGGGTAGCGGCGGTCGCGGCCGAAATTCTTCCTGGTGATCTTGACGCCCGGCGCTGCCTGCCGGCGCTTGTATTCGGCGATGTAGAGCAGGTGCTCGATGCGGTGCACCGTCTCGCGGGAATGGCCGCGCGCCACGATCGCATCGACGCCCATCTCGCCTTCGACCAGGCACTCGAGGATGTCGTCGAGCACCGGATAGGGCGGCAGCGAATCCTGGTCGGTCTGGTTCTCGCGCAGCTCGGCCGAAGGCGCCTTGTCGATGATGTTTCTCGGGATCACCTCGCCCGACGGCCCGAGCGCGCCGGGGGGCACATGGCCGTTGCGCCAGCGCGACAGCGCATAGACCTGCATCTTGTAGAGATCCTTGATCGGATTGAAGCCGCCGTTCATGTCGCCGTAGAGCGTCGCGTAGCCGACCGACATTTCCGACTTGTTGCCGGTGGTCACCACCATCGAGCCGAACTTGTTGGAGATCGCCATCAATATGGTGCCGCGCGCGCGGCTCTGCAGGTTCTCCTCGGTGATGCCCTCCTTCGTGCCCTCGAAGAGCTGCGTGAGCGCATGGGAAAAACCTTCGACCGGCTCGAAGATCGGCACGATGTCGTAGCGGCAGCCAAGCGCTCGGGCGCAGTCCTCGGCGTCCTTCAGCGAATCCGCCGACGTATAGCGATAGGGCATCATCACCGCCCTCACCCGCTCCTCGCCCAGGGCATCGACTGCGAGCGCTGCGCAGATCGCCGAATCGATGCCGCCGGACAGGCCGAGAACGACGTTCCTGAAGCCGTTCTTGTTGACGTAGTCGCGCAGGCCCAGCATGCAGGCGCGATAGTCGGCCTCCTCGTTTTCCGGGATTTTCGACATCGGCCCGTCGGCGCAAACCCATCCCGTTTCGCCTCGCCGCCATTTCGTTACGACGACCGTCTCCTCGAACTGGCTCATCTGGAAGGCCAGCGTCCTGTCGGCGTTGATTGCGAAGCTTGCGCCGTCGAAGATCAGCTCGTCCTGGCCGCCGACCTGGTTGGCGTAGAGCACCGGCAGTCCGCTTTCGATGACCTGGCGGATGACCACCTGCTGGCGCGCGTCCATCTTGCTGCGGTAGTAGGGCGAGCCGTTCGGCACGAGGAGGATTTCCGCCCCGCTCTCGGCCAGCGTCTCGCAGACGCCGAGATCGCCCCATATGTCCTCGCAGATCGGGATGCCGAGGCGCACGCCGCGGAAATTGACCGGCCCGGGCATGTCCGGACCCGACTGGAACACGCGCTTTTCGTCGAACTCGCCGTAATTCGGCAGGTCGAGCTTATAGCGTTCGGCAAGAATTTTGCCGCCATCGGCGAAAATGATCGAATTGTGCGTGCCGCTCTTGCGCTTCAGCGGCGTGCCGATGATGACGCCCGGACCGCCATCGGCCGTGTCGGCCGCGAAATCGTTCGCCGCCCGCTCGCAGGCGGCGAGAAAGGCCGGCTTCAGCACCAGGTCTTCCGGCGGATAGCCGGCGATGAACAATTCCGTGAAGAGCACCAGGTCTGCGCCGTGGCGGGCGGCGTCCGCCCTCGCCTCTCTCGCCTTGGCGAGATTGCCGGCGACATCGCCGACGATCGGATTGAGCTGGGCTACCGCGATGCGGAGAATGTCTGGCGCTGGCTGGGTCATGATGACGGGTTTAGCGTGGCGGCAATTTCGCAGCAATGCCGTTCGATTGCGCCAACACGCCGCCGCGCCTCATTTAAGCGCGCAAACCTATTCGCCGGTATATTCCCGGATCGCCTCGGGCGAACGGTTTTCGCCGATCGACATTGAGAGAATCCGCGAAATATGTGCGTAGGGCAGCCCGGTCTGGCGGGCCCAAGCGTTCATCTGCATCTGCACCCGTGCGAGGTCGCGTTTGGAGGTCGGCGTTTCGGCGATATCCAGCCCGGCATCGCGCAGCGCGGCGGCCATATCCTGCGAGATGATGAAAGTATCCCAGCCGACCCAGCGCAGGAAATACTGGCCGGTATTGCCGCCGAGCCGGCTGCCGTGCTTGGCCAGGAACGCCATCAGGCCGATCTGGTCGTCCTTCGGCCATTGCGCCAGGAATTTGCCGAAGCTGCCATGCTCCTTCGACATGTGCTCGACGAAGGCGGCATTGTCGCGCACCGACTTGATCTTCTGTGGGTTGCGCACGATGCGCTTATCCGACGCCAGATCGTGCCAGAAGTCTTCCGGCTGAAACAGCAGGCGCTTCGGCTCGAAGCCGAGGAACGCCTCCTCGAAACCCGGCCATTTCTGCTCGATCACCCGCCAGACGAAACCGGCGGCGAAAACGCGCTCGGCCATGGTCGACAGAATCCGGTCGTCGGTGACCTTGGCCAGCGCGGCATTGTCGGGCGCCGGGCCGAGCAGCGACGCCAGCACCGCATCGCCGCCCTTGCGACTGGCGGCACGGGCGCGGATCTTCTCGAAGGACAGCATGGTTACGGTCTCCGGTAGGCGGCGGAGCTTACGACAGCCGGCCGGCAACGCCAATCTCCCGCCCAATCAGCCGATGCCGAGCGCCGCGTCGCCCCGGTCGAGCATCAGCGGAATGATCAGGTCCTCCTCGTCGGCCAGATGCCGGGTCAGCATCGCAACAAGGCGCGTATTCTCGTCGGCATAGGCGTCGGCGGCGAAGCGTTGCTTGTCCTCGTTCTCGGAAAGCGCGCGCAGGAAGGCGTTCGCGGCCTCCGCGTTGCGCTCGAGCCCTTCGTGGATCGTGTGATGATCGGCGTCGAGAATGTCGAAACCGCGCTTCAGCCGGCTTTCGGCCCTGGCAAACACCGGAAAATAGTGTTGGTCCTCGACATTGTGATGGCCGTCGAGTTCGCCGAGGAAGAAGTTCAGGCGCGGCGCGAACTGCCGTGCAAACTCCGGCGCGGTGCGCCGGCCTTCGCGATAGTCGCCGATGATCGTGGTCAGGAAGCCGCCAAGTTCGCGGAACATGTCGTGGCGCTGCAGCCAGAACGAAGCCATGCCGGCAAGGTTAGGGTGTGCCTGCCAGTTTTCGCGCGGATATTTTTCGGCGAGCCAGCGTAAATCCTGCGGCAGGCCGGTCCGGCGCTCAAGTTCGTCGATGATTTCGGCCATGGTGTCCGCGGCTTTCGGTTGCACCGCGCATATAGGTAGCCTGGATCAAAGCGGAAGGCTGGTGAACCGCTCGATGATAGCGATGCCCCAGACGCCGCCGGCGAGCACGATCGAGATCAGCACCGCCAGCGAGCCGCAATCCTTGGCCAACTGGATATCGATGTTGAACTCGCGCGACACCGCATCGCAGGCCGCCTCGATGCCGGTGTTGAGTACCTCGACCATGATCAGGAGCAGCACCGCGCCCAAAAGCAGCGCATAGCCGCGCCACGAGGTCGCGACGAACCAGGCGAGCGGAATGGCGAGCGCCAGAAGCAGCATTTCCTGCTGGAAGGCCGTCTCGTGGCGGATCAGCCGGCGAAAGGCCCGCACCGAATTCCGAAAGGCGCTGATCAGGCGTTGCATTGCGAAGGATCCCCTCTCCGATTCGCGGGAGCGGACCATTTAGCCAAGTTCACCCGGCTGGAATAGATGGCAATCGCCTTGCGGGAAATCAGGCGCTGTGCGGCGCGATGTTTTCAATCCTGCGGCAGGCCGTCGTCGATCGAATAGTAGTCGCCCTTGTCGGCCACAAATATATGGCCCACCGCCGAAAGCCCGGTCGGCTTGTCGAAGGCGCCCGCCAGGATCGAGGTCTCGTCGAGGTCGCTGCGCTTCCAGAACAGGGCCGAGCCGCATGTCCGGCAGAATCCGCGTCGCGCCTCGGGCGACGCGGCATACCAGGAGATCTCCTCCCCGCCCTCGACGACAAGGTCGGCGTCGGCGGCCTTGGCCGCAGCGTAGAAATGCCCGCTCTGCTTGCGGCATTGCAAACAGTGGCAATAGAGGACGCCGCGCAACAGCCTTTTCGCCGTGAAGCGAACTGCCCCGCAAAGGCACGAACCGCTATGCTGGTCGGTCATTCGGTTTCCCTCGAAGCTTTCATTCGACGCAGGATGCCGGTATGCGCCGCACGACGCTCCCGCGATTGCGACATCCGGCTGAGATGCAGCGCCACCGCGATTTGCAACCCCGCCGGGCAACTCGCCGCCGTTTGCTTCACGATTAAGGAAACTTTAGCGCAAATGCATGTAAGTAGCTTACGGCAGGAGCGCTGATCGGGGGCGCGTTTTTGCCGGCACCGAAGACTGAGCGACCTCCGACCGGTAAACGATCTGCGTCGGCGCGCCTCCACAGGCGACGCCGGTTTTGGTAGTCGCAAGGGGTAAGTGAAGCCGACATGCAGCCTGCCATTGCCCCGACTGAGGACGCCCACAACGACATCGTCACCGGCGTCGTCACGACGATGCGGCAGATGGGCGTCGTCGGCCTGCCTCGCAATTACGAGATCTTCTACGAGGCGCTGACCGGGTCGAACCACAATCTCAGCCTCGAAGTGGTCGGCCTCGGCAACCGGCCGTCGCAGGACGAGCTCGACCGCATCGGCCGCAAATACTTTGCCCAAAACCACGACCAGGGCATTGTCGCGCAAGCCC
Organism: Pseudaminobacter sp.; assembly: GCA_035941355.1. Lineage (GTDB taxonomy): Bacteria > Pseudomonadota > Alphaproteobacteria > Rhizobiales > Rhizobiaceae > Allomesorhizobium. The sequence continues at coordinate 15,001 of DASZDZ010000092.1, forward strand.
GCGAGGTTATCGCCAGGGAACTGGAAGACATTGCCGGCATCCTGCGCAACGAGCGCAACCACATCGAGAAATACGGACAAATCCTCGGCGAGACGTCCGAAGGCCTGGACAACCGTTCCATGGTCACCAGGGAACTCCTGCAGAAGGTCGTCGGCGCCATGTCGGTGGCGACGAATTCGACGATCGACCACGGCAGGCAGGTGGCAAGCGCGCTGCGTGAAAAATCGGCCGAGCTGGAAAGCGTGAAGTCGAAGCTCGAGGAATACAAGAAGCTCGCCGACACCGACCCGCTGACCCATATCTGGAACCGTCGTGCCTTCGACACGCGCATCGCCCGGATCTACAGCAGCAGCAAGGGCATATTGTTCAACGCGCTGATCCTTGCCGACATAGACCGCTTCAAGGAGATCAACGACCGCTACGGCCATCCGGTCGGCGACAAGATAATCCAGATGATCGCCGACATATTGAAGACCAGCATCAGGCAGGACATGTTCGTCGCCCGCACCGGCGGCGAGGAATTCGCGCTTATCGTCGACGGCGCCACCGAGCAGGCGACATTCGAGATAGCCGAGCGCATCCGCCTCCTGATCGAGCAGACGCGGTTTTCAGGCGGCACAGGGCTCGACTACGGCCCGATCACCATCTCTATGGGCATCTGCATGGCGTCGGACGCCGAGAGCGCCGACGACCTCTACGCCAAGGCCGACCGCGCGCTCTACCGGTCAAAGGTCAACGGCCGCAACCGTATCACCAAGTTTTCCGCGACGCCCGATCGTCCCTTGAAGAGCTGGCTGCTTTACAGGAAGGACTGAGGGCAGAGCAGCCGGCTCCGGCCCGTGCGTGTCCGAATTTATCCGTTGACGACCCTCTTCTGGGTCGCGCCGGCGCTCTTCTTGAGCAGTTCCGAGACCAGGAACGCCAGTTCGATCGCCTGGTCGGCATTGAGCCGCGGATCGCAATGGGTGTGGTAGCGATCCTGCAACTCCTCCGCCGTGATGGCGCGCGCGCCGCCCGTGCATTCAGTGACGTTGTTGCCGGTCATCTCGATGTGGATGCCGCCCGGATGCGTGCCCTCCGCGCGGTGCACTTCGAAGAAGCTCTGCACCTCGCGCAGGATGCGGTCGAACGGCCGCGTCTTGTAGCCGGCGGCCGTGATCGTGTTGCCGTGCATGGGATCGCATGACCAGACGACGTTGCGGCCTTCCTTTTCGACGGCGCGGATGAGTCTCGGCAGATGCTCGCCCACCTTGTCGGCGCCGAAGCGCGCGATCAGCGTCAGCCGACCCGGCTCGTTCTCGGGATTGAGAAGGTCGATGAGCTCAAGCAAGCCGTCGGCGGTCAGCGACGGGCCGCATTTCAGTCCAAGCGGGTTCTTGATGCCGCGGCAATATTCGATGTGCGCATGGTCCGGCTGCCGGGTGCGGTCGCCGATCCAGATCATGTGGCCCGAAGTCGCGTACCAGTCGCCGGACGTGGAATCGACGCGGGTCAGCGCCTCCTCGTAGCCGAGCAGCAGCGCCTCGTGGCTGGTGTAGAAATCGGTCTCGCGCAGCGCGTAATTGGTTTCCGAGGTGATGCCGACGGCGCTCATGAAGTCCATCGTCTCGGTGATGCGGTTGGCCAGCGCCTCGTAGCGCTCGCCCTGCGGGCTGTCGGCAACGAAGCCCAGCATCCAGCGGTGGACGTTTTCGAGGCTGGCGTAGCCGCCCTGCGCGAAGGCGCGCAGAAGGTTCAGCGTCGCCGCCGACTGGCGGTAGGCCATTTCCTGGCGGGCCGGGTCGGGCGCGCGCGACTTCTCGTCGAATGCGGTCCCGTTGACGATGTCGCCGCGATAGGTGAGCAGCGAGACGCCGTCCTTGGTCTCGAATTCCGATGAACGCGGCTTGGCGAACTGGCCGGCGATGCGCCCGACCTTCACCACCGGCTGGGAGCCGGCGAAGGTCAGCACCACCGACATCTGCAGGAATACGCGGAAGAAGTCGCGGATGTTGTCGGCGCCGTGCTCGGCGAAGCTCTCGGCGCAGTCTCCGCCCTGGAGAAGGAACGCGTCACCGGCAGCGACGGATGCAAGCTGCTTCTTCAGCTTGCGCGCCTCACCTGCAAAAACCAGCGGAGGAAAGGTGGCGAGACGGGCCTCGGTTTCGGCAAGCGCAGCCCGGTCCGGATAGGCCGGAACCTGCTGTATAGGTTTCGCTCTCCAGGAATTCGGGGACCATTTCGTCATTGCCGTGTCCAAACGCTCGTTTCGGCGAAGGCGCCCTCGCCCTCGCAATTGCCCCGCTTTTCGGGAACGCGGCTCTATACAGGAAGCCGGACCCCTATTCTACCCCGTAATCAGGCGGAAATCGAAGCGGCATTTCGGCATCGTGCAATGTCGCCCGCGCGGCGGCCACGGCAGGCGGCTATTGCGGCGGGGGAGCAGGATCTGCTGCTCGCAGCTTCGCTCGACCGTCAAGTCAAAACCCAAAGCGCTGCTGCTATTTCGTAACAGGCGGCGCGCCGACCGCCCAATCAGGATCGGCGCCAAACGGATGGTCGATGAAGAACACCCAGCTGCCGTTCGCCAGTTTTCGGTGCACTTCCATGCCGTGATGGTGCACCTCGGTTGGATTGCCGTCCTTGTCCTCGCCCTTGATGAGCCACTGCGAGCGGGTCATCGCGAAGTCGCCGGCGACGGTCGTGTGATGGGTGACCACATCCATATGCGGCTTCATTCCGATATAGGCCGCCATCGTCTCGCGGATGGCGTCGGCGCCGCGGGCCGTCCTGCTGCCGCCATGCACCTTGTCGACCTGAACGATCGATGCATCCGGATGGTACATGGCTGCGGCGGCTTCGACGTCCTGCGCGTTGAAGGCGCGCGCAAGCCACAGATTGCAGAGTTCCGGTGAGGGAGCGCCCATTTCAGTCTCCTGCGGTTCTGGTGTTTGTCTCGATCTCCCCGCATCTTCACATATGCCGCATCGGCCGGGATCGTCGATAGTTTCGGCGCCGCCATGCGGACATTTCCCCGCCGCGGATTCCGGTCGCTCCGGCAACGAAGACCCGTTCGAATTCAGTGATCCAGTGCGCGGCCTGTCGCGGACGGCCGGCTTCGTGGCGGGTTCTTGAGTTTGTTTTCGGCGCATTCATTGCGTCCTCCTCGGCCGGACACCCGGCGCGTTCGTGTCATCGAGGCACGAATGTCCCGCCGCGCCGTTGCGCGACAATTTCAGAGGGGAGAAATCCGGTTACATTTGAAACTTGCGGGTGAACGCCGAATGCTGCTCGTCCAGGCCTTGCGGCGGTGCGCCGCCCTATCCTACCCGCTCGCCGTTCTTCACCAGATAGCTCGGCTTGTACATCGTCACCAGTTCCTCGGCCGCAGTCGGATGCACCGCCATGGTGCGGTCGAAATCGTCCTTGGTCAGGCCGGCCTTCAGCGAGATGCCGAGCAGCTGCGCCATTTCGCCGGCGTCCGGGCCCAGGATATGCGCGCCCAGCACAAGGCGGGTCTGCGCATCGACGATCAGCTTCATCAGCATTCTTTCGTCACGGCCCGACATGGTGTGCCGCAGTGGCCGGAAGGTCGCGCGATAAACCTCGATGTTGTGGAACCGCCTCGCCGCCTCGTCCTCCGACAGGCCGACGGTGCCGATCTCGGGCTGCGAGAAAACCGCCGTGGCGACGCAGTCGTGGTCGGGCGCGACCGGATTGTTCCTGAACGCCGTCTCGACGAAGCACATCGCCTCGTGAATCGCCACCGGCGTAAGCTGCACGCGGTTGGTGACGTCGCCGATCGCCCAGATGTTATTGACATTGGTTCGCGAATAATCGTCGACCAGTATCTCGCCGACCTTGCCCCTTTCGACGCTGGCATTCTCCAGGCCGAGATTCTCGGTGTTGGGGATGCGGCCGAGCGCCAGCATCACCTGGTCGGCGACGAGCACCTCGCCGCCCTGCAGATAGGCATCGAGCCGCCCGTCGGCCCGCCTCTCGATCGCGCTGAATATCTCGTGGCAGATGATGCGAATGCCTTTCTTCTCCATGGTTTCGTGCAGCATGCGCCGCAAATCCATGTCGAAGCGGCCGAGTATCTCCTTGCCGCGGTAGATCAGCGTGGTGTGGACGCCGAGGCCGTGAAAAATGTTGGCGAACTCGACCGCGATGTAGCCGCCGCCGGCGATCACGATCGCCTTCGGCAGTTCGGACAGGTCGAACGCCTCGTTGGAGAAGATGCAGTGCTCGTGGCCGGGCAGCGCCAGATGCGGGTTCGGCCTGCCGCCTGTCGCGATCAGGATCTGGTCGGCGGTGACAGTCCGGTTCTCGCTTTCGAGCAATATCGTGTGCCTGTCGACGAGCACTGCCCTGGTCTGGAATGCCTCTCCGCCGGCGTTCTCGACGCCCAGGCGGTAGAGGCCCTCGAGGCGCGCTATTTCGCGGTCCTTGTTGGCGACGAGCTTGCGCCAGTCGAAGGTGGCCGGCTGGACGGTCCAGCCGTAGCCGGCGGCATCCTCGAAATGCTCGGGAAATTGCGAGGCGTAGACGAACAGCTTCTTCGGCACGCAACCGCGAATGACGCAGGTTCCGCCGAAGCGGTATTCCTCGGCGATCCCGACGCGCTTGCCTAACCCGGCCGAAACGCGCGCCGCGCGCACGCCGCCTGAGCCGCCGCCGATGACGAAAAGATCGTAGTCGTATTGGGCCATTCGATCGTCCCCTTCGCCTCTCTGTTAGACCATGATCTTCCCATCTGGAAACAGTTCTGTCTGATGGGGCGCTAGGCGGTCCACGCGGAGGGCCGCCGGGCAAAAGAAAAGCCCGGCATCAGCCGGGCTTTTGTGGTTCGTCGTCGGATGCGCTCAGTTCGCCGCGGGCGCTTCGCCTTCGGGCGCTGGCGCTTCGCCTTCGGGTACGGCGCCTTCCACCGGGGCCGGCGCAGCGCCGGCGGCCGGCGCGGCCTTCGCGCGGCTGTCCATCGTTTCCTTGAGCGACACACCGACCACCTGGGCGAGATCGCGGACGATGCCGCGCTGCCAGATGTCGGCGGCCTTGGTCACCTCGCGGGTAACGATCGGGCCGTCGGCCAGAAGCTTCTTGCCGGTCGGCGAATTGTAGAAGGTGGCGATGTTGTTCAGATCCTCCGCCGAAAACACCCGCGCATAGGCAAGTGCAGCCTCCTTCTCGAGATCAGCGCGCCGGCTGGCCATTTCCAGCGCCTTCTGGTCGGTCGTCGAAGTGATGAGGTCCTGCAGGTCCGGGTTCTTCTCGATCAGCGACTGTTTGAGCGCCCTGGCTGCGGCCGGAAGGATGCCGTCGAACATGTCGGTGGCGTTGATCGCATCGACAGCTTCGCGGGCGGCCTTGAGATGAGCCTCGGAAATGTCCTGCGCGAAGGCCGGAGAGGCGGTGAAAGCAATGACCGCCAGTGCTGCGGAAAGACGACGAACGCGGTTGACCAGCGTCATGATAGATAAAACTCCTGTTTAGCGAACCGTCCTGATGCCGTCGGCGCCGGCAATGATCGCGGCGTCCGCCAGGCCCAGGAACAGGCCATGCTCGACGACGCCAGGAACGGCATGAAGACCATTTGATAGCGCTCTTGGATCGGGAATGCGGCCAAAAGATGCGTCGAGGATAAAATGCCCGCCGTCTGTAACAAACGGCGCGCCGTTCGTCATCCTCAATGTCAGCGGCCCGGAAAGCCCGGCTTTGTCGGCCGCGCGGGCGATCGCCAGTCGGGTTGCGCCGAGGCCGAATCTGTTCACCTCGATCGGCAGCGGAAACCGCCCGAGCGTCTCCACGAGCTTCGATTCGTCGGCGATCACGATCATGCGTGCGGAGGCCGCGGCCACGATCTTCTCGCGCAAGAGCGCCCCGCCCCCGCCCTTGATCAGCGAAAGCCCGAAGTCGACCTCGTCGGCGCCGTCGATGGTCAGGTCGAGTTCGGGCGTTTCGTCCAGCGTCGACAGCGGAACGCCGAGTTCGCGGCAGAGTGCTGCCGTGCGTTCGGACGTCGGCACGCCGACGATCCTCATACCGGCCGCGACTTTTTCGGCGAGCAGGCGCACGAATTCCTCGGCGGTCGAGCCGGTGCCGATGCCGAGCCGCATCCCGTCCGTCACATGGCCGAGAGCCTCGCGCGCAGCCTCGATCTTCAACGCCCTTGCATCCATGCCCGTTTCGCCGCCTCGTTTTGCGTCGGGCGCTCCTATCATCTTTGCCCGGCAGGGCAAAGCTTTTGTGCCAGGGCCGGCGGCGGGTTGCGCCGCGGCGGCGCGCAAGCTAGGCCTTCATGCACATCGTGATTCCCCGGGGCATTCATGAACAGACCCATCATCGTGTTCGACCTCGACGGGACACTGGTCGACACGGCGCCCGATCTGCTCGACAGCCTCAACCATTGCCTGGGCGCGGGCGGCGTCGCCCACACCGACACGGCGGGCTTCACCCAATATGTCGGCCATGGCGGCCGCGCCATGATCGAACGCGCCTACGCAGCGCAGCGAAAGGCGCTGACGGTTGACGAGCACGACCGTCTGTTTGCGCTGTTCCTCGAGCACTACGGCGCCAGCATCCCCGGAAAATCGCGCCCCTACCCCGGCGTGCTTTCAGCGCTCGACCGTCTCGAAAGCGCCGGCTACATGTTCGCCATCTGCACCAACAAGACCGAAGCGTTCTCGCGCAAGCTGATCGGCGCGCTCGGCATGTCGCACCGCTTCGCGGTGATCTGCGGGGCCGACACGTTCGCGTTCCGCAAGCCCGACCCGCGCCATCTCCTCGAAACCATCGCCAAGGCAGCCGGCGAGCGCGGTCGGGCGGTGATGGTCGGCGATTCGCGCACCGACATCGACACCGCCAAGGCCGCCGGCATCCCGGTGGTGGCCGTCGATTTCGGCTATACCGACCGCCATGTCCGGGAATTCGAGCCGTCCATCATCATCTCGCATTTCGACGAGCTGACCGCCGAGCTCGCCCGGCGCCTGATCGAGACAGCCAGCGCCTGACCGGTTTGCCGGCTCGGCCGGGCAACCGCGCCGCGCCGACGATTCCCTCGCCGCGGCGATTGACTTCCGCCTTGCCCCTCCCTTATATCGCCGCCTGTTCCGGGGTTTTGTCCCCGGCGGGCGATTAGCTCAGCGGGAGAGCACACCCTTCACACGGGTGGGGTCGCAGGTTCAATCCCTGCATCGCCCACCATCCCTTCCCCGGGTTTGTTCGCGAGATCTCGGCCGCCGCATCACGATGTCGCGAGCCGGCCGTTTGCAGCCTTGCTGCACTGCACCCGCGGTTCTAGGCTGACCTTGTCCATGGCGATGCGCCCCCGCCGCCGAGGCAAACATCACTCTTCCCCAACATGATCACTCTTCGTCAACCATTACCCTCCCCCCAAAATCACCCTTCCCAGCAAAGGAGACCATGACGATGGTTGCTTTTACTCTCAACGGCGAGGCGCGGACGCTCGACGCCGATCCCGAAATGCCATTGCTCTGGGCGATCCGGGACATCGCCGGGCTGACCGGCACCAAGTTCGGCTGCGGCATGGCGCAGTGCGGCGCCTGCACGGTCCATATCGACGGCGCGCCGACGCGCTCTTGCCAGACCAGCCTCGGCGACGTGGAAGGCGCCACCGTCCTCACTATCGAAGGCCTGTCGGGCAAGGTCGGCGAAATGCTCCAGACGGTCTGGGCCGAGTTCGACGTGCCGCAATGCGGCTACTGCCAGTCCGGGCAGATCATGTCGGCCGCAGCACTCCTGTCGGAGACGCCGAAGCCCACCGACGACGACATCAACTCGGCGATGAGCGGCAATCTGTGCCGCTGCGCGACCTACCACCGCATCCGCACGGCTATCCACGAAGCCGCCAACCGACTGGAGGCATGATCATGCTGCCGCATCGCATCGAATTGACAACGGCGCGGCCCTCCCGCCGCCAGTTCCTCATGGGCGTCGCCTCGGCCGCCGGCCTGGTGGTCGGCTACCGGCTGGTGGTGGCCGGCCCGGCCTCCGCACAGTCAGCCCCGGCCCAGGCTCCGGCCAACCCGTTCCAGGCCTATGTCGAGATCACGCCGGAAAACCGCATCCTCATCCACTCCTCGCAGTTCGAGATGGGGCAAGGCTCCTATTTCGGCATCGCAACGCTCGTCATGGAGGAACTCGACGGTGACTGGGGCCAGGTCCAGGTGATCGGCGCCTCGGGCAACCCCGCCCTCTATGGCAATATCGCCTGGGGCGGGGCCGCGCAGGGAACCGGCGGCTCGACGTCGATGACCTCCTCCTGGGAGCGTTACCGCAAGGCCGGCGCGATGGGCCGCGCAATGATCGTGGCGGCCGCCGCCAAGGCGTGGAACGTGCCCGCCGGCGAGATCGGCGTCGCCTCGGGCATGGTCTCCCATCCGTCCGGTGCAAAGGCCAGTTTCGGCGAGCTTGCGGCGGCCGCCGCAACGATGCCGATGCCGGAAGACGTGCCGCTGAAGCCGCGCGAGAAGTGGACGCAGATCGGATCTGAGGCGCTCAAGCGCTACGATTCCGCCGGCAAGGCCAACGGCAGCGAAACCTACACGATCGACGTCAAGCTCGACGGCCTGCTGACGGCCGTCATGATCCACCCGCCCAAGTTCGGCGCGGCGGTGAAGAGCTTCGACGCGGCCAAGGCGAAGGCGCTGGACGGCATCGTCGATGTCGTCCAGACGCCGCGCGGCGTCGCCGTCGTCGGCCAGAACATGTGGGCGGCGCTGAAGGGCCGCGACCTCGTGACGGTCGAGTGGGACGAGGCCAAGGCCGAGCAGCGCGGCTCCGCCGAGATCATGGCGGAATACAACAAGCTCGCCGACGGCCCCGCCAAGGCCACGGCGCGCAATGAAGGCGACGCGGCCGCAGCGCTTTCGAGCGCCGGCCAGGTCGTCGAAGGCCGCTACGAGTTCCCCTATCTCGCCCACGCCTCGCTTGAGCCGCTCAACGCCATCGCGCTGATCGGCGAGGACGGGACGGTCGAGGTATGGGGCGGACACCAGATTCCCGACCTCTACCAGGCAATCGCTGCGGAGGTCGGCGGGACCACGCCCGACAAGGTCAAGCTGCATGTCATGAAGACCGGCGGCAGTTTCGGCCGCCGCGCGGTTTCCGACGGCGACCTGGTCGTCGAGGCGGTCACCGTGGCCAAGGCGCTCGGCCCCGGCAAGCCGGTCAAGGTACAGTGGACGCGCGAGAACGACATGCGCGGCGGCCGTTACCGGCCGGCCTATGTCCACGCGGTCAAGGCCGGTCTCGACAAGGACGGCAAGGTCGTCGCGCTCTCCGACCACATCGTCGGGCAGTCCATAGCGGCCGGCTCGCCCTTCGCAGCTATGATCCAGGACGGCGTCGACCCCACATCGGTCGAGGGCGCCTCCAACCTGCCCTACGCCGTGCCTAACCTGAAGATCGACCTCACCACCACCGAGGTCGGCATTCCGGTCCTCTGGTGGCGTTCGGTCGGCTCCACCCACACGGCCTATGTGATGGAGACCTTCATCGACGAACTCGCCGCGGCTGCAAAGCGCGACCCGGTCGAGTTCCGCCTGTCCATGCTCGAAAACCACCCGCGGCACGCCGCTGTGCTTCGGCTCGCGGCGGAGAAGACCGAGTGGGAAAAACCGCTGCCGGAAGGCCGCTTCCGCGGCGTGGCGCTGCACGAGAGCTTCCACACCTTCGTGGCGGAAGTGGTCGAAATCACCTTCAGGGGCGGCAGCGATTTCACCATCGACCGTGTCGTCTGCGCGGTCGATTGCGGCATCGCGATCAATCCCGACCAGATCCGCGCCCAGATGGAAGGCGGCATCGGCTTCGGCCTCGGCGCTATCCTTCAGGAGGAATTGACGCTGACCGCAGGCGTGGTCGACCAGGAGAACTACGACACCTACACACCGCTCCGCATCGACCAGATGCCTAAGGTCGAGGTCCATATCGTGCCCTCCGACGAGCCGCCGACGGGCGTTGGCGAACCCGGCGTGCCGCCGATCGGACCGGCCGTCGCCAACGCCTTGCGCGCCGCGACCGGCAAGACGATCCGCAAGCTGCCGATCGCCAAGAGCCTGTCGGCGTAGGGTTTCACCATCCGGCAGACGGTCCGCCGCCGTCGGATGCATTCTTCCAGATCGGCGCGGCTGATTTCCTGCCCAGCGATTGCATCAAGGCCATGGCCAAGTCGTCGTCTTGATGTGTTCTGAAGCCGGCTCTGGAGAGGACATCCAAACTGCGGCTCGTATCCTGCCACGGCTCCTTTCGCGGGAATCCGGCGCGCCCTCCTCAACCCGCCGGAACAATCGGCCTTCCACGATGTTGTTAGACGTCGCCGAACTTCAGAGTGGGAGCACCGAGATGCGTAGAATGTTGATTGCCGTGGCCGCCATGGCCGCGCTGAGCGCCTGCAGCCAGACCGAAAAGGGCGCCGTGCTGGGCGGGGCGACCGGAGCCATAATCGGCGGCGCCGCGAGCGGCGATGCCGGCGGAGCGATTGTCGGCGGCGGCGTCGGCGCGGTTGCCGGCGCGCTGATCGGCAACGCCACCGAGCCCGGCAAATGCTATTACCGCGACCGCTACGGCCGCCGCTTCATAGCCGACTGCTGACCCTCACATCGGCTCGGTAGTCAGCCTGGAACGGACGACTGCTCCGTTCTCTGGCAGCGCCCGCCGGGCACGCGGGCGGCCGCGAGGTTTAGCCCGGTCAGCCCACACTATTCCGCGGATCAGGGCCGTTTTTGGCCGGGCCTCTGAAGCGACGAACTCCGCTGAATGCAGCACGCGACGTCGTCCACCCTTACCGTCGGCGTGAGTTGGAAAGGTCAGCAGGATGGAAACGTCTCCGGCGCCCGGGAATAAAAACGTCGCAATGACGTTTATCTGAGGCGGGCCGGCCTTCGGCATATCCTGATGGGCTGGTCTTGCACTCGCAACCCTGCAGGGAGGACTAAGATGCTACGTTCCATTTCGCTTGCTCTTCTGCTGGCGATCGCGCCGGCGAGCGCGTTCGCCAATTCCTGTCCGACGCAAATGGCCGCAATCGACGCGGCCTTGTCGACCGCCTCTCTTTCGGAAGCGGACATGACCAAGGTCAAGGAATTGCGCAAGCAGGGCGAAGACCTGCACAAAGCCGGCGACCATGCCGGTTCGGAGGCAGCGCTCGGCGAAGCAAAGAAAATGCTCGGAATCTAGCCGGCGACGCCAGGGCCCAAAAAAGAAAAGCCGGGCGAACCCGGCTTTTCGGACTGCAACTTGATCGCAATGATATCAGTTGACGGCGTCCTTGAGGCCCTTGCCGGCCGAGAATTTCGGCACGGTGCGGGCGGGAATCTTCACTTCGGCGCCGGTCTGCGGATTGCGGCCTGTCGAAGCGGCGCGTTGTGACACGGTGAAATTTCCGAAGCCGACGAGGCGGACATCGCCGCCCTTCTTGAGTTCGCCGGTGATCACGGAAAACACCGCTTCAACGGCGGACTGCGCGTCACCCTTGGAAAGATTTGCCGACTCGGCGACCGCAGACACTAATTCGTTCTTGTTCATAAAAATTTCCTTCCATGAGAAAACCGGGACAAACGACTCGACCGGCAGGAAACGGACTTTAGAAAGAAGTGTTCCTCCAACCAAGCCGGAATATCGCCCTAAAGCAAGAAAAAGCGCGGAATTCCGCGCTTTTTCACATCAAAAAGCCGGGCGCGAGGCCCGGCTCCTTGGTTGCATTGCACAATCGACGGTTTCAGGTCAATGCGCGAGCGTCTTTCCTGCCTCGTCGACAGCCTCCGGCGGCGTCGCCACCGGACCGGTAGGCTCGGTCCATTCGATCGGTTCCGGCATCCTGACCAGCGCGTGGCGCAGCACTTCGCCGACCCGCGAGACCGGAATGATTTCCATTCCGCTCTTCACATTGTCAGGTATCTCGGCCAGGTCCTTGGCGTTGTCCTCGGGGATCAGCACCTTCTTGATACCGCCCCTGAGAGCGGCGAGGAGCTTCTCCTTGAGGCCGCCGATCGGCAGCACCCGGCCGCGCAGCGTGATCTCGCCGGTCATCGCCACATCGGCCCGGACCGGAATGCCGGTCAGGATCGAGACGATCGAGGTCGCCATGGCGACGCCCGCCGAGGGACCATCCTTGGGCGTGGCGCCTTCCGGCACGTGCACGTGGATGTCGCGCTTGTCGAACAGAGGTGGCTCGACGCCGAAGTCGATTGCGCGTGAGCGGACGTAGGACGCCGCCGCGGAGATCGATTCCTTCATCACCTCCTTGAGGTTGCCGGTGACCGTCATCTTGCCCTTGCCGGGCATCATGACGCCTTCGATGGTCAGCAGCTCGCCGCCCACTTCCGTCCAGGCAAGCCCGGTGACCACGCCGACCTGGTCGTCCGCCTCGACCTGGCCGAAGCGGAAGCGCGGTACGCCGAGATAGTCGGAGAGGTTGTCGGCGGTGATCTTCACCGATTCCTTCTTCGTCTTGATGATCTCGGTCACCGCCTTGCGCCCGAGCTTCATCAGCTCGCGCTCCAAGCTGCGCACGCCCGCCTCGCGGGTGTAGGTCTGGATGATGCCGCGGATCGCGTCGTCGCCGACCGAAAACTCCTTCGGCTGCAGCGCGTGATCGCGCACCACCTTCGGCATCAGGTGCCGCTTGGCGATCTCGACCTTCTCGTCCTCGGTGTAGCCGGCGATACGGATTATCTCCATGCGGTCCATCAGGGGCGCAGGGATGTTCAGCGTATTGGCGGTCGTCACGAACATCACGCTCGACAGGTCGTATTCGACCTCGAGGTAGTGGTCCATGAACGTCGAGTTCTGTTCCGGATCGAGCACTTCGAGGAGGGCCGAAGAGGGATCGCCGCGGAAATCCTGGCCCATCTTGTCGATCTCGTCGAGCAGGAAGAGCGGATTGGATTTCTTCGCCTTCTTCATCGACTGGATGACCTTGCCGGGCATCGAGCCGATATAGGTGCGGCGGTGTCCGCGGATTTCGGCCTCGTCACGCACGCCGCCGAGCGCCATGCGGATGAATTCGCGGCCGGTCGCCTTGGCGATCGACTTGCCGAGCGAGGTCTTGCCGACGCCGGGAGGGCCGACGAGGCACAGGATCGGGCCTTTCAGCTTCTTCTGGCGGCTCTGCACAGCGAGATATTCGACGATGCGGTCCTTGACCTTGTCGAGGCCGAAATGATCGGTATCGAGCACTTCCTGGGCGAAGCCGAGGTCCTGCTTGACCTTGGAGTGCTTGCTCCACGGCAGCGACAGGATCCAGTCGAGATAGTTGCGCACGACCGTCGATTCCGCCGACATCGGCGACATCGACTTGAGCTTCTTCAGTTCGGCTTCCGCCTTCTCGCGGGCTTCCTTGGAGAGCTTGGTCTTCTTGATGCGCGCCTCGATCTCGGCGGCCTCGTCGCGGCCGTCCTCGCCCTCACCGAGTTCCTTCTGGATCGCCTTCATCTGCTCGTTGAGGTAATACTCGCGCTGCGTCTTCTCCATCTGGCGCTTGACGCGCGAGCGGATGCGCTTTTCCACCTGCAGCACGGAGATCTCGGCTTCCATGAAGCCCATGGCCTTTTCGAGCCGTTCGCGGACCGAGAGCGTGCCGAGCATTTCCTGCTTTTCGGTGATCTTGATCGCGAGGTGCGAGGCGACCGTATCGGCGAGCTTGGAATAGTCGTCGATCTGGCTGGCGGCGCCAACCACTTCGGGCGAGATCTTCTTGTTCAGCTTGACGTAGTTCTCGAAGTCCGAAACCACTGAGCGGGCAAGCGCCTCGACCTCGACCTCTTCCTCTTCGGGCTCGGCAAGCACGACGGCTTTCGCCTCATGGAAATCGACGCGCTCGGTGAACGACGCGATCTGCGCGCGCGCGGTGCCCTCGACCAGCACCTTCACGGTGCCGTCCGGCAGCTTCAGGAGCTGCAGCACGTTGGCGAGCGTGCCGATGTCGTAGATCGCATCGGATTCGGGATCGTCATCGGCGGCGTTCATCTGGGTCGCGAGAAGAATCTGCTTCTCGCCGCCCATCACGTCCTCCAGCGCCTTGATCGATTTTTCGCGGCCCACGAAGAGCGGCACGATCATGTGCGGAAACACGACGATGTCGCGCAGCGGGAGGACCGCGTAGACACCGTTGCCGGAAGACCGGAGTAATTTGGCCATTGTCCAACCTTTCATGTCGCGGCCGCGCACTGGCCAACCGCGAATCTCATATTAACGGCCGCGAACCGATCCGCCTATACGCCGAATGGCTACGGAAAGTTCAGCACGGAATTCAGCCCCGGCCCGACAATTGGTTAGTTGGCGTCCGGCCGGCCAAAGATCAAGGGCGAACAAGAATCGGTGCATCAGCCTTGCAATTTTGCCGCCCTTGTTTTCAAGCTATCCACACGCCCTATGTGTGGGAATTAGGGCGGGGTTTATTCGCATATTCGGGAAAGACGCCATGGCAGTTGACCGTCGCAGCATTCTGACCGGCGGCGCCCTGCTTGCGCTGACCGCCGCGGCGACGGCCTCGGGAACCGCCGAAGCCGCCGCCCCAGCGCAAGCCGGCGTCTCGAAGGAGTTGAAGAAAACCGCTGTCTACGTGCCCGGCTATTTCCCAGATCACGCCTTCGCCAACGGCAAGCCGCTTGCCAGCAATCGGCGCTTCAACCGCGCCATCACGGGCCAGGCGATTTACAAGATGCTGACGCGGGTCGGATTCGACGGCTCGATAAGACAGACGCTGCTGCCGGTCGCCGCACACGATGTCGAGGTCGCGCCGGACCGTTCGATCGGCGTTCTCTGCTCGATGGATGGCGAGCAGCACACCGCCTTCGACCCGGAGACGCTGGAGCTTGCGGCCATCGGCCCTTCGCTTGGCGACGGCTGGCATGGCGGCGGGCACGCCGTCTATCTCGACGGCGGGAAGACGGTGATCCTCTCCGAGCGCGCGCCTTCGGTGCCCTATCAGGGCAAACTCGAAAGGCACTACGGACGGCTTACGGTGCGCGATCCCAAGACGCTGCAGATCACCGAGACCTATTCGACACACGGCATCGATCCGCACGACATCCGGCTGACGGCCGACGGCAAATACATCGTCGCGGCAAATTATGGCTCGACGATCTCTGCCAAGACCGGAAAGTTCACCCTCCCGCGCGGCGTCGTGCAGGCATCGATAACGGTGGTTGAAGTGTCGAGCGGCAAGCTGGTGGATAAGCGCGTCACCGGCCGGGACGAGACGGAGCTGCGCCACCTTGCGGCCGGTCGGCTGGACCGCATCTTCGCCATCCAGGCGCGCTACGGCAGCGACCACGACGACGCACGTCAGCTCAGGGACGAAGACATCGCCTATGAGAGCGACATCACGACGGATCCTGGCTACAACTACATGTCGGCAGCCACGCTGAAATATGACGCCTCCCGCAACAGCCTCACCAAGATGGGCGACGCCGGCTCGACGAACCTCATGCGGCACGGATTGTCGATCCGCTATGACGAACGCCACGACGAGGCGATCGCCACATACCCCACCACCCATCACGTCATGGTGTTCGACGGCGCGACGGGAGCCGTGTCGCACAGCCTCGACACGCGCACGGTCGGCCTGCGCTACCCCGCCGGCGCCACCTTTCTGCCGGATGGCAAGCACTATGCCATCACCGGCCATTGGGAAAACATGTTCGTGTTCGAGCGCGGCACCCACCGTCTCGTGCGCGAACTCTGCCTCTACCCCGTATTCTTCGGCCATAGCCACATAACGGCGGCTTGAGAGCGCTACTTACCCTCCCCCTTGCGGAGGGTGGCCAGGGCCAGGTGCCGTCCTGCAAGCCAGCGCACCTGTTTGACGCCAATTGCAGCCCGAAACGCAGGCTGGGAGGCGTTGTGCGCAAAATTTCAGCGCCGACTCTTCCCATATTTGGTCAAGCCACCGGAAGGCTGACGAATTTCCGTGTCCGCTCGGCGCTGGCGGTCGCATTTTATCCACGGGGGTGTGACGGCGCTTCCCTGATGCCCGACAGCAAAACGGCGCCCGAAGGCGCCGCTGCAAATCATTGCTTGTGTAGGAAAATCAGGCGCTTACGCCCTTCTTTTCCTTCTCGGAGTAAATGTACAGCGGCCGTGCGCTGCCGGTCACCACTTCCTCCGAGATCACCACTTCCTGCACGCCTTCCAGCGCCGGAAGTTCGAACATCGTATCGAGCAAAATCGCTTCCATGATCGATCTCAACCCACGCGCACCGGTCTTGCGCTCGATGGCGCGCTTGGCGATCGCCGAAAGCGCGTTCTCGTGGAAGGTCAGATCCACGTTCTCCATCTCGAACAGCCGCTGGTACTGCTTGACCAGTGCGTTCTTGGGCTCGGTCAGGATCTGGATCAGCGCCGGCTCGTCGAGATCTTCCAGCGTCGCCAGGACCGGCAGACGGCCGACGAATTCGGGGATCAGGCCGAATTTCAAGAGATCCTCGGGCTCGACCAGGCGGAAAACCTCACCGCTGCGTCTGTCTTCAGGAGAGGCGACCGTGGCGGAGAATCCGATCGAGGTCTTTCTGCCGCGATCCGAGATGATCTTGTCCAGGCCGGCAAACGCGCCGCCGCAGATGAACAGGATGTTGGCGGTGTCGACCTGCAGGAATTCCTGCTGCGGGTGCTTCCTGCCGCCCTGCGGCGGCACGGAGGCCACAGTGCCTTCCATGATCTTGAGCAGCGCCTGCTGCACGCCCTCGCCCGACACGTCGCGGGTGATCGACGGATTATCGGACTTGCGCGAGATCTTGTCGATCTCGTCGATATAGACGATGCCGCGCTGCGCCCGCTCGACATTGTAGTCGGCCGACTGCAGCAGCTTCAGGATGATGTTTTCGACGTCCTCGCCGACATAACCGGCTTCCGTCAACGTCGTGGCATCCGCCATGGTGAAGGGCACGTCGATGATGCGGGCCAGCGTCTGGGCAAGCAGCGTCTTGCCGCAGCCGGTCGGGCCGATCAGAAGGATGTTGGACTTCGCCAGTTCGACATCGTTGTTCTTCGAGGCGTGCGCCAGCCGCTTGTAGTGATTGTGGACAGCCACCGACAGCACGCGCTTGGCGTAGGGCTGGCCTATCACATAATCGTCAAGGACTTTCAGTATCTCCTGCGGTGTTGGCACGCCTTCGCGCGACTTCACCATCGAGGTCTTGTTCTCCTCGCGGATGATGTCCATGCACAGTTCGACGCATTCGTCGCAGATGAATACGGTCGGGCCGGCGATAAGCTTGCGCACTTCGTGCTGGCTCTTGCCGCAGAATGAGCAGTAGAGCGTATTCTTGGAGTCGCCGCCCCCGTTGCTGACCTTGCTCATCTTTTCCAAGTCCTTTCAGTGCAACCCGGCCGGTCCTCTGGCTGAGCGTCTCCATACCCTAATTATCGCGGGAATGCGCCGCTGCCAACCTCTGGCGTCCCGCAACGCACCCTATACGGACACAATTCAGAAAACGTGATGATGATTCGCGGCACCCCAGCCTGGAAGCTAAGCCGCCGAAACTCAACATCGCCTTAACGTAGGTGGCCGTCCCCGCCGAGGGAACAACAAATTGTGTCCGAATTGCCGCAGGGCAATCAAAAACACGCCATGATTCCCATCGCTGGCGCGGTCAGAGGACAGGCGCGCCCTCGATCACCTCGCGTGACGAGATCACCTTGTCGATCAGCCCGAAGTCCCTCGCCTCATCGGCGGTCAGGAAATGATCGCGGTCGAGCGTCCGCTCGATCGTGTCGTAGTCCTTGCCGGTGTGCTTGACATAGACCTCGTTGAGCCGGCGCTTGAGCTTGATGATGTCCTGCGCGTGGCGTTCGATGTCGGATGCCTGGCCCGAGAAGCCGCCGGACGGCTGGTGCACCATGATGCGGGCGTTCGGCGTGGCGAAGCGCATGTCCTTGTGGCCGGCGCAGAGCAGCAGCGAACCCATCGAAGCGGCCTGGCCGATGCACAGGGTCGACACCGCAGGCTTGATGAACTGCATGGTGTCGTAGATCGCAAGTCCGCTCGTCACCACGCCGCCGGGCGAGTTGATGTAGAGCGAGATTTCCTTCTTCGGGTTCTCGGCCTCGAGGAACAGAAGCTGTGCGCAGACCAGCGTCGCCATGCCGTCTTCAACCGGACCGGTGATAAATATGATGCGCTCCTTCAGGAGGCGCGAGAAGATGTCGTAGGCGCGCTCGCCGCGGTTCGTCTGCTCGACCACCATTGGCACGAGATTCATGTAGGTTTCGACGGGGTGCCTCATGGATTAGCCTTCTTTGTAGGGATGTCCGCGCCTGCAAGCCGGAATCGATCTTAATTGTCCCTTGTTAAATAGGATGCCCGCGCGGCCTTGTGCAAGGGCGACCTGCGGCATGAAGCGGGAGTCGCGTCCTGGCGGGCATGAGGCGGACGCGCCATACGGCGATAACAGTTGCAGCTCCGAGGCTGTTTCTATTATCAGTTGTATTTCCCAGCGCAGGTGCAATCATGTGACGCGGCTTCGTCAAATATTGGGGCGCCCTCCATGTTACTTACACCTCGCCGAGTCGGAATGCTCTTGTCGGCCATCGGCGCGCTCGGCTTCTCCACCATGGTTTCACAGGCGCAGAGCTGTAACGAGCAGTGGGTTCACGAGGAATTGCAGGGTATGTCTCCCGCAATATACGGTCCGGCTTGCGTTCAGGATTTCCCCGCTTGGCACATCGTTTGCAGCCCAGACGGCCAGAAGATCAGGAACACCGCCCTGAATGTCGTGGAAAGCAGGAACGGCATGCTGGGTCACAGCAGCGCCGAAATTCAGTCGAATGAAACTTGCGCAAAATTCACCGTCGGCGTCCGGACGTACAATCACACCGGCAGCCATCCAGGCTATTTCTGTTCGCCTGGATTTCTCAAGGTCTCGGTAGCGGTATCGTTCTGCAAGTGAGTCGACGCGCAGGATCGAGGCTGCCTCACCCGCCAGATAACCGCCCTGTCAGCCTATGCCGTCTCGGTCCGCAGCCATTTCTTCAAACCCGGCACGTCGCCGCTCTCAAGCGCCCGTGCCACCCGCCGCCCGACCGCCGCGCCAAATTTATAGCCGTGGCCGGAGCAGGCGGAGACGACCAGACATTTGCCGTTTTCGCTGGCCAGAAATTTCTCGTCGGCGGTGAAGGTGTAGGCGCAGGTGACTACTTGGGTTACCTTGTATTCCTCGATGCGCGCAATCGGCGGCGCGAAGAGATTGCGGATCGCCTCACCCTCGCCTTCGACCGGAAACCGGTTCCAGTCGGCGTCGCTGGTCGGAACCTTGTGCAGGCCGGAGCCAAATTTCATGAGGGCGCCGCCCGACGGCGGCACGACATAGCCGTCGGTCTTGCCGCCGAGGGCGCGGCCTCCCAGGCTGCTTTCAAGTCCGCCGGCGGCTCGACCTAGGCGAGCGCCGTTCTGTAGATTGTGAGATCGGAGCCGAAGCGCGGAAGAAGCTTCAGCACCCAGGCGCCGGCTGCGACGACGATCCTGTCCGCCCGCATCGTCTCCCCGGATTCGAGCGCGATCTCGCCCAATCCCTCGTCGATCGCGACGACCTTGCTGTTCTCGTAGACATTGACGCCGCTGTTGCGCAGCCAGTCCGCCAGCCCCGCCGCAATTTTGCGGCAATGCAGCGCGCCGCCTTCCGGCGAGAAGAAGGCGTAGCGGAATGTTCCCGGTTCGAGAAACGGCCAGCGCGCGGCGGCTTCGTCCGCGCCAAGCATCTGGAGCGGATAGCCGCCGGCGACCAGCCCGTCGCGAAACTGCTCGGCCTCGTCACCCGGTTCGCGCGAAACGCAGATGAGGCCGCGCTCATCGAGATGGCTTTCGCCGAGATCCGCCCAGAGCTCACCCCAGGCTTCGTAGGCTTCGGTGATCAGCCGGCCATAGCCCGCCGCTGTCCCATAGGCGCGGCGGAT
>DASZDZ010000093.1:0-21474 GCA_035941355.1 Pseudaminobacter sp.
GGCGCATGGCAGCGCGTCAAATAACTAAAATCAATCGGCGTCGCTGCCATGCGCCGCTTCCCACACCCCGGCTTCGAGAAGAAGCGCGGGAACACTCCCGCGCGCCCTCAAACATGGAGACAAAATCACATGACCCGAAAGACCAGACCCGAGATCGAATTCAGCCCCGAATGCCAAGTCGCCCTGGACCGCCTCGTCGCTTTGGCGCACCAGCTGGCGGCGATGCTCCCCGGCGACAGCCTGTCGCCTGAAACCGGCCTCACCGACACGCCGCCCTCGCAGGCGCTGGCGATGGGCATGATCTGCTTTCTGATGCGCGCCGACCCGGAGGATATCCGCGCCGCGCTCTTCGCCGAGAAGTCGCTCGGCGAACTGCCGTTCAGGCCCTTCCCCGCCGGCCACACCAGGCAGGCGCCCCTGGCGGAGATGTTTTGAGACAGAGGGGGACCCCTCTTAAGGTGCCGTTCGGTGCGTCGGCCTCTATCTTCTTGCACAGGCCCCTCCACCGCCTTCGGCGGTCCCCCTCCCCTGCGAAGCGGGGGAGGGGGACCACGCGAAAGCGTGGTGGAGGGGGCACGTGGGCAGGCGGTTTTGGCAAACTTCTCCTGGAAGAAGGAGAAGAAACTACTCGTCTTCCTCTTTGTCCTTCGACTTCAGCGCCGTCAGCTTCGCGAACACGGCGTTGGCGTCGAGTTCCTTGTCCTCGTCCTTCGGCTTCTCGGTCTCGGGCGTCAGCCGCTCGGTCATCGAGGCCGGCAGCAGCGTGTCGCCGGTCGGAGCCGCCGGCTGCTTGCCGTGCGAGGCGCGCTGCACCTCGATGTCCAGATCGATCTGCGAGCAGAGGCCGAGCGTCACCGGGTCCATCGGCACCAGGCTGGCCGAGTTCCAGTGCTTGCGTTCGCGGATCTGGTCGATGGTCGACTTGGTCGTACCAACCAGCCGCGAAATCTGCGCATCCTTCAATTCGGGATGGTTGCGCACCAGCCAGAGGATTGCGTTGGGGCGATCCTGGCGCTTGGAGAGCGGCGTGTAGCGCGGGCCCTTGCGCTTCGATTCCGGCACGCGCACCTTCGGGTCGAGCAGCTTCAGCCGATGGTTCGGATCGGCGACGGCCTTGGCGATCTCCTCGCGGCTGAGCTGGCCGGTCATGATCGGATCCATGCCCTTGATCCCCTGCGCCGATTCGCCATCGGCGATTGCCTTCACCTCGAGCGGATGCAGGCCGCAGAACTGCGCGATCTGCTCGAAGGAGAGCGCAGTATTGTCGACCAGCCAGACTGCGGTCGCCTTGGGCATCAAAAGCGTATTGGCCATCAGATAATATCCTCTCGTTCGCCCGCGTCCCGTGCGCGGGCGGTGGTCAGACCACCGGAAATGGGAATTCGGGGCGTATATAACGCTGTTTCCGGCCCGGGGCAAGAAATCTTCGCCGGAGCCGCGGCTGTCATGGAACCGTCGCGAAAGCGTCATCCCGCTGAAATATCGGGCGCTCAAAGCAAGACCGCACCCTATCGAACAGGAGAGGTCTTCAATGCCGCGCCATTCCCGTCTTTTCGCCCTGACCGCCGCGCTCGCAGCTTCCGTTTCGCTGCCCGCGCACGCCGAAATGATGTTCAACCGCATCGCCACCTTTGCCGTCGCCGAAAACCTCCCGGCCGATGCCGACAAGACCAAGCCGACCTCCTCCGAAATCATCGCGGCGAGCGAGGACGGCATGACACTGGTCTATTCCGACAGCCCGTTTGGAGCCGTCGGCTTCATCGACATCACCGACCCGACGGCTCCGAAAGCCGCTGGCACGGTGAAGATCGACGGCGAGCCGACCTCGGTCGTTGTTTCCGGCGATAAGGTCCTGGCCGGCGTCAACACGTCGGAAAGTAAGGCCGCCCCCTCCGGCAATCTTGCTGTCATCGACCTCGCCTCCAAGACGATCGAGAGCACGTGCGATCTCGGCGGCCAGCCGGATTCGCTTGCATTGAGCAAGGGCGGAGAATTCCTGGCAGTCGCCATCGAGAATGAGCGCGACGAAGAACTGAACGACGGCGAGATCCCGCAATTGCCGGCCGGCGACCTTAAGATATTCACGCTCTCGGCCGGCGTGCCCGATTGCGCAACGATGAAGACGGTGACGCTGACCGGTCTCGCCGAAGTGGCCGGCGACGATCCGGAACCGGAATTCGTCGCCTTCAACGAGGCCGGCGAGATCGCGGTAACGCTGCAGGAAAACAACCACATCGCAATCGTCGACGCCGCGACCGGCCAGGTCACCGCGCATTTCTCGGCGGGTTCCACCTCGCTCGAAAACATTGACACGAAAAAAGACGGCGCGCTGAACTTCACCGGCAAAGCCGAAAATGTCGCCCGCGAGCCCGACGCCGTGAAATGGCTCGACAATGACCGCCTCGTCGTCGCCAATGAGGGCGACTACAAGGGCGGTTCGCGCGGCTTCACCGTCTTCGACAAGGCCGGCAAAGTCCTGTTCGAGGCCGGCAACGCCCTCGACCAAGCCGCCGCCAATGTCGGCCACTATCCGGAGGCCCGCAACAAGAAGGGCGTCGAGCCGGAAGGCCTGGAAGCCGCCAAATTCGGCGACGAGCAGCTGTTCTTCGTTGCCCTGGAACGCGCGTCGCTGATCGGCGTCTACAAGGACGCGGGTTCGGCCCCGGAACTTCTCCAGCTTCTGCCTTCAGGCGTCGGCCCGGAAGGTCTGGTCGCCATTCCCTCGCGCGACCTCCTGGTCACGGCCAACGAGACCGACCTGGTCGAGGACGGCCTCGCCCGCTCGCATGTCATGATCTACGAGCGTGCCGAAGGTCCTGCCACCTATCCGCAGATCACGGCGTCGCTGACCGATGACGGCATGCCCCTCGGCTGGGGTGCGCTTTCGGGGCTCGCCGCAGATCCGAAAGATGCCGGCAAGCTCTATGCCGTGTCGGACTCGGTCTATCGCTCCGCGCCCTCGATTTTCACCGTCGACACGACGCAAACGCCGGCGCTGATCACCGGAAAGACGGTTGTCACCCGCGACGGCTCCCCGGCCCAAAAGCTCGATCTCGAAGGCATCGCGCCGGATGGCGAGGGCGGCTTCTGGCTGGCCTCGGAGGGCAATTCCGACAAGCTGACCCCGCACGGCATCATCCGCGTCAACGACAAGGGCGAGATCAAGCAGGAGATCGCCTTTCCGGCGGAACTTCTTGCTCACGAAATCCGATTTGGCCTGGAGGGCATCACCACCATCGGCGAAGGCGACGACCTTATGCTGGTCATGGCCATGCAGCGCGAGTGGAAGGACGATCCCAAGGGCCAGGTCAAGCTTGTCGCCTACAAGCCGAAGGCCAAGGAATGGTCGGCCGTGCGCTACCCGCTCGAAACTGCCGGCGCGGGCTGGATCGGCCTATCGGAGATCACCGCCCATAACGGCAAGCTCTTTATCGTCGAGCGTGACAATCTGATCGGCGCAGACGCCAAGGTGAAGCGCGTCTACAGCGTAACGCTCGACGCCTTCAAGCCGGCCGCACTCGGCGGCGAACTTCCGCTGGTCGAAAAGACGCTGGTTCGCGACCTCATCGATGATCTCAAAGCGGCCGCGAACGGCTATGTCGTAGACAAGGTCGAAGGTTTCGCCATCGACGCTGGCGGCGAGGCTTTCGTCGTCACCGACAATGACGGCGTCGACGATTCGTCCGGCGAAACCCTCTTCATCCGCCTCGGCAACATCGAAGCGGTGAACTGAACGCCGAGCCCGCGATTTGCCTCTCCCCTCGCAACAGCAGGGGAGAGGAGGAGGCTACCGCACATCAGGCGATAGGCGTCACGGTGCAGCCGCGGGCGCGCAACCGCGGCAGCATGCCGGCTTCTCCCGTGAGTATGCCGATGGGCAGGACCACGAAGGCGGTCGGAGCATCCACGGAGTCAAGCAATCTAAGAAGACGATCAAACGCCAGTGCTCCAGCCTCCTCTTCCTCGATAAACGTCGAGGGATCGGGTATGCCCTGGTTGGCAATTTCGGCGGTAAACCGATAGATTTCCTCTCCCCGCCTGGCGCGATAGAGCTGTTCCAGATGGGCGCCGATGGGCCCGGCGCGCCGGCGCACATCAAGGAGAAAGGCGATTTTCGGTTCGTCGATAGTGTTGTTCAAGGCTACTGGGTCGCGCGGACGCCAAAACTGCTCCCGTATCTCCTTCTCGGTGATGAGGAAGGCTACCGGGCGACCGCGCGACCTGGAATGCCGCGCGAGCACGTCGCCGAGATAGGGGTTCGGCGGGGTCTGGCCCTCGCCAATCAGAAGCCAGGAAACTTCGATACCCGACAATTCTTCGACGGGCACACCGTCGGGAAGCCCGGCCAAGGCCGCGCGAAGCTCATCGGCGACGGGCTGGCTGATGCTCTTCCATATCGGAGGCAGAGTTCTTCGCGGCAGATCCCAAGCGGTCATCTCAACATTGGGGAAGGCCGCGACGATACGCTGCGTTTCATCGATCAGCCTTTTGCCGTCGCTGACAATGTCCGGGACGGAGCGAAGCATCAATTCGCACATAGCCGAACAGCACGTTCGCGTTCCGGCCGGGCATGGCCGCGCGCCAAAAGACCGCCTGCTCTTGATCGGCCGCGTAAGCCCCCGGCTCCCGCGCCGAGACAGCCAGTGCTGCGACGGCCCGCAATTGCCTGCGCGTAATCGGCATCGGATTCCCCTGCCGGCGAATGGCTGCCCGATCTACCTAGCGGCGGCGGGAGGCGCGTCAAGGCGCTCCCGGTTGCCTATGCCACATCCAGCACGATCTTGCCGATGTGCTCGCCCTCCTCCATCCGCTCATGCGCGCGCCACGCTTCCCTGAGCGGGAAGATCATGTCCATCACCGGAACCACCCGCCGTGCCGCCAGCAACGGCCAGACCTGGACCTCGAGGGCGGCCGCGATCTGGCCCTTGAACTCGACGGTGCGCGGCCTGAGCGTCGACCCGGTATGCACGAGCCTCTTGACCATCAGCTTGGAAAAATCGGCGCTCGCCACTGCCCCGCCCTGCGTCGCGATCTGGACGATACGGCCCTCGACCGCCGCCGCATCGTAATTGCGGCCGACATAGTCGCCGCCGACCATGTCGAGGATGACATTGGCGCCGCGCCCGTCTGTCGCTTCCTTCACGGCCGCGACGAAATCCTGCTCGCGGTAATTGACCGCCCGGTCGGCGCCGAGCTTCAGGCAGGCTTCGCACTTTTCCGCCGAGCCCGCAGTCGTGATCACATAGGCGCCGAAGGCCGAGGCGAGTTGGATCGCCGTGGTGCCGATGCCCGACGAGCCGCCATGGACGAGCAGCGTTTCGCCGGTCTTCAGGCCGCCGCGCTCGAACACATTGTGCCAGACCGTGAAGAAGGTCTCCGGCAGCGCCGCCGCCTCGGTGAGCGTAAACCCCTGCGGCACGGGCAGCGCATTGCTTTCATGCACCTTGGCGTATTCGGCGTAACCGCCCCCCGGCGTCAACGCGCAGACCGCGTCGCCCGGCCGCCAGCGCCTGGCCCCTTGGCCGACCGCGACAACCTCGCCCGACACCTCCAGGCCCGGCAGATCGGATGCGCCGGGCGGCGGCGGATAAGCGCCCTTGCGCTGCTGCACGTCGGGGCGGTTGACGCCGGCGGCGCGCACGCGAATGAGTATCTCGCCTTCGCCGGGCTCCGGCACGTCGCGCTTTTCGGGCTTCAACACCAAGGGCCCTCCAGGCTGCGAAATCGCCACCGCCGTCATTTTCGCCGGTATCTTGTCTCCGTTAGCCATTCTAGGCATCCTCTTTGGGTCGGCCCCTGCCCGTGGCGAGATTGCATCGCCGCCCGCCTGTTATGTAGTCTGTCGGCCAATCAGGCAAATGGGAGATGCGACGATGGCGATCTTCGAGGACGAACCGAAAAAGCCCGCGAGCAGGCACGAGATCGGCCAGGATCTTTCGCTGCTGTCCGTCTCGGAGCTTGCCGAACGGATCAGGCTGTTGCGCGAGGAGATCACCCGGCTGGAAGCCGAACTGAACGCCAAGAGCGCGACCAAGAGCGCGGCGGAAGCGCTTTTCAACCGTCGATAGTCGCACCGCCGCCGCCGGAACGCCTCAAAGGGCGGTATGTTCGGGGCTGATTCTCCTCCAGCCGGACCAGCGCATGTTCATGTTCGCCGCCTACCGACCGATACTCTCGCTCCTGCGCGGCACGGCCTTCCTGCTTGCGGCGTCCGGCTTGCACGGCCTGCTTTTGCCATTGCGCGGCCAGGAGGAAGGCTTTTCGACGGCCGTGCTCGGCCTTTTGGGAACCGCCTGGGCAGGCGGCTTCGTCGCCGGATGCTTCTTTGCTCCGCGTCTTGTGCGGCGTGCCGGCCATGTCCGCGCCTTCGGCGCCTTCGCGGCCTCCGGCGCGATCGTCGCATTGCTGACGGGACTGCTCATCAACGAGCCCGCCTGGGTCGTGCTTCGCGCCTTCACCGGCTTCACCATGGCCGGCGCCTTCATGGTCATCGAAAGCTGGCTCAACGAGAAGTCCACCAACGAGAACCGCGGCACCGTGTTCGGCCTCTACATGATGGTCACATACGCTTCCATTATGGCCGGGCAGATGATCGTGGCAGCAGGCGACGTGAAATCCGCCTCGCTGTTCATGGTGGCCGGCATCTTCTTCTGCCTGTCGCTCATCCCGACGGCGGTTTCGACCGCTGCGACCCCCAAGCCGCTGCAGGATGTGTCGCTCGATCTGAAGGGGCTTTACGCCAATTCGCCGGTCGCATCCGTTGCCTGCGTGCTGATCGGCATCGCCAATGGCGCATGGGGAACGCTGGGAGCGGTCTATGGCGCGCGGATCGGCATCTCGACCCCCGAGATCGCGTTGATGATGAGCCTCGTCGTGGTCGCCGGCGCGGCCATGCAATTGCCGGTCGGGCGGGTTTCCGACAAGACCGACCGCCGCTTCGTGCTCGCTGCCGCTTCGTTGGGATCGGCGGTGTTCGCGCTCCTGGTTTTCGTGGCAACGCCGCGCTCAGGCGTCTTCGTCATCGCAATGACGGCCTGCTACGGCGCGCTTGCCTACACGCTCTATTCCCTCGCCGTCGCCCACGCCAACGACCACGCCAGTCCGGAGGATTTCGTCAAGGTATCCGGCGGGTTGCTGCTGCTCTACGGCTTTGGGACAATGATCGGTCCTGTGATCGGCGCCGTGCTGATGGGCTCGATGCGGCCGGAGAGCCTGTTCCTGGCCACCGCGCTCGCCCATTTCACGCTTGCCGGCTACACCGTGCTTCGCATCGGCCGCCGCGCGCCGGTGCCGGTAGAAGACCGCGAAGCCTTCAAGACGCTGCCTTCCGAGCGCGGCGTAACGCCCGAGGCGGTGCGGCTCGATCCGCGCACGCCGGCCGAACAAGACAGTTGAGATTCGACGATTATTGCCTCACAAAGAGCGATGATCCTGACCGATGCTTTCGTGGCCATTGCGGATCCCAACCGGCGCCATCTCCTGGAGGAGTTGCGCCGCGGCCCGAAGACCGTCGGGCAATTGGCATTAGGCCTGCCAGTCTCGAGGCCGGCCGTATCGCAGCATCTGAAAGTCCTGCTCGACGCCGGACTGGTCAATGCCCGTCCCGAGGGCGCGCGCCGCGTCTATGCCGTCAGCGAACACGGTTTTCTCAAGCTCAATATCTGGCTGGATCAGTTCTGGCAGGCTTGAACGCCCGCGGGATGGTTTTCCGCCGCAAAAATCATCGCCCTGTCACCCGCACCGGCAGCGCCTGAATGACGAGGTAATAGTCCCGGCGACACGGCGTGCCGCCGGCAAGCTGTCCGCGCCTTATGGGCGCGCCGTCTTCAGCCTTAGTGTTTCGTGGGATTTGCCTTCAGTTTCTCAATCTCGTCCTTGAGTGCCAACTTGCGCCGCTTCAGAGTCACGATTTCCAGGTCGTCCACGGAAGGATGGGTCATCGCCTGGTCGAGTTCGCGTTCGATATCGCCGTGTTTCCGCTGCAGCTCTTCAAGATGGTTTGCAAGAGACATGATTGGTTCTCCCTTTCATGGATTCCTCGGACAGTACGCATCACGGGCGCGTCCACCGCTGGGCGCTCCATGACGGTACGATGACAGTGTGCCACCAGATGGTTTGGATGTCGAATGCGTGTTCGTAGGATTTCCTGAAAGCTCGAAATGTGCTAAGGGCTGCGCGCCGGGCGGCTTGGTCCTCCGGACCCGCCCTGATTGGCGCAACGTGGGCGCCGGAACCCTACAGACGGTACATAATGTCGGACCAGGAACAGACCGAGATTCGTCTTGAGTTTGCGAAGCTGAAGCAGGAACACGCGGACTTCGACGCCGCGATCAACGCCATGATCGCGACCTCCTGTGATCCGCTGCAGATCCAGCGCATGAAGAAAAAGAAGCTGATCCTGAAGGACAGGCTCTCCAAGCTCGAAGACAAGATAATCCCTGATATCATAGCCTGACGGCCGGCGAATAGGCTGGCGCTATCCTTGCGGCAGGCGCGGATTTCCGTTATTCGCCACCCTTCAACCGGCCGGGGATCGAGTTTGAGCAGCAGAAGCGCCGACGTAGCGATCATCATGGGCAGCCAGTCCGACTGGGCGACCATGTCGCATGCCGCCGAAACGCTCGCAGCGCTCGGCGTCTCCCACGAAAAGCGCATCGTCTCGGCGCACCGCACGCCGGAGCGCCTTTACGATTTTGCCCGGGGCGCCAAGGCGGCGGGATTCAAGGTCATCATCGCCGGCGCCGGCGGCGCGGCCCACCTGCCCGGTATGACCGCGGCGCTGACGCCGTTGCCGGTGTTCGGCGTGCCGGTCGAATCGAAGGCGCTTTCCGGCCAGGATTCGCTGCTTTCCATCGTCCAAATGCCGGCCGGAGTTCCTGTTGGCACGCTCGCCATCGGCAAGGCCGGAGCCATCAACGCAGCGCTGCTTGCCGCCGCCGTGCTGGCGCTCGGCGACGCGGAACTCGCAGCCAAGCTCGACGCATGGCGGGCCGCGCAGACGGCGAAGGTGGCCGACGCCCCCACGGACGCATCGTGACGCAAGCCCTCGCAGCAGGCTCGACCATCGGCATCATCGGCGGCGGCCAGCTCGGCCGCATGCTGGCGATGGCAGCGGCCCGGCTCGGCTACCGAACGGTTATTCTCGAACCGCAGGCCGACTGCCCGGCCGCGCAGGCCGCCAACCGGCAGATCGTCGCCGCCTATGACGATCGCGCCGCACTCGCCGAACTGACTGCCGCTTGCGACGTGGTCACTTACGAATTCGAGAACGTGCCGGTCGAGGCGGCGAAATTCCTGGCTGCGGCCGTGCCGGTGCATCCGCCGGCCCGCGCGCTTGAAGTCGCCCAGGACCGCCTCGCCGAAAAGACCTTCCTGAACGGCATCGGGATATCCACAGCCGATTTCCGCCCTGTGGATAACGACCACGACCTGGCGGCCGCATTGGCGGCTTTCGGCGGCAGCGGAATATTGAAGACACGCCGCATGGGCTATGACGGCAAGGGCCAGCGGGTCTTCCGCCAATCTGCCGGCGATGTCGCAGGCATTTTCGACGCGATGGGCGGCGTTCCGCTGATCCTGGAATCGTTCGTTTCATTCGAGCGCGAAATTTCGGTGATCGCGGCGCGGGGCGCCGACGGCGCGCTGGCCGCCTACGATCCAGCGGAAAACATCCACCGCGCCGGCATCCTCCACACCTCAACCGTGCCGGCCTTGATCCGGCCCGACACCAAAAAGGCGGCGGTCGAGGCGGCTTTCGCGATCCTGCAGGCGCTGGATTATGTCGGCGTCGTCGGCGTCGAACTTTTCGTGCTGCCCGACGGCAGCATTCTAGCCAACGAGATCGCGCCGCGCGTTCACAATTCCGGCCACTGGACGGAGGCCGCCTGCGCCGTCTCGCAGTTCGAGCAGCATATCCGCGCAGTTGCCGGCCTGCCGCTCGGCGACACGCGGCGCCATTCCAGCTGCGTGATGGAGAATTTGATCGGCGACGATGTTCTCCGCGCCGAAGCGCTTCTGGCGGAGCCCGATCTTGTCCTGCATCTCTACGGCAAGTCCGCGGCCCGCCCCGGCCGCAAGATGGGTCATTTCACGCGGCTGAAGCCGGCGGGTATTTAGCTACCTGCGTCCTTCGAGGCCCGCTGCGCTCGCACCTCAGGATGAGGGCTGTGGGTTGCTTGTCCCAAAATCCCGGAACGCACGGCGTTGAAAATCGAGAAGTGCCCACCTCCCTCATCCTGAGGTGCGAAGCCCGCAGGGCGAGCCTCGAAGGGCGCGCACGATTACTCCGCCGGCACCGGACAACTCATGTCGCCCTCCTCACAGTTGAGATAGCTGCCAAGCTGCTCGGTGCGGGCTTCGGTAAGGCCCTGAAGGCATCCGGACACCAGCATTGGATGGATCGAGCCGCCCTGGCTGTCGGCGGTCGAGAAATTGCACTCCGCGTCGCGGAAGGCGATCCAGGAGCGTTGCGCCGCCTGCAGCAGTTTCCTTCCATCGGCATCGTCGGAAAGCCGCTTCATGATCTCGCTGTAGGTTTTGTTGAGTTTTGCGTCGGCCGCCTTGTAGTCCTCGTTGGCGCAGATGTTCATGCCCGCCTGGCTTTCGTCGGAGCGGTCGCATTCCTGCGCGAAGGCAGCGGGCGATGAAAGCAATACGGCGAGGCAAAGCAATATCGGCAATCGCATGGCGTTTCTCCCTGTGACGTGATGCACGCATCTTGCCTGCGCGCGCCGGCACACGCAACGCGCGAAGTGGCGCGCCGCATATGGTTGCAGAGTGGGAAACGCTCGATCCCGGAACCATGACAAGTCGCAGCGGGCGGTTGACATACGCCAGCCACCTCGTCTAAGAGCCAGTCACGAATTCGGGCGCGCTCTTGGGCGCGTCTTTTAGTTAGGCCCGATAAGGCCCCATTCGACAGGCAAGACCATGAAGATCAAGAACTCGCTCAAGGCCCTCAAGGGTCGCCATCGCGACAACCAGCTGGTTCGCCGCAAGGGCCGCGTCTACATCATCAACAAGACCGCGCCGCGCTACAAGGCTCGCCAGGGCTGATCGCGCCTTCACGCGAAATTCAGTTTGACGTTCTGCGGCGCGGGGTTAGATTCCGCGCATGCGGAACTTTTTTGCATTTCTGCCAGCAGTTGCCCTTACGATCGCGCTAGCACCTGCCGGCGCCGCCGAAACGGCTCCTCCCCCCCCCACTGAACCAGTTGCCGTCGCGAAGCCCGAAAACCGCCTCGAAACGCTGTATGGCGAGTTGAAGCGCCAGCGAAACGAAAAGGCGGCCGAGCGCATCGCCTCCAGGATTTTCGAGGAGTGGAACCACTCCGGCAGCGCGTCCATCGATCTGATGATGCTCTGGTCGCAAAAAGCCATCGAGGCGGAGAAGTTCGACGTCGCCCTCGATTTTCTCGACCAGGTGGTGACGCTGTCGCCCGATTTCGCCGAGGGCTGGAATCGCCGCGCCACCGTCCACTTCATGATGCGCAGTTTCGGCAAGTCGATGGCCGACATCGACCGCACGCTGCAGCTCGAGCCGCGCCATTTCGGCGCGCTGGCGGGCATGGCGCAGATCATGAAGGAGCGCGGCAGCAAGGAACTGGCGCTTGAAGCATACCAGCGGGTTCTCGACATCTATCCGATGATGCGCAGCGCCCAAAACGAGGTCGCAACCCTTTCGGAAGAACTCGCCGGCGAAGGCATCTGAGGCGTCCCGGCGAGGACGCATATCGTTTCGATTCGATTTCAGTCCCCCGTTTCCGCTCCCTCCGGCCGAACATCTCCTGCGTGAACCTGATCTACGCCCTCGTCGCCTTTCTGCTCGCGCTGATGCTGGTTCTGGCCGGCGTCACTCGCGTCGGAACGTGGCTGATCGAACGCCGCAATCCTCCCGTGGGCAGTTTCGCCGAAATCGACGGGGCCCGCCTGCACTACGTCCATGTGCCCGCGCCGGAAAATCCGGACCTACCGCCGATCGTCTTCATCCACGGCGCCAGCGCCAATCTCCGAGACCAGATGATACCGCTGAAGCCACTTCTGGAGGGTCGGGCGGAGATGCTGTTTCTCGACCGTCCCGGACACGGCTGGTCGGGCCGCGGGTCAGGCAACAATGAGAGCCCGCCTGCACAGGCCGCCACGATCGCAGCCCTGATGGACCAACTCGGCATCGGGAACGCAATCATCGTCGGGCATTCGTTTGGCGGCTCGACCGCTGCCGCATTCGCGCTCGGCCATCCTGAGAAGACGCGCGGGCTGGTGTTCGCCTCCGCGGCCACCCATCCCTGGCCGGGCGGCAAGACTTCCTGGTATTACCATCTGACGACGATCCCCGTGCTCGGCCTGCTGTTCTCGGAAACCTTGGCCAATCCGGTAGGTTCGCGGCGCATCGTCCAATCCGCAACCTGCGTCTTCGCGCCCAATCCGGTGCCGGAGGCCTATCTGGACGATGCGGCGATTTCGCTGGTGCTGAGACCCCGCGCCTTCCGCGCCAATGCCGTCGATGTCGAGGGGCTGTATCGCCATGCGCTGGAAACCGCGCCGCGCTATCCTGAAATCGCGGCTCCGACCGTGGTGATTTCGGGCGACTACGACACCGTCGTCTATGAGGAATTGCACTCGGTGGGGCTTGCCCGCGACATCCCCGGGGCGGAGCTCGTATGGGTGAAGAACCTAGGCCATAAGCCGGACTGGATCGCGCGCGACCTGGTTGTCGCGGCGATCGAGAAAGCCGCAGGGATCGGTCGCGATCTTGCCGCTGTCGCCCGTGTGGTCGAGGTGCGGATCGCCGCCGACCGCTCCGGCGAAGGCGTCTGCATCAACGAGAAGGCGCCGACGGCGGGACCGGAGTTGGCGCCGGAGTGAGGGAAATAGGCAGTGGGCAGTGGGCAGTGTGGGCAGAAAACACTACCACTGCCCACTGCCTACTGCCTACATTCACACCCCATGCCCGTCCGTCCCAACATAGGCGATCCGCAGCATGTTGGTGGCGCCCGGCGTGCGCAGCGGCACGCCGGCGGTGACGATCACGCGGTCGCCGGAACCCGCGAACGTCTCGGCATAGGCGATGCGGCAGGCGCGGTCGACCATGTCGTCTAGGTCGACGGCGTCCGGCGTGACCACGCAATGAGTGCCCCAGACCAGCGACAGCCGCCGCGCCGTCTCGACGACCGGCGACAGTGCGATGATCGGCACCTGCGGGCGCTCGCGCGCGGCGCGCAGGCCGGTCGTGCCGGAGGCGGTATAGGTGACGATCGCAGCCAGTTTAAGCGTCTCGGCGATCTGGCGGGCCGCGAGCGAGATGGCGTCCGCGCCGGTCGCTTCCGGCTCGGAGCGCTGCGCATTGATGATGCCCGGGAAGGTCGGATCCTGCTCCACCTTCTCGGCGATCCGGTTCATTGTAGCAACGGCTTCAACCGGATATTCGCCGGCCGCAGATTCGGCCGACAGCATGATCGCGTCGGCGCCTTCGAATACGGCGGTGGCGACGTCCGACACCTCGGCGCGGGTCGGCACCGGGGCGGATATCATCGATTCCAGCATCTGGGTGGCGACGACCACCGGCTTGCCGGCGCGGCGGCAGGCCCGCGTGATTTGCTTCTGGATGCCGGGCACCGCCTCGAGCGGCATTTCGACCCCGAGATCGCCGCGCGCCACCATGACGGCGTCCGAAAGCTCGATGATCTCGGCGAGCCGCGCGACGGCTTGAGGTTTTTCGATCTTGGACAGGAGCAGCGCCCGGCCGCGCGCGATCTTGCGCGCTTCGGCGAGATCCTCGGGGCGCTGGATGAACGACAGCGCCACCCAGTCCACGCCTGTGGACAGGACGGCATCGAGGTCGGCTCGATCCTTTTCGGTGAGCGCGCCGACCGGCAGGTCTGTGTCGGGCAGGCTGACGCCCTTCTTGTCCGAGATCCTGTTGCCGGCGATCACCGTGCAGACGATGGATCTGCCGTCGCTTCTGACGGCCTTCAGCTCCAGCTTGCCGTCGTCGATCAGCAGGCGGTGGCCCGCTTCAACGGAAGTGAGGATTTCCGGATGCGGCAGGTGCACGCGCGAGGCGTCTCCGAGCGCCGGATTGTCGTCGAGCGTGAACGTCTGGCCCGCTTCGAGCGACACCTTGCCTTCCGCGAATTTGCCGACCCTGAGCTTCGGCCCCTGGAGGTCCGCCAGTATGCCGATGGGGCGGCCGAGCTTGGCCTCGACGGAGCGGATGCGCTCGACCAGCGTCCGCATCAGCGGATGATCGGTATGGCTCATATTGATGCGGAATGCGTCGGCGCCGGCCTGGAAGAGCTTTTGGATCATTTCCTCGGATGAGGAGGCGGGACCGAGCGTGGCGAGTATCTTGACCTTGCGGCTGCGTCTCATTGAGGGGGTGTTCCCGTGACGGCGGCGGCGCCGTCAGTTGCGGGCTCGTCGGTGAGCTGGACCATCCAGCTCGCCTGCTCGCCCGTGTCGTATTCCTGGAAACCGGCGCGCTGGAAACCGCGAGCGACGCAGTCGTTGACGCCGGCGATCTTGAACTCTTTTTCGGCCACGCACATGTTGATCGGGCCGTCCCAGCGCCCGCCGCGCTCCGCGTCTTCCGCATATAGATAATAGAACCGCGACGACAACGGGCCTTCGATGAGCGTCTTGCAGGACGAGCCTTCTATGTGCCACCAGCCTTCGGTCACCCAGCCGGCCTTGGCGCGGTAGCCGATGCCGACGCCGACGAGGTTCTGCGTGGCGTTGCAGACGCGGAAATCGGCAAATGCGGCGGTGGCGGAAAAAAGCGGGACAGCCAGGGCAAGGGTCAGCGCAGCCAAGGCGGAGCGAACCCGCGTGCCTCCGGCCATGAACATTCCCAAACTCCTCGATCGCGCGGCAATCATCTTCGAAGCCCCTTTTCGGAAAAGTCCGGGCGCATGTCAACGCGCGCAACCGGGCCTATCCAATCGATTTAGAGGCCGCCGCGCAGCGCTTCGTTCCGCCCGTTGCCGATTTCGGCCAAAAAGATTGGCGAAACAACGGCGTTGCGCAAGGCAACGCTTCGTGGAAAGACAGCCGAACTCCTTCAACGACCGGTTTCCGGGACGCTTCCAGCCCATGCGATCTGCAGTTTTCGCTCCTTTCGAGATCATCGACGGCGACCGCAAGCGCGGCATGGTTCTGTTGGCCGACCATGCACGGCGCGACCTGCCCGAGGAATATGCCGGCCTGGGACTGCCGGCGGAAGAATTCCAGCGCCACATCGCCTACGACATCGGCGTCGAGATGGTGACGCGCAAGCTCGCGGCGCTGACAGGCGCGCCGGCGGTGCTGGCCAATTTCTCAAGGCTGCTGATCGACCCGAACCGCGGCGAGGACGACCCGACGCTGATTCGCCAGCTCTATGACGGCACGGTTGTGCCCGGCAACTATCCCATGGCCGAGGATGAGCGCGAAAGGCGGCTCGAACGCTATTACCGGCCCTATCATGAAGCAGTCAGCGCGCTCGTTTCTTCGGTGACGAAAGAATCGGGCGCGGCGCCCTTCATCTTCTCCGTCCATTCCTTCACGCCGATCATGCAGGGCCATGTGCGCCCGTGGCAGGCCGGCGTGCTATGGGACATGGATCATCGCGCCGCCTGGCCGCTCATCGAGATGCTGGCAACGGACCAGACACTGACCGTCGGCGACAACGAGCCTTATGACGGCGCGCTGCGCGGCGACACCATGTTCCGGCATGCCATCGTCAACGGCTACGCGCATGCGCTGATCGAGATCCGCCAGGATCTGATCGCCGAACAGGCCGGCGCCGATGACTGGGCGGCGAGGCTCGCTCCGATCGTTGACGCCATCAACGCCCGCCCCGATATACACGAGGTGAGGCAATTCGGCTCGCGTACCGGGCCGGTGTGAAGGATCCTTCCCATGACGCAATTGACCGACGAGCAGAAGCGCGATTTCGAGGCGGCGGCCTTCCGCACGCTGGTCGAGCATCTGCGGACCCGCAGCGACGTGCAGAACATCGACTTGATGAACCTTGCCGGCTTCTGCCGCAACTGCCTGTCCAACTGGTACCGCGACGCGGCAAACGCAGCCGGCGTCGACATGTCCAGGGACGAATCGCGCGAAATCATCTACGGCATGCCGTATGCCGAATGGCAGGCGCTCCACCAGACCGACGCCTCCGAGGCCAAGAAGGCTGAGTTCGAAGCCAGGCGCCCGAAGGACCACTGAGTTTCTCTCCTACCATCGCCGGGAGGGATTCCGCCCTTGACCCCTCCCGCGCCTTCGGGCATCGAACGCTCCACCTTGAGCCGCGAGTCGCGGACCCCTTCCCCTGGAGAAAAGCATGGCCGACGAGATCACCGAAACCAGCCAGACTGTTGCCGCGGGCCAGCTCCGCGCATTCATCGAGCGCGTCGAGCGGCTGGAAGAGGAAAAGCAGACGATCGCGGACGACATCAAGGAAGTATTCGCCGAGATGAAGGGCACCGGCTTCGACACGAAGGCGGTTCGAACCATCATCCGGCTGCGCAAGAAGGATCAGGCCGAGCGCCAGGAAGAGGAAGCGATCCTCGACCTCTACAAGGCCGCCCTCGGCATGGAATGAACCCGGCCGCTGGCGTGGGCGGCCTTCGACCGCCTTCGCCGCGTTCCGGACTCACCTGAAGGCGATCATGCTGACTATGATGAAGGCCGGGATCAGCACGGCGCCCGACCACAGCATGTAGCCGAAGAAGCTCGGCATGCGCACGCCCTGCTGGCGGGCGATGGCATAGACCATGAAATTGGGCGCGTTGCCGATATAGGTGTTGGCGCCCATGAACACCGCGCCGGCCGAAATGGCGGCAAGCGTCGTGCCGAGGGTGGTCATCAGCGTCTCCGGATCGCCGCCGGCGAGTTCGAAGAAGACCAGATAGGTCGGTGCATTGTCGAGGAATGACGACAAGAATCCCGTCATCCAGAAATAGGCGAAATCGTTAGGCGCACCGTCTGGGCCGGTCACCAGCGCCACGAGCGGCGCGAGCGCGCCTTCCGCACCGGCCCGCAGGATCGCGATGACCGGGATGATGCAGATGAAGATGCCGGCGAACAGCTTCGCCACTTCGAGGATAGGCCCCCAGTTGAAGCCGTTGGCGCGGCGGTATTCCTTCTTCGTGACGTAGAGCGAGATCAGCGCGAGCGCCACGATGATGCCGTCGCGCACCAGGTTCTGCAGCTCCACCTCCACGCCCTCGAAGGTGAACGCGGCCCCCGGCTTCCACACCGCCGACATCAGGATCGCCGCGATCACGCCGGCAAGCAGCGGGATGTTGGCGAGGCCGCGAAGGCGCACCTTGGTGTCGGGCGTCGGATCCTTGATCTTGGGCAGGCCCTCCTCGCGAAGGTGCAGGACGATGTCGATCACGACGAAGGCGGTAAGCACGAGCGCGCCGACGATCAGCGTTTGGGCCCACAGATTGGCCGTCGTCCAGAAGAAGTCGACGCCGCGCAGGAAGCCGACGAACAGCGGCGGATCGCCGAGCGGTGTCAGCGAACCGCCTATGTTGGAAACCAGGAAGATGAAAAACACCACGACATGGGCGTTGAGCGGCCGGTTGTCATTGGCCCGGATCATCGGCCGGATCATGATCATCGACGCTCCGGTGGTGCCGACGACCGAGGCGAGGCATGCGCCGATGACCAGCAGCAAGGCGTTCATGGCCGGCGTGCCGTGGATGTTGCCGGCGACGAGGATGCCGCCCGAAATGGTGAACAGCGCAAACAGCAGGATGATGAACGACATGTATTCGAGCAGCACGGTATGCAGCACGGCGCCCATCGTCGTGTCTGTCCCGAACGACAGCGCCATAGGCATCACGACCAGCGCCGACCAGACGGCGGTGATCTTGCCGTAGTGGTGCT
Source organism: Pseudaminobacter sp. (assembly GCA_035941355.1). Taxonomy (GTDB): domain Bacteria; phylum Pseudomonadota; class Alphaproteobacteria; order Rhizobiales; family Rhizobiaceae; genus Allomesorhizobium. The sequence goes on from DASZDZ010000093.1 coordinate 17,878, forward strand.
CCCAGAAATGCGGGTAAAGCAGCGGGCCGGTGGCGATCGAAAGCAGGATACCGGCGAAAGGCAACGCCCAGAGAAGCGACATTGTTTCGCCGGGCAGGCCGTGTACTTCCGCTGCCGCGGCCGGACCTGCCGTCGCCGTCAAGGCAAGGACAAGTGCGCCGGCGGCCGCCGCCGCATTGCTCGAGACCCGCATTCGATTCATTCTCCCCGCATTGCGATAGCCGGCGTCTAGCATGGCAGGATGCGAGCGCCAAATCGCTCCGTCCCCCTTTGACAACGCGCCGCGCCCGGCCGATTAACGGGGCCTGAAAGTAGCAGCGCAAGGCAGGCCGGGAATGTCGTTTTTTGCGTCACGCTGGCGCGGCGAAGCGCCGCTCGATCGCCTGTTCTGGCGCGACATGGTGCTGTTCGGCAGCTTGCTCAATGTGCTGGCGACCGCCGCCGCTATTCTGATGCTCGGGCTGAAGGCGCCGCTGGTGGTCGTGCTGGCGGTGCACTTTTTCCCGGTGCCCTACAATCTGTTCCTGTTCGCCGCCGTCTGGCGCACCGCGGATGCCGCCGGCAACGCGAGGGCGGCTTTTTTCAGGAGCGCAGCGCTTTTGTGGCTGGTCGCCGCGACGGTCATCTGACGCGATCAGGCGATGGCGGCGAGATAGCGGTCGACCGACACGGCAACCGCCTGCTTGCCGCCGCCGATCACGTTGGTGTTCCACCAGGCGCCGTAAATGTCGTCGAAATCGAACGGCTCGACCGCCGCTGCGATTTTGCGCACGGCCGCCGCGTTCAGCGGGATGTAGTTCGGATAGCTGTACATGAAGCTGACATGGCGGCGGGTCGGCACGACCTGCAGAATGTCGCCGGCGAGGATGGCGTTTCCCCGGTCGCGTTTCCAGTGCAGCACCTGGCCGCCGGCGAAATGCCCGCCGCAGCGGATCAGCGTCAGCGACGGGTTGATCGCGAGCGTTTCGCCGTCCCAGCTGACGATCGAGGGATGTGGCCGCATGATCCACTGGCGGTCGTCGGAATGCAGGTAGATCGGCACGCCGCCGAAAGCTTCGCTCCAGTCGACCATCACCGAATAATAGTGGCTGTGCGAGATGGCGATCGCCTGCAGGCCACCGCGGCGTGTGATCTCGGCCACTGCCTCGTCGCTGACCATGGAGACGCAGTCCCACAGGACATTGCCGTCCGGCGTTTCGGCAAGCAGTGCGCGCTGGCCGATGGCGAAGCGTGGCTCGATGCCAAAGCCGAGCACGCCCGTATCCTCCCGCATCACCAACTGGTGCTTTGTCGCGAGCTCTCGCGCGGTGGTCCAGGCCTGACCTTCCCAGCGCACATATTGCCGCTCGTCCTCGCAGACCGGGCAGCGCTCAGGCGGCGTATCGCGTTTCGCGAACTGAACGCCGCATTGAAGGCAGATGAAGCAGGTCATGCCGCTCTCAAGCAGCCGGCTCGAAGTTGAGCGCCACGCCGTTGATGCAGTAGCGCAGATAGGTCGGCGGCGGGCCATCTTCGAAGACGTGGCCGAGATGGCTTCCGCAGCGGGCGCAGTGGACTTCGGTGCGCGCCATGCCGAGGCTGCGGTCGGTCGTCGTCTCCACGGAACCCGGGACCGGATCGTTGAAACTCGGCCAGCCAGTGCCGCTTTCGAATTTCAGCTTCGATTCGAACAGCGGCTGGTCGCAGCCGGCGCACTTGAAGGTGCCGGCGCGCTTTTCATAGAGCAGGGCGCAACTGCCGGGGCGCTCGGTGCCGTGCTGGCGCATGATGTAGTATTGTTCGGGCGTCAGCTTCGCACGCCATTCGGCGTCGGTGCGGGTGACGGGATAGCGATGCTCGTCCATGGTTCTTTCCCTGCTGCTGTTCGCTTTCGCCAGATATAGGCCGGGCCAGCGGTTGTTTCACGGATCCCGATGGTCATTCGGCTCATAGTACCAAGGCGATTTCGGGTTGTCGAAACGATCGGAATCAAAGGCAGCCTCGATGTCGGGGGGCAGAGAGTCTCCCAAGCGGCCATAATAGTTTTCCCAGATGAGGTGAAGCGCTCCGCTATCCTTGTTTCCGATGAAACTGCTGACATCCTCAAGCGTCTGCCAATGCAGCGGCTGGTGGAAAAAGCGGACGAGTTCGCGGAAGGTCTGGAAGGCGTACATGAGATCCCGGAGCGGCACGGAAACAAGCCGATCCTCCGGAATTGTATCGAGCCCGTATTCGACCTGTTCCTCGACGTTCGTGTAGCGGTCATCCGGCATCTTCAGTGCTTCCTCGACAATTCCCTCGTCGCGCTTTCCAGCCCGGCCAGCGTCAGCGGATACATGCGGTTCGCAAAGATCTCGCGGACCATGGCGATCGAATGCGTATAGCCCCAGTGCTTCTGGATGATCGGATTTACCCACACCGCATTCGGCCATTGCTGGAGCACGCGGGCGAGCCACAGCGCGCCAGGCTCCGGGTTCCAGTGCTCGACCGAGCCGCCGGGATGGGCGATCTCGTAGGGGCTCATCGAGGCGTCGCCGACGAAGATCACCTTGTAGTCATGGCCGTATTTGTGGAGCACGTCGAAGGTCGGGATCACTTCGGCATGGCGGCGGCGATTATCCTTCCACACGCCCTCGTAGAGGCAGTTGTGGAAATAAAAATATTCGAGCTGGCGAAACTCCGCCCGGACCGCTGAAAACAGCTCCTCGACCACCTTGATGTGGTCGTCCATCGAACCGCCGACGTCGAAGAACATCAGGAGCTTGACCGCGTTGCGCCGCTCCGGACGCGTCTTGACGTCGAGATAGCCGTGCTCGGCCGTCGCGTGGATCGTGCCCGGCAGGTCGAACTCCTCCTCCGCTCCCTCGCGCACCCAGCGGCGCAGGCGCTTCAGCGCGATCTTTATATTGCGCGTGCCAAGCTCGACGGAATCGTCGAAATTTTTGAACTCGCGCCTGTCCCAGACCTTTACCGCGCGTCGGTGACGGCTTTCGTGCTGGCCGATCCTGACCCCTTCGGGATTGTAGCCATAGGCGCCGAAGGGCGAGGTGCCGCCCGTGCCGATCCATTTCGAGCCGCCCTGATGCCGGCCCTTCTGTTCCTCCAGCCGCTGCTTCAGCGTCTCCATCAGCTTCTCGAAGCCGCCCAGCGCCTCGACCAGCTTCTTTTCCTCGTCGGTCAGGTGCTTTTCGGCCAGACGGCGCAGCCATTCTTCCGGAATATTGGCGACGTCGATCCCCGCCTCGCCGGAGACGGCCTCGACGCCCTTGAACACATGCGAGAAAACCTGGTCGAAGCGGTCGATGTGGCGCTCGTCCTTCACCAGCGCCGACCGGGCGAGATAATAAAATCCCTCGACATCGTACTGGACCAGCCCCGCATCCATGCCCTCGAGCAGCGTCAGATATTCCCGGAGCGAGACGGGAATTTTCGCGACCTTCAGTTCGAGGAAGAAGGGGATGAACATTGGGTCCAGACCCTAGCACTACTTTGGCAGATTCATTATGGGCTCCATCGAAGCCGTATGCGGCAGTGCGGACATCGCTCTGGCGACGGCTTTGGCAGTAGAGCCGCGATGACGGCGCGTCTTATGGCCGGCAAGCTGGGTTGAGGCGGTCC
>DASZDZ010000094.1:0-23328 GCA_035941355.1 Pseudaminobacter sp.
TTTCATCCTGCTTTCGGTATTGCTTTTGACCGCCTGCACGACAGCGCCACGCGGAGAGGCTCCACCCGCACAGCCAGCCGCTTCCACATCGAACGGGGATAGTGGCGGCATGGGTAGCGGCGGTTATTAAGGGGAAGTGGAGGGAAGGAGATGCCTCCGCAGCAGGGCATGCGGATCATCGCCTGTTCTGCGGTGTGCAAAAAGCCCGCGGGGCGCTGCCGTTGATTTCCAAGGGGTTCCTGCCACTATCGGCAAATCCGCGCGACATGCGCGCGGCATGGGAGAGGGCGGAATTGATGGACATGCCGCTAGAACTCACGCCAGGCGAAGAGGAAGCGTTGACGCGGGACCGTGCGCTTACCACAGGCAGCAAAGGCCGGCTGACGCTTGGAGGAAGGTTGAGCCAAGATTAGAAGTTCTTCTGTGGGGCATCTGTGGGATAGCTCACATACCGGCCTGCAGAAGGAATCAGGCGCGCCAATAGCACTTGGCCATTCGGGAATGAGTAGGTCATCGCTGCTCTGAGGGAACGATATGTATCCTGGGATAAGTTTCTGGATGCGAAGCTAACGACACTCTTCTGCTTGGACTTTATAGAATTGCGCATTGTGCAAGTTAGCTGCGGGAGTTCCCGAAATGAGAGCACAAAGCACATGCGAGGCAGTGCGCCACCCACGTTCGATGCCAAAGAATCTCGACAAGTTGAAACTCCTGCGGTCACCGCCCCGTAACAGCAATTATGTAGGCTGTGTGATCTAGTTCACAGAAGGCTTCTCCCGAAGTCAGTCTATTTGGGATACGATCACAGGCACACATAAGAGGTGCCTGTCCGACATTTTGGGTGTTTGTCATGGCAATCGAAAGCATTTGGCAAAGCGGTAACGCTCAGTCACAGGATGCAGCGGCCCAGGTCTTGGCGGAGAAATTCAAGCTCGCTCCCGATAAGGCGAAGCGGCTGATAGAACTATATCGCGCCGCTCTGGCGCGTGAATTCAAGGGATCTAAGAGACGACACCGCTAGTTCGTTTGGCCAAGCCACGATCCGCGCCTCACTGCCGTAAAATGCTCCCCTGCCATACACACCCGTATGGCAACCTGGTCGGCGAGCCTATCCCGGCTATTGGCCAATCAGAACGACGTCTCAGGCGAAACCCGCGCGTCGGACCTCGCAGGCCTATACTCTGATCGTTGCCATAATCCCCAATGGCCAAGGCCGGCGTCTGTCCCCTCTCGTCAAAAAGGCAACTGGACGCTCCTCGGGCACACGCAAAATTATAGTTAGCCACCCAAGGTGATTGGACATGCCGGTCCCTCCGATGTTTCCTGAAGAAGGGGAGGAGGACACTATGAAGCAGCGCAACAGCGAGCGTAGGACCGACGAGCAGCGGCCGGCAAAACCGCCGGTTGACGCCTATGATCCGTTTGAGCAGATGTTCCGCCCAAAGCGGCAGAGTGACAGCTTCGGTGAGATGTTCGAAGAGAAGATCCGCAACGACGAGTTCTGACCGCGATAACCCTTGGGCGTTGAGTTTTCAGAACACCTATGCAAAAATGGGGGCGCGGGCGCGGCGAAAGCCGGTTCAGGAAACCACGTCACGGAAGAACTGCTCGCTCGACGGTCTTGTAAGCCCCGAGCCGCCCATTCCCTGGATCCATCCCACCTTGCCGGCAAGGCCACGGCGGAAGTGTGACTGCGGGAACAATTTCCCTCTGCGTCGCTTTCTTGAGCCAGGGAGGCACGGTCGCCGTCTCAGGCGCCCAACAGCCAGCTGCGCGGTTCCCCTTCGCGTGGCGGGCTTTTCTATGCCGGCCCGGCCGCAATCATGCACGAGCGAAAGGCAGGAGCCTACCACATCGTGCCAATCTACCAAGAATCTTCAGCGACCGTCGCGTCAGCATCGGCATCGGCTGGCGAGTTCGGATGAACTGGCGCCACCTCCCACCCCGGTAAGCCCGAGGCAGCGCCAGTCTCATACAATGCGCCCCCCGGCGCATGGCTAAACGCTTTTGGGGTTCTCCCGCCCTAAAGTGATCAGCGCCACAATTAACCATTGACCAAATGGTAAAATCAAGCGGCTCCCCCAGAAATTCTTCCGTTGTGTCTAGAGGGCAACTAACATTTCTAGCGGACCAAAACGCGCGCTTTCCGCGCCGCAGTTTCGAACGCCTGGCGAGCGTCGTCGACACCAACGTCCCCCAGCAGAGCCTTGATGAGTGTTTCGGCCGCGCGCTCGCAAGTTCGATCATGCAGCGGCCAGTCATCAGACATCAAAATTTGCGCTGCCTGCTCCAACGAGTTCACGTTGATCCGCTCCCGTCCCAAGTCGAGGCGGAGTTCGGGATAAAACCATGTGCGCTTGGCCATCACTCGAACAGGTCCGCCGGCGGCGCTCGGTCCAGAATGTCCGGCGTATCGTTCCCGTAGTTGCCAACCTTCCGGTCGATCCGCCACATCGTCATAAGGTCCGCCGGGAACGGCTTCATCAGATCGGACGGGTCCGGATTCACCAGCCAATGACGGTAATCCGCGCTGCGCAATACCACCGGCATGCGATTGTGGATCGTCGCCATCATCTCGTTCGGCTCGCAGGTCAGTATCGTGAAAGTTTTGAGCTCCTCGCCGGTTTTCGGATCGCGCCAATTCTCCCAGCTCGCCGCCAGCGCGAAAGGCTCGCCTGACTTCAAGGCGATGGCGTATGGCTGCTTGTCCTTGCCTGTGCCAAAAATGTCCTTCCATTCGAAAAAGCCGTCGATCGGCATCAGCGCCCGGCGCTGATGGTAGGCGCTCTTGAACAGGCCGTTGGTCGCGACTGTTTCGGAGCGGGCGTTGACGATCAGCCCGCCGGTCTTGGTCACGAAGCCCCAGCGCGCCGCGACGAACATAGTCGAGCCTTTCGCAAGTTCGTCCACGACGATAATCGGGTACATCTGTGTCGGCGCGCCGTTGTAGCGCGGAAAGCTGTTGTCCAGCGCCCCGACCTCGCCCGAATTGGCGAAGCTGAAGCGTCGAACCATTTCGGCTAGGCTCGATTTGACATAGACGCGTCCGCACATGGTCGGCTACTCCGTTTCGTCACGCCATACAATCTTCCTTACGGTGCGAACTTCGGCAAGCCGCCTAACCCGGATCCCTTGGCGCTCCGCCGCGGGCGACGCTTCGAACGAGACTCGCGTCCACTCGCTCTTTCCGCATTTTCTCGCATCTCATACGAATGGCATCGGCTGGCACATCGCCGGCCAACCGCTTGAGGTCGGCCCCCGCATTGCCCTCCCCTCCGATCGCGGCTAAAGACTTCCCGCAAATTTGAGGGAGAACAGAATGACCGAGAAGAACGATTTCCAAATTGAGCTAACGGCCGACGTTGTAGCCGCTTACGTGAAGAACAACCCAGTGCCTGCCTCTGCCCTATCGGACCTGATTGCCAGCGTAGCAGCATCACTCAACGGCCTGGTCAATGGCACCGCTCCCGCAGAGATTGTTGAACCGCAGAAGCCAGCGGTGCCGATCAAGAAATCGGTGACGCCGGATTACATCATTTCGCTAGAAAACGGCAAACGGTTCAAGTCGCTCAAGCGCCATCTGATGACCAGCTACGGCATTACACCGGACGAATACCGCGCGAAATGGAACCTGCCGGGCGACTATCCCATGGTGGCGCCTAATTATGCCGCCTCCCGCTCAGCTTTGGCCAAGAGCATGGGTCTCGGCCGCAAGCCGGGTGAAAAGCGCAAGACCCGCGGCCGCAAAACGGCTGCTTAATCAGGCGGCTGCCGGGGGAGTGTTTTCCCGTCGTTGCTGGACGACAGGAATCCGACATATTGTGGATGCCGACGATGACGGCTGGCACATGTGGCGTGAACCGATCGTCCACGGCGCCGACTCATGGTAAATTTACTTTGTTGGCTGCCGATCCTCCCTCGAAGCTAACAACGAGCGTCCACACCAATCGGCGCTCGTAAGGTCTGGCCCGCCGACCACCATGGCGGGCCTCTTTTTGTTTTTGGCGCCGGCGACGCCTCAAGTTGGCCGCTATTCCCAGCCAGCATAATGCATCGGCACCTCAAGTCGCCGATGGCCCGGTCGGCCTGATTCACCCCAACGCCCTGCCGGCCGAACCATTGAGCCCGCTGCGCGACCCCCCTCCCGCAGCGGGCTTTTCATCCGACATCATAGTGCTCGCCGCGCCTCAACGTCGTGTAGCTGAGCCAGTCAATGCTGCCGCGGCCGGTGTTGCAATCACGACAAGCTAGCGCGAGGTTGTCGCGAGCATTTCCCCCCACCGTCTGCGCGACGATCGAGATGCTCTAATGTTTCAGCGTCCAGGCGCCCGCTGCTCGAAAAACAGATCCGCATTTTGATGCGGCAGTAGCGGCAGCGGCCATCCTGCTTTGCCCGCAGGATGGCACGCAATTCCGGACGTGAGCCGCCCTTGGCCACTACATATTCGAACTAGCACTGCCCCGGCTTACCTCTCGTGGCAGGAATCGCAAACCTTCAGCTCGGCGAATCCACAAGTGGTGGCAATTCCGCGTTTGATTGGATGACGCGGCCGACGGCTTCTCAATACCTAGTTGAGCGACCATAACTTAGAGTAAAGCTTACGCGTGCTTTATCGAAGCCCCGCTCAACCGCCAGGCACTTGCGACCGGCAGGAGCGGGCGCACCGCGCTGCGTGTTACCGCTGCGGTGAAGTTCCCGCGGCCGGATGCCGAAGCAGAGACGGGGTATGTCAGACCGCAATCACTCCGCTGTACCTGACTAGGGCACAAATATCCGCGCTGTGCGCGGCGACGGCTACTGATTGCGGGTGAGGTTCCCTCCGCTAATCTCTCGCGGAGGGTCGATCGCTCTCAAGTCAGGAGCGCACCGAAAACAGAAACGCGCGGCGTCTCCCGCCACCCGCAATTTTGATCCTACATCCATACTAGCAAAGTCGATGCGCATAATGCGCACGCGGGTCTAAGTAGAGCGAAGACCTGTTGCGCATGGCGCGCGACAATGCGCCTTAGTCATCGGTAGATTGTTGAAGCCGCTCTCAATGGTAAGCGGAAGGCTCGCCGCCACCTTCGGCTGCGAAAGAAGAAGACTCGATAAGTGACCATCCATCGCCTAGCCTCTCAGTGCACAAGGGATCTTCAACGGCAAAAGGGGAGGCATTGGCCATGGCTGAAAAACCAGCGATTATCGATAACCCACAGGCACCAGACGTGTTCGCGGATGGCGCGCTTGGATGGCACATTATCGGAGGCAACATCAAAATCACGTTCGAATCTCTCCGTGCTGTCCACTCGGGAGAAAAGGCACCGGCAAATCGCGTGGTGATCGGCCGGCTTGTGATGCCGGTCGAGCAGGCCGAGATCATGGCGAAGGGGTTGCTGGAGTTTATAGCGACGACCCGCGCTCAGGCTACAAAAGAAGGACGTGCTACGCTTCAGTAGCGTTCATTGCTTTTGAAGCCGACGAAACCTACATCGGCAAGCGTGAAACTCCTCGCAAACTACCGTTCGTCATTCGGCTGGCGAATACGTCCGCTACGAAGGTGGCGTTGCCATTCATTCGAACATCGCCCGGCCTGTCACGCATGAGGAAAATTACTCCCAACCGTGACTTTTATCACGTATATAATGAGGATTTTATTCCTTGAATCCACCGACGTGCCGGTATCGGCAAGCTAAAAATCGCCTCGGATAGCCAGGAAGACTGCTGCAAGAAGGCGTCCGACATCTAAGAGCTAGGGCATCAAGCAGCCCGCTCCCTCGCCGAACATCATTCGCCGCTTCGGCGACGGGCTTACGAAACTCGGCCCCGCCATCCGCCTGCCGCGACCCGGCTTGGCGGCTTCGCTGGTTGCTTCGCGCCCCGTGGCGGGGGTGTAGTCGAGAGCAAGGGTTCGGTCATGGCTACCTTTGGCCGGTTGGGCTGGGAACAGGCTCCAAACCGCTCGGTCAGTTTGCCGCCCTTGTAAGGAAAGAACGGCGACGTTTGGGCTTTCCGCCGGATTAGGTGGGCCGTCTAGACGCAGGACTGCCCGTCCTCAGAAATCGACAACGTAGGCCAGCTCACCGGTCTTTTCGGTTAAGCCGAGAACGCGGCATTGCCCCATGTCGGCGACCGAAGCATCTCGCCAAGGAGAGCTCACAGCGCGCTTCGTGTCTGGCTGCCTGAGGGCATAGGTACTGCCTTGGCTCCCGGCGACGCGCCGCGGTGCATCGGCAGAGCCGGTGCCTTCAGCGAAACCACGTTAATTTTTAACCAGCATTCTCGGATTTCCTACCGATCAACGGTCATCACCTCGTCTCGGAATCCACCATGCAATACGATCAGAAGCGCGCTAGCACCGCGATCGGTTCGCGATGGGCAAGGTTGGCGAGCATGAGCCGCGCTTAGTATCAACTTTGAGGTCGTGTTCTGGCAGCTGGTGTCTATGGTATAACTTTTCTCGGGTATCTTGGGATTGCAAGGCCATCTCAAAGAGTACTCGGCGGCGACCTTCATACCCGCCCGCCACACCAGAAATGTGTGCAGGCTCACACCGAGCAGAGTGAATCGCTGATCTACAGGAGGAACAGCGAGGACCTAAAGATTGCGGCGTATTTGCATTGACAGCGCTTGAAAATGACCCAGCTCGGGGCTGTGGCGTGGGCGGGTGTCTGCTGTAGCCAACATGAAGCCGGCCTCAATTTCCCATTGTCACGCAAAGGGGATTCACGATGAAAGATTCATACGACTGGCATGAGCACGTCCAGGAACATCCCGCCCAATCCGCAATGATCACACTCGCGATCTACGCCGTGCTGATCGCAGTGGGGGGAGCACTCCCGGCCATTTTATCGCTTTCGTAAAGGCAAAGTTATTCGAGGCGCGGCTTGCCCGCCAGCCGGCCGCTTTGATCCCCGGATGCAGTTCTGCCCTTGGGGTCTGCATCCAAGGCACCATCCAAGGCGCCTTGTCCTCAATAGCCGTGACGATTGCCGCATTCAATTGTGTCAGCGCGCGGGACTGAAGAGCCCGGCCGACATTGCCCCGTTCGGTCGGGCCTCTTTTTCTAGTTTTGGTTCCCTGCCGTGCCTGATCAACGCCGCCTTTGCCCCGGAGGATCTAATCTTCGGCATCGCAAGTTGCCGATAAAGCCCGGTCGGTATCCCCACCCCCCGCCCAACCCGGCCTGGCCTTTTCTTTGAAGCACCGCAAGAAGCCCGCCGCGAGTGGGACCAGCAGCGGGCTTCTGGTTCCAAGGGTGAGTGCGGCATGGAGGGCAAGCCCCTTGGGAAGCTGGAAAACGCGCACTAAAGAACCTTGTTCCAGGTTAAATCACCGATGCGGCCCGCTGAGAGCGGCTGTTAATTTCGCGATAGCTAATATATGTTGGATTTGCCATACCCTCGAATATGGCACTAGGCTGGCGTCCTGCCGCTGTTTCCCCGCAAGGAAACCTGGATGCCGGCCCTTTTCTATAAGCCGCCTGCCAGATTGCGAACCCGTCAGTAGACCGGGCAGCCGCGCTCGCGTCCGAAAGTCAGATAGACGCGCTCACCCTCGTATGTTCGGCCGCGCACTTCGATGGTGCGACGCCCCGCATCGACAATTCGTGCCCGCCGGATACCCATCCGCTCGGCCTTGTCGAGCGCTCGGTCTTCCGTGCAGCAGCGTGACGGGCAGGCTGTCCAGGCGAGGCCCGTCACGCTATTTTCCAAGTGGTTGCTGAAGCGGCGCACCTGTTGACGAAGAGTCTCACTGAACGAGCCGCGCCAGTCCAGCCCGAAATCCTTAAACGCACGGAATTCACAGGCGTTCGCCCCGTTCGCGACATAATTTGGTCACTGGCTTGCCAGCTATCCTATTGAAAAGGTTGACTTCTAAAGAATGTCCCATAGTAACGAAATATTCACCCGCACCCTGTGGAACGCGGGGATAAAAAAGGAACAAAAGCCGTCAAACGCTGTCAAACGCACGGTCAGTTGACAAGCGGACTGTTAGCGACATTATGCGACATGCCACCGTTGGATACGAAGGGTTACGGCAATGTCGGTTCGCAAGCGCACCTGGAAGACCAGCAAGGGTGATGAGAAAACCGCCTGGATCGTTGATTATGTCGACGGCAAGGGCGTTCGCCGCCTCAAGACATTTCAGCGCAAGAAGGACGCCGACGCTTTCGAGGCAGTCGCCACGGTCCAGATTACTGAGGGAACGCACGTCGCCGACAGCGACAGCACGACCGTAAAGAAGGCCGGCGACCTGTGGATTGCCGGAGCCGAGAACAACGGGCTGGAGCGGTCCACGACGAATCAGTATCGCCAGCACCTCGACTTGCACATTGCTCCGTATCTCGGCGCGACCAAGCTTTCCGCCCTCAATATTCCTGCCGTCCGCGCCTTCGAGGATAGGCTTCGCGCCGAAGGCCGGTCGCCGGCCATGATAAGGAAGATCCTCGTCAGCCTCGGCTCCATGTTGGCCGATGCGCAGGAGCGCGGCCTGACGGCTCGCAACATCGTCAGGGATATGCGCGGCAAGCGTAGGGCGGGCAAGGAACGCCGCCAGGAGCGCCGCCAGAAGGGCAAGATCAAGTTTGGGGTTGATCTACCGACCCGCGAGGAAGTGAAGGCCATTGTAGCGGCTCTGGAGGGGCGCTGGCGGCCGTTGCTTTTGACGGCAATCTTCACCGGCCTTCGCGCCTCGGAGTTGCGCGGGCTGCGCTGGATCGACGTGGATTTCGACAAGAGGGAGATTCGCGTCCATCAGCGCGCGGACAGGTTCAACGAGATAGGGCGTCCTAAGTCAGAGGCCGGAGAGCGTCACGTTCCGACTCCCCCACTGGTCGTGAATGCGCTCAAGGAATGGAAACTCGCCTGCCCGGCCGGCAAACGGAACCTCGTGTTTCCGAACGGCAACGCCAATGTGGAATCGCTGGCGAACATCATCAATCGCGGGCTGATACCGGTTCAGGTCGCGGCGGGCGTGACCATGCCGAAGCTGAACGAGGCAGGCGTGCCGGCTCTCGACGAGCAAGGCCAGCCGATCATGAAGGCCAAGTACACCGGCATGCATGCCCTGCGGCACTTCTATGCCTCGTGGTGCATCAATCGGACTCAGGACGGCGGTCTCGGGCTTCCCCCGAAGGTCGTGCAGGAACGCCTCGGCCATTCGTCGATCATGATGACCATGGACGTTTACGGGCATCTGTTCCGGCGCGGCGACGATGCAGCGGAATTGGCAGCGGCGGAGATGGCGCTGCTGGCTTGACGCGACATAGACGCGACATAGCACCTATTTCTTTAATGATTTCAATGCTAGACAGCGGACTGAAAATCCGCGTGTCGGTGGTTCGAATCCGCCTCTGGGCACCATTTCCCCTCAGGTCCGTTCCGGCCCGAAGGAGTTCTCAAGACGGCGCGGGAAAAAGGCTGATCTTGCCGTGCGCCCGCCGACCTGAGAGATCGGCATCAGCCATAGCCCGAGGCAGACTCGGCGGCGAGTGCTCCCGCCATAAGCTTTAAACAGTCGTCGTTACAGTCGAAATCCATGTGGAGCAAGGTCCGCCCGGCTTCGTGCGGCCTTGATCGGATCATGCGGAGGCGCGACGGACTAGCCGCCAGGGAACATTGTAGAGCATCGGCCTTGCGCCTTCCGCACCGGTGATCCGCGCGATCAGATGATCGGCAAGGTGCTCATAGTGTGTGGTTTCGGGACCGATCGTCGTCAGCGCCGGATGGCTGAACTCGCCCTCCTCGATGTTGCCGCAGCCGATGACGGCGATATCGCCGGGGACCGAGAGCCCTGCTTCCTCGAATGCGTGGAGGGCGGTCACTGCCGCCAGATCCGATTCGGCAAAGAGCGCGGTCGGCCGCTCTTTGCTGGCGACGAGCGCGTTGGCGTTGGCAAAGGCAGCCTTGCGCGCGTCGGCGCCGCCTACCAGGAACTCCGCTCGAAGCAGAAGATTGCGTGCTTCGAGAAACCGGTGGTAGGCGGCGACGCGGCTCCCTTCCGCCGCTTTCTCGTGCAGCATGTAGGCGATGCGGCGATGGCCGGCCTCGTAAAGATATTCGAGCGCGATGGCGACAGCCTCGGCCGTGTGCTGGCGGACGACGGAAAAACTCGTCGGCTCGACCGACGGATGGAAGATTACGGCCGGTCGTCCGGCCGCCGCCAGACGCCCGGCCAAGAGCGCGACTTCGGCCTCCGAGAAATGCTGCCAATCGGCGATCACGCCGTCGGCGAGCCCGCTTTCGATCTCGCGCACGATCCTGTCCATGCGCTCCACGGTGTCGCCCGCGGCGATGATCGTCGAAAAGCCGTTGAGCGCGGCCGCGGACTGGACATCCTGCGCGATGCGGTCGCTGAAGGGAACGCCGAGCCGCGGCAACAGCAGGCAGATCCGCTCGGCCTGTCGTCGGCGGAGCTGCCGGGCTGTCCGGTTCTGCACATAATTGAGCTCCGCGACGGCCTCCAGGATCCGCTGCCGCGCCTCCTTGCCGACGAACCTCAGCCGCGTGCTATCGCCGCTCAGGAAATAGGAAACGGCGGCCGTCGAAACCTTGGCGCGGTCGGCGACGTCGGCCATGGTCGGCGCCCTTTTTCGATCGACGTTACTCTCATCCATTCCTATGTCCCGGAGTCCGGAGCGGGCGTCTTCAGCCCTCACTCAGAAGACCTCCATGCCAATTTTCGTGCTCGACGGGAAGGATCTCGGGCCTTGCCTCGCCTGCCTCTTCCATGTGGGCGGCAATGCGGCTCCGGAGCCATGCGCGGGTTTCGGCGTGATCGGGCGAGGCGATGAGGTTTTTCAGCTCGTTCGGATCCTCTTCGAGATCGTAGAGCCGTGCCTCGGCGTAAGAGTCGCTGCCCGAATCGCGCCAGCCGTCCTTTCCCGGCGCCTCGATCTCGTATTTCCACCGCCTGGTGCGCAAGGCGCGGCCGACATGATGCTCGCTGATCTGGATGAATATCTCCTCGCGCGGCGCTTCTTCTCCCCTGAGCGTCCTGACGAGCGAGCGGCCCTGCATCGTCTCGGGCACGTCCAAGCCGGCGGCGTCGAGAAGGGTGGGCGCGAGATCGACGAGACTGACGAGCCCCTCAAAAGCGCCGACGCGCTCGAAGCCCGGGCCGTGGAGGAGCGTCGGCACGCGGATCGAGGCCTCGTGGGAGGAGCGCTTGTATTCATTGTTGCGCGTCTTGAAGTGGCAGCCATGGTCGGAGGTGAAGAGGATGATCGTGTCCTCCAGCAGATCGAGGCTGTGGAGCGCCTCGACGAGCCGGCCAAATGCCTCGTCGAGGCGGGCGACCATGCCAAGATAACCCGGAAGGTGCTCCGCGGTCGTCCCACCGAGCGCGGCGAGATCGCCGGGGACGGCGAGCTTCCTGCGGATTCTCTCCTCATAGCCGATCGGCGCCGGGTAGTTGTCCGTCTGGTTCTGATGATGCGGCTCGAGGAAGGACAGAAACAAAAAGAACGGATCCTCTTTCCGAGAGGCGATATAGCGGATCGCCGCGTCGGCCAGCGCGTCGACGCGATATCCGGGCAGCTTCACCGGCTTGCCATCATTGTCGTGGACGACCGTGTCGTAGGGACCCGACGTGAACTCCAATATGTTGGACGCCAGCCAGTAGCGGTAGCCGCCGCGCTCCTCCTGCGTCACCGGTTCGGCGGATCCCAGATGCCACTTGCCGATATAGGCCGTGTCGTAGCCGGCGGCTGCGAAATGATGTGCAAGCGTGCGTTCGCCTTTCGGCAGCGGAATGTCGTTTCGGTAGCAGCCGGTCGTGGTTGGATACCGTCCCGTCTGGAAGACCGAGCGGGCTGGCCCGCAGACGGGCTGGCACGTGAAGGAATTCGCCACGAAGGTTCCCGTCTCGGCGAGACGGTCGAAATTCGGCGTAAGCTCCAGCGTATTTCCGTGTGCGCCGACTGTGTCCCAGCGCTGCTGGTCGGTGAAGAAGACAACGACGTTTGGTCGGCGGGATGTCATGGAAGGGTACGTGCTCCGGATGGGTTATTTCATGCCCGCCAGCATGACGCTGCGGACGAAGTAGCGCTGGGTGACGAGGAACAGGAGAAGGCTCGGTACGAAGAGGATGACCCCGCCCGTCGCCGTCAGGTTCCACTGGGTGAAGAATTCCTGGTTGAACAGCGTTAGCCCCGTCGTGATCGGCCGCATCTCGGTCGTGCTCACCGCGACGAGCGGCCAGAGGAACTCGTTCCATTGAAAGACGAAGGTAAGGAGCGCAAGCGTCGCGAGCGCCGGGCGAACCTGCGGCAAGACGATCCGCCAGTAGATGCCAAACTCCGAGCAGCCGTCGATGCGCGCGGCGTCGATCAGTTCGTCCGGGATCGGACGAATGAACTGCCGCATCAGGAAGATGCCGTAGGCGCTCATGGCGAAAGGCACGATGAGGCCTTGATAGGTGTTGAGCCAGCCCATCCGCGCGGTGAGGACATAAAGGGGGATCATGCGGATGAAGAAGGGGATCATCAGCGTCGAGAGGATTGCGACGAACATGAACCGCTTGCCGGGAAAATCCATCTTGGCGAACACGTAGCCGATCAGTGGATCGAAGATCAGATGGAGGAGCGTGATCCCGCCGGCGATGATGAAGCTGTTGAGCGTGAAGCGGGCGAACGGCGCCTTCTGCCAGATGTCGAGATAATTCGTGAAATGCAGCGTCTCCGGAATGAGGATCGGTACGCCGCTGAAAATGTCTGCGTCGCTCTGGAGCGACAGCGACAGCATATAGAGAAACGGGAAGATGCAGAGCGCGACACAGAGCATCAAGAGCAGATAGGTAAGGGCCGTCTTCGTGAGTGTCATTTTCAGCCTCAATAGCTGACTTCGCGGTTGAGCAACCGAAACTGGACAAAGGTGATGGCCAGGATCAGCAGAAACATGAGGAAGGCGAGCGCCGATGCGTAGCCGATATTCAGCTCGAAGAAGGCGGCCTCGAACACATGCAGGCTGAAGAGCCGGGTCGCGTCGGCCGGGCCGCCCTTGGTGATGAGGTATGCCGGCGCGAGTTCCTGGAGCTGACTGATCGTGCTGACGACTGCGATAAAGAGCGTCGTTGGCGTGAGCAGCGGCCAGGTCACGTAGCGGAACTGCTGCGCCGGCGACGCACCGTCAATCGAGGCCGCATCGTAGAAATCGCCAGGGATCGATTGGAGCGCCGCGAGGTAGATCAGCATCGCATAGCCGACATCCTTCCAGACCGTGATGGCGATGAGCGTCGGGAGCGCGGTCGAGGTTTCGGAGAGCCAGCTCTGCGTCGGCAGGCCGAGTTCCGCGAGGATGCTGTTCAATATCCCGGTATAGGGGTCCAGAATCGCCTGCCACATCAGCGCGACGATCACGAAGGAGATGATATAGGGAAAGAAGATGATCGCGCGGATCGCCGCGCGT
Source organism: Pseudaminobacter sp. (assembly GCA_035941355.1). GTDB lineage: Bacteria > Pseudomonadota > Alphaproteobacteria > Rhizobiales > Rhizobiaceae > Allomesorhizobium. The sequence goes on from DASZDZ010000094.1 coordinate 13,390, forward strand.
CCTGGTATCGGCCGGTTGAGCAGGACGGCGAGGCCAAGCCCTATGACGATGCTCGCCACCGTCACGCCAATCGCGAAGGCAAGCGTCACGAAAACCGATTGCCGGACCCGCGCGTCCTGAAGTGCCGTCATATAGTTGTCGAAACCTGCGAACTGGCTTTCGCCGATCAGCGGCTGACCGCTGTAGAGGCTCGCCCAGAACTCCAGGCCGATCGGATAGAAGAAAAAGACAATGAAATAGACGATCGCCGGCGACAGGAGGAGGTAGGCGACGAATGCGCGGCGCGTCTTCAGACTGACCCGGCGCGGGCGGCGCAGGGCGGTTGGGTGGCCGTTCCCTATACCAGCGGCCACCTCCTCGCGTCCCCCAGCGCCCATCCGCCTAGTTGCTCGCCAGGATGGCGTTGGCCTCGGCCGCGAATTTCGGCATGACCTCCGCCGCCGGCGCCTGATTGAAGACGATCTGCTCGAGCGCGCTCTGGAGCAGCTTGTCGATGCGCGCGTGCTTGCCGGTCAGGCGAAGCGCGGCGGGCGTGTCCTGCGCATATGGAAGGCATGCGCCGAAATTGCCGATGACCGGGTCAGCCTGAATCTCCGGGTTTTCCGCCCAGGACTTGCGCGGCATCGTCATGCCGGCCTCCTTCGTAGCCGCGAGTTCCGTGTCGAGAGCGACAAGTCGCTTCAGAAGGTCCCAGGCTTCCGCCGGGTGCTTGGAATCCTTCGGGATCATAAGGCTGACGCCGCCTGCGAAGGTTGCCTGCTCCTTATGCTTCAGCGACGGCGCCACCGCCCAGTTAAGCTTGGGATTGCCCGAACGGATCGGCTTCACATCCCATGGACCGGTGATGATCATGGCCACACGATTGGCTGTGAAGAGCTTTTGCGGTCCCTCGTAATCCGCGCCCGTTACCGGCCTTGTCGCGGCCTTTTCCTTGTGGATCAGGTCGGAGAGGAACTGGATCGCCTCGATCGCCTCGGGGCTGTCGAGATTGACCTTGTTTGTCTTGGGGTCGTAGTAACTGACGCCGTTCTGGAGAAACCACGACCAGTAGTAGCCGATGCTCGGATTGGGCGCGAAGCCGAAGCGCCCGCCGGTCGTCGTTGCCTTGGCGACCTTCAGGAACTCTTCCCATGTCGCCGGCGGTGCGTCGAAGCCCGCTTCCTTCAGCATGTCAACATTGTAGACGAGAGTCGCGCAGGTCAGATGGATCTGGACGCCGTAATACTGGTCGCCGAGCTTGTTGCGCTCGACGGCATAAGCCTGCCAGTCACCCGGAAAGCCGATCGCCTTGCCGTCCTTGGCGATTAAGTCGTTGAGCGGCCGCAGGAGATCTTTTTGGCCGAATTCCTGCACCCAGCCACCGGGCTCGGCCACGAGATCGGGCGGGTTCTTGGCGGCGAAATCCACCACCAGCTTGGTTCGCATGTCCGGCCACTGGAACTTCTCCCAGCGCACCGACCAGCCGGGATGGTCGGCTTCGAATTTCTTGATCACATCGGAGTAGGCTTGATAGGCGTGGCCCGCGTTCCAATAGACGGTCAATGTTTCCGCACCCGCCGCCGTCGCCAGAAGCGCACCCAGTCCCGTACCGATAAAAAGCCTCGTCGTTTTCCACCAACTCATCTCTTTCCTCCCTGGAGTGGTTTGGTCGCCTTAACAAGATCCTTCTATTAATCGATTAATACGCCCCACCAATGCCTGTTTGTCAATCGCGAATTGACCCGCTCCACGACAAGGCCTTTACCGTCATCACGTGGGGGCATCTGGCCGTGGTCCTCGGAACGGCCTACGGCGGCGTGACGCCGCTCTTTGCCGTGCTCGCGCGCGAGTATTTCGGACAGCTGGCGATGCGGGCCGTGTTTGAAGCGGCAGGCATATGGCGGCCGGCAAATTTTCTGTTGTGGGCAAAGTTGGTAGCTGCTCCGCTAGCGAGAGCCGTTCTTCACTGCCGCTTCGTTTCGATCGAAAAAGTGGAGGTTGTGAGGATCGGCCACAAGGCCGATCTCGTTGCCGAAAGCTGGGAGCTCTTTGCCATCATGGACGACGAGACAGGTCTGCCCATTCGGCAGTTCGACATGCATCAACGTCACAGCGCCCGTGTATTCGTTCAATGCAATCTTGCCGCGCAGGACGTTCTCAGAGGGTTCGACGACCGCCAAATGTTCGGGCCGAACGCCGACGCTTTCGGCCGACGCCGGCGGAGTTGACGACGGCGCCAGCAACCGGGCGCGCGCTGCCGGAAGAACATTCATCTTCGGGCTGCCGATGAATTGGGCGACGAACAGATTGCCAGGCCGCTCGTAGAGTTCGCGCGGCGAGCCGACCTGCTCTATCAGGCCGTCGCGCAGCACGACGATATTGTCGGCGAGCGTCATCGCCTCGATCTGATCGTGCGTGACATAGACCATCGTGGTCGACAGCCGCTTGTGCAGCGACGCGATCTCGGAGCGCATATGGACGCGCAATTCCGCGTCGAGGTTGGACAGCGGCTCGTCGAATAGGAACACTTCCGGATTGCCGACGATAGCACGGCCGATCGCGACGCGCTGGCGCTGGCCGCCGGAGAGTTCGCGCGGATACCGGTGCAGCAGCGCGTCGAGCTTCAGCGTCGCAGCGGCCTCGTTGACGCGCCTCTCGCGCTCCGCCGCCGGCACTTTGCGGACCTTGAGGCCGAAGCCCATATTGTCGCGCACGTTGAGATGGGGGTAGAGCGCGTAGGATTGGAATACCATCGCCACGCCGCGCTTTGCCGCCTGGACGTCGTTCACCAGCCGGTCGCCGATATAGAGTTCGCCGCTGGTGATATCCTCGAGCCCTGAAATCATGCGCAGCAGCGTGGACTTGCCGCAGCCGGAAGGGCCAACGAAGACGACGAATTCGCCATCCTCGATCGCGAGGTCGACGCCACGGATCACCTGGGTGCCGCCGAAGCGCTTTTTCAGATCCTTGAGCACGAGACCGGTCATTGGGATTTCCTTCGTCTCAGCCTTTGACGCCCGAAAGCGCGAAGCTTTCGATGATCTGGCGCTGCGCGATCAGATAGACGATCAGGATCGGAACCACGGCAAGGGTGGTCGCGGCGAGTTGCAGGTTCCAGAGCGGCAGGCCGTAAGTGTCTGTGAAATTCGAAAGCGCCAGCGGCAGCGTGAACATTTCGAGCGAACTCAGGAAGATGAGCGGCTCAAGGAAGAGGTTCCACGAGAACAGGAAGGTGATGATCGCGACAGCGGCGAGCGCCGGACGCGACATGGGCAGTGCGATCCTCCACCAGATGCCGAGCCGCGACAAGCCGTCCATCCTGCCTGCCTCTTCCAGTTCCTTCGGCAGCGCCAGGAAATACTGGCGCATGAGGAAGGTCGCCATGACGCCGTGCGGGCCGAAAGTCGGCAACAGGATCAGAGGCCAATGTGTGTCCATCAATCCCATCCACTTAATTAGGAAAAAGTTCGGGATGATGGTCACCTCCTCCGGCACCATCAGCGCCGAGACGAGGAACAGCATCAGCAAACCGGCGCCGGCGAAGCGCATGCGCGCAAGCGCATAGCCGGCGAGAGATGAGATGACGAGCGTCAGCGCCGTGACCGCAAGCGCGATGTAGATCGAGTTGAAGTATTGTCGCGCGAATGGCTGATAGGTAAAGACCTCTACAAAATTCTGGAACCGCCAGACACGGGGAATGAGGCTCGGCGCGCCGAATATCTCCGTGACGCTCTTGAAGCCGGCCGACACCATCCAGAGGAAGGGAAAGACGAACGGGATCGCGACTATGAGCAGCGCTAACGTCCAGCAAGTACGGTAGATGATGCGGATCTGGCGGTTGGTCATTCCATTCCCTTCCGCCGAACCGTGACCTGCACGACAGTGAGCACCATGACGATGACGAACATGATCATCGCCAGCGCCGAAGCGTAACCGACATCGAAGAACTCGAAGCCCTGCTGGTAGATGTAATAGGCGAGCACCAGCGTGCCGTTTTCCGGCCCGCCGCCGGTCATCTGATAGATGTGGTCGAACACTTTGAACGAGCCGATCGTGGTGATGACCATGATGACGAGCGTGGTTGGCGCTAGCAGCGGCCAGATGATCATGCGGAAGATCTGCCAGCGCGAAGCGCCTTCGAGACGCGCTGCTTCCTCATAGTCGCGCGGGATCGCCTGAAGCGCGGCGATGTAGAGGATCATGTTCAGGCCGACCATCTTGATGACGCGGGTGACGATGACGGCCGCCATCGCCCAGTTGGGCTCCCGCAGCCAATTCGGACCGTCGATGCCGACCCAGGCAAGCATCTGGTTCACCGCACCCGCTTCCCCTTGCAGCAGGAATTTCCAGACAATCGCCCAGGCGATAGCCGAAGTGATCACCGGGGCGAAAAAGACGGTCCGGAAGAACACGACGCCGAAGAACGGCCGTGACAGCGCGAGCGCCAGACTAAGCGCCAACGCCATGTTTAGCGGCACGAGGCCGAGCGCGAAGATCACCGAATTGCGGACGACGTGCCAGAAATCCGGATTGACGAACAACGCGTCGTGAAAATTGTCGAGGCCCACGAACGTCGCCTGCTGGGTCAGCAGGTTCCACTCGGTCATCGAATAGTAGACGATGGCGATCAGCGGCCCGAGGAAGAAGATCAAGAAGCCGATCAGCGTCGGGCTGATGAACAGCCAAGCCTCCAGCATCTCCCTGTACTTCAAGGAAAGCCACGGCGCGTCCTTGGGACGCGCCGTGGCTTGCTGGAGGGTGGTCTCGGTCATCGGCCGGTCGCTACAGCAGAGGCTCGATCGCCGCGCAGACGGCTTTCAGCGAGTCTTCAACATTTGCGTCGGCCTTCCACAGCCCATCGATTCGCGGCGCCATAGCGGCAAAAATCTGCGGGCTCTTCTCATGGCTCGGCAGCACCTTGCCGGCCGAAATCGCGGCGCTCAGGTTTTTCATCTGGTCGGCCGGGATCAGCTTGTTGCTGTTGATGAAGGTATCGGTTTCGAGAACGCTCTTGCGTGCCGGCGGGAAGAACTGCGCCATGGTGGCGACATTCTCCTTGTTCGTCATGTGCGCGACGAACTCGGCGGCGAGATCCTTCTGTTTGCCCTGGTCGAAGACGACGATCGCCGCCTGGCCGATGACCGGCGATTCGCCGCCCGGGCCGGCTGGCAGCGGCGCGATACCCCAGGCGAAACCGGCTTCGGGCATTTTCGAGGCGCGCGAGATCTGGTTGATCGTCATCGCCGAGTTGCCGGAGAAGTAGTCGCCCTGCTCTCCCGGCGGCACGATCGACTTGTCCTTGAACACCATGTCGTGTAGTTGCGTCACCGCAGCTATGGCTTCCGGCTTGTCGAGACCGCATTCTCCGTTTGCCCAGGCATCGCCGCCATAGGCGCGGATCGGCGGCATCAGCGCATGCATGACGCGCGAGGCGTAGCCCTCGCCGTCCTTGAACTCGAAGCCCCACTTGCCCGGGTTGGCTTCGGTGAGCTTCTTGGCGACTTCCTGGAACTTGTCCATGTTCCACTCGCCCTTGGCTGCGAGCGCCAGCGGGTCGTCGAGACCGGCTTTGTCGAACATCGCCTTGTTGTAGTAGATCATGAAGGGCGAGGTGGAGAACGGAATGCCGTACACCTTGTCGCCATCCTGCCAGAGCCCCATCGCAGCCTGCGAAAGGTCGCCGAAATCGTAGCCTTCGGCGGCTTTCACCGACGGTCCGATGTCCATCAGGACGGCGGCTTTCGCGAAGGTCGGCGCCGCGTCTTCCATCATCCAGCCGAGATCCGGCGGGTTGCCGCCGGCGATCTGGAAGGTAAGCTTCTGGGTGTAGTCGGCCGGCGGGATGGTCTCGAACTTCACGGTGACGTCCGGATGCGTCGCCTTGAAGCTTTCGGCAATGCCGTTCAGCATCTTCAGGTGCGCCTCGTTGCCGGACCAGACGGTGAAGCGAAGTTCCTCCGCCAACGCGGACGTCGACATCAAGCCGATCGCCAGTGCCGATGCTGTCAAATATGTTCTTGCGGCTTTCATGTGTTCTCCTCCCTTTTTCGATAAACCGTTTCTACGAGCCCGCGGCGGCGGGCTGCCGTGCGGGCGTTCTCCTTACGCGCGGCTGGGCGAAGCCGCCCACGCCGGCCTCAACGGCTAGGACCGACCCTGCCAGCGGCTCGTATGCAAGCTGGGTGGTATCGAGCCCGGCGCTCATCGAGGTAATGAAGATGGTTGAGAGATCATCGCCGCCGAAGGCGGGCTTGGTCGGGCGCGACATCGGCAGGTCGATCGACGTGATTTCGTTGCCGTCGGGATCGAGCCGGACGATGCGTCCGCCCTCGACCGCCGCGAACCAGTAGCAGCCGTCGGCGTCAACGCAGGCGCCGTCCGGCCGCCCTCGCGACGGTTTGTGGAAGACGTGGCGATTGGCGAGCATGCCCGTACCGGCATCGAAATCGAACGCCCAGATCGTGCGGACCGCGGGATGGCTGTCGGCGAGGTAGAATGTCTTGCCGTCCGGAGAGATCGCGCAGCCATTTTGCGTGCGGAGACCCTCGACCTTCGCCACTGCCTTGTCGCCGTCGAACGCGTAGAGGGTCCCCACCGGCTCACGTTCGGGCGGCATGTGCATCGTGCCGGCCCAAAAACGCCCTGCGGGATCAACGACGCCGTCGTTCATGCGCATTTCCGGACGCGGCGTCGTCACCGCGGCGATCAGGCTCAACGCGCCGGTCTCAGCGTCAAAACGATACCAGCCGGCGCCGGCCGCGACGATGACCGAGCCATCCTCATCGAGCGCCAGCGCCCCGGGCATGATGTCGAGATCGAAGCTGGCCAGTCGCCCGCTAGCCACATGCCTGCGGCGCAGCGCCTTGCCTTCGATATCGACCCACCACAACGAAGCTGAGCCGGCATCCCAAAGCGGGCTTTCGCCGACCCGGTCGCGCCCGTCGTGGAACACGGAGATTTTCGGTGCGCCGGTCATGCCGTCTCTCCGGGCAGCGTGCCGGGCGCATCGCCGATTGTCCAGCCGCCGTCGATTGGGATGTCCGCGCCGGTGACATAGCTCGCGGCATCGCTGCACAGGAAGACGAAAGCGCCGACGAGATCATCCGGACGGCCTTGTCGGCCAACGGGGATTTTCGCCACCACCGCGCGACGGAACGCGGCATCGGCGTAGCGGTGCGCCGTCGCTTCGGTTTCGATCGCGCCGGGCGACACGACGTTCATGGTTACGCCGCGGCCCGCGACCTCGCGGCCGATGGCGCGCATGGCGACCAGTTGCGCCGCCTTGATGGAGGCGTACACGACGCTTTCCGCGCGCGGGCGCTTGGCCATCACGCTGCCGGTCGCCACCACCCTGCCCCATCCGCGCGCGGCCATGGCCGGCACGAGCCGGCGCGTCAGCGTCAGCAATGAAGTGAAATTCGCCGCAACATGCGCCGCGATATGTTCCGGCGACGCCTCCTGCCAGGGCATCCGCCGCTCGATGGCGGCATTGGCGATCAGGATGTCGATCGGACCGTGGTTCGCCAGTACATCATCGGCGAACACCGATACGGCGGCGGTATCGGTAAAGTCCGCTTCCAGAATGGGCGTGTCGCTCCCGATTTCCTGTGCGACCCCAGCCGCTCCCCGCGGATCGCCGAAGTGGTGCAGGACGATGCCCGCTCCATGCTCCGCCAGCCCAAGCGCGATCGCTCTGCCGATGCCTGAGCTGGCGCCGGTCACCAGCGCGCGCTTGCCTTCCAGCGAAAAACGGTCCGCGCTCATGGTTTCGCAGCCGCAAGCTTGTCGGCGACTTCGAACGAAGCGATGTCGGCCGCGTCGAAATGGACCCTGATCCTCTGTTCGGCGAGATCGGCGTCGCCGGCTGCGACCGCCTCGTAGATCGCCTGATGACGTTCGATCGTCGCATTCCAGTCCGCGTCCGTGCGGTTGGCGCGGCGCGAGAAAAGCTCTGACACCTCGCGCTGCACCGAGCGCATGCCTTCCATCTGGACGCGGATCATCGAATTGCCTGTCGCCATGGCGAGGCCGAGGTGGAACAGGATGTCCGCCTCGGTGAAGCCGGACGGTTCGCGAAGCGAGGCGCGCATGTCGGCAAGGCCCTGCTTCATCGCGTCCAGCCCGGCCTGGTCGCGCCGCTCCGCGGCAAGCCGCGCAATGCCCGTTTCGATCACCCGGCGCATCTCGTTGGCTTCGCGCAGCCGCTCGAGGCTTGAACGTACCGCATAGCCGTAGATGCGCTCGAGCGGCTCGCCGTTGAGCGCCTTGGCGCGCGCCACCTTGCCCTGCTGTGTGAAGATCAGCCCCGCGGAGGTGAGCTGGCGCAGCGCCTCGCGGGCGATCGGCTTCGAGACGCCGAACTCCCTTGCGATCTCGCCTTCCGGCGGCAGCGCCTCTCCGGGCGCGATCCGGCCGTCGAACAGCGCGGCCGCGATCGCATCCGACACTGCGTCCGCCAGCCGCAACGGGCTCGCGAGCTTGGCGGAGAAGATCGGCTTTCGGGTCGGACTTGCGGTCATTCGCATCCTCGATTGCGCAACAGCTAGCACAGCATTTTATAACTTAGCAACTAAGTTTATCAGTTGCCAAGCTGCCTGGCGCTCGCTAGAAATTCCAGCGTCGGCCACCGGAGTGGCCGCGATACGACACGCGGGAGAGATCGAGTTGACGTTTGACGGCAGCGACAAGGCGGACATCCGCATCACCGATGTGATTGCGCATCCGCTGACGCAGAAGCTGCCGCAGCCGACAGTGACATCCTGGGGGAAGTATACCGAAGTTTCGATCGTGCTTGTCGAGGTGCGCACGGACGCCGGCATTACCGGCGTGGGTGAGGCGTTGGCGCGCTTTTCGCCGAAAGCCTACGCCGATCTTATCGACACGTCGCTCAAGCCCCGGCTGGTCGGCGGCAACCCCACCGATATAATGGCGCATTGGCGGACCATGCGCCGCGCACTGTCCGGCCGCTCCGGAGGCATGCTGTTCGAGGCGATCGCTGGTGTCGACATCGCATTGTGGGACATATTGGGGAAGGTCGCCGGCCTGCCGATTCATCGCCTGCTGGGCGGCGTCGGCCGCACCGAGGTCCCGGTTTACGCTGCCTCCGTCAATTGGGGCAGCGACGAGTTCATGGATCGCGAACTCGACCGCTATCTCGAAAAGGGATTTCCGCGCATCAAGGTCAAGATCGCCAATCCGGTAAAGGAAGCGCGGCGGCGGATCGAGCGATTGCGCAAACGGGCGGGCGACGACATCGAACTGTGCGTCGATGCCAACTGGGCCTACACGCTGGAGGAAGCGGTAGAAGTCGGCCGCGCGCTCACCGACAACGCCTATTTCTGGTTCGAGGAGCCGCTCCGTCCCGAAGACGAACGCGGCTACGAGGAACTGCATCGCCGTTGCGCCACGCCGCTCGCGGCAGGCGAAAGCAATTTCACGCTCGACCAGGCGATGCGGCTGGTCGAAAACCGCACGCTTTCCTACCTCCAGCCCGATGTTGCGCGCGCCGGCGGGATCACCGAGACGCGCCGCATGGCCGAGTTCGCGGCGGCCCATGACGTCCAGTACGCGCCGCATATCGGCATGTCGGGCATCGTGTGCGAGACGGCCAGCGTGCATCTCGCCGCTGCGATGCCTAATCTGCGCGCGATGGAGTGCGAGACCGATTCGAGCCCGTTCAAGACCGCGATCACCGGCGCGGCCCCGGGCGCCGATCGGCAGAAGAACGGGCTGCTGCCGGTGCCGACCGGGCCGGGCCTCGGCATCGAGATCGATTGGGACGCGGTGAAAAGATTGAGGGCCGTATGAAAGCACCTGCCGATCTTGCCGCGACCGATATGGCCGAAGCGATGCGCCTCGCCATTTTGCGCGCCGATCCGGCCCTCAGCCGTTTCGATCCCCTCCCCCGGATCATCTCCTTCGACGATTTCTCGCGCGGCCATTGCGGCTGGTCGCAGCTTG
>DASZDZ010000095.1:0-121001 GCA_035941355.1 Pseudaminobacter sp.
TACACCACCGTGTCCAAGGCCTTCTCCGACCAGTTCGTCGAGGTGATCCGGCTCTCCGGCTCGGGCAACATCAACACGACGGGAAACAGCCTCGCCAACACCATCGTCGGCAACGGCGCCAACAACGCGATGAATGGCCGCGAAGGCGCCGACACCCTGACGGGCGGCTACGGCAACGACAGCTTCGTCTTCAACACGGCGCTCGGTGCAACGAACATTGACACGATCACCGACTTCAAGTCCGCCGACGACACGATCCAGCTGGACGATGCGATCTTTGCGTCTCTCGGCACAGGCGTGCTCTCGGCCAATGCGTTCCGCTCGAATACCACGGGGCTGGCGCAGGACGCTGACGACCGCATCATCTACGAGACCGACACCGGCCGCATCTACTACGACTCGAACGGCAACGCGGCCGGCGGCAACGTCCTGGTAGCGGACCTCGACAGCGGCCTGGGGGTCACCAACGCCGACTTCTTCATCGTGTAACCGGGGAAGCGGACTGCCGGCCGTCCAGCCCGTAAGCCAGATCCACGACCGCATGCCCGTCATTCTCGGCCAGGCGGCTTATGATGCCTGGCTTGATCCCCTCGTCCACCGCCCCGAAGCAGGTGCTTGCTTTGGGCCAAGGGCGCGCTGCTCAACAAGGTTGGCTCGGTGATGGTGTCGACCGCCACCCAGCACGGCGGCGCCGAACTCGCTCTGCTTTCGACCCAGGCCATGCTGCAGCACCACGGCATGATCATCGTGCCGCTGTCCTATGCCTATCAGGGCCAGTCGGGCAACGACGTCGTTCGCGGCGGCTCGCCCTATGGGATGACGACGACTTCCGACACGGACGGGTCGCGCCAGCCTTCGGCGCAGGAACTGGAAGGCGCAAAATTCCAGGGCAAGCGCGTCGCCGAGATCACGGCCAGGTTGCACGGCTGATTTCTTCCGCCAGATCAATGCATTGCGGGCGGTTCCTCAGAGCCGCCCGTTTTTTGCATTATGTTGCGTCCGACGGCCGGATGACCCCCAGGTCCTGGAATGCGGCGGCGGCGTGGTCGAGAAATGCCCGGACCTTCGCCGGCATATGCGGACCGCTGCGCGCCACGAGTTGGACGGGCAGGGGCGGCGGCTCGAACTCGGCGAGCAGGCGCACCAGCGAACTCGCCGCCAGATCGTCGGCGACCTGGTAGGACAGGAAGCGGGCTATGCCGCGGCCGGCCCTGGCCGCGAGAAGCTGCGATTCCACGTCGTTGACCAGCAGGCGCGGCGACAGCCGCACCGCCGGGCCGCGCGCTGTCGGGCCGAAGCGCCATTCCTGCGCGCCCGACCGCAATGAATTGAAGATCGTGTCATGGCGGGCGAGATCGGCCGGCTTTTGCGGCGCACCAAGCCTTTCCACGTAGTCGGGGCTGGCGACGACCACCCGCCGCACCTCGCCGACCCGCCGCACCAGCAGCGCCGAATCCGACAACGGGCCGATGCGGACCGCGACATCGAGCCCTTCCTCGATCAGGTCGAGATTGCGGTCGTTGAGGACGAGCTCGACCTGGATCTCGGAAAACGCGTCGAGGAACGACGTGACCACCGGGGCGACGTGGCGGCGGCCGAACTGCACCGGAGCGGTGACCCGCAGCAGGCCGCGAAGCGGCGTGCCGGCGATGCCCGACAGCATGCGGTCGTAGTCGGCGAGCAGGAGGCGGGCGTGTTCTGCAAGCGCGCGGCCGGCCTCGGTCGGCGACAGGCGGCGCGTCGTGCGCTCGACGAGGCGTACGCCCGCCCGGTCCTCCAGTGCGGCCAGTGCGCGGCTCACCGCCGGCGGCGAGCGCCGCAACCGGCGCGCGGCGACTGCCAGGCTGCCGCCGTCGATGACCGCGACAAAGATCGCAAGCTCGTCCAGCCGATCCATCTATTGTTCCGATATCTGAAATTCTGACTTTCGCAGATACCAGATTGATGCCTGAAGCGGCAAGGATAGAGTGGGCGCGAACGAAGGAGACCGTCCATGAGCCAACCCGCAATCACTCTCCACGGCATAGAGCTGTCCGGCCATACGCACCGCGCCGAGCTGATGCTTCGGATGCTCGGCCTGCCTTTCCGCTTTTCGCCGGCGCCGGCAGACGTGCGCCGCACCGAAGCCTTCCTGAAGCTCAATCCGCTCGGCCAGATCCCTGTGCTCGAGGATGGCGACCTGGTGCTGTGCGACAGCAACGCCATCCTGGTCTATCTGGCGAAGCGTTATGCGTCGGAAAGTAATTGGCTGCCCGACGAGCCTGTAGCCGCGGCACAGGTGCAGCGCTGGCTGTCGATCGCGGCCGGCGAATTGCGCTATGGCCCGGCGGCGGCGCGGGTGATGGCGCTGTTCGGCGCTCCCGGCGACCGGGAAGCCTGCCATGCGATCGGCGCGCGCGTGCTGACATTCATGGAGAACCATCTTGCCGGCCGCGAATGGCTGGCGGCGGAGCACCCGACCATCGCGGATCTCGCCTGCTATTCCTATGTCGCGCATGCGCCGGAAGGCGGCATCATGCTGGAACCCTATCCGGCAGTCGGCGAATGGCTGCGTCGTGTCGAGGCGCTGCCGAATTTCAAGCCGTTGCCGGCTTCGCCTATCCCGCAGGTCGCGTGAGGCCGATATGGACGCCTCACCCTTCCATCCGGACGAACTCGCCGCCCAGGCGCTGGCCGGTGTCGGTTCAGGCGGCGGCGGCATTCGCGGCTTCATGCCCGACCAGCACCGAAGCTTCTTCGAGCTGCTGCCCTATTTGTTCGCCGGCGTGGCGGACAAGGAGGGATGGCCGCTGGCCACGATGCTGACCGGCGCGCCGGGTTTTACCCATTCGCCCGATCCGGTGACGCTGCGCATCGACGCGTTGCCGGACGGCCGGGATCCCGCGGCCGGCGGCTTTGCGGCCGGACGCGACATCGCCATACTGGGCATCGACCTGTCGACGCGCCGGCGCAACCGCGCCAATGGGAGCATCGCGGAAATGGATTCCGGCGGGCTGACCGTTTCGGTCCGCCAGAGTTTCGGCAATTGCCCGCAATACATACAGGGCCGGACGGTCGAGGTCGCGGAGCGCCGGCCAGCCGACACGGAGCCGCTTTCAGGCCTCGACGGCGAGGCGCGGGCGATGATCGCGCGGGCCGACACCTTCTCCGTCGCCTCGCGTTCGCGACCCGAAGCCGGTGTGGCCGGCGGGCTGGACATCTCGCATCGCGGCGGCCGGCCGGGCTTCGTCGATGTCTCGGGCGACACACTTACAATCCCGGATTTCCGCGGCAACCGCTATTTCAACACGCTCGGCAATCTTTTGGGCGAGCCCCGCGCCGGGTTGCTGTTCATAGATTTCGAGCGCGGCGACCTCCTGCAACTGCAGGGGACCACCGAGGTCGACTGGAGCGGCGAGGCCGGCCGGCTGATCGAAGGCGCGGAGCGCATGTGGCGTTTCCATGTGGCGCGCGGGTGGCGCCGCCGGGCGGCGGCGCCGCTGAGATGGTCGTTCGTCGACTATTCGCCGTTCACCGAGCGGACCGGCGCCTGGCGTAAGGCAGGCTGAGGCCGGTCCGCGCGGTAGAAGGCCTCAGCCATGGGCGTATGACGAGGCGCCGGGGGCTTCCTTCTCCCGGGCGAGCTTTATCCAGACCGCGACGTGAAGCATGATCGACAGCGGCACCAAAAAGGTCGGGATCAGGATCAGCGGGAACTCGGAAATGATGATGTTCGGCCGGTCGAACGCAAAAAGCTGGAGCGGCGACGGGCTGGTCAGCAGGCCGAGCGTGAGCGCGACCACCAGATCGAAAACGCCGAAGGCGTTCCACCACGCGACCGCGCCTCGGCCCTGGCCGGCATTGCGGGCATAGCGTGCCGCGACGAACGGCGCCATCACTCCGACAGCGATGTCGCCTATGCCGGCCGGCAGCGCGAACAGGCCGGGGATGGAGCCGGCGAGCCAGAGAACCACGAACACACCGCCGATGACCCGATAAAGCTGGACGCCGACCAGCCACTGCATCGGCACAGCGGCGAGGACGCGCGCCGCCGTTACGGAGCCGAAAAGCAGGGCCACGCCGGCAATGACCGGGATCAGAAGCCCGAACTGGATGGTGGGAAGGCTGTCGGCTGCAGCTGAATATGCGCCGTTCACCGCCAGGAAGATGGCGATCGCGAACCAGATCAGCAGGACGAGCGAAACCGTCCACAGCACGTTCTTCCGCTCGGAAGGCGACCAGCCGGGCTGCGTGAGCGCGCGGCCGAGGCCGATGAGGATGGCCGCAATCATGGCGAGCGAACCGGACAGGATATAAAGCGTAAGCAGGGAAGGTACGGGCATCGAAATTCCTCCGCTGGAACTTGACCCCGTCTATCATGACCCGTAGTCACTACGAAATCAATAGTAACTTGCTGAAATTCAGCCTATGCGCTAGATTGGGGCATGGCTTCACCCTATGACCTCGACTGTCCGGTCGCCCGTACGCTCGACATTGTCGGCGAAAAATGGACGATCCTCATCCTCCGCGACCTGCTGCGACTGGGGCCGCGGCGGTTCCAGGAGCTGGCCGCGGCGTTTCCGGCGATCTCTCCCAACACGCTGTCGGCCCGGCTGAAAACGCTGGAAACGAGCGGCATCGTTGCCGCCCGCGCCTATGCCAGCCATCCGCCGCGCAACGAATATGTGCTGACCGAGAAGGGCAGGGAGCTTGGGCCTGTGCTTCTGGCGCTGAAGCGTTGGGGCGAGGAACACACTTGATTGTCCCAGCCTCGGCGGGCCGCAAAGAATCCGGTGGCAACCGGCATTTCGATATCGATCGGGTCATCGCCTTTTGTCAGACGCACGGCCGGCAAGGCGTTTGCCCTTGCTCCCGGCGGGGCGCTCCTTTAGGCACTGAATCAAGCGGACGTGGCGGAACTGGTAGACGCAAGGGACTTAAAATCCCTCGACTTCGGTCATCCGGGTTCGATCCCCGGCGTCCGCACCAGATTGAAATCATTGCACTTTTCGGCTTTTTACCGATGCCAATCTGGCAGCGTTGCCGTTAACGTGGTCCGACATTTTGTCCGACTTCGCGCAAGGTCATTGCCCGAATAAGACAATTCCTCGCCATGTGAAATCACCGAAACCAGCAGGGCCAGGGACGCGGCTTCGTCCTGCGGCACCTTGGCGGCGGCGATGGCATCCGCCGCTTGTTTCGGGCTCAGCCCGGCTTCCGTGCGGCATGTTTCCGGGCGGATAAAGTTTCCCCTTGAGAACTTCTATGCTTTGCCGCTCTCCGCCTCGATCTCCAGCAGCAGCTCGCCGGCCCTGATCGTCGCCCGGTCACGCGGGCACGCCGTCCGCCGGGTGGTGCCTTTTTTGAAAAATGAACTCACGCTTAATATTTCTGGATATGAAGAATACCCGAAAATCATTGTCTTTTGGTGATCAATGTTGTGTTGACGTGTCATGATATGTACTGTGGCTAAACTATTAAAGTAACTATAGATTTTATCGCAGAAGGAGGCGCATTATCTCGGCGTGAGAGTATACCAACCGAGAGAGAAGGATATTTCGCGATGGCCGCAAAATCGCACGTCGCCAAATTGTTCGAGGACCGGATTAGCCATCACGCATCGTGTGGCAAGCGTGGCAGGGAAATCTTCGAAGCACTTGCCGTAGATGATGCTTTGCCGGGTCTGCTCGAAAGCGATGATGTCGCCAGCATCCTCGGGATATTGCCCGGCTCCTTGAAGCGCCGCCGCAAGGATGGCGAACCGCCGGAATTTATTCGTATTGGCGGACGGCTGGTCAAATATCCGAGGCCGGCATTTTGCGAAATGCTGGCTGCCGGCTATCGCAGTGTAGCCGCCTAAACGAAACCCGCCGGCAGGACTGCGCAGCGGGCTTCGGTTAGGTTTCGGGCTATAGGCAGCCCGAAACTAATCTTAGCTTACGTGCACGTCAACCTGCCGCCTCAACAGGAGGCCGCAGTGCACTCGCTACCCGACCCCACCCAGGGCGAGTTGTGCGGCAAGGGCGTCGAAACGCCCTCCGCGATGCAGGCCAAATTCGCGGTCTGCGAGGGGTGCGGCGTGGGCTTCAAGCCGAACCGGGCGGACCAGCGCAGCTGCTCGGCGGCCTGCCGGGCAAGAGCCCACCGTCAGCGCCCAAAAAAACGTGCGCTTTCGGCGGCGGTACCGAAGGCCGTTGCCCGGTCGCTGACGCCGTGCAAAAAGCCCGGCTACCCGCCCGGCCTCACCGAAGCCCGCGACAGTGACGGCCTTCCCGCCTTCTTCAGCGACCAGGGCGACCGCCTGCTGCGCGTCTGGCAGGGGACCGTCGCCCTTTCCACCGTCGAGCTTCGCGTGATGCGGCTCGAACCCACCGGCCTCGCCTTTCCGAACGGCGGCCTCTTTCGCGAGGTGGCCCGGTGATGGAGGCCAGCAATCCTCCTTTCTGCCCCAGCCGGAGCGTGGCCGAGACCTTCGTCGATCTGAACGCAAGGCGCGTGGCGCAGGGCAAGCCGACCGTCTGGCCGGCTTCGCTGGTCGACGACCTGCCCGGCACGTCCGCGCGCATCAAGTCCGCAGAGGTGCGGCGCTGGAGGCGCTTTTGCAAGCCGTATGACGTGTCGGTCGCCGCGCCTCGCCGGGCCACTTGCGGCGGCGGCGGGTGGCGGCAATGGACGATTTGCGCGCTCACCCGCATTTCCGGCACAGCCGCAGCTATGACCTGCCGGACGGCCACCGGGGACGGTCGATGATGGCGCTCGCCACAATGGCCCGGCAGCTCGGCGGCGAGGTCCATGGCGGGCGCATTTCCTGTCCCGGGCCCGGCCACAGCCGACAGGACCGCTCGTTGTCGGTCTGGTTCGACGGCGATGGCCGCCTGCATGTTTGTTCGTTCGCGGGCGACGATTGGCAAGAGTGCATGGATTATGCGCGGGCGCGGCTCGGACTGCCGGCCTTCGATCCCGGCCAACGGCAGGAACCACCACCGCCGCGCTTTCGTGACCGCGAGAACGAGCGGATCGAAGCGGCTAGCCGAGAGCAGAAAACCGGCGCGGCACAACGTTTGTTTGCGGAGGGCGTCCACCCGGTCGGAACGCCGGTCGAGACCTATTTCGCCGAGCGCCGCCTGCCGCTCGATCTGCTTCGCGAGATGGCCATTGTGACCATCCGCTTTCATCCTGCCTGCCCGTTCCAGGACATCGGTCGGCACCCGGCAATGATCTGCCGGTATTCGCCGATAGAGTACGACCTCGATCCCGAAGCGCCGCCGAGCGCAATTCATCGCACAGCGCTCAGGGATGACGGATCATGGCATCTCGGCGAGCGCGCCAAGCAGATGCTTGGTCCGGTCGGCAGCCACGCGATCAAGCTGTCGCCTGACAGCGACGTTTGCGAGGGGCTCGGCATTTGCGAGGGAGTTGAAACCGGCCTGAAGGTGATAGCGGGCGGCTTCCGTCCGGTTTGGGCGCTCGGTAGTGCCGGCGGCATCGAACGATTTCCCGTGCTTGGCGGGGTCCAGGCGCTGACGATCTTCGCCGATCACGATCAGGCAGGACTATCCGCCGCACAGGCATGCGCCGAACGCTGGAGCGAGGCCGGAAGGGAAGTGTTTATCCGCTGGCCGCGCGACCTTGGTTCCGACTACGCCGACGAGGAAATGCCATGAACGACGAGAACGAACGCGGCGGGGCCGAAAACGTGATTGCTTTTGCGCCAGCGACGGACGGGAAGCGCAAGCATCGGACGGCCAATCCGCTGCATATCCGCGAGGATTTGCAAAAGCATGCGCTGACTAAGGATCTGGTCCGTTTCGATGAATTTACGCAACGGGTGATGCTGGAGTGGCCAATTCCGAGGCCCGGACTGAAAATACCGAAGAGCTTCGCGCCGCGTCCTTGGGCCGATACCGACGACACCGCGCTGACCGAGCACCTCAATGCGCGCGGCTTTACCAAGGTTGGCCGCTCGACCGTGCGTGAGGTGATCGAGCTTGAGGCGCGAGAGCGTCCCTACCACCCCGTGCGCGACTATCTGGAAGGCGTCGCGTGGGACGGCACCCCGCGCCTGTCGCGCTTTCTGATCGATCATTGCGGAGCCGTCGTTGGCGGCGAAACGGACAAGCAGCGGGAGGCCACTCTGCTCTATGTCGAGGCCGTCACCCGCTGCCTGTTTATTTCGGCGGTGGCGCGCATCATGAACCCCGGCTGCAAGGTCGACCACACCGCCATCATCGAAGGGCCGCAAGGTACGCTGAAATCCAGTCTGTTGCGCGCCTTGGCCGTCCGTGACGAGTGGTTTTTCGACAGCCTGCCGCACAATCTGGCCAGCCGCGATGCCCGCCAGCACCTTGCCGGCGTCTGGATAATCGAGCTTTCCGAGATCGCGCAGTTCAGGCGCTCGGAAATCGAGGCGGTAAAGGACTAGATTTCATGCCAGATCGACCGCTTCCGGCCCGCCTACGGTCACGCCGATGTCAGCCGACCGCGCCAGGTAATCTTTGTCGGCTCCACCAATGCCGAGGTCTATCTGCTCGACCATACCGGCAACCGCCGCTTCTGGCCGGTGAAAGTCACCGCGATCAGGCTGGCGGACATCCGGCTCATCGTCGACCAGTTATGGGCCGAGGCCGTCGCCGCCTTCCGCAAAGGCGAGAAATGGTGGCTGTCGGCCAAGCTCGAAAAGATTGCCGCCCAAGAACAGGATGAGCGGCTTGAGCGCGATCCATGGTTCAACGACATCGCGGCCTATGTGGAACGTCGGACGGGCGGCACATGGTTTACCACCGGCGAGGTTCTAGAGCATCTTGAGATGCCGGTTGCCCGGCGCGAGCGCAACCACGAAATGCGCGTCGCTGCCGTGCTGCGGCAGCTTGGATGCGACCGCAAAAAGCGGTGGGACCCCACTATCAACAAGTCCAAATGGGCGTTCCAAGCGCCGAAGGAAAATGACGAAAACAGCGAAATTGGGGGTGATTTTAATGACCCCTTTTTCTGACTTTTGCTCCCTACCTCCCTACCTTGGGTGGTCATATTTCGTTTGCGGTAGGCCGGGAAACTGGCGTTTGTCCGACCCCTTCTCCCTACCTCCCTACCTTCCTACCATGGCGTGTAAACACGCGGGAAATGTAATGTGTGGCGTCTTTTCGAGGAAACAGGTGGGAAAGAGGGAAGGGGGAAGGAATTTGGCGGAGTAGGCATGCCGGACATGACGGGTTGTGGAAGCCTTTGTTTGCCGGGCTGCCATGTAAAAAGTGGGGGCGTTGCGCCCTGTCGGGGCCGGCGAAAGAACCCGCGCCGCCAAGCGCGCGCGACAGGCCGGGGTTGGGGTCTGGCCGTGTAGGCGCGTTTCGGTCCGCCCGGTGGCCAAGCCCGCCCGAAGGGTCCGCGCCTCTGGGCGGCGTCCGCAGGGTGCCGGAGCGGGCCGTTTCGAAGCCCGGGTCGGCACATCAGGGTGCGCGCCACGCGGCGTAAGGGGGGAGCTTCTGAAGGCGTTCGACGCACGGGGCGGCGACCGAAGCAAAAACGAGGGCGCGCCCACGGTTTTGCTCCTTCCCAGCGCGAGGTAGCCGATGCTGCCGGGCTCTCCGAGCATCAGCAGCTGCAGCCATCCGCATCTGCTCGCGCCCGGTGTGCCGGCCTCCGATGGTAGTGTCTCAGTTTTGGTTTCGGCTCACGACCCGTTGCAGTCTTTCGGATTTGCTCGCGCTGCAGCTCGAGTTGACCCGCTCGCGCTTCGCCATGCCCGGCACGCACGTCATGTGTTGGGCCAATTTCAGTCGTACAACTAGCCTGCCAATCTGCCAATTGGGAGTACCGCCGAAATAGCGAGGCGATGTCGGATGTGGAGAGGTGCCATGTTGAGGGGCGCGTGCCTGTGCGGCAGTGTCAGCGTCGAGGTCACAGGTCCAATTGAACATCAGCCTGAAGCTTGCCATTGCAGGATGTGTCGGAGGCAGTCTGGCCACGTCCTCGCTGCTGTGAATGTCCTGCGCGACGCGCTCTCAGTCGGGGGTGAACAGCACGTCCGTTGGTACCGATCATCCGACAAAGTCGAACGTGGGTTCTGTTCCGAGTGCGGCTCGACATTGTTCTGGAAGCCCACGATTGAAGGCTACCAGTTCACAGCGGTCGCGATGGGTCTATTCGATGGCCCAACCGGCTTGCATCTCTCCAAACACACATTTGTCGGGGACAAGGGCGACTACTATGAGATCACAGACGGTCTACCGCAGAGCGACAGCTACTGACCGCTCGCTTTTCTAATGAGTGAACGGCACGAAGTCGGCCCGCCGCCGGTCGTTCAATGCCTGCGATGGAACGGCGGCTCATGGCGCGGCCTTGGGGGTCAATAACCCGATAGCGTCAGATCGCTTTGGTCAAAACGCATACTTCCCCGGCCAACGCCAATCCGTCATCGGTTTTCCCGCGCAGTTGTTGTCGTAGGTGAACCGTCCGCTTGAGATTTCTCTGCAAGCCCACACAATTTGTCCGTACTGATTATAGAACGCGTCCCAATCAGCCCCCTGGTAATATCCGCCCCCATAGTACCCACCACCACCACCACAATTGTTGTTTGCACAAACCGCGACGGCTGTTCCCACGGCGGCTATGGCAATGCCTGCAGCAATGGCTTGGTTCTGCTTTTTGACCATATCGGCGCATTGCACTGCGGAAATAGAGCGTCGAGAAAGTTCCTTATAAAGTTCCTGTCGAAAACGCTCATCGTTCGTGGTCACAAAGGACCGACATAGAGCAGCCTTCCCAACCGCTTTCGGGTTCTTGGTCAGGGCTTCCTGTGTTGTCGTGCAGGCAGAAAGAGAAAGTGTCACAATGGCCGATGAAACGACCCGAAGCTGGACTGCGCCCCTGAGGGTGGACAGTGATCAGGCTGCTGTTTTGCCAGTCTGCCGGATGTGTTGATCCTCGAACTGTTGCGGGCTCAGATAGCCGAGCGCCGAATGGAGCCTGCGGTTGTTGTAGACGTCCTCGATGAAGCGGGGAAGGTGTTCAGTGACGTCGTCGAAGGTTTCGAAAGCCATCGGGTAGACGGCTTCGACCTTTAGCGTCTTCATGAAGCTCTCAGCTTTGGCGTTGTCATAGGGATTGCCTCTGCGGCCCATCGAGCCGATCAGACCTTGATCGGCAAGAAGCTGCCGGTAGATCTCGGCAGCATATTGCGAGCCGCGATCGGAATGGTGAATGCAGCCTGGCGGTGGTCTTCTCCGATCAATGGCGGCGCTCAAGGCGGCGAGCGTCAGGCGCGCATCGATGGAGCGGCCGATGGCGTAGCCGACGATCAAGCGCGACCAGGCATCGAGGAGGACGGCGACATAGACGAAGCGGGTCGGCAGTGCGACATAGGTGATGTCGGAAACCCAGAGCTGGTTCGGACCGGCCGGGACCATCTCCTTCGCCAGATTGGGAAAGATTGGGCCGTCATGATCGCTGTCGGTGGTGGCCACGAAGCGTCGCCTCATCTTGGGCTGCAGATCATGCTCGCGCATCAGGCGCCTGATCTTCTTGTGGTTCACGACGAAGCCTTGCTGACGCAGCGCCGCGCCGACGCGGCGATAACCGTAGAACTCGAACTCGTCGCAGATCGCGAATATTGCCTCGACAATCGCGGTGTCGGCGGTACGCTTTTCCGGACGGTCGTAGTGGGTCGAGCGCGCGATCCCCATCAGTCGGCATCCTTCAGCGATGGAGATGCCGCGGGGCCGGTGACGACGGATGTAGTCCCTCTTCTCGGCGGCGGTGCGCTTTTCAGAGCCCCCTTTAGAAACTCCAGTTCCAGAGCCTGCTTGCTCCCGCTGGTAGCTGCTAGCTGTTACGGCCCTTGGGCTCAAGCCGAACTATCCGACCAGCCCGATCTTAACGAAATTCCACAGGAGACGGCAGCAGCGAGCTTCAGCAGGGTCTAAAGAGAGCCGCCGGTGCATCGGTCTCGCAGCTCTGCTGCGGTAGAACTCGGCCCGCGAGGGGGATGAAGCCGCGCCGGACAGTGTGTGTCCCAACCGGATATACAGTAACCTGTTCGACTAAATGACCGCACTGCATGTTCTCGATCCGGCGCGCTGGCCGTGTGCAACAAGTCCTCGGGGTCATCGGCAGGCGGGTTAGGGAGGGCACAATTGGCCCCCATGTGGCGGCGCGAATTCATGACACCGCGTGATGGATGATCTCAATGCCCTGTCATTCGAGGAACGCATCGGGCTGCTCACAAATGCGCACTGTGACCGACCAAGGGGTGCCGGACCCCCTTCATGTCGTCAACTCTTCTTTCACTATCTCGTCGCAAGCTGCCTGGTCGCGGCTCTGTCCGCTGAAGCCCATCGTCGGCCACCATCCTTCTGAAGGAGACCATCATGGCAGAAAGCGAGTTCAACGCCCCGGTCCTCGTTGTGTTGGGTCCAGACAGGACCGTCCGCGTCGTTTCGAACGCCGCCGAGGCGATTGCGTGCCTCTCCAGCATTTACTGGCCGAAGGCGGGCAGGCAGTGCTGGCGCGAGGCGGCCCATGTCTGCGCGCAGGCATTTCGCGGATACCGGTCGGAAGAGAACGCTTGCCTGGCCTTCATCGCAGCCGCGCACGCCGCTAACGTTTTGATCGGCGGCCATCGCCACTCCGCAGGCACCGCGCTGGCGTCGGAAATGTGAACCCGGCAAGAAGCCGAAATGCCTTCAAAATTGGGCGCATCTAACAGGGGCCGTGTGCGTCATGCCACGATGGGTACCAGGCCAGGCGGTTTTACCCGGGGGTCGAACCCAGGAAACGGGGTAGGAGTCGAATGGGCCTATCCTCTACAAGAAGGAAATGGCTCTCCCCGATCGGCAGAAGTCTTTCGAGGCAGTCTCTGCACATGTCGCCTCAACTGGTCGGCAGGCGCTGACGACGCGCCGAGCACGCGTTACTACAATCATAGCCAGCCATAGAGCCAGCAGAGAATCGGTTTGCGGCGGCGCTGCACAATGTTCTAAACAGCGCAACCGCCCGGCGAGTGGACGAAAGCGCGGAGAGCCTGATGGCTGGATTGAATGGCTAGAAAGAGACTGTTCATTGTCGGCAATGGCGTCCTGCTCGAGGACATGTCGGAACGCGTCGATTCCAGTGAGGCGGTCATGCGGTTCAACGAGCCGAAGGCCTCGATCGGAATGAGCGGGACCAAGACCACATGGCTTTTCGTCTGCAACACCGGCAAACCGATGAAGCGCCGGCTGGACAATCCCAGCTATCCGACATCGCCGATCGTGCAGGCGGCCGAACTGGTCATCCTCGTCTCCCATCCAATCGCAGTCGAGAAATATGCCCGGAAAGAAAGCCTCTGGGCGCGGATCAAGGGCAGGCGGGACGAGTGGACCTGGGCTTCGATCAACATGTTCGGCGGCGCCGGCAAAATGGTGGCGATATTGCCGGTCTCTGAGTATGAGGCAGGGTGTCGGGAACTGGGGCTCGAGCCATCCCAACTCGCCGAGCGGCGCGTGATCCCGAGCACGGGATATTTCGGAATCCGATACGCACTGGAGCAATGCCCGGCGGATGAGTGGGACGTTGAAATTGCCGGCTTTAGCTGGCAGGGCTGGCAGCGACATGCTTGGGCGGACGAACGATCGTGGCTTGAGCGCAAAATCGCAGAGCGCAACATTCATATATGGCCGGCGGGGGACGACCAGAAACCAAAATACGCGAAGAAGCGCAAACACGCGAAGAAGGACTAGCACATTGGAAAACAAGCTCGACATTTATTCGACAGATTGCCGCGTGCAACGCAAATGAAGCTGTTTGTCATCAACCTGGACCGCCAGGAAGGACGGATGCGTCGCATGGCGGAGATGTTTGATGGCATGGGCCTGCAATTCATCCGCGTCAGCGCGGTCGACGGCAGGCAATTGTCCGAGGAGACAATCAGGCAGTGGTGCGGCAGCGCCTCTTTTGGCGAGGTGCGGCCTGGTGCGACGGCCTGCTTCCTCAGCCACCGGGGATGTTGGCAGCGCATCATTAACGAAGGGCTGCCTTATGCCGCCATCTTCGAGGACGATCTGCATCTGGGGGATGAAGCAGCCGCGCTATTCGCAAATGGCGACTGGGTGCCCGAAGAGGCCGATATCGTGAAAGTCGAAACTATGCGGCAGCCAACGCGCATGGACAAAACGCCCGTTGCAGCACCCGGTGCGCGCAAGCTCTATCGGCTGGCCGGCAAGCATATTGGTGCGGGCGGCTATGTGGTGACCCGCAAGGGGGCGGAAAAGCTGCTCAAGTTGAGCGAAACCTTCGCCGATCCGGTTGATCATTTCCTGTTCAATCCAGAACTGCCCTTTGCCTCCTCGCTTGTCACATTTCAACTCTCTCCCGCGATCTGCATGCAGGATTTCTTTTTGAAGGAGCCGACGGCCATCCTTGGTCTCGGCAGCGATCTGCACGAGGAAAGGTCGCAGGGGCGGCTGAGCCGTAGTGAAAAGCTGTGGCGGGAGGCGAAGCGCCCGTTTGCACAGCTCGTTGGCTTCCTGCACCGAAGGGTTTCCACCTTGTTGACCGACAAACAGTGGGTCGTGATCGAGTTCCGATAGGGAATAACGGATACCCTTCAGGCAGGTCAGTTCTGAGCACTATCTGTTGATGAAAGGGGAGACGACCACAGTTTAAGCCCGGTTTCTGCCGCCAAATCGGCTTCGGTCGTGAAGAGCGCCGGGTGGTCCTTGAGCCTTTCGAGGATATAAGCATCCTCGTCGACTTGGCGTCTCCTCCTCTGAAGCTTATCGTAGGAATGACCCACCTTGGACAGGGAAATGCCTGCAATCACGATCTCAGGCACGCCCAGCGCCAGGCCGTAGCATGCGGCAAAGACGCCATTGGTGACCTTGCAGAGGCTGCCAACGCCCTCGAGCCGGGTGGACGCCACCTGGGCGACCAGCTCTTCTCTCTCCCAAGGGGTAACTTTCGCGATGCTACCGACGTAGCGATGCGGCCTGAACAGTACTTTTAGCCGCAGGGTCAGCGGATGGCGATCGTGGATCCACAGGAGCGCTCGCGTGTCCAGTTTACGGTGCTCCTCCCAGGTCTTCTTGCGCGCTCTTATCGTCAGCGCTGCCCGCCCAAGGCCGAGGGACGCGGCGGTTGCCCCTGAATTGTTGATGTCGATACGGGCGTGTGTCGCCGATATATCAGGCGGGACGGTTGGTTCGGGCGCGGAGCCGAATACGAGCCAGGGGCTGTTTCGTATGCCAAGGCGATCCAACCAACGCCGGTGCTTTGATATGAGTGAACTCAAGTTTTCGGAGATGTCTATTTTCGCGCCGCTATCGTCCCGCACGCTCATGCCAACGCCTTCGTCACGGCTGGAGCCGTGTCCAAGGTCAACCATGGCCGGTTGCGGATTACGAGGAATCGAGCGATTCACGGTTCACCGAGGCACTGAGTCAACGTGCCCGCCTTGACCTCGCTTACAGGTCCAAAGGCGCATTGACCAGCTTCATGTTAAACGAACGAAAGTGGAGATCGCTCCTAGCCCGTCGCGCCCATGCATGCAATCCAAACATTCCCATAACTGCGTGACGATGCCATGCATCAGTCGCGCGGCTCGAGATGGAATATGCGGTTCAACACCGCGTTTTGCATAAGCATGGCCCCGAAGACCTCTTCGCCCTTGGCAGACCAATGGTCTGTGTCCTCATAGGTGTATTCATTGTCGATAATGAAGAGCGCCTGCGTCAGCTTTCCGATCGCGTCGAGCTTGGACACGTAGGCAACGGGAACCGGCGCGTTTTTCAGCAATCGGCGGATCTCGAACTCCACGTCGTCAATGTGTTCGTTTTCATTGCTGAGGAACGCTTCCCCTACCGCAGGTTTCGCCACGGGCACCAAATGCTCAACCTCATAGTTCGGCTCCCACTGCGGTCCTACCCAGACGGTCGGAAAGCCAAGCCGCTCCAGTTCCGACACGAAGTCGACCGTCTTCCGCACACTGTCGGTATCGACAGGCAAATGGCGAGCATCCGCGAGGAAATAGCTCCCCTTCTGCGTGAAAACGATGTTGTCGATCTTTCCTCGGTTGGTTTTGAGGAAGGCCTGCAATTCGTCGTAATAGCAATCGGGTTTGGGGTTGACGGGCCGGCAACCCCCTCCGGTCAGCCCGATCACATGTCTTGTCCCGCTGTTGTAGGCGAGCGCATTGAAAAGATCGATGGCGTGGCTGTCCCCCAACACGAGAGCAGCCGAGCCTCGTTCGAAAAAGCACCTGTCCAGCCTGGCCTGAAGGTCCTTGGTTATCTGCGACACCCGATATTTGCAGTCTTTCTCAAGCGAGATCTGCCTGTTGGCGCTGGCAAGCAGTCTTGTCGTTTCGGGTGAGAGCCTCCAATCCCAACCCTTTCCGAGGACAATTAACCCGCCAAAGGCGATGATCGCCATTCCCGTTGCCACGACCCGCGCGACAAACCGGCCCGGCTCTCTCGGGTGAGGCTTCGCATATCGAAAGGGCTCCTCGATCAGGCGGTTCAATGCGATTGCCAGCGCAATGGAAGTCGCCAGCAGCGCCAGACGGTCGAGTCCCGTCAGCGGCTGATAATTGAAATAGTAGTAGAAGACGAACAGCGGCCAGTGCACCAGATACAGGGAGTAGCTGATCTTTCCAATGCTGACGCTGATCGGGTTGTTTGTGAGCAGGCCGACAAATTTCGCATCACGGGCGTAGATGATCAAAGCTGCGCCCAGCGTGGGGACGAGAGTCAAAATGCCCGGAAAGTGGGAGTCGGGCGTCAGCAGATAGGCGGCGGCGCCGATCATCGCTATGCCGCCGACGGCAGCGAATTCAGCGAAAAAGCCTTGCTTGGCATATTTTTCGAGCCAGACGAGCCCGGCGCCTATCCCGAACTCAAAGACGCGGAACGGCGTGAGGAAGAATGCAGCCGACCGATTGGGCCAAACTTCCGCTGCTACAAGGCTGGTCACCGAGCAGGCGATCAAAGCGGTGAGGAAGGCTTTCCGACCCAGTTTCAGAGCAAGGAAAAGGAAGACGGGCCACGCAAGGTAAAACTGCTCTTCAACGCCCAGGGACCATGTGTGGAGCAGAGCCTTGAAGTGCTTATCAATGTCGAAATAGCCTGATTCAGAGAAGTAGAAGATGTTGGAGACCGACGGCACCGCTGTCATGAGCTCGCGGGCAAATCCCTTCAGGTGTTCAGGTGAAAAGACAACAACAGCCGAAAGCGAACTCACCACAAGGACGCATGCGAGCGCAGGGAACAATCTGCGCATCCTTCTCACATAGAAATCGAAAAACCTGAATTCGCCGGTTGCCGCGATTTCCCGGTAGATGAGACGGGTGATCAGATAGCCGCTGATGACGAAAAAGACATCCACGCCGACGAAACCGCCAGAGAAACCTGGCACGCCAAAATGGAAAAACATCACGATCAGCACGGCAATTGCGCGCAGGCCGTCAATTTCAGGTCTATATGGAAATCGCATCAATCGTAGTGACCGTTCTAATCCTGGTAAATTCAGCTATGGCAATCGAAGACCGCGAACCGGCGATTTTGCGGCGTATCAGCACAATCCAGACGATTACCTTGGGATGGGCGGCAGGAGTGCCGTCAAACAGATTTTGAGTCAACCACCCTGCAAGCTGCCGCGGTCGCCCGCCTGAATCGTCACGGCGCCCTCGGACTTGCCCTGCCCGTGGACCTGACCGAGGTAGGTACGTCTTTTGCCGAGACTGGAAAGCCCCATTGTGTGCTTACTGCTTCTTGACATGGGATCGCGTGGGCTGGCCAACCCGCTTCCGATTCGCGACGAAGTCGACCTCTAAACGGGCTTCTTGACCGCCGTAGTTCTCGGCGTCCCACCGAGCGTGTGGCCAAGGATCATGTGCTGCACCACCGCGTCCACTTTCGCGCGACGCAGCCGGTCGGCGCGATGTTGTAGGTTCCCCTACTTGTTTGCTTGGTTCCCGTTTGTTAAAGGCGGCTCAGGGGGAAAGCACCGCTTTCCGGGGTTTTGATTAAGGCAGATTCAATGCGATCTACTTCCAAATGATATTGGCCAACCTTTTGGCCTCCTACTATCGGAAAACTGCACGCCTTATGAAGCGCTCGCCCGCGCATGCGGCCAGACGCTTGGCCACAGCGTACCGGCTGCAGCCGCGGGAATGCGATGCGCGCCGCGCCGTAGACGCCTTGATCGCCACAGGATTCCTCGAGGAAGCGAGAGACATCTGCGCCCGCCAAGTCGAGATGGGGGACGCCCTGGGGTACTGGCGGCATCATGCCAGCTACGTCGATGACCTCGAGGAATTGGCAGAGAAGAGACGATCCGGCGACGGCACAATGCGCATCGTTCTCTTCAACGATACTGATGGCCGCACCAACATCGGCTGCAGGCTTACCAGCCAGAACCTCAAATCCGCGATCGCAACTACTTTTCCGAATGCCGCGATTCATTCGTTGGGGTTTCGGTTCAGCGCATATCGGCAGACCGAGAAAAGCTCGGTTCAAGGCGACGTCACGAAAGTTAGGAAGGAGTTGGAGCGCCTCATCGAGGTGGGATATGGCCCACGATCCGTCGACGTCCTCCTCGGTGCCGAGCTGGTCATTCTGCAGCCCGAAGGATCAGTCGACGAGAACGTTAGCCTCCAAGGCCTGCTCACATTCTTCTCTCCCCTATTGCTCGCGGCGCTGCTGGGAAAACGTACCGCGATTCTGAACGGCACGATCCCTGCATACGGAGATGCCCGCCGGCATTTCCTGAAAAGCATCTTTGCCCTTGTCGACATGGTGGCTGCCCGGGATGAGATATCGGCGGACACCTACTCGATCCGATTTCTCCCGGATGCGGCGCTCTTGCATGTTCCGCCAACATTTGCTGGAGAGCGCGACTCCTGCCTGATTACCACGGGAGCCCGCAATTCGGCAGGACTGGACAGATTGATCTGCGCGAAAGCCCTTGAAATCTGCCGCGAATTCCATCTGCGTCCTGTCGTCCTTACCCGTGCGTCGTCACGGCTCCAGGAGTTCACACCGCAGATCACGGAATTGAACGGCATCTTCGCGGAAACCGCCGGCCTCTTGGAGGCCGCAGAGACGGTATCCCGATGCCGGTTGCATATCGGCGCCCGCTACCACATGGCAATCCTCGGCCTCGTCTGCGGTGTGCCCTCGGTGCTGTTCAATGTGAGGACGCGCAAGAATGAGTGGCTCGCTCGGCTCTCCCCATTGATCGTACTGGCGAGCTTTGAGAACCCTCTGTCGCCCTTGGCGCGGCAATTGCTGCCCAGCGCGGGTGAATATCCCGAGCCGCGAGACGCGCTCAGGGAGGAATATATAGATTTTTTGCGAAAGGCAGGCGCTGCGGAGAAAGTCGATCGTGTCGAGGCGGTTGCGCAGTTACTCGACAGACTGACTCACGAGGGTGCAGGGGCGCTAGAAGGTTAATCTTGGATGCGGGTATGGACTGTCAGCGAAGTAAAAGCCGGGACCCTTACGCAATGTGTTGGCGTGGGTCGCTATATTGATCCTGAGCCGCATTCGATCATCGTAGCGAAAAAGTTGCGCCGATGGCGCATGGGTCTGCTCTCGCCGTACCGTGGCCTTCCGCAACCTCACCCCGACATCATCATATCATGCGGAAGGATGGCCGAGCGACATGTATTCGCCATCGCTGCTGCTTGCCACAGACGCCCTGTGACTGTGCATCTGCAAACGCCTTCTGCAGAATTCGCCCGGCGATACGACATGGCGTTCATCTCACGACACGACTGGACAGAGGCGAAGGCGAACACGGCCAATTTCCACCAAATGCTTGGGGTCCCGCATCAAATAACGGGCAAAAGATTGGAAAACGCTCGCCCAAAGGCTCGGGCGACCTGGGTGAACAGCAATGCAAAGGTAGTGACGGTCCTGATCGGCGGCTCCAACGGCGCCTATCTTTTCGATGACGCCACCATTGATAAGCTAATTGTGACGATCGAAGGACTCGCTGCCCAGGGCTGGACGGTGCTGGTCTCCACCTCGCGCCGCTCTGAGCCGACGATCCTACCCCGCCTACTCGCGTTGCGAAGCGACTGCATAGTCGTATGGGATCGAACTGGCACCAATCCGTACACCGATTTCCTCGCCGCCGCCGATGCCTTCCTAATCACGAAGGATACCATCACCATGAATTGCGAGGCTGTCGCCTCTGGGCGTCCGGTCTATTCGTTCGATCTGGCAAAAACCCCTTGCGACAGGCTCGACAAGTTCGAGCGGTTTCACGCAGACATGAGCGCAACACTAAGGCTGACCAGACCGTTCGAGGGGACGATCTGCCACTATGGATATGCGCCGCCGAACGAAGCGCGCCGCATAGCGGATGTGATCCGAAATGCCGCCCCGCGCCGTGCCGAATGTTAGGAATTCCTTCGGGTGGGCGCGGGGGATGCGTTGTGGTACTTCGATCTCCTTCGCAATCGATCTGGGCGGTCTGCTTTTAGACGAGTTCGCCGTGAATGTTTGCAATCAGATCATCGACATCTCCGCCAACGGCACCAACAACGACGGCCTTCCTGTTCAGGGGAGCCCGGAAGCGGGCAATCGAAAGGATTACACAATCAACGCTATTGCTATCCCGTCCATCACGCGCGGCATGAAATACGACCTCATCAGCTATTTCGCCCAGAATGTCCTCGGCGGCCCAAATGCATTTGTCATCGCGCCTGCCACCAAGAGTGACTATGCAACAGCTCTCCACCGAAAGCTGGAGGTGGAGATAGGCAGGTCGGCCAGGCGCTGGGCGTCGTCAAGTGTCGGCTTGGGTCGCTCGCGTTGTCCAAGGGCTTGCAAGGTTGCTGCATCTCTGTCGGACGGTGGCGCTCGGAAGCTGGCGAGGGTGCCCTGCACACGACCGACATTTTCGGCGAGCCCATCTTTCGTTACTCCCATCGCGAGGCGGTGATCGACGGCTTCCTGATCGACCATGAGCCGCCGATCCGCATCGAAACAGCCTTGGCGCGAGCAGGAATCAAGTTCGAGAAGGACGAGCAGCTTGACCTTTTGAACACGCAGACAGGCGAGATCGACCTCGCCCATGCCCCGACGAAATCCGCTTCGAAGTGGATCAATTCAAAAGCAGGTCATCACTCCGGAGTTCAATCGCGTAGTCGCCGAGGAATTTGGCCAAGCACATCGACTCGGCGCGGGCTGACGAGCAGCGCCTTGCTCCTGCGGTCGTAATTGTCCGCCTAGCGCCGTGCGAGCCAATACTCAGCGATGTTTCGGCATCTGTCTCGCTACCGTGGGCACGGCACGATTTAGCCTTACCCATGTGATCGCGGCTACCCAGTTCGGCGCGATGTGCTTCAGGATGTTGCTTTCGAGAACGGCGCACTCTCTGACAGGCGTGGAAGCAGGCTGGGCCGTTGGTCTTTTTCATCGTTTAGCAGCATCGCCTCTGGCTGGCGGTTATCTCCTGCACCCGAGCATTGACGACATGATCAGCCTGCTGTGGTGGCGATCAGCCTGCTCCGGTGGCGACACGGTGGCGACACAGCACTCGCATCACTCTGGCAGCCATAGTGTCTCTCATGTATCGATTTGATTTTGCTGTAGAATTTGGTGGGCGATGCAGGGATTGAACCTGCGACCCCACCCGTGTGAAGGGTGTGCTCTTCCGCTGAGCTATTCGCCCGCCGAGGCGCGAAGCGATCCAGAGGATCAGGCCGCTGACCAGATCAAGTAGGCGATGAGGATGGGCAAGACCGGCTCCTCAGTCTCGCAGGTCTGGGCGGCGTGGCGGCTGCGGCAGGCGCGGCCCGGGGAGGGGGAGCGATGCGATGTCAGTTGTCATCGGTAAGCCACGGGTCGCCCGCATCGAGCGGCTTGATCTCCTCATAGTCGATCATCAGGTCGGCCTTGAGTTGGATGGCGAACGCGACGAACTCGTCCAGCGTCATTTCGATGCGGCCATGCGGGCCGTTGTCGATGACCAGTATCCAGTTGTGGCCGTTCCAGTCTAAATGGTGGGTGAGGGTCATTGGCATGGACCTATGACAGCTTTCGCAGCGGCGCGGCTGGCTTGCCGAGGACGTTCATCGCATCCGCGGCTTTCTGGGCACCTTGGCGACCAAGCGCCTCGGCTTTCGAAACATAGCGATTTGGCATTGCGAGCCCTTTCCATCCGTAAGCCTGTCGCAATTCGAGCAGATCGGCACCGTTGACCGCCGACCATGTTGCCGAGCTGTGGCGCAAGACATGCGGCGTGATCCGGTTGATCTCGGCTTCCGAGCAAACTGCGTCGAGCGCGGCGCGGATGCGTTTGTAGGCAATCGGGAAGCGACCGGAGCGTCCGCTAAATACATAGCCGATCCGATGCTTCTGCCGATCGATGACCGTCGCGGCGTCGGTCGAAAGCTGGCGCGCCTGAAAGCCGGTTTTCGTTTGGATGTGCGCGGTCAGCCGGGGGAGATCTATTTCTTCCCATCGGAGCAAGCGGGCTTCGGAAACTCGCCAGCCGGAAATAAGCAGGAAGCGGATGAGATCGGCCAATGCGTCGTCGGCGGCGCGCTTTTGCAGCACGGCGAGGAATTTGGGCAAGTCGATTTCGTCAAGCCATGCCTCGCGCGGGGTTTCCTTGTTGCGCTTGATTCCGACAACGGGATTGCCGGCGCACCAGCCTTTTCCCTTCGCGTAGTGCATCATGACCGACAGGACTGCGAGCGAGCGGTTGGCGTCGGTCGGGTTTCGCCGCTTCTTACGTTTGAAGTCCGACACCAGATCGGGCGTGATGGTTGCGATCTTCACGCCTTTGAAAAAAGGCGTGAGATTGCGCCGGATGCGGCCACGATAATCCTTTTGCGTGCTGGGGGCCTTTTCTTCGATGTGGTCGGCGTCAAAAGCCGTGACCAATGTCTCCCAAGTCGGCGCATTGTGCCGGGCGCGCCGGACTGCTTTAGGATCGTCGCCGATGCTGACAGCCTTCAGGATGGCGGTTGCTTCGTTACGCGCTTCTTCGGCAGTGAAGATATTTACGTTGTCGATCACGATGACCTTTCGACCGCCGCTGCCCGCGCCCTTGTACTCGACCTGATAGGTCTTGGTCAGCCCCCCATCCGCCATCCGGCGAACGCGAAGCTGGAAGCCGGACAGCTTGCGGTCGCGGAAGATTGTGCTGTCGCGGCCCGCTGCGGGGAGCGAGACGCGGCGAACGAAATCGTCGCTGATGAGGGGGAGCTTGGCCATCTCTGTTTTCTTTCGTGGTCCGATGTTTGGTCCGACTTTTGTCGGACCATCATCGTTTTCTGTGGTATCCGGTGAGACCCTGTTGAGGCCGCAAAATACGGCGCAAAGCCTTGGATTACAAGGGATGAAGGGAAATAAAAGGAGATGAGTGAATAGCCGGATCGGGAGACTTAAAATCCCTCGGGCTTGCCCGTCCGGGTTCGATCCCCGGCGTCCGCACCAGCATCAGCATCAAATAATCCCGTGGCGGTTGAAGCCGTTCGCCGGCCGCTCGGCCTGCGCGTACCGTGCCTGTCACGGAGCGTACCATCGACCGGCAAATCGCGCCGATGCTTAAAATCCGACAATGGCCGTCAGCGATTCCTTAAGGAAACCGGCCTTTCCTAAGTCTTGCGCGGGGCACGCCTCCCGGGAGGAAAACGTGCGATCGGATTTTGCTGGCGCGCGCCAATGTCTTGAGCGCGCATTTGACTTACTTCAAGGCAATGATCGGCTGAGCGTCCAGTCGCGGGAAGCGCTGGGCCTTCTGATTGAAGCGATGGTTGCGGAGGAATGTTCGCGCCGAAGTGCGGCGAAGATCCTGCCGTTTCCGCAACGCCGCACAGTTCCCGGTAATCGCCCTTAGCATGCGTGCCGTCAGCACCTGCGATTATTAGGCCTTCCGCCGGCGGGCGGGCGCCAGCGGACGCTTCTTCCAGCCCGATACCCAATGGATCAGCGGGTAGCGCAGGCGAAAGGGCAGAATCCGGACGAATTTCAGCACCCAGGTCAGCCGGTGCGGGAAATTGGGCTCGAAACCGCCGCTCCTGATTGCCTGCGCCATGCGCCTCGAGCAGTCCTCGACCTTCATCAGCGCCGGCATCTTGAACTGCGCACGCTCCGTGAGCGGCGTGGCGACGAATCCGAGGTTCATGATCTGCAGGCGGATGTTGATCTTGTCGAAATCGTGCTTGATCGCTTCGGCGAAATTGTTCAGCGCAGCCTTTGACGAGCCGTAGGACGCCGCTGACGGCCAGCCGAAATAGGACGAGGCCGAGCCGACCAGCACGACATGGCCGCGGCCGCGGCCGCGCATGCGGTCGACCACGGGCACCATGCCATAGATGACGCCGAAGAAGTTGATCTCGTAGGTCTTCAGTATGTTCAGAACGTCGAGGCGTTCGCCGCGTGTCGGGAAATAGCCGCCGGCGTTGAAAACGGCCAGCACGATCGCGCCGGCTTCCCGCTCGATCGCGGTGACGGTCTTGTCCATGGCGGCTTCGTCGGTCACGTCGCAAGGGAAAGGTACGATCCGGCCCGGAAGGCCTACGGTCTCCTGGACAAGGGTCGCGAGCCTCTCCTCGTCACGTGCTGTCACCGCGACCGTGTAGCCTTCGGCGGCGAGGTCTCGCGCCAACGAGCGTCCGATACCCGTGCTGGCGCCAGTGATCCACGCCACGCCGTCCGCCGGGGCAGATCTGTACAATGCCATTTCAAGAATCCGTCGACCGCATCAGGATGATACCTAACTGGGGCCGTTGCGAAAGAAAAGCGTGGAATCCGGACACTCCGTCGTGCGTGCTCTGCCGTGGGGAAAGCGCTCGCAATGCGGGTGGCGAAGATGGTCAAAATCGCGGTGGTGCTCATGTCGCCGGCAAACGATCGAACTACTTTTTAGCCTGGGCAAAGGACGCCAGGCGGAAAATGCGAACGGTCCAGGCAATTTCCTGCCTTGAAACGCCCGCGCCACATTTCTAGGGTTCCACGGCAATCGCACAAGGAAAGTTCCCATGCATCGTTCGGTGATCGACGCCATCGGCAACACGCCGCTGATCCGTCTCAAGCGCGCCTCGGAAGAGACCGGATGCGAAATTCTCGGCAAGGCCGAATTCATGAATCCCGGCCAGTCGGTCAAAGACCGCGCCGGCGTGTTCATCATCCGCGACGCCGAGGAAAAGGGATTGTTGCGGCCCGGCGGGGTTATCGTCGAGGGCACGGCCGGCAATACCGGCATCGGTCTCACCGTAGTGGCGAAGGCGCTCGGCTACCGCACCGTGATCGTCATTCCGGACACGCAGAGCCAGGAGAAGAAGGATGCGCTGAGGGTGCTCGGCGCGGAACTGATCGAAGTGCCGGCGGTGCCCTACAAGAACCCGAACAATTACGTGAAAGTGTCGGGGCGGCTCGCCGAGCAGCTTGCCAGGACAGAGCCGAACGGGGCGATCTGGGCCAACCAGTTCGACAATATCGCCAATCGCGACGGCCATACCCGCACAACGGCGCGGGAAATCTGGGAGCAGACCGGCGGCAAGGTCGACGGCTTCGTTTCGGCAGTCGGCACCGGCGGCACGCTGGCCGGCGTCGCAATCGGGCTGAAGGACCGGAAGAGCGGCGTGAAGATCGCGCTTGCCGATCCGCTGGGCGCCGCCCTCTACAGCTTTTATACCGAGGGTGTGCTGAAGGCCGAGGGAAGCTCGATCACGGAGGGCATCGGCCAGGGCCGCATCACCGCCAACCTCGAAAGCTTTTCGCCCGATTTTTCGTTCCAGGTGCCGGACGACGAAGCGCTGCCCATCGTGTTCGACCTCGTTCAGGAGGAGGGGCTCTGCCTGGGCGGATCGACCGGCATCAACATCGCCGGCGCGATAAGGCTGGCGCGGGAACTCGGGCCGGGCCACACGATCGTGACCATCCTTGCCGACTACGGCACCCGCTACCAGTCGAAACTGTTCAATCCCGAATTCCTGCGCTCGAAAAACCTGCCGGTCCCTGAATGGATGGACGTGACACCGCAGATTTCGGTTCCGTTCGAGGCGGTGGCGTGATGGCGCATGTGACGCAAGCCCTGTTCAGGGAAGACGCCTATCTCGGCGAAGCCGGCGCAAAGATCGTGGCGGTGAACGATCGCGGCGGCATCATTCTCGACCGGACGATTTTTTACGCCACTTCGGGTGGGCAGCCGGGCGATACGGGGTTTCTTCGGGTGAACGGCGGCGATACCATCGCGATCGCGGCAACGATCACTGGCGAGACCAAGGACGAGATCATCCATGTGCCGGCGCTGGGCCAGGCCGTCCCGCAGGCTGGCGATGAAGTCGGGCTCACCCTCGACTGGCCGCGCCGGCATCTCCTGATGCGTATGCACACGGCCTGCCATCTGCTGACCGTCGTCTGCCCGTTCCCGATCACCGGGGCGTCGGTCGGCGAGGACGACAGCCGCATCGATTTCGATATTCCCGATGCGAGCTTCACCAAGGAAGAGGTGACGAAGCGGCTGATGGAACTGGTCGCGGCCGACCATCCCGTGTTCACGCGGCTGATCACCGACGAGGAACTCGCCGCAAATCCCGGCTTGGTCAAATCGAAGAATGTGCGCCCGCCGAACGGGACAGGCAAAATCCGCCTGGTCTGCATCGGCGAGAATGCCGCCATCGACAGCCAGCCCTGCGGCGGCACTCATGTCCGCTCGACCGGCGAGGTCGGCGAGATCCATATCGGCAAGATCGAGAAGAAGGGCCGTGAAAACCGCCGCTTCCGCATCCGCTTCGGGCCGATGCCCGCGCAGTAGCGCGTTTGAGTTTTGCGCGCACGGCGATATGTAAGGTGCGCGAACAGGAGCGAGCCAATGCCGGAGACCAGCCCTTTCATCGTCGATGCTGACTGGCTGGAGCAGCGGCTCGGCACGCCCGGCCTGTCGATCGTCGACGCCTCCTGGTACCTGCCGGCGCAGAGGCGAAACGCCAAGGCCGAGTATGACGCAGCGCATATTCCCGGCGCGATCTTCTTCGATCAGGATGTGGTGGTAGATCCGGATTCGCCGCTGCCTCACACGCTGCCGCGACCGGAGGTCTTTGCCCAGCATGTCGGCTCGATGGGCATCTCGGCCGACGACACGATCGTCGTCTATGACGGGCCGGGCATGTTCTCCGCGCCGCGCGTCTGGTGGATGTTCAGGGTCATGGGCGTTTTCCAGGTCTATGTGCTGGATGGCGGCTTCGACGGCTGGAAGACGGAAGGCAGGTCCGTCACAGCCGAGCGGACCAAGATCGCGCCCTGCGTGTTCTTTGCGAATTTCGACGAGGAGCGCGTCGCCGACCTCGCCGACATGCGCCGCATCGTCAAGACCGGCGAAAGCCAGATCGCCGACGCACGGCCGGCCGGCCGCTTTCAGGGCGTCGAGCCGGAACCGCGCCCGGGCGTGCGGTCCGGCCACATGCCCGGCGCAAAAAGCGTGCCGGCGCTCACCCTTTCCGAGAACGGAAAGCTTTTGCCGGTCAACCGCTTGCGAGAAGTTCTTCAGGGTGCCGGTATCGATCTGTCGAAGCCGGTGGTGACCTCCTGCGGCTCGGGTATCACCGCGGCGGCGATCACGCTCGCGCTGGAGTCGGTCGGGCATACCGACAACAAGCTCTATGACGGGTCGTGGACCGAATGGGGCGGGCGGAGCGACACGCCGGTCGAGACCGGCAAGGGTTGAGACGATGGACAAGGCTGCGGAGACCATTCCGGTCACGGTGACCTTCCTCGAAATGAGCCGGCCGCCGGCTTTCAGCCCGCCGCTGCCGGCGAACCGGCAGATTGCGTTGCTGAGGGCCCGAAACATCCCGCTGCATTTCTATCGCTACCTGATGGACCGGGTCGGGCGGAAATGGCACTGGGTCAACGTTCTCAGGCTCGACGACGAGGAACTCGCCGCCGGCCTGCATCGCGAGGATCGCGACATCAGGGTGCTCTATCTCGACGGCTCCCCGGCCGGCTTTTTCGACCTGAAGCCGCATCTGCCGCAGGAGGTGGAACTCGCTTATTTCGGCATGATGGAGCACGCGATGGGGCAGGGGCTCGGCCGCTGGTTTCTGGGAGCGGCGATCGACACGGCCTGGTCGTACAAGCCGCAAAGGGTGACGGTGCAGACCTGCACGCTCGACCATCCCGCGGCGCTGCCGCTCTACCAGAAGCTCGGCTTCTCTCCGGTCGGGCAGAAGAAGGAGAATGTGCGGCCGATGTCGTTCGAGGAACGCGCGCAGAGCGTGATGCGTGAGTAGGAACGTGGCCGCGGCGTCAAGGCCCGCATCGGTCTCGAGCCGGCAGGAATCGGGTGGCTGGCATAGCCGCAAAACCGTATTTTCATCGCAAGGTTTCGCCCTACGATGGAGATGATGTCATGCTTCTACGCTATGTCGCTTTGCCCACCGAAGATGTCCGCGCGCTCCAAAGGGGCGAGCCCGACGCTTACGGCATGGTTCCCGAAAAACGTGTTTCCGACGGCGACGGCGTGCCTTGCCGACACTGCCTGAAAAATGTGGCGGCCGGAAAGGAATATCTGATCCTCGCCTACCGCCCGTTTCCGGAACTGCAGCCCTATGCCGAGACCGGGCCGATCTTCCTCTGCGCCGAGGAATGCGAGCGTGCGCCGGAAACGGACGTCATTCCGTCGATGTTCCGGGCGACACCGGATTATATCCTGCGTGGGTATGGCAGCGACGACCGCATC
This sequence comes from Pseudaminobacter sp., assembly GCA_035941355.1. Classification (GTDB taxonomy): domain Bacteria; phylum Pseudomonadota; class Alphaproteobacteria; order Rhizobiales; family Rhizobiaceae; genus Allomesorhizobium. The sequence continues at coordinate 28,651 of DASZDZ010000095.1, forward strand.
GTCTATGGCAGCGGTGGAGTGGTGCCGACACATATGATCTGCGACCGGTCGCACGAATTGCTGCAGCGGCCCGACATCGCCTATGTGCACATGCGCTCGGCCCGCAACAATTGCTATCAGTGCCGGATCGAGCGGGCGTGAGGAAAGGATCGCATGCTGCCGAGTGCTTGTCGCACCGCTGTCGTATTCGCGCGGTATTAAGATGCCTGTCGATCGATTTTCTCGACCGCGGATGAACCGGCGGGAAATCTCGACAGTCGAGGAAGCGGGGTTTTGCCCCGCTTTTTTGTTGCCCGCACGCCTTTCTCCCAAAGAAAAAGCCCGCCGGACAGACCGGCGGGCGAGGCAGGAGGAACTTTCGGACCTAATGAATATCAGGCGGCGAGCACCGCCTTCGGCTCCGCCATTTCGTAGCCGAGCGCTTCGGCGACCGCGCGGTTGGTGATGCGGCCCTTGTGGACGTTGAGGCCGTTGCGCAGATGGTGGTCGTCGAGGATCGCCTTGATGCCCTTGTTGGCGAGCTGCAGGCCGTAGTGAAGCGTTGCATTGTTGAGCGCATGCGCGGAGGTGACCGGCACGGCGCCCGGCATATTGGCGACGCAGTAGTGGATAATGCCGTCCACCTCGTAGGTCGGATCGGCGTGGGTGGTGGCGTGCGAGGTTTCGAAGCAGCCGCCCTGGTCGATGGCGACGTCGACCAGCACCGCGCCCTTCTGCATGCCCGACAGCATTTCGCGGGTCACCAGCTTGGGAGCGGCCGCACCCGGGATGAGCACCGCACCTACGATGATATCGGCCGAGAAGCATTCGTCCTCGAGCGCCTCTACCGTCGAATAGCGGGTGTGGACGCGGCCGTTGAAGATGTCGTCGAGCTGACGCAGGCGCGGAATCGAGCGGTCGAGGATGGTCACGTCGGCGCCGAGGCCGACGGCCATCTTGGCCGCATGCAGGCCGACCACGCCGCCGCCGATGACGGCAACCTTGCCGGGCAGCACGCCGGGCACGCCGCCGAGTAGCACGCCGCGGCCGCCATTGGCCTTTTGCAGCGCGGTCGCGCCGGCCTGGATCGACAGACGGCCCGCGACTTCCGACATTGGGGCCAGCAGCGGCAGCCCGCCGCGGTCGTCAGTGACGGTCTCGTAGGCAATTGCCGTAACGCCCGAAGCTAGGAGCCCCTTGGTCTGCTCCGGATCCGGTGCGAGGTGGAGATAGGTGTAGAGGATCTGGCCTTCGCGCAGCTGCACCCATTCGCTGGGCTGCGGCTCCTTGACCTTGACGATCATGTCCGACTTGGCAAACACGTCGGCGGCGGTCTTGGCGATCACCGCACCCGCGGCACGATAGGCATTGTCATCGGCGCCGATGCCGGCCCCTGCGCCTGTCTCGACCAGAACTTCGTGGCCATGCGCGGAATATTCGCGCACCGCGCCCGGCGTCAGGCCGACGCGGTACTCGTGATTCTTGATTTCCCTGGGACAACCGACGCGCATTCGTTCCTCCTCGAATTTCTGATTTTGCGGGGTGGACCATAAAACCACAAATAGCGCCGCAAATGTTTGCGAATCCGGTTGTCGCCAAGCGCGGTAATGGCTATTCCTTGCGCCAAAATCCGTTCTAGTCGAAGGAAAAACGAACAATGTCGCTCGACAGGATCGATATCGCCATTCTGGACTCACTGCAGAAGGACGGCCGAATCCCAAATGCGGCGCTCGCCGAAAAGGTCGGGCTGTCGCAGTCAGCCTGCTCGCGCCGCCTCGACAACCTCGAGAAAAGCGGCGTCATCCGCGGGTATCACGCCCGCCTTTCCAACGCCGCGCTCGGGCACCAGCTGACCGCAATCGTGCATATTTCGCTGTCCGGGCAGTTCGAAAAGACGCTGTCGGATTTCGAAGCCGCCATAAAGCGTTGCCCGAACATCCTGTCGTGCCACCTGATGTCTGGCGAATACGATTACATCCTGCGCATCGCCGCCCGCGACCTCGCCGACTACGAGCGCATCCACAAGGAATGGCTCTCGGCCATGCCGCATGTGACCAAGATCAACTCATCCTTCGCGCTGCGCGAGATCATCGACCGCACGGCAATGGGCATGAAGCCTGAGATGGCGTGAGGATCAGGCAACGCCTGCATGCGACCAATTATTGCGCCAACCTGCGATTGAGCGTACCAATAATGTCGGACGAGATTCTACTGTTGGCGGCTACAGGAGACTTTCCATGGCACATGCAATCGATCCTTCTGAAAATGTAGGTTCGGGCACTTCCGAACTGCGCTCGAAGTGGTGGCTGTTCTTGCTTCTCGGCGTGGCGCTGCTGGTGCTGGGCTTTATCGCGCTTTCAAACATTCTGGTGGCGACGGTTGCCTCCGTCTTCTATGTCGGCGTCATGATGATGGCGGCGGGTATCGCCGAGATCATCCATGCCTTCAGCGTACGGACCTGGGGTTCGTTCGCGCTATGGCTGCTGAGCGGCATCGTCTACGCGGTTGGCGGTTTCCTGGCCTTTTACAATCCGGTGCTTGCGGCTTCGGTGCTGACGCTTCTCCTCGCCGGAACGCTGATCGTGGCCGGCATATTGCGGTTCTGGGTCGGCTTCCAGTCGCGTCCCGAACAGGGCTGGGGCTGGGTCGTGTTCTCAGGCCTGATCACCCTTCTTGCAGGCATCGTTCTGGCCATTGGCTGGCCCTTCAACACGCTGTGGGTGCTCGGCTTTGTGCTGGCGATCGACCTGACGATGCAGGGCGCCGCATTGGTGGCGTTCGGTTTCGGCCTGAAGCGCGGCGTGCACTAGAGCTCACGCGGGCGCGGATGCGGTGACGATCCGGTTCATCGGAATATCGTGTGGCTGCGGATAGATCGTGGCTATCCGCTGCATGTCATAACCGACCCCGATGACCAGCGGCTTTTTAGGCAGCGCGGCGAGCGTCCGGTCGAAAAAGCCGCCACCGTAGCCAAGGCGGTAATTGGCCGGATCGACGCCGACCAGCGGCGAAATCACCACATCGGGGATGACGCTTTCTCCGTCAGCGGGGATGGGGATGTTCCACACGCCCTTTTCCAGCCGATCTCCCGGCCTGTAGGCGCGGAAGACCAGCGGATGCGCTTTTTCGATGACGACCGGCAGGGCGGCCCTGCCACCGCGCTCGACGACTGAAGCCATCCAGGGCCTGAGGTCCGGCTCGCCGCGGAACGGCCAATAGAGGCTGACCGTCTTTCCGCCGACGTCGCCGATTTCGGCATCCAGTCCCTCGGCGATCTTCGCCGCCATCTCCGCCCGGATTTCCGCCGGAATCGCCAGCCGCATCTCGATCAGGCGCGCACGTTCTGCCTTGCGCCAGCGCGCGACATCTGTCCATGCGACCGGGTCGGCATGAACTCCGCGGGCGTCGAAGCCAGGCTGCAACTCGTGCAGGAAACAGGGCGGGGAGGCGTATTGCGCCGTGCCTTCATCGTCGGGAGCATGATCCATCTGTCACCTCAATTCATTTGCCCGCGAGACTAGGCCCAGCCATCGTGGGCGGCATGTGCATTCGCGACATGGGACGACCATGCGTGAACGGCAAGTGCAAGGCGGCTGCCTCTCATTGTCGCGGCTGCGGGTGCGGGGTTGTGCCGGATGGCGCTGCGCCCCATCATCGGGTTGGCACCGCCTTCGAATTGCAAAGCATGACCATGCACCATGTCGTTGTCGTCGGCGCCGGTTTCGGCGGCCTGGAATTCACCCGCGCGCTCGCCGGTGCGCCGGTCCGTGTCACGATCATAGACCGGCGCAATCACCATCTTTTTCAGCCGCTGCTCTATCAGGTCGCCACCACCTCGCTCGCGACGTCCGAAATCGCCTGGCCGGTGCGCTATCTCCTGCGCAGACGCAAGGAGGTGACGACGCTGCTGGGTACGGTCGTCGGCGTCGATGCCGCGGCGAAGCGCGTCCTGCTGGACGGCGGGGATGCGGTCGCCTACGACACGCTGGTTCTGGCGACGGGTGCGCGCCACGCCTATTTCGGACACGACGAGTGGGAACCTTTCGCGCCGGGCCTGAAGACGCTTGAAGACGCGACCACGATCCGCCGGCGCATCCTGCTCGGTTTCGAACAGGCCGAGCGCGAGAGCGACCTGGAAAAGCGTCGCGCCCTGATGACGCTCGTCATCATAGGTGGAGGGCCGACCGGCGTGGAGTTGGCCGGCACGATCGCCGAACTGGCGCGCGATACGCTGAAAGGTGAGTTCCGCAACATCGATACGCGCGACGCACGGGTCGTGCTGGTCGAGGCCGGCGAGCGCTTGCTGCCGGGCTTCAAGCCGGAACTCTCCGCCTATGCGAAGGATGCGCTGCAGCGGCTGGGCGTCACGGTCGAACTCGGCCGGCCGGTTTCGGAATGCAACGCCGATGGCGTGGTTTTCGGCGGGGTGCATCTGCCGGCAAAGACGATCATCTGGGCGGCGGGTGTGGCTGCGTCGCCGGCGGCCGAATGGCTGGGTGTTGCCGCCGATCGTGTCGGCCGGATCATCGTCGAGCCGGACCTGACTGTACCCGGACATCCCGAGGTTTTCGCCGTCGGCGACACCGCTCATGTCGAATGGACCGATGGCAGGCTTGTGCCGGGCGTGGCGCCGGCCGCCAAGCAACAGGGCAGGCACGTTGCCGAGACCGTCAGGAAGCGCCTCGCAGGGGACGCCGCGCCGCGGCCATTCACCTACAAGCACGATGGCGATCTCGCGACTATCGGCAAGCGCGCCGCCGTCATCGATTTCGGCCGGATCAAGCTCACCGGCTGGATCGCCTGGTGGATATGGGGCATCGCCCACATCTATTTCCTGATTGGGCTCAGGAACCGGCTGACGGTTTCACTGAGCTGGCTATGGATCTATTCGACCGGGCAACGCAGCGCCCGCCTGATCACGCAGGGGCCGCAGAGCGGCGATGACGAGGCCGATCCGCCGGCCGGCTCGCGTGACGACAGATCCTTGCGATAGTCATTCGCCTGTCATCCGATCCTGCTGGACTTACGAAAAGTTCGGCGCGAAACTCATTGTTTCGGCGTCGATTTTTTTGAGCTTCAGTTCCAGGAGGAAGAACACAATGTCCCATATGCTTCACCCGATTTCGCGCCGCTCCTTTCTGGCGGGTACGGCTGCCAGCGGCGCGCTGGTGATGCTGCATCCGTTTTCCGCACGCGCCCAGGCAAACCAGGCGCATCTGCGGATCATGGAGACGACTGACCTTCACGTTCACGTCTTCCCCTACGATTACTACGCCGACAAACCGAACGACACGATGGGCGTGGCGCGCACCGCCTCCATCATCGATGCCATCCGCGCCGAGGCGACCAATTCCATTCTCGTCGACAATGGCGATTTCCTGCAGGGCAATCCGATGGGCGACTATATCGCCTATGAGCGCGGCATGAAGGATGGCGACGTCCATCCGATCATCAAGGCGATGAACACGCTTGGCTACGACTGCTCGACCATGGGCAATCACGAGTTCAATTACGGGCTCGACTTCCTGTTCAAGGTGCTTGCCGGCGCCAACTTTCCGTTCGTGTGCGCCAATCTGACCAAGGGCCAACTGGCTGCCGACGCGACCAAGGACGAACTGTTCCTGAAGCCTTATGTGATCCTCGACAAGAAAATAAAGGACGGCGCAGGTGCCGAGCACCCGATCCGCATCGGCCTGATCGGCTTCGTGCCGCCGCAGATCATGACCTGGGACTCGCGCCACCTCAACGGCAAGGCGATGACCCGCGACATCGTCAAAGCCGCGCAAGCCTGGGTGCCGCGGATGAAGGAAGAGGGCGCCGACATTGTCATCGCACTGTCGCATTCCGGCATCGGGCCGGCGCAATATGCGGAAAACCTCGAAAACGCCTCGCTGCTGCTGGCCGGCGTCGACGGCATCGACGCGATCGTGACGGGGCACAGCCACCTCGATTTCCCGGGAACCAAGTTCGACGGCGTCGAGGGCCTCGACAATGCAAAAGGCATGATCGGCGGCAAGCCGGGCGTGATGGGCGGCTTCTGGGGATCGCACCTCGGGCTGATCGACCTGATGCTCGAACGCGATGGCAACGCCTGGAAGATCGCCCGCTCGACCAGCGAGGCCCGGCCGATCTTCAAGCGGGTCGAGAAGAAGGTGGTGCCGCAGGTCGAAAGCAAGGCCGACGTGGAAGCCGCGGTGAAGGACGATCACGAGGCGACGCTGAAATATGTCCGCACGCCGGTCGGCAAGACTTCCGCGCCGCTGCACTCCTATTTCGCGCTGGTGGCCGACGATCCGTCGGTGCAGATCGTCTCCCAGGCGCAGGTCTGGTACATCAAGGACATGCTGAAGGACACCGAGCACAAGGATCTGCCGGTGCTTTCGGCGGCCGCGCCCTTCAAGTCGGGCGGCCGCGGCGGCGCGGACTATTATACCGACGTGCCGGCTGGAGCCGTTGCGATCAAGAATGTCGCCGACCTTTATCTATACCCGAATACGGTGCAGGCGGTCGCGATCACCGGCGCGCAGGTCAAGGAATGGCTGGAAATGTCGGCCGGCATCTTCAATGCCATCGAGCCGGGCAAGGCCGACCAGCCGCTGATCAATCTCGATTTCCCGTCCTACAATTTCGACGTGATCGACGGCGTGACCTACAAGATCGACCTTGGCCAGCCGCCGAAATACGATCCCAAGGGTGCGGTGCTCAATGCCAACTCCAACCGCATCGTCGACCTGATGTTCGACGGCAAGCCCATTGATCCGGCGCAGAAATTCGTCGTCGCCTCCAACAATTACCGCGCCGGCGGCGGCGGCAATTTCCCGGAGATCAACGCCTCCAAGCTCGTCTTCGAAGCGCCGGACACAAATCGCGACGTGATCGTGCGCTACATCGTCGAGCAGGGCACGATCAATCCGTCCGCCGACGCCAACTGGTCGTTCGCGCCGATGGAAGGCACGTCGGTGATCTTCGAGACCGGACCCAAGGCGAAGGACTTCATCGCCGACGTGAAGAACGTGAAGATCGAGCCGGCAGGCGAGGGCGCGGAAGGGTTCTCGAAATACCGGATCACGCTGTAGGGTAGGCCAGGAGCAGCTTGGAAAGGCGGTCCGCCCATGGCGAGCCGCCTTTCGACCAGCAAAAGCTAGTCCACACTCGGTGATTGGATCGCGCCCGATCGGCGGCCGGGCGACAAGTTGCCGGAAGAAGACGACGTGCCGCCGGAGGAAAGCGTATCGCGATTTCCTGTGCCCAGCGGATCGTTCGGAACGATCAAGGGCGGCATTCCCTCAGGCGCCCCGGGTTGGGCGGATGTCGTTCCGCCGGTCGAATTGCCCGGTTGAAGACCGGGCGAACCGGCATCGGGAATGGCGGATGTCGTCGAGCTATCGACGTCATTGCAGACGTCGTCGAGTTGCGGAGTGGGGTCGATGCCGATGTCGCCGCAACCGGCCGAGGTCTGAGCCGCTGCGGCCAACGTGCTTGCAAGCATCAGGCCGGCGGCGGCCGTCAAGAACTGTTTCATCTAGGCCTCCTTCATCCTTTGAGGCGCTCGCGTCGAACGCATCTAAAGCAATCGCGCGAGCGCTGGATGAAACGGAACGCACTTCCACGGCCATGGTTTCATCTTTCAGCGAGGCGCTTGCCCGATAGGCCACGAGCCTTATGTCGATGTGTTCGGCGCGGAAACCTACCTCGTGGCGACGGAGGCAGCGTCGTCGCTTCTGCCCGTTGAAGCCGGGCGATGTGCGATTTCCGGCACGATGAGGTCGAGCGCGTCGGTGGATATGCCGCCGGAATAGCCGGCCGGAAGGTTTTTGATCAGCTCCGGGTCGTCCAGACCTTCCGAGAAGCCGCCGCCGGCATAGGGGCCGAGCAGGAATATTTGAGTTCCGGCCGCGTCCATTCGATCGAGAAAGCGGTTCGGCCAGCCCCACAACCACTCGGCAACGTTGATCGGAATCAGCAACGTCGTGTCGCGGCACTGGTCCGGCACATAGCCGCTCCAGCCAAGGGCTGCGTATTGCAGGATGCATCGGGTCAGCGTGCGGCGGGAAAGCGTGCGTATATCCGGCAGAGCCCGCTTCACCCCGGCGATGGGCTCGTTGCCGCCATAGACGGTCAGCAGCGCGCGGCGGGGCGGCTGGAGATCCGCCAGATAGGCCGCCAGCTTCCCGCCTTCCGCGGCGTCGTTGCTTTTGACGTTGATGTGGAATCGCCGATCGGGAAAATGGGCGAGCACTTCGTCAAGCGAGGGCATCAGACCGACGCCATGCCCGCGAAACGGGAACGTCTTGCCGCCGTCCGCCGTATAGCCGTAGCCGACATCCAGCTTTTTCAGTTCGGCCATCGAGTCGCGCGTCCTGCCGGCGCCGTCGGTGCGGCAGTCGAGCGTCCAGTCGTGGAAGACAGCGAATTTGCTGTCGGTGGTGGGGTGAACGTCGAGTTCCAGCACATCCGCACCGAGCGCGAAAGCTGCCTCCATCGAACGGATGGTGTTTTCCAGATAGTCGTGGCGCGGCGGCAGCATCCTCTCGGCTGTGCAGGTTTCGCCGGTGAGTCCGGCCCGGTCGTATGACTGAGCGAGGCCGCGATGGGCGAGGATCACCGGCTTGCCCGCCGGACGGCTCGAGAGAAGCGACATGTTGTTGATGTAGATCGCCGCGCCGGCGGCAATCAGAACGAGAAGGATTATAGTGCGTTTCTTCATGCGTGGCCGGCTGGATTCGGGTGAATTAGCAACCTAGCCGGGCATGAGGCGCTTTCAGGGCGAAAGGCCGGCAATCAGGCCTTGTAGACCACCTGCCTGACGTCGATGTATTCGGCGCGAAAACCGGCCTCGCAGTAGTGGAGGTAAAATTCCCACAGCTTCTTGAAGCGGTCGTCGAAGCCGAGCGGCACGATCTTTTCCCATGATTCCCAGAAGCGCAGCCGCCATTCGGCGAGCGTGCGGGCATAATCCTGCGCGAAGACCCGCTCGCGCAGGAAGGACAGGCCTTGTTCAGCGCCGAGCGATTTCAGGATCGCCGGCGTCGGCAGCATGCCGCCCGGGAATACGTAGCGCTGGATGAAATCAGGCCGCTTGCGATACAGACTATAGGCCGCCTCGTTGATGGTGATGATCTGCATGCCGGCGGTGCCGCCCGCCCTGAGGCAATCCTTCACCTTCCCAAAGAATACCGGCCAGTATTTTTCGCCGACCGCCTCGAACATCTCGATCGAGGCGATGCGGTCGTATTTGCCGTTCTCGTCGCGATAATCCTGCAGTTTGATCTCGACCTTGTCGGAAAGCCCGGCCTTTGCGATGCGCTCGGCGGCGAAGTCATGCTGCTCGCGGCTGATGGTCAGGCCGGTGACGCGGCAGCCGATCTCGCGCGCGACGAATTCGGCGAAGCCGCCCCAGCCGCAGCCGATCTCCAGCACGTGGTCGCCTGTACTGATCCCGATGTCCTTGGCCAGCGCGCGGTATTTCGCGGCCTGCGCGCTTTCCAGATCGTTGGCTCCGGCGGAAAACAGCGCCGACGAATAAGTCATGCTGGGATCGAGCCACTGCCTGTAGAACGCATTGCCGAGATCGTAATGGGCGGAAATGTTCTTCTTCGCGCCGGTCCGGGTGTTTTCGTTGAGCCAGTGACGCAGGCGCTGGGCCGTGGTGAGCAGCCAACTCGCACCGCCGGCTACCTTCTCGCCGGCCTCGGAATTGACCACGAACAGCTCCAGGAAGCTGGTCACGTCCGGGCTTTCCCAGTCGCCGTCCATGTATGATTCGGCGACCCCGATCGTGCCGCCGGTAAAGGCGCGGCCGGGCAGCCGCCAGTTCTTCAGGACGATCTGCGCCGATGGACCGGGCGACTTGCCGCCGACGACGACCGCACGGCCGTCGGGCATGGTGATCTTCAGCGTGCCGCGGGCAAGCTCCATCGCCGCCGAAAGCACCATTCGCGCCTTGACCGGCAGCCCCTTGGCTATTTCGCCGAAATTTCCCGCGTGGAGGCGGATCGCCCCGTCCGAAGCAGCCTCCTCAATGCCGTCCCTTTTCATCGCACAGCTCTGATTAGATGATGTATTGCAATGCCTTGCCGGCTCACGCTGTTCCGCATCATGATACTGTCGGGGGAAATCCGCAACTTCCGGTTATTCGCGGCTTGGCCCCCGGTGCAGGCCGCGAGCTTCATTGCCGGCAAAGCGAAGTTCAAGGTACAGGCGGCGGTCGCCGCTGTGCCAGGCGGGTTCGTCCTCCGAACGCCGCTATGGCGCATGGATATGCCTGCGCAAGAATCAAAAACAGCGTCGCGCAACTTGCCGGGCCTTGCGGTTTCGGCGGCAATCAACAAAGTGGCGCATGGCAAGCATCGTGCGGCGATGAAACGTCCGCCTCGGGGGTAGGGCATGCGCTATGTAATCGGGATTTGCCTCGTTACCGGCTTCCTGATCTGGGACGGCGGCTACAATGAGGGCCGCTACTTGGATTCGGGAGTCCGCGAGCTGAGGCATATACTGAGCTTCATAACCGGCTGAGCGGTTCGGGCAGCGTCAGTTCAGCACATCCGGCCCGGATGCGGTTGACGGCAGGACATTGCCGACCGAAAACGCCTCGCATATTTCGGCGGAGGCGCTCTTGATCCGGCACATCGTGTTTTTCAGTGCAAAGCGGCGCGAGGATGTGGAAGCCATTCACGCCGGCCTTTCCCGGCTTGGCGCCATTCCCCATTCCAGCCGCTTCGAAGTTTCGCTCAATACCAAGGTCGATCCGCTGTCCGACGAGGTGGATGTGGTCGTCTATGCCGAGTTCGCGAACGCCGATGCGCTTGCCGCCTACAAGGCCGATCCGATCTACGCCGAGGCCACACATCAGGTCCGGCCGCTACGCGAATTGCGCTACTCCGCTGATATTTTCGCGCAGCCCAGCTGATCGTGTAGCCGCCAAGCCGAGATACAGGCCGGTTTGACTTTTGTCAGCGGGCATGACTAATGTCGAGAGGGAGGCGTGATGGCAATCCGACCGGCAGAACAGATCATCCACAAGGCCGCCTGGCTATATTACGCGCACGGGCTGCGGCAGGACGAGGTGGCAAAGCAGCTCGATATTTCGCGGGCTTCCGTCGCCATGTATCTGCGCAAGGCGCGCGAGACCGGCATCGTCAACATCTCCACCTCTACCCAGCTCTTTGCGGAGGACGTTCTGGCGCGCCAACTAGAGGACGCACTGAAGCTCGATGCCGTCTGGATCGCGCTGCAAACTGAGCAGGCCGCCGATCCCACGGTCGAGGTGCCGGTGCTGGCGGCGAGCGTTTTCCTGGAACTGGTCCGGAAGGGCGACCGCATCGGCGTCGCCTGGGGCAGAACGGTCTATGCGATCGCCGACATCATGTCCTATGCGGACCTGCAGGATGTGACGGTGGTGCAGCTCTGCGGCAATCTCGGCGCGCCATACTCCTACCGCCCCGACCAGTGCACGATGGAGATCGCCCGTCGGCTCAACGCCCAAGGCATCAATTTTTATGCGCCGCTGGTGCTGACCACGGAGGCGCTGGCGCGCGATTTGCGCGCCGAACCGGTGATCCGCGAGCAGCTCGCGAGCATTTCGGACTGCGATCTCGCGCTTTATTCGGTCGGCACCGTCGACGCGGACAGCCATGTGGTCAAATGCGGGGCGCTCACCCCCGACGAGATGGACGCCTTGCGCCAAAGGGGCGCTGCCGGCGTCATTGCCGGGCAGATCATCGACGCCAGGGGTGCGGCGCTCGACTGCAGCTATAACCGCCGGGTCATCTCGGCTGATTTGAAATCGCTCGTCGCCATACCGAAACGGCTGATGGTCGTGCAGGAAGACAAGAAATTCGAACCGCTGATCGCGGCCATCGCCGGCGGGCTGTGCTCGCATCTGGTGGTTGGAGCAGGCATGGCGCGGCGATTGCTGGATCACGCGAGGGCCATGGCGGGATGATACGCGGACGGGCATGTACGTGACCGTCATCGGCGCGTCACAGCATTCCTGTCTCAACAAACGAACGAAGAAACCGGACCTAGCATCATGAAAAACCTGTGGGATGACGGCGCAGCCGAACGCCTTGTTGCCGATTACGCGAAGAAGGGCGTCGCGCGCGACCTGGCGCTGCGCGTCTATACCACCCGCCTGCTCGGTGGGGAGCCGCGGCTGGTCCTACATGGCGGCGGCAACACCTCGTGCAAGACGAAGGTGACAGACTTGGTCGGCGACGAATGGGACGTGCTCTGCGTCAAGGGCAGCGGCTGGGACATGGGCGTGATCGAACCCGCTGGCCTGCCGGCGGTGAAGCTTGCGCCGCTCCTCAAGGCGCGGTCGCTGGAAAAGCTTTCCGACGAGGACATGGTGGCGCTGCAGCGCGCCAATCTCATCGACCCGTCCTCGCCGAACCCGTCGGTGGAGACGCTGCTGCACGCTTTCCTGCCGCACAAATTCGTCGACCACACACATTCAACGGCCATTCTCGCCGTTGTCGACCAGGCCGACAGCGAGGCGCTATGCAGGAAAGTGTTCGGCAGCAAGATGGGCTTCGTGCCCTACATCAAGCCGGGCTTCGATCTCGCCAAGGCGGCGGCCGAAATCTACGACGCCGATCCGTCGGTCGAGGGCCTCATCCTCGACAAGCACGGCATCTTCACCTTCGGCGACGACGCCAGGCAGGCCTACGACCGCATGATCCACTATGTAACGGCGGTCGAGGACTATGTGGCCGCCAACGGTAAGCCCGCCGCCGCCAAGGCGGCGCTGCCGCGCAGGCTCGCCAAGCCGGAGTACATCGCGCCGGCGCTGCGCGGCGCGGTGGCGGTTTCGCGCGGCGAAGGCCGCTTCGACCGCATGATCGGCGATTTCCGCACCTCCGACGCGATCCTTGACTTCATCGCTTCCGAAAAGATCGCCGACTATGCCGGCCGCGGCGTCTCCACGCCCGACCTGTCGATCCGCATCAAGACCGGCCCGATGGCGCTGCCTGCGCCCGACGCGGAAAGCGCCGGCGACTACAAGTCCGTGATCAAGCAGCATGTCGAGCAGTTCGCGGCCGACTATCGCGCCTATTTCGAGACCAATGATGCGCTGGACGATGTGGCGCGCACCATGCTCGATCCGATGCCGCGACTGACGCTGGTTCCGGGGCTCGGCATGTTCGGTCACGGCCGCACGCTGAAGGACGCGAAGATCGCATCCGACGTCGGTGAGATGTGGATCGAGGCCGTTCGCGGCGCTGAAGCAATCGGCGATTTCCGGCCGCTCGCCAAGTCGGATCTGTTCCCGCTCGAGTACTGGTCGCTGGAACAAGCCAAGCTTGCCTCCAACAAGCCGAAGCCGCTGACCGGCCAGGTGGTGCTGGTCACCGGCGGCGCGGGCGCCATCGGTGCCGCGACCGCAAAATTGTTCGCCGCCAATGGCGCGCATGTCGTCGTCGTCGATCTCGATGCGGACAAGGCGGTCGAGGCGGCGAAGAAGGCAGGCAACCATTCGATCGGCGTCGGCGCGGACATTACCGACCCGGCGCAGGTGCGCGCCACCTTCTACAAGGCAGTAGCGACCTATGGCGGCGTCGACATTCTCGTCTCCAATGCCGGCGCTGCGTGGGAGGGCCGGATCGGCGAACTCGACGACGCAATCCTGCGCAAGAGTTTTGAACTCAACTTTTTCGCCCACCAGTCGGTGGCGCAGAACGCGGTGCGCATCATGCTGGAGCAAGGCACCGGCGGCGTACTCCTGTTCAACGCCTCGAAGCAGGCGGTCAATCCCGGCGCGAAATTCGGCGCCTACGGCCTGCCCAAGGCCGCGACGCTGTTCCTGTCCCGACAATATGCGCTGGAATACGGCGCCGACGGCATCCGTTCGAACGCCGTCAACGCCGACCGCATCCGCTCGGGGCTTCTGACCGATGCGATGATCGCCAACCGCTCCGGCGCGCGCGGGGTTTCAGAAAAGGAATACATGTCAGGCAATCTGCTGGGGCAGGAGGTCACCGCCGAGGACGTGGCGCAGGCATTCCTGCATCAGGCGCTGGCCGAGCGGACGACGGCCGACGTGACCACCGTCGACGGCGGCAACATTGCTGCGGCGCTGAGGTAGAAGGCAACGCGGCTTTCCTGATTGCAGAAAGGGCGGCCCTCGCGGGCCGCCCTTTTGCTATCGCCATAGAGAAGCGGTCACTTTGTCGGCAGTGGCATCCAGGCGGGCACCGCAACATCAGCATGGGCGAATTGCGGCAGTTTCGCCGAAAGTTCTTCCATGTTCTTGATATCGTTCTCGTTCAACTGCGCCTGCGTAATCAGCGTCGGCGGCACGATGACTTGTCTGCCTGGGTCTTCACCTGCCAGCATCATGGCGAGTGCACGCACCGAAACCTGGCCGACCACTGCCGGATTGGTGGCGGCGGTAGCCGCCCAGGCGCTGTCCGGCTCGCGCATCGCCGCAATGTCCGAGGTCGATATATCGGCCGAGTAGATCTTGATGTCGGAGGAGAGACCGGCCTCGTCGACTGCGATTTTCACGCCCTTGGCGAATTCGTCATAGGGCGCGAACATCACCTTGATGTCGGGGTTGGCCGACAGCACCGAACGCGCCTGATTGGCGACGGAATTGGCGATCGGATTGTCGAGTGTGCCGAACATGGCAGCCTCGTTGATGCCGGAGTACTTTGCCTTGAACTCCTTCCAGGTCTCGTCGCGGCGGTCGAGCGGCGCGATGCCCGCGACGTAGACGTAGCCGGCCTTCCAGCTTTCGCCATTGTCCTTGATCGCCTGCTCGAGGGCGAGGCGGGCAAGGTCGCGGTCCGACTGCTCGATCTGCGGGATTTTTTCATTCTCGACATTGACGTCGAAGGCCACGACCTTGATGCCCGCGTCAACGGCGCGCTGCGCGGCTTCTTTCATGGACTCGGTCAAGCCGTGCTGGATGATAATGCCGTCGACGCCGAGTGCGATCGCCTGGTCGACCATGTCGGCCTGGAGGGCCGCGTCCTGCCGGCTGTCGAGCACGCGCAGGTCGACGCCGAGCGCCTTGGCCTGCGCCTCGACACCCGACAGATAGGCTTGGAAGAAATCGCCGGTCGAGAGATAGCGCACCAACGCGATCTTGACCTCGCCGGGGTTGTCGAACGGCGCCGGCTTATCCTGCGCCAGCGCAGGCGCCTGCATCAGCATGGTCGCGCCGGCCAGGCCCAGCGCCATCTTGCCCAGAATTCTGCGTGTAATGTTCATTCCCGTCTCCTCCGTTGATCCGACGATATTTTCTAGACTCTGCCCCGGTTGGACAGGGCGAAGGTAAAGACCAGGGCGATGACAAGGACGGCGCCCTTGATGAAGTCCTGCGTGTAATAGGGTGCGTTCATCATCGTCAGCCCCTGCAGCAGGACACCGACAAAGAGCGCGCCGATGGCGGTGCCGAAAGCGTTGGGCTTGGCTGCGCCCAGAACCGCAAAACCGATGAGCGCCGCAGCGACGGAATCCAGCAACAGATTGTTACCCGAGGCAATGTCGCCGCGTCCAAGCCGGGCGGCGAGGAGAATGCCGCCGATAGAGGCGAAAACTCCCGAAATAACATAGGCCCAGATCTTGTATGCCTTGACAGGCGCGCCTGCCAATTCCGCCGCTCGCGGATTGCTGCCGACCGCATACATCATGCGGCCGAAACGCGTATATTCGAGGAAGAACCAGATCAGGACGGCAAGCACCAGGAGAACCACTACCGATACCGGCAGCAGATTGTCGATGAAGAAATCGAAGCGGTGGCGGCCGAGGGCAAGGAAATTGGCGCTGAACTTGCCGGCCGCGACCGAACCGTCCGGCATAGTCATGCCGGTGGCGATGGAGCGGCCTTCCGTCGGAATACGCTGCAGGCCGACCAGCAGGAACATCATGCCGAGCGTGGCCAGGAGATCGGGAACGCGCATATAGACGATCAGGAAGCCGTTGATCAGCCCGACTACGACGCCGATCAGCAGGCAGGCGGCGACCGCTACCACCGCGTTCTGCTCCAGCACCACCATCACATAGGCTGCCGCCATCATGGCGCTGGTCGCAACCGAGCCGATCGAGAGGTCGAAGCCGCCGACGACGAGCGTGGCGGTTACGCCGAGCGCCAATATGCCGGTGATCGCCACCGACTGGAAAATGAAGACGGCGCTTTGCGGCGAGGCAAAACCGTCGGCCGAAATCGCGAAATAGGCGATCAGCCCGAAAAGCAGGACCAGAAAACCATAGCGGATGGCGAGGTCGCGCAGGGTCATTCTGTCCCTTCGAGCCGCGCGGCCGCCGTCACGCAATGCAAGTTCATGCCCTTTGTCGCTCAATTCCTGCCTCACCAAATAAAATCACGCCGCGCCGCGCAGCGGTTGGCCCGCCACTTCGGCGAGCAGCCGGTCCATATCGATATCGGCGTTGCGATGCTCGCCGACGATGGTGTGCTCGGACATCACCAATATGCGGTCCGCCGTCTCCAGCGCCTCGTCGAGTTCGGTCACGAAGATCAGCGTCGCGCGTCCATTGGAACTCGCCCTGAGCTTGGCCGCGATATCGCGACGGGCGGAAATATCCACGCCCTGGAAAGGTTCGTCGAGAATAAAAAGGCTGGCCGGCTGGGACATCCAGCGCGCCACCATCACCTTCTGCTGATTGCCGCCCGACAGCGTGCCCATCTCGTCCCGCTCGGTCCGGCAGACAATGCCTAGGTCGCCGATCTGCCGCCGTGCGGTGGCCCGCTCGACGTTGCGCCTGAGCACGCCGAGACCTGAAAGCCGCTTCAGGAACGGCAGGCTGATGTTCTCGTAGATGTTGAAATCCTGGACGATGCCGTTGTCGCCGCGGTCCTTGGCAACCAGAAAGACGCCGGCGGCGATCGCTTCGCCCGGCGTCGCCGGCGCGTAGCGCGTGCCGTTCAGCACCATCGTACCCGAGAGCGGCGCGCGCGCGCCGAACAGGGTCTCGGCCAATGCCGTCTTGCCGACGCCGACAAGGCCGGTGACGGCAACGACTTCGCCGGCTCCTAGCGTCAACGAAATCGGCCTAGCGCCCTCGGCGATGCGCAGGCCGTCGACGGCCAGAACCGTCTTTGCCGCCTCGTTGACGACGATCCGGTCGAGATGGATCCTGCGGCCGAGCATGGCGTTGACCGCGCCTTCATAGTCGAGCGGCTTATCCTCGAAGACGCCGCTGATCTTTCCGTCGCGCATCGAGACGATGCGGTCAGCCAGCCTGCGGATGTCGGACATGCGATGCGAGATGTAGAGGATCGCGACGCCATGCGCACGCAGCCGGTCGATGACGGCGAAGAGCCGGGTCGCCTCCGCGCTCGATAGCGACGAGGTCGGCTCGTCGAGGATCAGCACTTTCGGCTCGTGCGCCATGGCGCGCGCGATCGCCACCATTTGGCGGTCTGCGAGCGACAAATCGTTGATCCGCGACCTGAGGTCGATGGCCAGACCCATACGGTCGGCCACGATCCTCGCCTCACGGCGGACGCGGCGCGGATTGAAAAACGTCGGCGCGCCGCTTCCGCTCAGCCGGTCGAGCGTGAGATTGGTGGCGACATCGAGGTCGGCGACGACGCCGTCATTGATGTTCTGGTGCACGGTGACAACGCCGGACCGTATCGCCTCTGCAGGCGTAGCCGGCGCAAAATCCTCGCCGCCTAGCTTCATTGCGCCGCCGTCGCGTGCATAGACGCCGCTGATGATCTTGACGAGGGTGGATTTGCCGGCGCCGTTGGCGCCCATCAGCACCGTCACTTCGCCCGCATGCAGGTCGAGAGAGACGCCGCCAAGCACCTCAATCCGACCAAAGGATTTTCTGAGCCCCTCCACGCGGAACACGGCATTTTCGACCATGCCTTCCTCCCTGACTTCAACGCTATGAACAATGTCGGCAATTGTCAACACGATTGACAATTGCCAGAGTGGTTCCTAGTTTGGACCAGTCGCCATTGCTCCATTATGATCAGGACGCGCATACGGGGAGGCCGGAGTGACGATGAGCGAACCATTCGAAGCATTGTCCGTCGAAACGTTGGCCGCGCGGCTTGGCGGGACCGCGGCTCTCACATCCCGGATTGGCGAAAACGCATCGGCCTGGAAAGTGCGCGAGGTCGGCGACGGCAATCTGAACCTCGTCTTCATCGTCGAGGGCGAAAAAGGCGCCGCGGTGGTCAAGCAGGCGCTGCCCTATGTGCGTCTCGTCGGCGAAAGCTGGCCGCTGCCCTTGAAGCGCTCCTTCTTCGAATATCACGCTCTGACCCGCCAGCAGGCGAGGGCGCCGGGCTCGGTGCCCGAAATCTACCATTTCGATGAAGGCCAGGCGCTCATCGTCATGGAATATCTGTCGCCGCCGCACGTCATCCTGCGCAAGTCACTGATCGAAGGCCGGCAGCT
Source organism: Pseudaminobacter sp. (assembly GCA_035941355.1). Lineage (GTDB taxonomy): Bacteria > Pseudomonadota > Alphaproteobacteria > Rhizobiales > Rhizobiaceae > Allomesorhizobium. The sequence goes on from DASZDZ010000095.1 coordinate 47,010, forward strand.
GCCGAACATTGCCACCGATATCGGCCTGTTCATGGCACGCACCCTGTTTAGGGGTTCCGACCTCTCCATGCCGACCAAGGAGCGCAAGGCCGATCTGGCGCTGTTCGCCGACAATGTCGAGCTCTGCGACATCACCGAGAACCTGGTGTTTTCAGATCCCTATTTCGACGCAAAGATGAACCGCCACACCTCGCCGCAGCTCGACGCGCTGGTTGCCGAACTGCGCGCAGACCGCGACCTGAAGGTCGAGGCGCAACGCTTGAAGCATCTATTTGCGGCAAACGCCGAGACGCTGCTGCACGGCGACCTTCATTCCGGCTCGATCATGGTGACCGAGGCCAAAACACGGATGATCGATCCGGAATTCGCCTTCTACGGCCCGATGGCCTTTGACGTCGGAATGCTGCTCGCCAATTTCTGGATGGCGTTCTTCTCGCAGCGCGGGCACGAGCACGACGGAGACCGCGCTACCACGCGCGTCTATCTCATCGACGTGATCGTCGAGACGTGGTCGGTATTCCGCAAGGAGTTTTCGCATCTCTGGCGCACAGAGCGGGCCGGCATCCTCTATCAGAAAAGCCTGTTCGAGGACCAGGGCGACACGCTCGGCGCGGAACAGGCGCTCGACCAGGTGCTTCATTCCATCTGGACGGACATGCTTGGCTTCGCCGGCATCGAGATACACCGCCGCATTCTGGGCCTGGCGCACAATGCGGATTTCGAGACCATTGCTGATCAGGATCTGCGCGCTAACTGCGAGGCAAAGGCGCTGAAGTTCGGCCGTCAGATTGTGGTCAACAGGCGGAAGATCCACAGCATCGACGAGATCAACGCGCTCGCCATACTTATGGAAAAAGGAGCCGTATCGTGAAAGTCGCGGACCGCCACTACCGCACCATCTGGCCGGGCGAGGACGGCCTCTCGGTCGAGATCATCGACCAGCGCTGGCTGCCGCATGATTTCCGCGTCGAGAGGATCGACAGCGTTGCCGGCATCGCTACCGCGATCCGCGACATGTGGGTGCGCGGCGCGCCGCTGATCGGGGTGACGGCAGCCTACGGCGTGGCGATCCAGATGGCCGACGATCCGTCCGACGAGGCGCTCAATGCAGTCTGGGAGACCTTGCATGAGACGCGGCCGACCGCCATCAACCTGCGATGGGCGCTGGACGAGATGCGGAGGGTTCTGCGGTCACTTCCGCTCGAGCAGCGCGCTGCGGCCGCCTTTCGCCGCGCCGGCGAGATCGCCGACGAGGATGTCGGGCTGAACCGCAATATCGGCGTCAACGGACTGGCGATCATCAAGGAGATCGCGGCCGGGAAGAAGCCTGGCGAGCCGGTCAACATATTGACGCACTGCAATGCCGGCTGGCTGGCGACCGTTGATTACGGCACTGCCACTGCCCCGATCTATCTGGCGATGGAAGAAGGCATTCCGGTTCACGTCTATGTCGACGAGACGCGCCCGCGCAATCAGGGTGCGCAACTGACCGCCTGGGAAATGGCCGGGCATGGCGTGCCGCACACGCTGATCGTCGACAATGCCGGCGGCCACCTTATGCAGCGAGGCGAAATCGATATGGTGATCGTCGGTACCGACCGCACCACGGCCAATGGCGACGTCTGCAACAAGATCGGCACCTATTTGAAGGCGCTCGCGGCGCACGACAACGGCGTGCCTTTCTATGTCGGACTGCCGTCGCCGACCATCGACTGGACTGTCGGCGACGGCCTCAAGGAAATTCCGATCGAACAACGTTCCGGCGACGAGGTGTCCTTCGTCTGGGGCAAGACGGCATCCGGCGAGATCGTGCAGGTGCGTGTCTCGCCCGAGGCTACCGGCGCTGCAAACCCGGCCTTCGACGTGACCCCGGCGCGGCTGGTGACGGGGCTGATCACCGAGCGTGGCATCGCGAAGGCGTCGCGCGAAGGATTGAAGGCGCTGTTCCCGGAACGGAGCTGAGGGACGATAGCGCCCCTCCGCGCTTCGCCGTCCTCGGCTTGACCCGAGGACCCATGCCGTAACTTTTCGCCCCTCCTGTCAGCATTTGTCAGGAATGTTTTCCTTTGATTTGTCCACACCTCCCCCCAATGCCCGCATACTCTTTCCGGCAGCTTGCTGGTGGGAACGGGTGTGCACGACCGGCATCCAGGCAAGTGTGGCGCCGGAGATGACTCCCGCATGGTCGCGCGGGGCGCTCCGGCCCCGGGCCGAACCTGTGCGCCCGCGCTCCGTCCCAGGCTACCGGGACAGGGCATGGGCCGGGAGCGGTCAGGGGAGAAAACGCCGGCGGCGCATGGCAGCGCGTCACTAAATTAAATTGATTAGGCGTGGTTGCCATGCGCCGCTTCCCACAAATGGCCAGACGCGGAAGCGGGCGTGGCAACGGAGAGGTGCGCCTTCACATGACCCGGAAGACAAAACCGAGATCGAGTTCAGCCCCGATTGCGGCGAAGCCCCGAGGGTCCGAAGCGGAGAGATGCGCTACAAAACCTTGGTCGAAAAAGAAGCCATCGACGAGGGTGAGACGTTACAAAAAGTCGGCCCTGTGCGGCGTGAACGTGTCGACCAGCCGGCCAACTTCGAGCGCCTTCACCCCGTGTACAAGATTTGACGGGACGATAAAGCTGCTTCCCGCCTCCAGCGTTTCGGTCCGCCCGTCGATGGTGACCTCGAAACGGCCTTTGGCGATGTAGCTCGACTGCACATGCGGGTGAGAATGAAGCGCGCCGACACCGCCTTCCTCGAAGGCGAACTCCACGACCATCAGTTCGTCAGTGTAGAGGACGACGCGTCGGCGGTTCCCGTCGGGAGTAGGCGTCCACATTCCTTCGCCGGGATGCGAAAAAATCTTCTGTTTGGACATTGCAAGCTCCTATCGCGCCAACCAGCCGCCGTCGACCGGGATGACTGCGCCATGCATGTAGTTGGAAGCCGGCGCCAGAAGAAAGACCGCGGCGTCGCCGATGTCCGCAGGTTCGCCCCAGCGGCCGGCCGGAATCCGTGCCAGGATCGCGGTGCTGCGGTCCGGGTCGGCGCGAAGGGCGGCGGTGTTGTTGGTTTCGATATAGCCCGGCGCGATGGCGTTGACGTTGACGCCCTTCTGCGCCCATTCGCAGGCAAGCAGCCGCGTGATACCGAGCGCGCCATGCTTCGAGGCGGTGTAGGACGCGACCCGGATGCCGCCCTGAAAGGAAAGCACCGAGGCGACATTGACGATGCGGCCCTGGCGCTGCTCGGCCATAACGCGGCGGCCGAACGACTGGCAGAGGAAGAACAGCGACTTCAGATTGACGTCCATGACGTCGTCCCAGTCGGCTTCGGTGAAGTCGACCGCGTCGGCGCGCCGGATGATGCCGGCATTATTGACCAGCCCGTCGATCGGTCCGTGCGATTCCCAGGCCTGGTCGAGCATCGCCTGCGCCGCCTCATGGTCTCCAAGGTCGCAGCCGATCTCCACGAACTTCGCTCCGGCCGCCGAGACCTGTCGCGCCGTCTCGTCCATCGACGAGCGGCCGACGCCGATGACTTCGCCGCCGGCCTTGGCGATCGAAATTGCGATTCCCTGGCCGATGCCGGTGTTGGCGCCGGTGACGACGATGCGCTTGCCGGCGAGGCTGAAGGCGGAAAGATCGCTCATCGCAAGTCACCGATCGCGACCGGGTCGACATCGGTATAGTCGACATTGTCGCCGGCCATTGCCCAGATGAAGGCGTAGTTGGACGTGCCGGCGCCTGAATGGATCGACCAGCCGGGAGACAGGATCGCCTCCTCGTTCTTGATGACCAGATGGCGTGTCTCGTCCGGTTCGCCCATGAAATGGAACACCCGCGCCGCTTCCGGCAGGTCGAAATAAAGATAGGCTTCCGAGCGCCGGTCATGGATGTGGCAGGGCATGGTGTTCCACACCGAGCCGGGGGCCAACTGCGTCATGCCGACGACGAGCTGGCAGGTCTTGGCTCCTTCCGGATGGATGAACTGGAAGATCGACCGCTCGTTGGAGGTCGCCTGGCTGCCGAGGTCGAGCCGCTTGGCGTCGCCGATCTTTATGTGCGTCGTCGGGTGGGTTTGATGGGCGGGAGCGCTGAGCAGGTAGAATTTCGCCGGGGCCGAGGCGTCGGCGGAGGCGAAGGAAACCGATTCCACGCCCATGCCGACATAGATCATGTCGCGCGGGCCGACCGCATAGGACTGCCCGCCCGCCGCGACCGTACCGGCCCCGCCGATATTGACGGCGATGAGTTCGCGCCGGTCGAGAAAATTCTTGGTGCCGGTCGGCTTGATTGCCTCCAGCGTCAGCGGTTCGCCGACAGGCATAGCGCCGCCGACGATCATCCGGTCGTAATGCGTGTAGGTGAGCGAAATGCGGCCGCCCTGGAACAGGCCTTCAATGTGGAAATTGTGTCTGAGCTCGTCCGTGCCCATCGCGGCAGCCGCGGCGGGATCGATGGCGAAGCGGGATGCGTAGTCGATATGGTTTTGAGTCATGAAACTGCTTTCTGGGGGAGGATGCTCAGGAGGAACGGGGCTTGCCGATGCCCAGCATGTATTCGGCCTGCTGGCCGTTCAGCCGGGCGCGGTAGCGCTCCTGACTGGCCGAGAGATGGGCGCGCATGGCCGCGCGGGCGGAATCCGGATCGCTCGCGGATATGGCATTCAGAATGGCGAGATGCTCGCGCTGCAGACCAACCTGGTATTCATGGGTGAGAACGCTCTCCGTTCCCCAGGGCGACGCCACGTCGCAGGGAATGGTCCGGCTGCCGAGCGCGTCCAGAACTTCGACGTAGAACGGATTGTTGGTGGCCGCGGCGATGGCGCGGTGGAAGGCGAAGTCGACCTTGCCGGTCGCCTGCCTCGAATCAAGCAGCCGCTCGAACTCGAAGAAGGCTTCCTGGATCCGCGCCTCCTGCGCGCTGTTGCGGCGGGCCGCGGCAAGGCCTGCGCTTTCGATCTCGATACCCATGCGAACTTCCAGCACGTTCAGCGCATGCGAAATCTTGTTGCCGAGCTCATAGCTTATCGCGGCGAAAGCCTGGGCAGGGTGATTGATGACGAAGACACCGGCGCCCTGCCTCGCTTCGACCAGCCCGTCGGCCGCGAGCGTTGCGATCGCTTCGCGGATAACGGTGCGGCTGACGCCGAAGGTTTCGGTCAGCTGGCTCTCGGTCGGCAGCTTCTGGCCGGGCGCGAATTCCCCGGACAGAACCTGCCCGCGGATGGCCGAAACCACGCTTTCGGACAGCTTCGGCCTGCGCTCGATCCTCAGATCGACAGCTGTTTCGGACGCCATGTCGCTCTCCTATTTGAACACGCCCGGCAGCCACAGCGAAATTGCCGGGATGTAGGTGACCAGCCCGAGCACCACGAGCCCCGCGCCGTAGAACGGCCAGATCGAGCGCATGGCTTCCCACACCGAGATCTTGCCGACCGCACAGGCGACGAACTGCACAGCGCCGACTGGCGGCGTGTTCAGCCCGATGCCGAAATTCAGGATCATGATCACGCCGAAATGCACCGGATCGATGCCGTAGGCCTGCGCCACCGGCAGGAAGATCGGCGTGCAGATGATGATGGTCGGTCCCATGTCCATGAATGTGCCAAGCACAAGCATCAGGACGTTGAGCAGGAGCAGCACCGTCAGCGGGTCGTCGGCAACGGCCTTCATCCAGGCTACCAGCGAGGCCGGCACCTTGAGGAAAGCCATCAGCCAGGAGAAGGCGGCGGCGGTGCCGATGATCAAAAGCACCATTGCCGTCGTGCGCACGGCGCCTTGCGTGGCGTGAACGAAATCGTTCCAACTCATCTGCCGGTAGACGAAAAAGGTTATCAGCAGCGCGTAAAGCACGGCAATGCATGAGCTTTCCGTCGCCGTGAAGATGCCGGACCTGACGCCGCCGAAGATGATGGCGATCAACAGAAGTCCCGGCACTGCAACGGCGAGCAGGTGTGCCACCATGGCAAAGCCGGGGAACGGTTCTACCGGATAACCCCGGGAGCGCGCGACGATGTAGGCGGTCACCATCAGCGCAACTGCAAGCAAGAGGCCGGGCAATATGCCGGCGGTGAACAGGTCGGCGATGGAGATTTTGCCGCCGGCGGAAATCGAATAGATGATCATGTTGTGCGATGGCGGCAAAAGCAGCGCGATCAGCGCCGCCATCGAGGTGACGTTGACCGCATAATCCGCGCCGTAGCCGCGCTGCTTCATTTGCGGGATCATCAGACCGCCAACGGCTGCCGCTTCTGCCACGGCCGAGCCGGAAATGCCGCCGAACAGCGTCGCGGTGACGATGTTGACCTGGCCGAGGCCGCCGCGCACGTGGCCGACCAACGAAGCGGCAAAGGCGACAATGCGGCTAGCGATGCCGCCGCGCACCATCAGGTCGCCGGCGTAGATGAAGAAAGGGATGGCAAGCAGCGAAAACACGCTCATGCCGGAATTCAGCCGCTGGAAGACGACCAGCGGCGGCAGGCCCATATAGAGCACCGTAGCGAAGCTGGCGACGCCGAGGCAAAAGGCGATCGGCGTGCCGATCAGCATCAAAGCGGTGAAGACACCGAACAGGATCCAGAGTTCCATCGCGCTATACTTTCAATTTGACGTTCGGGTCGGCATTGATGTTTTCGATCTCGACGGCGATCTCGGCCGGCAAAATCTCGTCCAGCGCATCGTCGATCGGCTCACCGGCGAGGCGCAGCACGATGCGCTCCAGCGAGAAGATCACGGCAAGCACGCCGCCGCCGGCGAGCGGCAGATAATCGAATGCGCCGGAAATGCCGAGGGACGGCAAGGTGGTGTTCCAGGTCAGGCTCATGAGCGCGCCGCCGTACCAGATCATGCCGGCCCCGAAGGCGAGAATGACCACGTCCGAGATCATGCGCAGGACGCGCTTTCCGGATTTCGGCAGCACGTAGAGCAGCACGTCGAAACCGAGGTGGTTGTTCTCCCGGATGCCGACAGCGGCGCCGAGGAAGATGAACCAACTCATCAGCATGACCGAGCCCGGCTCTGTCCAACTCGGCGAGTCGTTCAGCACATAGCGGCAGAATACCTGCCAGGCGACGAAGGCCGTCATCAGCACCAGGCCGGCGCCGGCGAGCCACAGGGCGGCGTTGCTGAGGCGGGAGAGGAAATTGACGGCGGATGTCAGGCTATTCGACATAAGGGGCCTCGTCGAATTGGGCGTTCACCCTCCCTTATCGGGAGGGTCGGTGATTGAGCGAAGAGCTGGATGAACCGGGGTGGCGGCCAATATCCGCCACCACCCCGATGATTACCTTCGCCCCTCCCACAAGGGGAGGACAAGCTGCGGCTACTGCACCGCCTTCACGTCCTCGACCATCTTCTTCAGCACATCGTCGGTGACATGCTTCTCATAAACCGGGGCCATGGCATCGATGAAGCCCTGCTTGTCCGGCGTGGTGAGCTGCGCGCCGAGCTTCTCGACGTTGGCGCGTGATTCAGCAACCTTGGCGGCCCAAAGCTCGCGTTGCTTGGCGACGCTATCCTTGGCCGCCTGCTTGAATATCTCCTGATCCTCCGGCGCCAGCTTGTCGAACGCGGCCTTGTTCATCACGAACACCTCGGGAAGGATCGTGTGCTCGTCGAGCGAGTAGTTCTTCGCCACCTCGGCATGCTTGGCGGTGTCGTAGCTCGGGAAATTGTTTTCCGCGCCGTCGATGACGCCGGTTTCGATGGCCGAGTAGACTTCGCCATAAGGCATCGGCGTGGCGTTGGCGCCGAGGGCCGCGACCATGTCGACGAAGATGTCGGACTGGATGACGCGGAATTTCAGGCCTTTCATGTCCTCAACGGAGTTGATAGGCTTGGTCTTGTTGTAGAAGGACCGCGCGCCGGCATCGTAGAATGCGAGCACGACGAGTCCGGCCGGCTCGAATGCGGCTTTGATCTGGTCGCCGATCGCCCCGTCCATGACCTTGTGCATATGGTCCTCGGAACGGAAGATGTATGGCAGAGCGGGTACGATCGTCTCCTTTACCGTGCCGTTGAACGGCGCCATGGAGATGCGGTTGAGTTCGATGACGCCGGAGCGGACCTGCTCGATCGTGTCCTTTTCCTCGCCGAGCTGCGCGGAGTGATACACCTCGACAGCGTAACGCCCCTGGGTGCGTTCCTTGACCAGTTCGCCGAAATACTCGACGCCCTCGACCGTCGGATAGCCATCCGGATGGGTGTCGGATGATTTCAGCACAGTCTGGGCGCTGGCTGCGCCGACCATCAGTGATGCGACCGCGAAGGTCGCCGCCGCGAATTTGGTGAAATGCAACATGAAGTTCCTCCCTTGGATGTGTTGCTTCGGCTAGAGCCTGTAGGCGCGCTTTGCGAGCCCGTAGGCCAGTTCCTGCGCAAGCTCGTGCGCCTCGCTTTCGGCCAGGCGATGCTCGGCCACGAGACGTGCGAGAAATGCGCAATCGACCCGGCGCGCGATGTCGTGGCGAGCCGGTATGGATGGGAATGCCCTGGTGTCGTCGTTGAACCCGACGGTGTTGTAAAAGCCGGCGGTCTCGGTCGTCATCTCGCGGAAGCGGCGCATGCCCTCGGGGCTGTCGTGGAACCACCAGGCCGGGCCAAGCTTTAGCGCCGGATAGACGCCGGCCAGCGGCGCCAACTCACGGGCATAGCTGGTTTCGTCGAGCGTGAAGACGATGACGGTAAGGTTTGGTTCGGTGCCGACACAGTCAAGCAGCGGCTTCAGCGCGCCGACATAGTCGGTCCGGGTCGGTATGTCGAAACCCTTGTCGCGCCCGAATTTCTCGTAGATCGAAGGCGAGTGGTTGCGCCAGGAACCGGGATGAATCTGCAGCACAAGGCCGTCATCCAGGCTCATCTTGGCCATTTCAGTCAGCATCTGCGCGCGGAAGAGCCGGTGCTCGCGCTCGTCGGTGGAACCGCGGCGAATGCGGTTGAACAGTTCCTCGGCCGCGGCGTCCGACAGATTGGCGGTTTCGGCCGTGGCGTGGCCATGGTCTGACGAGGTCGCGCCGAAACTCTTGAAGTAGGCGCGGCGCGAGCGATGGGCATCGAGATAGCCCAGCCATGTGCCGGTATCGCAGTCCGTGATCTCGCCAAGCTGGTCGAGATTGGTGGAAAAACCTTCGAAATCGGGATCGACGATCGAGTCCGGCCGGTAGGCGGTGACGACGCGTCCGGCCCAGCCGCTTTCGCGGATCATCCGGTGCCAGCGAAGGTCGTCCAGCGCACCCTCGGTGGTGGCGATCACCTCGATGTTGAAGCGCTCGAACAGCGCGCGCGGGCGGAATTCGTCACGGGCAAGCAATTCGGCGATCCGGTCGTAATGCGCGTCGGCAGTCCTGGCGCTCAGCGGTTCGGCGATGCCGAACACATCCGAAAGAACATAGTCGAACCACAGCCGGGTGGGGGTGCCGCGGAAAAGGAAAAAATTCTCGGCGAAGCGCCGCCAGATTTTCCGGCCGTCGGTTTCGACCGGGTTGCCGTCGGAGGTCGGCACGCCGAGTTCCTCCAGCCGGATGCCCTGGCTGAACAGCATACGGAAGACATAATGATCGGGAACGATGAGTAACTGCGCCGGATCGGAAAAGTTGGCGTTCTCGGCAAACCAGCGCGGATCGGTGTGGCCGTGTGGGCTGACGATAGGCAGCTTGGCTACGCCGGCGTATAATTGCCGGGCAATCAGGCGCGCGCCTGCCTCGACGGGAAATAGCAGGTCCGGGTCGATTAACGCGCTCATGTTTTCTGCAAGGCCCTCCCCTGACCATCCGAAATCTGGTATGGACCAAGCGGCGTCATGTCAACATACAAAAAATATACTTTTGTATGATGACTTTGCTCCGGCGCTTGTGTAATCCCGGAGCGATTTCGAGCTTCGGGAGGGGCAAGCATGGCAATTCGTGCGCCAATTACGGAAGGTGGCGGGACGGCTGAATGCTTGTCCGCGCGATTGCTGAACCGGCTGCCCGCAACTGTCCTCAAACCCTCTTACGACCGCGTCCAAATTACCCCGGGGATCGTGCATCTCGGTGTTGGCGCCTTCCACCGCGCGCACCAGGCTGCTTATATCGACGACTGTCTCGGCGACGGCGAAACAGGCTGGGGCATCGTCGGTGCTTCGCTGCGCAGCAGCGACACGCGCGATGCGCTGGAGCCTCAAGATGGCCTCTATACGCTTGCTGTGCGCAGCGGTGAGACGGAGAGCCTGCGCGTCGTCGGCGCTATCCTGTCGCTGCTGGTCGCCCCTGAAAATCCGGCGGTGCTGCTCGATGCCATGGCCGATCCGCGAACCCGCATCGTTACCCTGACGGTCACCGAAAAGGCTTACCTGCGCAATGCCGCAGGCGATCTTGACGCCTCGCATCCTGACGTCGTCGCCGATCTCGCCAATCCCCGCGCGCCCAGAACCGCCCATGGCTTCCTGCTGGAAGCGCTGGCGCGTCGCCGGGCTGCTGGAACGCCGCCGTTCACCGTGCTCTGCTGCGACAACCTTCCCGCCAACGGCGCGACGCTGCGCCGGCTCCTCATCCAGTTCGCCGAATTGCGCAACGCCGAACTGGCGCGTTTCGTTCGCGACGAGGTGGCTTTTCCGTCGAGCATGGTCGACCGAATCGTGCCGGCGACCACCGGCGCCGATCGCGCCCGCGTCGCCGCCGAACTCGGCGTCGCCGACGCCTGGCCGGTAATGACCGAGCCGTTCTGCCAATGGGTCGTGGAAGATAATTTTCCCGCCGGACGGCCGGCATGGGAAAGATTCGGCGTCACCATGGTGCGCGACGTGACGCCATTCGAGGACATGAAGCTCAGGCTTCTCAACGGCTCGCATTCATCGATCGCCTATCTCGGCCTTCTGAGCGGCCACGAGACGGTGGCGGCCGCCTTTGCCGATCCGGCCATCCGTCAGTTCGTCGACGGCCTGTGGGCGGAGGCTATCCCGACGCTGCCCGAAGGGGGCGGGCTCGATCCGCAGGCTTATATCGGAGAACTGGCGGACCGTTTCGCCAATACGGCGCTTGCGCACCGCACAGCGCAGATCGCCAATGACGGCAGCCAGAAGCTGCCGCAGCGCATAGTCGCCTCGGCGCTGGAGCGCGCCGCCGCGGGTGCCTCCGCCGATCACCTCATGCTCGCCGTCGCGGCCTGGATCGCCGCCGCCGAGGCGAGGGGGGGTGCGCTGCCCGCCGGCCACTTCGCCGACCCGCTGGATGAAGGGCTTGCGGCGATTTTCTCACGCAAATCGTCAGCGCGCGACACCGTGGACGGTGTGTTCGATCTTGCCGGCTTCGCCAAGGGTTCGGCGCATCGCGGGCGGCTGGCGGAAATTACCGCGGCGCATCTCGAAACCTTGCGCAGCAAGGGCCCTGCGGCTGCAATGGCATCTCTCCAAGGAGTTCGATCTTGAGACAGACCTGGCGCTGGTTCGGCCCCGACGATCCCGTAAAGCTCTCCCACATCCGCCAGGCCGGCGCGGTCGGCGTGGTCAGCGCGCTGCACCATCTGAATGACGGCCGCGCCTGGCCGAAGGATGAGGTTTTTAAGCGCAAAGCCGAGATCGAGGCCGGCGGACTGACCTTCGACGTAGTCGAAAGCATTGTTGTCCACGAGGACATCAAGACCCGCACCGGCCGCTATCGCGAGCTGATCGAGAACTACAAGGCTTCGATCCGCGCGGTGGCCGCCGCCGGCATCGAGACCGTCTGCTATAATTTCATGGCTATCACCGACTGGACGCGCACGGATCTCGATTACCCGATGCCGCATGGCGGCACGGCGCTGCGCTTCGACATGGTCGAGTTTTGTGCGTATGACGTGCTCGTCCTGAAGCGCCCCGGCGCCGAAGCCGAACATCCGGCCGAGCGCATCGAGGCAGCCCGTGCGCATCTTTCCAAGATGAGTGAAAGCGATCTCGCGCGACTGGAAAAAAACCTGATCGGCTGGGTGCCGGCGCGCGAATTCATCTATGATCGCGACAGTTTCTGCCGCGCGCTCGCCGTCTACGACGAACTTTCGCGCGAAAATTTCCGCGACAATCTCATCTCATTCCTGCGCGAGATCGTCCCGACTGCCGAGGAGGCAGGTGTCAGGCTGGCGATCCATCCGGACGATCCGCCGTTCCCGATCTTCGGCCTGCCGCGCGTGGTGTCGAGCGCTGAAGATGCACGGGCGATCCTCGCCGGCTGTCCGTCGCCGTCCAACGGGCTGACGCTTTGCACCGGCTCCTATGGCGCGGGGCGGCAAAACGATCTGGTCGCAATGGCGAAAGAGTTCGCACCCAACATCCATTTCGCTCATCTGCGCAATGTCAAGCACGAGCCCGGCGGCTCCTTCCACGAGGCCGAGCATCTGGAGGGCGACACCGACATGATCGCCGTGGTCCAGGCGCTGATGGCCGAGGAGCGCCGCCGCAAGGCGGAGGGTCGCGCCGACTGGGAGATGCCGATGCGCCCGGACCATGGGCACGCGATCGTCGATGACATCGGCAAGAAGGTGAATCCCGGCTATTCCTGCATAGGTCGGCTGAAGGGGCTTGCCGAACTGCGCGGCGTTATGCGTACCATCGAGGCGCTCGGAGTCTAGCGGGAGGGACAGCGGATGGCGAAAATGCGCATAGCCGTCATCGGGCTTGGCATGGCGGCCGCGCCGCATGCCAAAAGCCTCATCGATCTCGCCGAGCGGGTCGAAGTCGCCCATGCCTTCAGCCCGACAGAGGCGCGCCGCATTGCCTTTGCCCAACAGTTCGGCTTTCCGGTTTCCGGCGACCTCGAGGCTATCCTCGCCGATCCGACCGTCAGCGCCGTTATGCTGCTCACGCCGCCGAGCACCCATCTCGATCTGGTGCGGCGGGCGGCCAATGCCGGCAAGCACATATTGCTGGAAAAGCCGCTGGAGATCGGCATCGGGCGCGCGGAAGAGTTGGTCGCTGTCGCCGAAAGGGCAGGGGTGACGCTCGGCGTCGTCCTGCAGCACCGCTTCAAATCGGCGAGCACCGCACTGGCAAGGCTCCTCGCCGAGGGCCGGCTCGGCGACATCGTTGGCGCGTCGGCGCGGACCTACAATTGGCGGCCGCAGAGCTATTACGACCAGCCCGGCCGCGGCACGAGGGCGCGCGATGGTGGCGGCGTGCTGCTTACGCAGGCAATTCACACGCTCGACCTCCTGATCTCGCTTGCCGGCCTGCCGAAAGAGGTCTGCGCCTTCGCAGCGACCAGCGCTGTCCACCGGATGGAGACGGAGGACATCGTCGCCGGTGGCCTGCGCTACGCCAATGGCGCGATCGGTACCGTCAGCGCGACCACCTGCGCCTATCCGGGTTTTCCGGACCGGATCGACATCATCGGCACGAAGGGCACGGCGATCATCGAGGGAACGGCGCTGAAGGTTGCATTCCACGACGGCACGGCCTTGGCTATCGGTGCGGAAGCGGGCCCCGGCGGTGCGGGCGCCGACCCGATGGCGTTTTCGCACGAAGACCATCGCTCCGTTCTGACGGATTTCCTCGATGCTGTAGAAGGCGGGCGCGAGCCCAAGATTAGCGGTCGCGAGGCGTTGAAAGTGCATTGGCTGATCGAGGCGCTGCTGCGCTCGGCCGAGAGCGGCAGGGCGGAGGCCGTGGCGGAGTGAACCAAGCGGCTGAAAGGCTGCAGCAATTCGGCAAGTCACGCCGGGGATCGCGTCGCGGCCTTATACCGTTCGAAAGTCTACTGCGTGCCCCCCAAGGCGCGTCGGCAGGCGAGGTTGAGCAGGCCGGGCAGCCGGGCATCTCTTCGACATTCGGCCATTGCGACCTGAAGCGTTCCTTGATGTTAAAATTCAGGCTCACGACGGTGTAGAAGTTCGCTCCGAACCTGTATCCGCGCGCGATGCTGACCCGGCCGTCGACGGTGGAGCGATTTGCGGTCTGGACAAGCTCGATCCCCCTGATCGTTTCCGGATTCATTCTCCCGGTGACGGGAACGTCGGCAAGCGGGCCGAGGTTGGATCCGGGTGAAGGGTTTTTTCCGATGAGCGAAAGAAAGAACTGGACGAGCAGAATGTCGTCGATGGAACTGTTTTGGCCGTTGCGGCCGACCGAGGTATCCACGTTGTAGAAGACCGGAACGCCGGAAACGGGCGGTCTCGGCGCGAGTACATGAACCATCGCATCCCCCAAAGGCTCAGGCATCCCCATGGAAAGGCCGAAACGACAGTCAAGCCGACCGGCCGAACGCTGTCAATCTCAATCCGCCGATCGTCTGCCATTGACCGACGGCGCATTCCAAACAACTCTGGTACTCCCGCGGTCGATGCGAAGCGGAGCGATGGAGGCAATACGATCAGATGAATGAACACGCGCGAAAACGGCGCGTCGCCTTGGTCGGCACCGGCCACCGCGGCGCCGGCACGTGGGGCAGGGAACTGCTCGCCAATTGCGGCCAATGGGTTGAGTTCGTCGGGCTTTCTGACCGGAATTCCATGCGGCTGGAGCGCGCCCGCGCGGCGATCGGCACGGCAGCGCCGGTCTTCGCCGACCCTCACGCCATGCTTTCGGCGACCAAACCGGACATGCTGATCGTCTGCACCCGCGACGACACGCATGCCGAGATGATCGTGGCGGCGCTCGAAGCGGGCGTGGATGTGCTGACCGAGAAGCCCATGACCACGACGGCGGAGATGTGCCGACGCATCCTGGATGCCGAGCGCCGTACCGGGCGGCGCGTCGACGTGGGTTTCAACTACCGCTTCTCGCCGACGGCGAAGGCCATCAAGGAAGTGCTGCTGTCCGGCGCCATCGGCGAAATCGTCTCGGTCGATTTCCACTGGTATCTCGATGTCCAGCACGGCGCCGATTATTTCCGCCGCTGGCACGCCTTCCTCGCCCATTCCGGCAGCCTGTTCGTTCACAAGGCCACCCACCATTTCGACCTGCTGAACTGGTATCTGGCGTCCGACCCGCAGGAGGTTTTTGCCCGCGGGGCGCTCCGCCGCTACGGGCGCGCCGGCCCGTTCCGCGGCCCGCGCTGCAAGATATGCCCGCACGCGTCGATCTGCGATTTCCATGTCGACATCGGCCGCGATCCCTGGCTCGACATGCTCTACGAGGAGCCATCGCGCGAGGACGGCTATTTTCGCGACGCCTGCGTGTTTCGCGAGGAGATCAACATCTTCGACACGATGAGCGCGGCGATCCTCTATGAAAACGGCGTCCAGGTTTCCTATTCGCTCAACACCTTCATGCCGATCGAGGGCCATCACCTCGCCTTCAACGGCACGAAGGGCCGCGTCGAGATCCGCCAGTACGAGCGCCAGGCGTGGGAGATGCCAGACGAGGACGAGATTCTTGTGATGCGCAATTTCGGAGCGGCGGAGCGCATTCGTATTCCCCATCAGCCGGGCGGGCATTTCGGCGGCGACCTCGCGCTGCAAAATATGCTGTTTGCGCCCGGCGCGACCGATCCACTTGGGCAGCGGGCGGGCGCCCGCGCCGGCGCGATTTCGGTCCTCACCGGCGTTGCCGCCGTCGAGAGCGCCCGCATTGGCCAGCCTGTGCAGGTAAAGCCGATGCTGGACGAGCCAAAATCAATTTGATTGCAGGAGAATTTGATGAGTTACGCGCCGGCCGCCGATCGCTACGAAAACATGCTTTACCGCCGCTCCGGCCGCAGCGGGCTCAAGCTGCCTGC
This sequence comes from Pseudaminobacter sp., assembly GCA_035941355.1. GTDB lineage: Bacteria > Pseudomonadota > Alphaproteobacteria > Rhizobiales > Rhizobiaceae > Allomesorhizobium. The sequence continues at coordinate 62,661 of DASZDZ010000095.1, forward strand.
GATCTCGCTTGGGCTGTGGCACAATTTCGGCCACGACATTGCCGCCGAGCGCTCGCGAAAAATTCTGTTCACGGCCTTCGATCTGGGGATCACGCATTTCGACCTCGCCAACAATTACGGCCCACCGCCCGGCTCGGCTGAGGAATTTTTCGGTGGCGTGCTGAAGTCCGATTTCAGCCGGCACCGCGACGAGATGATCGTGTCGACCAAGGCCGGCTGGCAGATGTGGGAAGGGCCATACGGCGATTGGGGCAGCCGCAAATACCTCATCGCCAGCCTCGACCAGAGCTTGAAGCGGATGGGGCTCGACTACGTCGACATCTTCTATTCGCACCGTTTCGATCCCGAAACACCGCTCGAGGAGACGATGGGCGCGCTCGACGCCGTCGTGCGTCAGGGCAAGGCGCTTTATGTCGGCGTCTCGTCCTATACGAGCGCGCAGACGGCGGAAGCCGCGGCGATCCTGCGCCGCCTCGGCACGCCGGCGGTCATCCACCAGCCGAGCTATTCGATGTTCAATCGCTGGACCGAGCACGACGGCCTGCTCGACCAGCTTGAAACCGAGGGCATGGGTTGCATCGCCTTTTCGCCGCTCGCGCAAGGCATGCTGACCGACCGCTATTTGGAGGGCATCCCGGCCGACAGCCGCGCCGCCGGAGGCCGATTTCTGAAGACGGCGTCGATAACGGAAACAAACGTCGCCCGTGTGCGGGCTTTGCAAGCAGTCGCCCGCCGCCGCGGCCAGACGCTCGCGCAGATGGCGCTCGCCTGGGTCCTCCGCGATCCGAGAATGACTTCCGCCCTTGTCGGCGCCAGCCGGCCCGAGCAGGTGCGCGATGCGGTGGGAGCACTCGCGAACCTTTCTTTTACCAGGGAGGAACTCGCTGAGATCGAACCGCATGCGGTCGACGGCGCTCTTAATGCAGCCTGATCAACTTGCGATGCGGCCCGGCGGGTCCAAATGTAAGGGGACGACAAATGCCCCGGTCGTTGTTGCAGCGAAGTAACCATTGAGTTACTATTGAGCGTATGCGGAGGCTCCGCTTCAGGCGTGGCATCCGTGACCAAGGGCGACGGCCCGAACGCTCAGGGAGGAGCAGCACATGAACAACCGCATTTCTCGGCGGGACTTCGGCCGCCTCGCGGCCGCTGGCGCATCGCTTGCAGTTCTCGGTGGAATGATGACGCCGGCTCAGGCCGAAACCCGGCTCCGCCTCATCTGGTGGGGCAACCCGGATCGCGACCGGCGCACCAACGAGGTCGTCGACCTCTACGTGAAGCAGAATGCCGACGTCGCCATCGATCCGGAAACCTACGCCTGGAACGACTATTGGCCGAAGCTCGCCACGCAGGCGGCCGGGCGGAACCTGCCCGACGTGATCCAGATGGACTACCGCTACATCTTCGAATATGCGCGGCGCGGCCAACTCGCCGACCTGACGCCGTTCGTCGGCAAGTCCATCGATCTTTCCGACTTCGATCCGAACCAGCTCGCATCGGGCAAGGTGGATGACAAGCTCTACGGCATCTCGATGGGCGCCAATTCGATGACGCACGTCTACAAACCGGGGCAACTGGAGCAGCTAGGGCTGCCGGTGCCCGACGCCACCAAGTGGACGATCGACGATTACGTCGCGATGGGCAAGGAAGTGAAAGGGAAGCTGCCGGAGGGGCTCTACTTCTCGGAGAACATGGCCTATCGCGAGCCTAGCCTCGAGACATGGGTGCGTCAGCGCGGCAAGGCGCTCTACACCGCCGACGGCAAGCTCGGTTATGAGCTCGAGGATCTCACCGACTATTTCGCCTTCTGGTTCCAGATGCAGGAGGACGGGCTGACGCCTCCGGCCGACTTGCAGTCGCAGGCCATCGCCTCCGGCAAGATGGAGGATACGATGTTCGTCACCGGGCACGCGGTGTTCGATTTCATCCACTCCAACCAGCTCGTGGCGGTGCAGAAGCTGGTCCCTGACGATCTCGATATCACGATGATTCCCAACCAGAAGGACGGCAAGCCGGGCCAGTACCTCAAGCCCTCGATGCTCATCTCGATGTCCGCCACGGCGGCCGATCCGGAGGCGTCGGCGAAGCTCGTGAACTTCTTCATCACCGACGAGAGCGCCGCCGACATTCTTCTTATCGAGCGCGGCGTGACGGGCGACGCCAGCATCCGCGAGCGCATCGTGCCCAAGCTGTCGGCGATCGAGCAGAAGATCGTCGCCTATCTCGACGTGGTCGGCACGCATGTCGGCGAACTGCCTCCGCCGCCGCCGAAGAATGCCGGCGAGCTCGACCGCGCCCTGCAGCCGGCGTGGGAGTCGGTGTCGTTCAAGAAGGTCGACCTGAAAGACGCTGCGAAGGATTATTACGAGAAGGCGAAGGTGGCGCTCGAACGCGCCTGACGAGATCGGTCCGGCATGGCCACGACCGCCACTGGTGAAATCGGTGCTGGAGGCCGTCGCGCTGCGGCGGCCTCCAGCCTGTCCGTGCACCTTGCCCGCTCCTGGCGCCGCAACGGGGCGGGCTACCTGTTCCTCATGCCCTGGCTGATCGGCTTCTTCGGCCTGACACTCGGGCCGACGCTCGCCTCTCTCTACCTTTCGTTCACCGACTACGACCTGCTCACCCCGCCGCGCTGGGCGGGGCTCAAGAACTACGAATACGCCTTCTTCCAGGACGAGCGCCTGCGTCACGCGTTGTGGGTGACGTTTCAGTATGTGATCTGGGCGGTGCCGCTGAAGCTTGCCGTGGCGCTCGCGCTCGCCATGGCGCTCGACCGCAGCGTGCGCGGCGTCGGCCTCTACCGCGCCGCTTTCTACCTGCCGTCGCTGCTCGGCGCGTCGGTCGCGATCGCGCTCCTTTGGCGGCTGATCTTCGGCGCCGACGGCCTCGTGAACCACCTGCTATTCGTGATCCTCGGCATCAAAGGGCCGGGATGGGTCACGCATCCCGATTACGCGCTATGGACGCTGATCGCGCTTGCTGTATGGCAGTTCGGGTCGCCGATGATCATCTTCCTCGCGGGCCTGCGGCAAATCCCGCAGGACCTTTACGAGGCCGCCTCAATGGATGGAGCCGGGCCGCCGCGCCAGTTCTTCCGGATCACGTTGCCGCTGCTCGCGCCGGTCATCTTCTTCAATCTTGTCTTCCAGACGATCGAAGCGTTCAAGGCCTTCACACAGGCGTTCATCGTCTCCGGAGGCAGGGGTGGCCCGGTCGACTCCACCCTCTTCTATTCGCTCTATCTCTATATCGAGGCTTTCGAGAATTTTCGCATGGGCTACGCCTCGGCGCTCGCCTGGCTGCTGCTCGTGATCATCGGCGTCTTCACGGCGATCGCTTTCCTCACGTCGCGCTACTGGGTCTATTACGAGGACGAGGGCCGCTAGATGACCATGCCCGGCACATCGCGAAAATCCGCCGCCTGGCGATCGGTGAGCCGCCACTTCGTCCTGGTTCTCGCAGCGTTCGGCATGCTCTATCCGCTGATCTGGATGGCGGCGAGCTCCTTCAAGCCGGACAATATGATCTTCACGCAGCCGAGCCTCATCCCGACCGTCTGGGACTTTTCGAACTATGCCAGCGGCTGGCATGCGCTGCGCGTCGACTTCACGACCTTCTACAAGAACTCGTTCCTCATCTCGGCGCTCGCGGTGATCGGCAACCTCATGGCCTGCTCGCTGACGGCCTTCGCGTTTGCGAGGCTGAACTTCCGATTCAAGTGGTTCTGGTTCGCCATGATGATGGGTACGCTGATGCTGCCCTATCACGTGACGCTGGTGCCGCAATACATCCTGTTCCTCAACCTCGGCTGGGTGAACACGTACCTGCCGCTCGTCGTGCCGCGCTTCCTCGCGGTCGACGCCTTCTTCATCTTCCTGATGGTACAGTTCTTCCGCGGCATCCCGCGCGAGATCGACGAGGCCGCTATCATGGACGGCTGCGGCCCTTGGCGCATCTACTGGCGCATCATGCTGCCGCTCTCCGCGCCGGTGCTTGCCACCGCCGCGATCTTCTCCTTCATCTGGACCTACGACGATTTCCTGGGGCCATTGATCTATCTGAATGACATGCGGCAGTACACGGTGCCGCTGGCGCTGCGCGCCTTCATCGACTCGAGCGGAGGCGAATCCCTCTACGGCGAGATGTTCGCCATGTCGACGCTGTCGCTGCTGCCGGTCTTCATCGTCTTTCTCGCCTTCCAGCGCCTCATCATCAGGGGCGTCGCATTGGGCGCGCTGAAGCGCTGAGCCGGCTATAGAACATGAAAGGATTATGATGGCATCGCCTGGATTTGCATTCGCCGCAATCGGCCTGAACCACGGCCACATCTACGGCCAGACGGAGGTGATGATCAAATCCGGTTGCCGGCTGAAAGCCTTTTTTGCGCCGGAGGACGATCTCGCTGCCGCCTATAGCGCAAGATTCCCGGACGCCAGGCGCGTGGCGGACGAGCGCGCAATCCTCGACGATTCCGAAATCCTCCTCGTGATCGGGGCAGGGATCCTGGCCGACCGCGCGCCGATGGCGGTCCGGGCGATGCGCAGCGGCAAGGACGTGATGCTCGACAAGCCGGGCGCAACGACGCTGGAACAACTCGCTGAACTGCGCCGTACGCAGGCCGAGACCGGCCGCATCCTGTCCATCCTCTACTCCGAGCACTACACCCAGCCGGCCACGGTCGCTGCAGGCGAACTGGTCAAAGCCGGCGCAATCGGCCGCGTGGTGCAGACGCTGGGTCTCGGGCCGCACCGTATTGGCAACTATCAGCGCCCGGACTGGTTCTGGAAGCGCGAGCGAACAGGCGGCATCCTCACCGATATCGGATCGCACCAGGTCGAGCAGTTCCTCTTCTTCACCGGCAGCGACCGGGCGGAAATCGTCGCCAGCCAGGTCGCCAATTTCGATCACCCGGACACGCCGGAGTTCGAGGATTTCGGCGATATCATGCTGCGCTCGGACAATGCCGCCGGTTATGTCCGCGTCGACTGGTTCACCGCAGACGGCCTGCCCACCTGGGGCGACGGACGGCTTTTCATCCTCGGCACGGAAGGGACGATCGAGCTTCGCAAATATGTCGACATCGGCGGTCGGCCGGGCGGCAATCATTTGTTCCTCGTCGACCGCTCCGGAACGCGCCACATCGACTGCTCCGACACGAAGATCACCTATGGCGAGCAGTTGCGCGACGATGTGCTCAACCGGACCGAAACGGCGATGCCGCAAAAACACTGTTTTCTCGCCACCGAACTCGCTCTGACGGCACAGGCCAAAGCCCAGCGTATCGGCGGGAGCAGGCCTCGGGAGAAAACCGCATGAGCAGGCGTCTGAAGGTCGGCGTGGTCGGCTGCGGTGTCGGCGTCGGCCACATCAAAGGCTACCAGGAACTGCCGGACCTCTACTCCGTCGAGGCTCTTTGCGACATCGATCCGGCGCGAGCGGCGGCGATTGCGGGCGAGCACGGCGTCCGCCTGTCCGTCGGCGATTTCGATGCGTTCCTGGAACACGAACTCGATATCGTGGATATCTGCACGCCGTCGGCGCTGCATTTCGAGCAGGCGAAGAAGGCGTTGCTGGCCGGCCGTCACGTCGTGGTTGAAAAACCCTTTGCCAGTTCGCTCGCCGAAGCCGATGCGCTGGCCGACCTGGAACAACAGAGCGGCAAGAGGCTTTGCCCGGTGTTCCAGTACCGTTTCGCCCACGGTATTGCGCAATTGCTGTATCTGCGCGAACGGGGGTTTGTCGGCAAAGCTTATGCGGCAACTGTGGAAACGCATTGGCGACGGCTGCCCGCCTATTACGACAATTCATGGCGCGGCCGCTGGGCGACCGAACTCGGCGGCTGCCTGGTCACCCACGCCATCCATAATCACGATATCCTGACCCATGTCCTCGGCCCGGTTCGGAGCGTCTTCGCACGCACTTCGACGCGGGTAAATCCGATCGAGACGGAAGATTGCGCGGCGGTCGTGCTCGAGATGGCGGACGGCTCGCTTGCCACTTTGTCCGTCACGCTCGGCGCGGAGGAGGACATGTCGCGGCTGCGCTTCTGCTTCGAGGGCCTGACGGCGGAGAGCAATCGCAGCCCGTATAATCCCGGCACGGCGCCGTGGCGCTTCATCGCCGCCGATCCTGAGCGCCAGCGGGCCATCGATGCGGCGGTCGCCGAGGTCGAGCCTGCGCCGGAGCGCTATGCCGGCCAGTTCCTGCGGCTGCACCGGGCGCTCACCGAAGGCGGCACGCTGCCGGTCTCCATCGCCGATGCGCGGCCGTCGCTGGAACTGATTACCGCCGCCTATCGTTCGGCGCGCACGGGCGAGGCGGTGCGTCTGCCAATCGGGCGGGACCATCCGCTCTATGCCGGCTGGCTGCCTCGGCCGGACAAGGAGGTGGCGTGATGGCAAGCCTGGAATTGCGCAACGTCGTCAAGCGATTCGGCGCGGTGGAAATCATCCACGGGGTCGACCTGACGATCGAGGATGGCGAGTTCGTGGTCTTTGTCGGCCCATCCGGCTGCGGGAAGTCGACGCTGCTCAGGATGATCGCAGGACTTGAGGGGATTTCCGCGGGCGAGGTTTATATCGACGGCGAACTGGTCAACGACATCGCCGCCGCCAAGCGCGGCCTCGCCATGGTTTTCCAATCCTACGCGCTCTATCCGCATATGACGGTGCGCAAGAATCTCTCCTTCGGCCTCGAGACCATGGGCGCCTCGCGCGAAGAGACGAAGCAGCGGGTGGCGCAAGCCGCCGAAATCCTGCAGATCGATCCGCTTCTCGACCGCAGGCCGGGACAGTTATCGGGCGGCCAGCGCCAGCGCGTCGCAATCGGCCGCGCTATCGTTCGCGAGCCGCGTATATTCCTGTTCGACGAGCCGCTCTCAAATCTCGACGCAGAACTCCGGGTGCAGATGCGGGTGGAGATCAACAAGCTGCACCGCAGGCTCGGGACGACGATGATCTTCGTCACGCACGACCAGGTCGAGGCGATGACGCTCGCCGACCGCATTGTCGTGCTGCGCGCCGGGGTGATCGAGCAGGTCGGCACGCCGCTCGATCTCTACAACCACCCCGCCAATTTGTTCGTCGCCGGCTTCATCGGTTCGCCGCGCATGAACTTCCTTGCCGCCGAGATGGTAGGCAGTGGCGGCGAGACGCGTGTCAGGAGCAAGTCCGGCCTCGATTTGGCTTTTCCGGCGGGCGGCCCTCGCCAGGAAAAAGTCACCTTCGGGGTCCGGCCGGAGCATCTTAGGATCGTCGACCCGCAGGGCGCAATGCTCACCGGCGAGGTGCAGATCGCCGAGCACCTCGGTGGCGAGACGTTCCTCTATGTGGCGTTGCCATCGGGGGAAACCATCGTGGTCGAAATCAAGGGTCAGTCCGCCGTCCAGTCCGGCGAGCGGGTGGGCATAGACGTCGACGCGGCCGCCTGCCACGTTTTCGGCGATGACGGGCTGGCGATCGGCCGTGATACCGGCTCCAAGGAATCCGGTTCCGCTGGAACCATCGAACAGGCGCCGGCCCAGACCGCACCGTTATGACCTCGGGCTCGGAACGGCTTAGCCGACGCATTGACGGAGGCCCATCCTTAGGGCACGGCGGAGGGAAACGGGGCAGGGGCCGGATATGACGACGAACAGCGAGGCGAACGCGATCGCCGATACAAACGCGTCCGCCGGTGCGGAAAAGCCGGCAAAAAAACGCCGCGGCATAGGCGCTGCCGGCGCGACGCGAGATCCGGAGCGCACGCGCGCGGCGATCCTCGACGCAGCCGTGCGAGAATTCGCGACCGAAGGCTTCGGCGGTGCCCGGGTGGACGCGATCGCTGCGCGGGCGAAAATTAACAAGCGGATGCTCTATCACTACTTCGGCAACAAGGAGGATCTCTATCTCGCCGTGCTGGAGGAAACCTACCGGGGCATCCGAGTCGCGGAACGAAAGCTGCACCTGGAGGACTTGCCGCCGGACGAAGGGATGCGGCGGCTGGTGACATTCACCTGGGAGTATTTTCTGAAAAATCCGGAGTTCCTGTCGCTGCTCAACACCGAAAACATGATGCGCGCCCGCCACCTGAAGCGGTCCAAGCGCATCCAGGAACTTCATTCGCCGCTAATCGGCCTGATCGACGAGTTGCTCACGCGCGGCGCACGGGAAGGCCTGTTCCGCTCCGGCGTCGACCCGGTCCAGCTCTATGTGACGATAGCCTCGGTCGGCTTCTTCTATCTGTCGAACCGCTGGACGCTGTCGACCATCTTCGGCCGTGACCTCAACGCGGACGCCGCCCTCAAGGACCGCGGCGCGCATATCGTCGAGGTCGTGCTCGGCTATCTGAAGCCCTGACCGCAAACTGCTGCGAAGGCCCTTGACCGTGGTGGATTTCCGAGTCAATCTTGTAACCGGATAGTTACTTGAAGCCAGAGTCAAACTGGCCGGTTGGTATCAGCAGCGACGCTAGGGAGGCGCGAAAATATGGCTGAGCGGCGCATCGGCATCGTCATGCACGGCATTACCGGCCGCATGGGCCTCAACCAGCATCTGATCCGCTCGATCGTGGCGATCCGCGCGCAGGGCGGCGTGGCGCTGGCGAATGGCGACCGGCTGATGCCCGATCCGATCCTGGTCGGACGCAATGCCGGCAAGGTCGAGGCGATCGCCAAGGCGCACGGCATCGAGCGCTGGACCACCGATCTTGCCGCCGCTCTCTCCAATCGCTCAGACGAGATATTCTTCGATGCCGCGACCACCCAGATGAGGGCCGAACTCATCGGCCGCGCGATCGACGCCGGCAAGCACGTCTATTGCGAAAAGCCGATTTCCGACAAGCTGCATGTCGCCCTGGCGCTCGCCAGAAAGGCGAGGGCCGCAGGCATCAAGCACGGCGTCGTGCAGGACAAGCTCTTCCTGCCCGGCCTGAAGAAGCTCGCAATGCTGCGCCAGTCCGGCTTCTTCGGCCGCATGTTGTCGGTGCGCGGCGAATTCGGCTACTGGGTGTTCGAAGGTGATTGGCAGCCGGCGCAGCGTCCCTCCTGGAATTACCGCAAGAAGGACGGCGGCGGCATCATCCTCGATATGCTGTGCCACTGGCGCTACGTGCTCGACAATCTTTTCGGCGAGGTGAAATCCGTCTCCTGCCTCGGCGCGACGCACATCCCGATCCGCGTCGACGAACAGGGCCGCAAATACGACGCCGATGCCGACGACGCGGCCTATGCGACTTTCGAACTTGAGGGCGGCGTCATAGTCCAGGTCAACTCGTCGTGGACGACGCGGGTGCGCCGCGACGACCTCGTCACCTTCCATGTCGACGGCACCCACGGCTCGGCCGTCGCCGGGCTGACGAAATGCTGGACCCAGCATCGGGTCAACACGCCGAAGCCAGTGTGGAACCCCGATATCCCGCAGACCATCGATTTCTTCGACACCTGGGAGGAAGTGCCGGATAACTGGCCTTCCGGCAACGGCTTCAAGGAGCAATGGGAAATGTTCCTGCGCCATGTCGCCGAGGACGGCCCGTGGAAATACGATCTCGTCGAGGGCGCCAAGGGCGTCCAACTCGCGGAACTCGGCCTGAAAAGCTGGCAGGAGCGGCGCTGGCTCGACGTTCCGGCGCTGGAGATCTGATGACCGAAATCCGGCTTCCCACTGCCGACCGGCGGATCGAGCCCTACGCCATGACCGGCGAGCCGATCCGGATCGAACGGCGTGACGCCGGCTCCTTCCCGCGCATCGCATTCGCCGCCGCCCATGTCGTCGCCGATCCACTGGCCAACAACGATCCCTGGCTCACGCCGGCTATCGACTGGGACAAAACGCTTGCCTTCCGCCACTATCTTTGGGATCTCGGCCTAGCGGTAGCGGAAGCCATGGACACCGCGCAGCGCGGCATGGGGCTCGGCTGGTCGGAAGCGCGAGAGCTTATCACCCGCTCGGTCGCCGAGGCCAAAACCCGGCCCGGCGCGGTGGTCGCCTGTGGCGCCGGCACCGATCATCTCGCGCCCGGTCGCGATGTCACGATCGACGATGTCGTCCGCGCCTACGAGGAACAGGTCGAGGCGGTGGAAGCCGCCGGCGGGCGCATTATCCTGATGGCGAGCCGGGCGCTCGCCGCGGCGGCCAAAGGGCCCCACGATTACGCACGTGTTTACGACCGGGTACTTCAACAGGTGAAGGAGCCAGTCATCATCCACTGGCTCGGTGAGATGTTCGACCCGGCGCTCGAAGGCTATTGGGGTTCCACCGAACACTGGGCGGCGATGGACACCTGCCTCGACGTGCTGTCGGCGCATGCCTCGAAGATCGACGGCATCAAGATATCGCTCCTGTCGAAGGAAAAGGAAATCGCCATGCGCCGGCGTTTGCCCCAGGGCGTGCGCATGTACACCGGCGACGACTTCAACTACGCCGAATTGATCGCCGGCGACGGGGAAGGTCATTCCGATGCCTTGCTCGGCATCTTCGACGCCATCGCGCCCGCGGCTTCCGCCGGTCTTGCAGCGCTCGGACGCGGCAGCCAGAACGAGTTCTTCAACATACTGGAACCGACCGTGCCGCTGTCGCGGCACATTTTCAGGGCGCCGACGCGCTTCTACAAGACCGGCGTCGTCTTTCTCGCCTATCTCAACGGGCTCCAGGACCATTTCGTCATGGTCGGCGGCCAGGAGAGCGCCCGATCGCTGCTCCATCTCGCCGATCTCTTCCGTTTCGCCGATCGCGCTAGGGTGCTCCACGACCCGGAGCGGGCCGCCGCGCGAATGGCCAAAGTACTGGCGGTGCACGGCGTCGGCTGACGTCGGAACAATGCCGGGCCGGGCCTGGTCGGGAGCGCTCCCGTCGAGCCGGCATAACAACAAGGGAGGAAGACCATGTTGAAAAGAACAGTGCTTGCCGCCGTCGCCGCGGCGTTTCCGTTTGCCGCCTCGGCCCAGGATTATCCGTGGAATCCGGACCGTCCGATCACGGTGATCGTGCCATGGGCGGCCGGCGGCTCGACCGACCAGGTGGTGCGCGTCACCGCCGGGGAGATCGAAAAAGCGCTCGGCCAGAAGGTCGTCGTCGTCAACACGCCCGGCGCCTCCGGCTCGATCGGCACCAAGACGGTCATCGATGCGCCCAAGGATGGCTACACCTGGGGCTCCGGCGCCGCCAAGGACCTGGGAACCTACGTCGTGAGCGGCCTGGCCGACACCAAGGTCGAAGACTGGCGGCTTTATCTCAGCGTCATCAACGTATCCGTGCTCAGCGTCAACCCGGACTCGCCCTACCAGACCGCGGCCGAGCTGGTCGCCGCGATGAAGGAGAAGCCCGGCGCGGTCTCGGTCGCGACTGCCGGCATCAACTCGTCCGGCCATGCCGCGGTCGAGGCTCTCACCCAGGCGCTCGGCCTCACCTACAAGCACGTCAGCTACGACGGCGGCGCGCCGGCGGTGAACGCGACGGTCGCCGGCGAGACCGAGGTGACCACGCAGCTCGCCGTCGAGCAGGCGGCCATGCTGCGCGCCAAGCGGCTGCGTCCGCTGGCGGTGCTGTCGGACAAGCCGCTGGAGCTCGAAGGTTTCGGCACGATACCGCCGATCACCGAAGCGGTCGCAGGCTTCAATCCGACTGACAATTATTTCGGTATCTTCGTGCCGAAGGGCGTGCCGGCCGAAGTCACCCAGACGCTCGACATGGTCTGGGAGAACGTCATCTCCAAGTCGGAAGCGATAAAGGCCTACGCGACCAAGAACGGCGCCATCTTCGCCGCGCCGCACGGCGAGAAGGCGGTCGAGGCGGTCACGCCGGCGATCCGCGTAACCGCATGGCAGCTCCACGCGGCCGGCAAGTCGAAGGTCGCACCGGACACGGTAGGCATTCCGAAGCCCTGAGTCAGATGATTGATCGGCGGGTCGCCCTTGCGGCGGCCCGCCATTTCGGAGCACCAATGGACGATCGCAAGCCTTCCGCTTTCGCCGATTTCGTCTCGGGCGCCTGCTGGGTCGCTCTCGCCGCCGCGATCATGATCGGCTCTTGGCGGATGGACCGGCTGGAGCATTTGCAGGCGAGCATCTACTCCGCTCCCGGCGTCGTTCCCGGTCTGATCGGCGCCGCGCTCGCTCTCATGGGGCTGGTGCTGATGCTGCGCGCCTGGCGGGCAGGGGCGCTTGCAGGGGCCGGCCGGCCGCGCATCGTCTGGAGCGAACAGGCGCGGCTTCTCATTGCGGTCGCGCTCTGCCTCGCCTTCGCGATCGGGCTTGTCGGGCGAGGGCCGCCATTCTGGCTCGCCGCGGCGATTTTCGTCGCGGTCACCGTCTTCGCATTCCAGTTCCCAGAGCGCCGAGCCGCCGGAACGCTCGCGCGCGGCGCGCTTGTTGCCGTCGTCTATGGCCTCGTGGCCGGCTATGCCGTCCACTATGTCTTCCAGGAATTGTTCCTGGTCAGGTTGCCCTAGCGATGGGCATGTTCGACGGCCTCATCATGTTCGGCCACTCGATCGCGAGCTTCATGACGCCGACGGCAATCGGCTACGCGCTCCTCGCGTCGCTGGTCGGCCTCATCATCGGCGCGCTGCCCGGCCTCACCGCCACAATGGGCGTCGCGCTGATGACGACGATGACGCTGACGCTGCAGCCCAACGAAGCCATCCTGATCCTGATCTGTACTTATGTCGGCGCGATCTACGGCGGCAGCCGCAGCGCGATCCTGCTCAACATTCCGGGCACCCCCGCCTCCGCCGCCTCCTGCCTCGACGGCTACGCTCTGGCCAGGCAGGGGCTTGCCGGCCGCGCCATGGGCATCGCCACTTCCGGCTCGGTGCTCGGCACCTGGATCGGCATGTTCTTCCTCGCGACGCTGACGCCGGTTCTCGGTGAAGTGGCGCTGAAGTTCGGCGCCTACGAGTTCTTTTGGCTCGCCGTGTTCGGCGTGGTGATCTCCGGCAATTTGACCGGCGACGATCCGCTGAAGGGATGGATCGCAGGCTTTCTCGGCTTGTTCATCGCCACCATCGGCCAGGAGGGGCTCTACGCCCACGACCGCTTCACCTTCGGCTATCACGATCTCTCGGGCGGCGTGGCGCTGCTGCCGGCGCTGGTCGGCGCCTTCGGCTTCGCCGAAGTGCTGACGGTGATGCGCGACAAGCCGCGCGACGTGGTCCTGAACAGCTTCGATACGGTCATCCCGCGCATCCGCGACGTGCTGCAATACTGGCGCACAATCATCCGCTCAGGCGTGATCGGCACCGGCATCGGCATCATCCCCGGCGTCGGCGAGGACGTGGCGGCATGGAGTTCCTATGCCGCCGCCCGCCGCGCCAGCAAGGAGAAGGAACTATTCGGCAAGGGTTCGGTCGAGGGGTTGATGGCTGCCGAGACCGGCGACAATGCCTGCGTGCCGGGCTCGGTCATACCGGTGCTGACGCTCGCCGTGCCCGGCTCCGCCCCCGCCGCCGTGTTGCTCGCCGCCATGCTGATCCACGGCGTCCAGCCGGGGCCGCTCATCATGATCAACTCGCCGCAGTTCGTTTTCGACGTGGTGGCGATGATGCTGATCGCCAGCATCGGCATCCTGATCTACGGACTGACACTGACCAACCTCCTGGTCAAGATTCTGCAGGTGCCGCAGACGCTGGTGATGCCGGTGATCTTCGTGCTCTGCGTCGTCGGCTCCTTCGCGCTCGCCTCACGCGTCTTCGACATCTACGTTATGCTGTTTTTCGGTATCGCCGGCTTTCTCCTGCGCCGGCTAAATTACCCCATGGCGCCTCTGGTGCTTGGCATCGTTTTGGGCGACCTCCTGGACAAGAATCTGCGCCGCGGTCTCGTGCTGTCCGACGGCGACCTGACGCCCTTCTTCACCCGGCCGATCAGCGTCGTGCTGTTCCTGCTGATAGCGGCGACCGTCCTGCTCAATATTCCGGTTTTCCACCGCGCCGCCGTGAGCCTCTGGAAGCAGGCGAGCGCTCCCTTCCGCCGGACGACACGTCCGGACCAACCGACATCGCGGAGGCCGCATGACTGAAATCGTCGAGGGGCTGTCGATCAACCTCGCTACCGTGCGCCAGCAATGGGGCTTTGTCGAAGCGGTGGAAGGCTGCTTGCGCCATGGCATCCGGGCCATCGCGCCTTGGCGCGACCAGATCGCCGCCGTCGGTCTGGATGCTGCGGCGCGCATGGTGCGGGAGGAGGGGTTGCAGGTTACCGGCCTGTGCCGCGGCGGCTTCTTTCCGGCCGCCGACGCCGCGGGTCGCCGAGCGGCGATAGACGACAACCGCCGCGCTGTCGAGGAAGCCGCCGCACTGCGCGCCGATTGCCTGGTGCTGGTTGTCGGCGGACTGCCAGCCGGCTCGCGCGACATCGCCGGTGCCCGCGCCATGGTCACGGAGGGCATTGCCGCGGTGCTGCCCGACGCGATCGCCGCCGGCGTGCCGCTCGCCATCGAGCCGTTGCATCCCATGTACGCCGCCGACCGGGCCTGCGTGAACACGCTTGCCCAGGCGCTGGACATCTGCGACGTGCTCGACCCGCAAAAGACCGGCGCGCTTGGCGCCGCGTTGGACGTTTATCACTGCTGGTGGGACCCCGAACTGGAGGCGCAGGCCCTGCGCGCCGGGCCTGCGCGGCTGATGGCGCATCACATCTGCGATTGGCTGGTGCCGACCCGCGACATGCTCACCGATCGCGGCATGATGGGCGACGGCGTCATCGACCTGCCGGCGATCCGCCACATGGTGGAAGCCGGGGGCTTTTCAGGCCCCCAGGAGGTCGAAATCTTTTCCGCCGAAAACTGGTGGAAGAAGCCTGGCGACGAAGTTCTGGCGACCTGCGTCGAGCGGTTCCGCATGGTCTGCTGATTTCCGATGTCGCCCCCGCCAATCTTGCCGTTAAGCTCCGTCCAGCCCTTTGAGATCGTCCGGCGAAAGCGCGATGTCGAGCGCCCGCAGGCTGTCGTCCAGTTCACCAAGCGTGCGCGGGCCGATGAGCGGGATGGACGGGAAGGGCTGCGCCAGGACATAGGCAAGAGCTACATGGATCGGGCTTTTGCCCAATCTGGCGGCCAGCTCGATCGCGCGGTCGCGGCGGTCGAAATTCCTCTCGGAATACCAGACGCGCACCAGCTCCTCGTTATCGCGTTTGTCGCGCCCGGCGCGCTCGGTGAAGAAGCCGCGGCCCTGGCTGGACCAGGCAAAGTTCGGCATCTGCCGGGCGTTGAGCCAGGCCTTCCATTCGTCGCTGGAGGAGGTGATGCAGCCTGGCCAGATCGGTTCCAGCATCTCGGCCAGCGAGAAATTGTTGGAGAGCACACCGGGGCGCTGCTTGCCGTTCCTGTCGGCATAGGCGATCGCCTCATCCATGCGCTCGCGCGTCCAGTTCGAGCCGCCGAACGGTCCGCGGATGCGGCCGGCCTTCACCTCGGCGTCCATCGCGTCGACGAATTCGCCGACCGGCACCTCCGGATTGTCGCGGTGCATGAAGTAGATGTCGACATAATCGGTCTTTAGCCGTTCGAGCGACTGGTCGAGCTGCTTGCCGATTGTCTCGGGATAGCAGACCGGCGTATGCGCGCCCTTGCCTATGACGACGGACTGCTCGCGCACACCACGGTTCTTCAACCATTCGCCAAGCAGTTTTTCCGTATAGCCGGCGCCATAGACGAAGGCGGTGTCGAAGATGTTGCCGCCGGCCTCGTAGTAGGCGTCGAGCAGGATCGAGCCCGACGAGAAGGTGCGGAAGTCCTCGAAGCCGAGAGCCAGAACCGAGGCGGGCCGGGGGAGGCCGGGAATCTGGCGCTTGGGAATAGCGGTTCCATTGGGACCGAGCTTTCGTCCGGAGATCGTGTTGACCCGTTTTTCGGCCTTTTCCACCTCGTATTCGAGACCGACGGCGGCGCGCCATTTGTCGAGCACGCCGAGATTGCCGAGGCTGTCGGCCCAGCCCATGCCGGGCCAGGCGAATTCCTGTTTGCCAGCCAGAATGGCGTCGCCTGCGGCATCGACTTCGAAGGCGTAGAGCCAGCCGTTTTCGGCGACCTCGACGACCTCGCTGTCGTTCGGCCGGATGATGGTGATTTTTCCGGTGCCGCCTTCCTTGCCGCCGGCATACCAGAAATCGGCGACTTCGATGCGGCCGGTCGAGCCGAAGATCCGGAGCACATTGTCCTGGTTGAGCGAGATGCTGCAGGAGACTTCCGCGACGATGCCGTTCGGGAAATGCAGCACTGCGGATGCCCATTCGTCGACGCCGGATTGGCCAAGATGGGCCGCGCCGGAGACCTGGTCCGGCTCCAGAAACGGTTGCCCGGCGGCGGCGCCGGCGATCAGCCGCGCCATCGAGACTGGATAGCCGCCGACATCCAGGATGCCGCCGCCGGCGAGTTCGCTGGAATAGAGCCGGTGTTCGGGCATGAAGGATGGCATGGCGAAGCCGAAGCTCGACTTGATCATTTTGATGTCGCCGATGATGCCGGACTTGACCAGTTCCACCAGCTTCAACGTCTGCGGATGCAGGCGGTACATGAACGCTTCGCCGAGGAAGGTGCCGGCCTTGCGGGCGGCATGGATCATCGCGTCCGCCTCGAAGGCGGTCAGCCCCATCGGCTTTTCGCAAAGCACATGCTTGCCGGCTTCGGCGGCCCTGATCGCCCATCGCGCATGGTCCGGATGCGGCACTGCGATATAGACGGCGTCGATGTCCGGATCGCGACGCAGCGCCTCGTAACCCTCCACGATGCGCGCGCCCGGGAAAGCTTCGGCAAGGCCGGGCTTGCCTGGATTACGGGTGGCGATGGCCGCCAGCGTGCCGGTTCGCGAATGGGCGACGCCGCCGGCGAAGGCCTTGGCAATGTTGCCGGGTCCGAGAATGCCCCAGCGTACGGGTGAAGACGCAGAATTCATGAAAATCTCCTTGGATGAAGCCGGGCAAGCCCGGGGCCGCGCCGCTGGGGCGGATGCAAACAGGTCAGCGCAGCCTGAGGCCGGCGCTGTCGAACAGGTAGGAATGGGTCGCCCGCAGCGAGACCGTCATTTGGTCGAGGCTTGCCTCGTGCCGCGATTCCTCGCGCTCGATGACAAGCTCCTCGCCGCCGCCGGCATTGGCGTAGACGTAGCTGGTCGACCCCAGATGCTCGGCAACGTCGACCTTGACGGTGATATCGCTGTCGCCGCGGCCGGCTAGCCCGAAATGCTCGGGCCGCACGCCCAGGATGACCGCCGCGCCGACTGCCGGGAGCGGGCCGCCGAGGGGCTTTTTCAGCGTCGCGTTGCCCTGGTTCACGAGCTTGATCGTCACCGCGCCACTGCTGCTCTCCACAACCGTACCGGCCATGAAATTCATCCTGGGCGAGCCGACGAAGCCGGCAACGAACTGATTGTTGGGATCATCATAGAGATCGAGCGGGCGGCCGATCTGCTCGATATTGCCGGCGCGCAGCACGACGATCTTGTCTGCCAGCGTCATCGCCTCGGTCTGGTCGTGTGTCACATAGATCATGGTGACGCCGAGTTCCTTGTGGAGACGCGCGATCTCCACCCGCATCTGCACGCGCAATTCGGCGTCGAGGTTGGACAGCGGCTCGTCGAACAGGAACACCTGCGGCTCGCGCACGATGGCGCGGCCGATGGCGACGCGCTGGCGCTGGCCGCCGGACAATTGCCGCGGCCGGCGCTGCATGAGTTCAGAAATGCGCAGGATATCCGCGGCGCGGCCGACGCGGCGTTGCGTGTCGGCCTTGTCGTTGCCGGTCATGCGCAGGCCGAAGGAGAGGTTCTGCTCGACCGTCATATGCGGATAGAGCGCGTAGGACTGGAACACCATGGCAATGCCACGCTCGGCGGGCTCGACGTCGTTGACGACCTTGCCGCCAATCACGACCTCGCCGCCCGTGATGTTCTCAAGCCCGGCGATCATGCGCAGAAGTGTGGACTTGCCGCAGCCCGAGGGGCCGACGAAGACCACGAACTCGCCGTCGGCGACTTCCAGGCTGGCGCCGTGGACGACGCTCATCGTACCAAATTTCTTGACGACGTTGTTGAGTGAAACTGCGGCCACGCGGCCTCCTCCTATTTGACCGCGCCGGCCGAGATGCCGGCGACGAAATGGCGTTGCAGGGCGACGAACAGGACCAGCATCGGCGCAGTCAGCATCACCGCGCCGGTCATGATGCCGCCCCAGGAAACCTTGGTCAGTCCGATCAGGCTGCCGAGCGCCACGGGCGCGGTCATCATCGCCGGCTTGCTGTTGATCAGCAGCGGCCACAGATAGTTGTTCCAGCTATGCAGGAAAAGAATGATCGACAGCGCGGCGACTGCCGGCCGCGCCAGCGGCAGGCCGATGAAGAAGAAGATGCGCCATTCCTTGACACCCTCGACGCGGGCGGCGTCGAACAATTCGTGCGGCATCATCTGAAAGCTTTGGCGCATAAACAGGACACCGAGCGAATTGAAGAGCGGCGGCACGATCAGCGCGAACAAGGTGTTGTGGAGCCCGAAGTCGCGCGCCACCATGATGAATTGCGGAATTACGACGACGAAGTAAGGCAGCGTCAGCGTACCCAAAATGGTCGCGAGCACGACGCCCTTGCCCGCGAACCGGTAGCAGGCGAGAGACCAGCCGGCCATCGAAGTCAGGGCGACGGACAGGAAAGTGTAGGCCGCGGCCACCAGGATCGAGATCGTGGTCGCCCGGATAAAGCCGGTGTCGCTCTCCAGAAGATTGAAATTCTCGACGAATTGATCGGACGGCGTGAGGATGATGTCGCGGCTGAAAATGCCGTTTTCCGGCAGGGTCGAGAAGACGAACATCATCCACAGTGGAAACAGCCAGATCAGCGCGAGCGGAACGAGCGCCGCGTGGAGCGCGATCCCGCGCCTGCGTTCGGCGGAGGATTTGCTTCTCATTCGCGTTCCTTTCCAAGCCAGAGATTGAGGAGCGAGATGGCGACGGCGAGAGCGGTGATGGTGTAGGCGATCGCCGATGCGTAGCCGAAGTTGAAGGCGCCGAAGCCTTGCCGGTAGAGGAAGAGGCCGAGCGTCTCCGTCGCCTGGCCGGGGCCGCCCCGGTTGGTGATCAGGAACGGCTCGGAAAAGAGCTGCATCGTGCCGATGACGGAGATCACCACGCAGAGCACGATGACGGGCTTCAGCAGTGGCAGCGTGATGTAGAAGAACTGCCGGACCTTCGAGACGCCGTCCAGCGTCGCGGCCTCGTAGACGTCCTCCGGTATCGATTGCAGCCCGGCGAGGATGATGATGGCGTTGTAGCCCGCCCAGCGCCAGGTGAGCGCGATGATGATCACCGCCATCGCCGCATTCGGATCGGAAAGCCATGGAATGCTGGTAAGGCCGGTGGCCACCAGCAACTTGTTGATAATGCCGAACTCGTTGAACAGCAGGCGGAACATCGCGGCATAGGCGACCTCGCCGACCACCACCGGTGCGAAGAACGCGAAGCGGAACAGACCCCGCGCCTTCAGGATCGGCGAGTTCAGAAGCACGGCCAGCACCGTCGCCAGCGCGATCATGGCCGGCACCTGGATCACGAGTATCAGCAGTGTGTTCCAGAGCGCGTTGGCGAAAGCCGGATCGACGAGCAGCCGGCCCCAGGTCACCCGTGGATTGAATGTCCAGTTCGCGGACCGGGTGTTCAGGAAGGACAGCCAGAACGAGTTGACGATCGGCCATATCCAGAACGCCAGGAAGACGAGTAGATAAGGAGTCAGGAAGGCATAGGCCGTCCGCGTGCGTAGCCGCATGATCGGATTCCAGGTGCGGTTGGATGGCCGGGCGGGCCGACGGCCCGCCCGATCGTGCCGTCGCTTCTATTCGGCTATCGGCAGGCCGGTGGCGCCCGTGATCTGGTTGGCCGCGTCGTCGAGCGCGGTCTTCGCGTCGGCATACTCGCCGTTCAGGTACTTGAGCTGCGTGGCGACCATGATCTTGTCGGCGTCCTGGAAGAACGGCGTGCCGCGGCTGGGCTTGACCTTGGACAGGGTGGACAGGATGTCGACCCACACCTTCTGGCCGCCCCAATAGGGCTGTTCCGCGTTCACATACGGGTCGTCGAGCGCGCTGAGCAGCGAAGGCACCAGGCCGAACTCCTTCAGCATGGTCACCTGGCCCTCATTGGTTCCGAGCGTATAGTTCAGATACGCCCAGGCGGCTTCCTTGTTCTCGGAGGCGGAGGTGATGGCGAGCGAGGAGCCGCCGAGGTTGGCGGCGCGCGGCCCGTCGGCGGTGGCGGAAGGCATCAGATATACGCCCCATTTGCCGGCGAGGTCCGGCGCGGTCGAGCGGATGGTTCCCTCATACCAGCCGCCATACATCTGGGTGGCCACCGTACCGGCCTTGTTGGCCTGGATCTTCTCGTCCCAGGTTCCGGCGATCAATTCGCCGGCGTCCTTCAGGGCCTTCACCTTCTCCAGCGCGGTCACGCAGCCCGGCTGGTTGATCGTGATCGACTGGGAATCATTGCTGTAATAGCCGCAGCCCTGCTCGTTGGCAATCATCCGGAAAAATTCGGCATCGCCGTTTATGTCGGCCTGGGTCATTGTCACGCCGGGATTGGCTTCCTGGATTTTCTTTCCCGCGGCGATGAAATCGTCCCAGGTCTTGATCGTCGACGGGTCGATACCGGCCTTTTCGTAGAAGTCGCGGCGGTAGAACATGGCGACCGGACCTGAATCCCACGGCATCGCATAGCGCTTGCCTTCGACCTCGAGTTCCGTCCGCTTGAAGTCGGGGAATTTCGCGGCGATCTCGTCGGTGTAGCCCAATGTCGTCAGGTCAACGAAGCAATCGGGAAACTGGCTCCAGAAGATTTCCGATTCGTGGTTCTCGATCGAAAGAATGTCCGGGAGCCCGGCGCCGCCGGCGGCGCATCCGGCGAGCGTCTTGTCGAAAGTCTGCTGGTTTCCGAGATCCTCGACCGTGACTTTCACGTCGGGGAACTGCTTGTTGAAGCCGGCGACTGTGGCCTTCAGCGACGAAGCTGCGACGTTCCAGCTCCAGATGGTGATTTCGCCCGATTGCGCAAAGACCGGGCTAGGGCCCAAGGCAAGCAGAAGCGCGGCGCATGCCAGTTTGGTACGCATGAAATTCCTCCCATTTCATTTGCTCTCAGCGTGAGCGAGGTTAGACTAGACGGAAAAAGGGGGCTGTCATCGACAAAGGGAAAGTGGAGTTGGCGGAAAGTAAGATGCCGGAAAGGCCGTTCTACCAGCCAGGCGCCAGCAGCGTCGAAGGCTGGCCGCTGGTCCTGCAGATGTTCCACACTCGGCCGCTGGTGATGCTCCAGCCGCATTGGCATGCCCAGGTCGAGGTCAATTTCATTGTGGGCGGCAACGTGCACTACCGAATGAACGACCACGAGATTTCCCTTTCGGCGGGGGAGATGTGCCTGTTCTGGGGCGGCTTGCCGCACCAGATGGACGAGGCGTCGGACGATGCCATCTATGCCGGGGCGCACCTGCCGCTGGTGCATTTCTTCCGGCTGCACCTTCCGGCCGATATACGGCATCGGCTGATGACGGGCGCGGCGCTGGTGACCAGCGCCACCGACCCGTCCGACGCCCACAATTTCGAGCGCTGGAACCGCTATGCGCGTTCAGGCGATCCCGCCAAAGCCCAGCACGCCGTCAACGAGCTCCTGCTGCGTCTGGAGCGGGTGCGATTCGAGCCCTATCGGCTTGTGCCCGAAGCCTCGACCGGCGAGGACGTCGCCAGCGCCTTCGATCAGCAGTCTTCGCGCAATGTGGGGCGCATGTGCGATTTCATCGCCGAGAATTTCCTCTACGAGATCGACTCCGTCGACATCGCCGCTGCGGCCGATATCCATCCCAAATACGCGATGAACGTCTTCAAGAAATCGACGGGCATGACGCTGAACGAATACGTCAACCTGCTGCGGTTGAGCTACGCCCAGGCTCTGCTGATGAAAGAGGACGCCAATGTGCTGCGGGTCGCCATGGACAGCGGCTTCGGTTCGCTGAGCGCCTTCAACAAGTCGTTCCGCAAGCTAGCCGGAATGTCGCCGTCCGATTTCCGCCGGGTGGCGGTCAGGTAGGGCAGACCCGTCGACAGCTGACTAGTCTAGCCCTTCGACATCGGCTTTATGATGCTGCCGGAACGCTCGCATACATTCCGGTGGTGCGGAATTCGGTTGGGCTGGCGCCGAAAAAGCGGCGGAACACCTTGGCGAAATAATTCGGATCCTCGAAGCCGGACATGATGGCGACTTCTTTGACGGAGAGGTCGGCCGTCTTGGTCAAAAGCTTCGTCGCCCTTTGCAGCCGCTTGCGCAGGACGAATTCCGCCGGCGGCATGCCTTCGCTCGCGGCAAAGACGCGGGAGAAATGTGCCCGGCTGAGACCCGAAACCTTGGCCAGTTCCTCGACGGGGAGGGGCTGGTCAAGATTGGCCGTGATGTGGTCGATCACGTGCTGCATCGTACGGTATTCCAGGCTGAGCACAGGATGTGAGCCGAACACATCGTCGAAAAGCGCCATCGCCGCCTCATAGGCTATCGCCGAGGCGCTGCCCGGAGCGTCCGCGCCGCCCGATATCAAACGCAGGCTGCAATCGGCGAGATGCTCGATCGTCTCCGGCTTCAACTTCAGGATCGGGCCTGTCGTGGCGAGAATGGCCTTGTGAATGCGCAGGGCCTCGTCGCCGTTCATCGAAATCCAGAAGAACTCCCATCGCCCGTTCTGCTCCAACCAGTAGCGATGGTTGTGCGGGATAAGGACCAGAAGCGTCTCGCCCTCGCAAACCCGGTAGTTGCGGTTCTCGTAATTCAGGTTGCCGGCGCCGGCGATCGTGTGCTGCAACACCGTAAACGGCGTTTGCCCGCGCTTGCGGCCGTCCCAGTCGTAGCTTGGATCCGTGCGGATTTCATAACCCGTGCTGGTCGGCATCGTGTGAAGGCTGTGTCGTCCGCGCGGCAGCGAAACAGTGCGCATGCCGGGTCCGTTGTCCATCAGTTTTTTGAGCACAGAATTACCCACGAAAGCATAATACCTCTCTAGCGAGGCTGGTCATTATGCGCATAATGACCCCTAACAAGACAAGATGGCCGAGCGGAACGGCCTCAGAGGGAGGAAACAAAGGCATCGTGGTGCTCATGCAACCGCCGGTTTCGATGCTTTGATTTTACCCTATCCAGTCATTTCGACCCGATAAGCAGAGACGAGGACGGCATGAGCAGCTTCAAGATAGCCATTATAGGTGCCGGCAGCGTCGGCTTCACCAAGAAACTCTTCACCGACATTCTCTGTGTGCCGGAGTTCAGCGATGTTGAATTCGCGCTTGCCGACGTGAGCGAGCACAATCTTGGCATGATCAAGACGATCCTCGACAAGATCGTCGAGGCCAACAAGCTTCCCACCCGTGTTACCGCCACCACGGATCGCCGCAAGGCGATCGACGGCGCGCGCTATATCATCAGCTGCGTGCGCGTCGGCGGGCTCGGTGCCTATGCGGACGACATCCGCATTCCGCTTAAATATGGGGTCGACCAATGCGTCGGCGATACGATCTGCGCCGGCGGCATTCTCTACGGCCAGCGCAACATCCCGGTCATCCTGGATTTCTGCAAGGACATCCGCGAACTCGCCGAGCCGGACGCGAAATTCCTGAACTATGCCAACCCGATGGCGATGAACACCTGGGCGGCGATCGAATATGGCAAGGTCGATACCGTCGGTCTCTGCCATGGGGTCCAGCATGGGGCCGAGCAGATCGCCGAGATACTCGGTGCGGAGGAAGGCGAGCTCGACTACGTCTGCTCCGGCATCAACCACCAGACCTGGTTCGTCGACGTTCGCGTCAAAGGCCGCAAGATCGACAAGGACGAGCTCGTCGCCGCTTTCGAGGCGCATCCGGTCTTCTCCAAGCAGGAGAAGCTCAGGATCGACGTTTTGAAGCGCTTCGGCGTCTATTCGACCGAAAGCAACGGCCACCTGTCCGAATATCTGCCCTGGTACCGCAAGCGACCGGAGGAGATCACCAAGTGGATTGACATGTCGGACTGGATCCACGGCGAAACCGGCGGCTACCTGCGCTATTCGACCGAAACCCGGAACTGGTTCGAGACCGAATTCCCGCAATTTCTCGAAGATGCGGGAAAACCGATCGATCCGGCGCGCCGCTCGAACGAGCATGCCAGCCACATACTGGAGGCGCTCGAGACCGGCCGGGTCTATCGCGGGCACTTCAACGTCAAGAACAACGGCGTCATCACCAATCTGCCGTCCGACGCTATCATTGAATCGCCCGGCTTCGTCGATCGCTTCGGCATCAACATGGTGGCCGGCATCTCGCTGCCGGAAGCCTGCGCCGCGACCTGCATTTCGTCGATCAACGTCCAGCGCATGTCGGTGCACGCGGCGATCTCGGGAGACATCGATCTCCTGAAACTGGCCGTGCTGCACGATCCGCTGGTCGGCGCAATCTGCACGCCGGAAGAGGTCTGGCAGATGGTCGACGAGATGGTGGTGGCGCAGGCTGAGTGGCTGCCGCAATATGCCCATGCGATCGACGGCGCCAAGGAGCGGCTGAGCCGCGCGACGGTGAAAACGCGGGAATGGAAGGGCGTCGCCCGCCGCGAGGTTCGCTCGATCGAAGAGATCAGGGCCGAAAAGGAAGCCATGAAGTTGCGCGCGGCTGGATGAATCATTGGCGACGACAAAAGCCCGTGGTCCGGCGGGTGAATGAACCCGGGCAGCACGGCGCTGTCATTCAAGAAAGCGGAATACCGCTTCGTTCGATGCTTGTTGGAGGAGAGCCATGCCATCGCGGCAGGCCTGAAGCATAAGGGAGAAACCAGGACAATGAACATTTTTTGCTGCATGAAAACCGTCGCCGCGCTTCTGTTTGGCGTATCGGCATTCGCCATCCAGGCCTCGGCCTCCGAGCCGACGGTCGTGCCCGAACAACCGCCGTTTCCGGCGCAAGGCAAGATCACTTACGTGGCGCGCGACTCGATCCTCGAGTTCAAGACGTTGCCGGAATATCGCGAACCGGAATGGGTCACCGAAAAATTCGTCAAGACCGGAAAACTGCCGCCGGTGGCCGAACGCCTGCCGAAGGAGCCGATGGTCTTCAAGACAGGCAACATGCCGGATGGTGTCGGCGTCTATGGCGACACGATGCGTCACGTCGTCGGCGGCCGGCCGGAAGGCTGGAACTATAGCGCCGGGCAGACGCAAGGCTGGGGCGGCATCGACATTGCCATGTTCGAATGTCTGACGCGCACCGCGCCGCTGTTCCAGGTCGATGCCAAGGACGTCGAGCCGCTGCCCAATCTTGCCAAGAGCTGGGAGTGGTCGGAAGACGGCCACACGCTGACGATGAAACTTGTCGAAGGGGCAAAGTGGTCGGACGGCGACCCGTTCGATGCCGATGACGTGATGTTCTACTGGGACGACAATGTCGTCGACCCGAACGTCTCGCCGTTGAACGGCGCGACACCGGAAACGTTTGGTGAAGGCACCACCCTGAAGGCGATCGATAAGTACACGATCGAATGGACCTTCAAGGACGCGTTTCCGCGCCAGCACCTCTATTCGATGGCCTACGGCACCTTCTGTCCGGGCCCGTCCCATATCCTGAAGACAAAGCATCCGAAATACAACAAGGACATGACCTACGATCAGTACAAGAACGGGTTTCCGCCGGAATACCTGAATACGCCAGTGATGGGTGCTTGGGTGCCGGTCGAATACCGGTCGGACGACATCATCGTGCTGCGGCGCAACCCCTATTACTGGAAGGTCGACGAGGCCGGCAACCAGTTGCCGTATCTCAATGAGATTCACTACAAACTGTCGACCTGGGCCGATCGCGACGTGCAGGCGATCGCCGGTTCCGGCGATATCTCGAACCTGGAACAGCCTGAAAACTTCGTGGAATCGCTGAAGCGCGCCGCACAGGAAACGGCTCCCGCGCGGCTGGCCTTCGGCGCCCGCCTGATCGGCTACAATCTGCGCATGAACTTCTCGGCCAATGGCTGGGGCGAGCCGGACGAGCGGGCGCAGGCCGTGCGCGAGCTCAATCGTAACGACAATTTCCGCAAAGCCGTGACGATGGCCATCGATCGCAAGAAACTCGGCGAATCCCTCGTCAAGGGTCCGTTCACGGCGATCTATCCCGGCGGCATTTCCTCGGGTACGGCCTTCTACGACCGCGCCTCCACGATCTACTATCCGTTCGATCTTGAAGGCGCCAAGGCGCTGCTGGAGAAGGTCGGGCTGAAGGATACGGACGGCAATGGCGTCGTCAACTTCCCTGCCGGAACAGCGGGAGGCTCCGACGTGCAGATCGTGCTCCTCGTCAATTCCGACTACAGCACGGACCGCAATCTCGCGGAGGGTCTGGTCGGCCAAATGGAACAGCTAGGCCTCAAGGTGACGATCAACGCCGTCGACGGCGTGAAGCGCGACAACACGCAATATGCCGGCCGCTTCGACTGGCTCGTCCGCCGCAACGACCAGGAACTGACATCGGTGGTGCAGAATACGACCCAACTTGCGCCGACCGGCCCGCGCACAAGCTGGCACCACCGGGCGGGAACGGACGGCACGGTCGATCTGATGCCCTTCGAGCAGGAGATGGTGGACATCGTCAACAAGTTCATCGCCAGCAACGACAATGACGAACGGGCCGAACTGATGAAGCAGTTCCAGAAGGTCTCGACGACCAACCTCGATACGATCGGCCTGACGGAATATCCGGGCGCGCTCATCATCAACAAGCGTTTTTCCAACATTCCGGAGGGGACGCCGATCTTCATGTTCAACTGGGCCGAAGACACCATCATCCGCGAACGGGTCTTCGTCGCTGCCGATAAGCAGGGCGACTACGAGCTGTTCCCTGAACAGCTGCCGGGCAAGCCTGGTGAAAGCGGCCCGATGAACTGACCGCAGTCGATTTCTCTTCCGGCGGGCATCCGCCGGAGGAGAAAGTCTGAATTGAACCGTGGAGAACCCGCACCCAAGGGAGCGGCAGCGCCACGAGCCACAAGAGAAGCAAACACGGCCATGTTCAGATTTCTGCTTGTGCGTATCGCCTCGGCGATCCCTGTTCTCTTCGTCCTGAGCGTCGTGACGTTCGCGATCATCCAGGCGCCCCCCGGCGACTACAGCGACTATATCCGCTCGCAACTGATCAATCAGGGCGGCGCGTCCTTCGAGGAGGCCGACGCCCAGGCGCAGGCCTACAAGGTCAGCCACGGGCTCGATAAGCCCTTGCCGGTCCAGTACATCAACTGGATCACCGGCATCGTCACCCGCGGCGATTTCGGCCACAGCCTCTTCTATAACAAACCCGTCGCCGATGTGGTCGGCGAACGTCTGCCGCGCACGCTGGCGCTAGCGCTCGTCTGCCATATCCTTGCATCGGTGATCGGCATCACCTTCGGCGTTCTGGCGGCGACCCGGCAATATTCCTGGGTGGACAGCCTGCTGTCGGGGATTTCGTTTCTCGGCATGACGGTGCCGCGCTTCCTGATGGCGCTGATCATAGTCTATGTCCTAGTGTTCCACTTCAACGTCACGGAAATCAACAGCTTCCATTCCGCCCGCTACGGCGGGGCGCCCTGGTCGTGGGGCAAGTTCGTCGATCTGGTCAAGCATGTCTGGCCGGTGATCGCGATCGCCACGTTGGGCGGGCTCGCCTACAACATGCGCGTCATGCGGGGCAATCTTCTCGATACGCTGAACGCCCAGTATGTCGAGACGGCTCGGGCCAAGGGCCTGAGCGAACGCACCGTGGTCATGCGCCACGCGGTGCCGAACGCACTGCATCCGCTCGTCATGTACCAGGGCGTCGTGCTGCCCTACATGCTCACCGGCGAGATCGAGACCGCGATCATCTTCGCCCTGCCGACGGTCGGCCCGGCCATCGTCGGCTCGATGTGGGTCGGCGACGTCTATGTCACGGCGACCTTCATGCTGGTTCTGTCGGTGACCCTGATCGTCGGCAACATCATCGCCGACATGCTACTGGCGGCACTCGATCCGCGAGTTCGCCTTGGCGGAGGGGTCGACGCATGAAAGCCGACGTCCAACCCGCAATCTCCACCTCTGTGCCGCCGGCCAAAGGCCATGGCAACGAGACCTATACCGCGCTTGTCTGGCGCCGCCTGAAGCGATCCTGGACAGGCATGATAGGCCTGATCCTCGTCTGCCTCCTGATGATCATGACGATATTCGCGGAGTTCTTCGCACCCGTCGATCCGAAGCTGACCGGCGTCGGTTTCGCGCCGCCGCAGACAATCAGCATGACGGATCGGGACGGGAATTTCGTCTTTCCGCCGCGAACCTACCAGATTCGTGAGACCGAGGAACTCGACCCCGTCACGTTCCAGCCGATCGTCGGCCCCGACTATGAAAATCCGCAGTCGCTGGGCTTTTTCGTCAAGGGGTTCGAGTACAGCCTTTTCGGCCTGATCCCGGCGCAGCGGCATTTCTTCGGCGCCACTGATGGAAGCCCGGTCAACTTCCTCGGCACCGACAAGTTCGGCCGCGATGTGCTGTCGCGCATCATCTACGGTTCGCGCATCTCGCTGATGATCGCGCTCACCGTGGTGTTCATCATTACGGTCGTTGGCACGACGGTCGGCATGGTGTCTGGATATTTCGGCGGAAGGCTCGATGCGTGGGTGCAGCGCTTCGTCGAACTGGTGCTCGCCTTTCCGCAACTGCCGCTTTATCTGGCGCTCACCTCGTTGATCCCGGTGACGGCGCCGACCAACGTCTTCCTCGCTTTCGTCATCTTCGTGATGTCGGCGCTCGGCTGGGCACAGATGTCGCGCGAAGTTCGCGGCAAGACGCTGGCGCTGGCGCGGATCGACTATGTGCGGGCGGCGATGGCGATCGGCGCAACCGACCGCCGGATCATCTTCCAGCATATTTTCCCGAACGTCATGAGCCACGTCATCGTCGCGGTGACGCTGGCGATCCCCAATGTCGTGCTGCTTGAATCCTTCCTCGGCTTCCTCGGTTTCGCGGTGAAGCCGCCGCTGATCTCCTGGGGGCTGATGCTGCAGGATACCGCGACCTATTCCGTCATCGGATCCTATCCCTGGATCCTTGCCCCCGTGGGCTTCGTGCTGGTCACCGTCTTTGCGTTCAATGCGCTGGGCGACGGCCTGCGCGATGCCGTCGATCCCTATTGAGGAGGCCAGGACCATGGCTCTGACGGAAAAGATCTCGATGGCGCCCGACGAACGCTGCGATCATGCGGCGAGGACCGGCAGCCCGATCATCGACGCCCGCAATGTCGCGGTGACCTTCAAGGTCGAAGGCGGAACGGTCGACGCGGTCAAGGACGTCTCCTTCCAGCTCTATCGCGGCGAGACCATCGCGGTGGTTGGCGAATCGGGCTCCGGCAAGTCGGTGACGGCGCGCACGGTCATGGGCCTGCTCACCAAGCGTGCTACGGTGGCCGTGCACTCGCGGATCGAATACGACGGCAAAAACGTGCTGAAATTCTCCGACCGGCAACGCCGGGCGCTGCGCGGCGACCGCATTTCGATGATATTCCAGGAGCCGATGAGTTCGCTCAATCCGGTCTACACGGTCGGCGCGCAGATCATCGAGGCGATCCGCGTCCATCAGAAGATGAGCCGCAAGCAAGCTGCCGAACGGACGCTGGAGCTGTTGCGGCAGGTGCAGATTCCGGACCCGGAAAGCCGTTTCAACCAGTATCCGCACCAGCTTTCCGGCGGCCAGCGCCAGCGCGTCATGATCGCCATGGCGCTCGCCAACAATCCGGACGTGCTGATCGCCGACGAACCGACGACGGCGCTTGACGTCACGGTGCAGGCGCAGATACTCAACCTCATCCGCGACCTGCAGCAGAAGCTCGGCATGGCGGTGATCCTGATCACCCACGACCTGACCGTCGTTCGCCAGTTTTCCGACTACGTCTATGTCATGAGCCAGGGCGAGGTGAAGGAGCACAACACCACCGACGCGCTCTTCAAAAGCCCGCAGCATCCCTATACGCGCCACCTTCTGGCGTCCGAGCCCAAGGGCATGGCCAATCCGCCGCCGGTAGATTCCGCCGTCATCCTCGAAGGCAGCAACGTGCGGGTGTCGTTCATGCTGAAGCATGGCGGGTTCTTCAGGTCCCGGCTCAAGGAACTGGTCGCCGTCGACAGCCTCAGCCTAAAACTTCACCGGCACGAAACGCTGGGGCTGGTCGGCGAGTCCGGGTCCGGCAAGACGACGTTCGGGCAGGCGCTGGTGAAGCTCCTGACGGCCGACGGCGGCGAAATCTTCTTTGACGGCGAGCCGATCCACGCCAGGACGCGTGACCAGATGCGGCCGCTCAGATCGCGCATGCAGGTAGTCTTCCAGGATCCGTTCTCCTCGCTCAATCCGCGCATGTCGGTCGGCCAAATCATCGAGGAGGGGCTGATCGTCAACCGGCTCGGCGACAACAAAAGCGATCGGCTGGCGCGGGTGGAGCAGGCGCTTGTCAGCGCCGGACTTCCGCACAACATCCTCTCGCGCTTCCCACACGAGTTTTCAGGCGGCCAGCGCCAGCGCATCGCCATTGCGCGGGCAATCGCGCTCGAGCCGGAATTCATCTTGCTCGACGAGCCGACCTCGGCGCTCGATCTGTCCGTACAGGCCCAGATCATCGACCTCCTGCGCAAGCTTCAGGACGAGCGCGGCCTGAGCTATCTCTTCATCTCACACGATCTGAAGGTCGTGCGCGCGCTCTGCCATCGGGTGGTGGTGATGCAGCACGGCAAAATCGTCGAGGAAGGGCCGGTCGACGAGGTTCTTTCCCATCCCAAGACCGCCTACACCGAACGGCTCGTCAAGGCCGCGTTCGAAGTAGCCGCATAAATCGCAGACAAGAGGCGCAATTCATGACGAGACAACCCAAAATCACGTTCATCGGGGCCGGTTCCACCGTCTTTATGAAGAACATCATCGGCGACGTGCTGCAGCGGCCGTCTCTTTCCAGCGCGACGATCGCACTGATGGACCTCAATCCGCAACGTCTCGAAGAGAGCGAGATCGTCGCCGGAAAGCTGATCAAGACGCTAGGCGCGAAGGCGACTATCGAAACCCATTCGAGCCAGCGCAAGGCCCTCGAAGGTGCCGACTTCGTTGTCGTCGCCTTCCAGATCGGCGGCTACGAGCCCTGCACGGTCACTGATTTCGAGGTGCCGAAGAAATACGGCCTTCGCCAGACCATCGCCGACACGCTCGGCGTCGGCGGCATCATGCGGGGCTTGCGCACCGTGCCGCATCTCTGGAAAATCTGCGAAGACATGATGGCAATCTGCCCGGACGCCATCCTCCTGCAGTACGTCAACCCGATGGCGATAAACACCTGGGCAATCACGGAAAAGTATCCGGCGATCAAGCAGGTCGGCCTCTGTCATTCGGTGCAGGGGACGGCCTTCGAACTTGCCCGCGATCTCGAAATCCCGCTCGAGGAAATCCGCTACCGCGCCGCCGGCATCAACCACATGGCCTTCTACCTGAAATTCGAGCACCGGCAGAAAGATGGCAGCTACCGCGATCTCTATCCGGATCTGGTGCACGGCTACCGCGAAGGACGGTTTCCGAAGCCGAGCCACTGGAATCCGCGCTGTCCGAACAAGGTGCGCTACGAGATGCTGACGCGGCTCGGCTATTTCGTCACCGAAAGCTCGGAGCATTTCGCCGAATACACGCCCTATTTCATCAAGGACGGCAGGCCTGACCTGATCGAGAAATTCGGCATTCCGCTCGATGAATATCCCAAGCGCTGCATTGAGCAGATCGAGCGCTGGAAGGGGCAGGCGGCCGCCTACCGCAGCGCCGAAACCATCGACGTCGAGGAGAGCCACGAATACGCCTCCTCGATCATGAATTCGGTCTGGACGGGCGAACCCTCGGTCATCTACGGCAACGTCCGCAACAATGGCTGCATCACCTCGCTGCCGGAAAATTGCGCTGCCGAAGTGCCATGTCTGGTCGATGCTTCCGGCATCCAGCCGACCTTCATCGGCACCCTACCGCCGCAACTGACGGCGCTCATCCGCACCAACATCAACGTGCAGGAACTGACGGTGCAGGCCCTGATGACGCAAAACCGCGAGCATCTCTATCATGCGGCGATGATGGATCCGCATACCGCCGCCGAGCTCGATCTTGACCAGATCTGGTCGCTGGTCGACGACCTGCTGGCCGCCCACAGCGACTGGATTCCGGAGTGGGCGCGGGTCTCGAAAAAAACTCAGGCTGCGTGAGCCGTGGGGCGCATCGGTCACGCCCAAGACAGACTGACAGCCTCTGCTGGCTCGTCGTGTCGGCCGATATCATCTCTCTTGCATCGGCCGGATCGTTATCCTAATCTCGTTTGAGAAAACCTT
The DNA here is from genome assembly GCA_035941355.1 of Pseudaminobacter sp. GTDB lineage: Bacteria > Pseudomonadota > Alphaproteobacteria > Rhizobiales > Rhizobiaceae > Allomesorhizobium. Next base: position 95,002 of record DASZDZ010000095.1, read on the forward strand.
TTCCCAAGCTTCTTCTCGTTCACAGTCCCAAAGGCCGATATGGCGGGGATGCAAGAGAAAAGCTTTTCTCAATTTAAGGTCGAGAGATGCCTTCCGACGCACAGCCGACGTCCGTCTTTGCAAAGCCCGTCACCTTGCGCGAGGTGGCCGCGGATGCCGGCGTGAGCGTCGCGACGGCCTCGAAGGCTCTCAACGGCCAGGGACGGATGACGGCCGAGACGCGCGAGCGCATCCGCGAGACGGCGCAGCGTCTCGGGTTTCGGCCGAACGGTCTGGCGCAAAGCCTGCTGCGGCGGCGCAGTTTTACCGTCGGCCTGCTGACCAACGACACCTATGGCCGGTTTTCTCTGCCTGTCATGTCGGGCATTTCGGACGCGCTGGTCGACAACGGCGTCTCGGTGTTTCTCTGCAATGTCGAGGACGACCCGCGCCTCGGCCAGCTTCATGTCGATGCGATGCTGGACAAGCGCGTCGACGGCATCATCGCCACCGGCAAGCGGATAGACCGCCATCTTCCGGTCGATCTGTCCAATCTCGGCATCCCCGCGATCTACGCCTTCACCCAGCCCGATCCGGGGGCCGTCGCCTTCGTGTCGGACGACGCCGGCGGAGCGCGCCTGGCCGTGGAGCACTTTTGCCGGCTTGGCCGCCGCCGCATCGCCCATGTCACCGGTCCGTCCAGCTTCGCGGTGGTGCATGAGCGCGCCCGGGCCTATCGCGACGTACTGACCGAAGCAGGCATGCCCGTCATCGAGCCCCTGCTTGGTTCGTGGTCCGAAGCATGGGGTCGCGACGCCGTCGGAAAGCTCTTCGATGGCGAGAGCGAAAAGCCCGACGCCGTCTTCTGCGGCAACGACCAGATCGCGCGCGGCGTCATGGACGCCTTGCGTGAACGCGGCCTGAGCGTGCCGGACGACGTCGGCGTCATCGGCTTCGACAATTGGGAGATCGTGGCCGAGGCGACCCGTCCGCCGCTGACATCCGTCGACATGAACCTGGCCGCGCTCGGGCGCGAAGCCGGTCTTACCCTTCTTTCGCTCGTCGGCGGCAAACCCGCCGAGCCGGGCATCAGGAAACTGCCGTGCCGGCTGGTGGTGCGTCAGTCATGCGGCCGTCCGCTGGACGGCCTGAAACAAAGCGCCGCGCCAATGGCATCCGCCTGAGACCGCGGCCGAAGCAGGAGGAGAACCAATGAGGACTTTTATTGCCGGGCTCGCCTTTGCCGCGAGCATAGTTAGCGCCGCTTTGCCGGCCGGAGCGGCCGAAACCGCGAACATCTGGGTCCGCGCCGACGGCTCGAACTTCATGCCGCGCATCGTGGATGCGTTCAACAAGGGGCACGAAAACCAGATCAAGCTGGACATTATTCCGAATGCCGAAATCATTCCCAAATACGGCGCCGCCGCCGCGGGAGGCACCGCGCCGGACGCGCTCTCGCTCGACCTGATCTACACGCCGGCCTTCTCGGCCGCGGGTCAGCTCGAAGACATCACCGACTGGGCGAAATCCCTACCTTATTTCGAAAGCCTGTCGCCGGCCCACGTCAAGACCGGCAGCTACAAGGGCCGCATCTACGGACTGCCGTTCTCCGCCGACAGTTCGGTGCTGATCTGGAACAAGAAGCTGTTCAAGCAGGCGGGCCTCGATCCTGAAAAAGGCCCGACGAATTGGGCCGAGATCGAGGCGGCCGCCGAAAAGGTCAACGCTCTCGGCGGCGACATCAAGGGCTTCTATTTCTCCGGCAATTGCGGCGGCTGCAACATCTTCACCTTCACGCCGCTGATCTGGGCTTCGGGCGGAGACATTCTTACCGAGGACGGTTCCAAGGCGACGCTCGACAGCCCGCAGCTCCGCGGCGCCATCGACCTTTACCGGTCGATGATAAAGAAGGACCTCGTGCCGCAAGGCGCGCAGACTGACACCGGCTCCAACTTCTTTGCCGCCTTCGCCACCGGCAATATCGGCATCACGCCGTCCGGCGCCTTCGCCATCGGCGCGCTGAACACCCAGTATCCCGACATCGACTATGGCGTCACCTTCCTGCCGGGCAAGGATGGCGGCTGGTCCTCGTTTGCCGGCGGCGACAATTTTATCGTCACCAAAGGCACCACGAAGATCGCCGTGGTGAAGGAGTTCCTCGATTTCGCCTACTCCCTCGAAGGCCAGACCATATTGGCGAAATACGGCAGCCTTCCCGTACGCGGCGACATTGCCAAGGAAGCGCTGAAGGATCTCGATCCGCGTTATCAGATCGCTGCCGAAGCCATGGCCAAGGGCCGCACGCCCTATACCGTGGTATTCAACGACCTGATTAACTCCGCCAACGGTCCTTGGACGCAGATGGTCAACGAGGTCTTCTTCGGAGACGACGTCGACGGCTCCATCGCAAATGCCCAGGAAACCATGCAGTCGATCATCGATTCGGCGCAGCAGTAGCAGCAAGTCCGGTGGCCCCTCCGATTGTCGGAGGGGCTGTCGGCCTGCGCGGGGTATAAGCCTGGCATGAGCGCAAATTCTACGCTTTCGCGCCGCCGCAAGCTGGTTGGAGCCGGCCCGCGGCAATGGGTCGGCCTACTCTACGTCGCGCCGGCTGTCGCCCTCGTCATCGTCTTTTTCATCGTACCGCTCGGCATGACGGTATGGATGTCACTGCACAACTGGCCGCTCATGGGAGCGCACAGCTTTATCGGCCTGGATAATTACTGGGCGATCCTGCGGGACAACCGCTTCTGGAACGCTTTGCGTTTCACCGGCTTCTATACGGTGGTGGTGACGATCGCGATCTTCGCCGTCGCGTTTCCGCTGGCGCTTTTCATCGAAAGGCCGCGGCCCCTGACCGGCTTTTACCGGACATTCTTCTTCATGCCGGTCGTCGTCGGTTTCGCATCGGCCAGCCTGCTGTGGTCGTGGCTTCTCAATGTCGATTCAGGCTTGTTCAGTCCGGCCGCCTTCGCGCTCGGCCTGACCGAGAAGAAGGTCAATCTGCTTGCGACGTTCCAGCCGGCCTTCTGGTCGATCATCGCCATGGTCGTCTGGAAGGTGGCCGGCTTTACAATGATCATTCTGATGACCGGCCTGCAATCCATCCCGCCCGAGTTGCAGGAGGCGGCGACCATCGACGGGGCAGGGCCGCTCGCGCGCTTCCGTGCCATCACTCTGCCTCTGATGCGCCGCACCATCGCGCTGGCGCTTATCCTGTCGGTTGCCGGCTCGGTCCTGGCGTTCGACCAGTTCTACATCATCCTGCGCGGCGGGCCGCGCAACCAGACGCTTACCGCCGTGTACTGGATCTTCAACCAGTCGTTCGTGTCGTTCAAGCTCGGCTACGGTGCAGCACTTTCGATGGTCCTGCTGGTGATCCTGCTGGTGCTCAGCCTCATCCAGCTCCGGCTGCTGCGCAAACCCGAGGGACTTGACTGATGGCGCAGGCGAGAAAACACAGCAGCCGCATCGGCCTGCGGATCGCCGAACATTCGACGGGCATGATCGTGTCCGCGCTTTTCCTTGCGCCGATCGTCTGGACCGTGCTTTCGACGTTCAAGCCGGCGCAGGAGGCGCGCCAACCGCCGCTGCCGCCCTGGCCGACGACGGGCTTCTCGGTCGAGAACTACGCCACGCTCAACACGTTCGGCGACGGCCTCTGGCTGCCGGCGCAAAACAGCATGTATGTCGCGCTGATGACGATGCTGCTGTCGGTGGTCGTCAGCGTGCTCGCCGGATACGGTTTCTCGCGCTTCCGCTTTCCGCTCAAGAACCTGCTCTTCGTCATCATCCTTTCGACGATCATGATACCGTTCCAGTCGATCCTGACGCCGATCTTCCTGGTTCTGACCAAGATCGGCCTGCACAACACGCTGACCGGGTTGGTTTGCGTATATGTCACGCTGCAGCTGCCGTTCTCCATCTTCATGATGCGCAACGCCTTCGACGCGGTTCCGCGCGAGATCGAGGAAGCCGCCCGCATGGACGGCGCCAACAACATCACCATGCTGGTGAGAGTGATGCTCCCGTTGGTCTGGCCGGGCATCGTGACCATCGCGCTGTTTGCGTTCCTCGGTGCATGGAACGAATTCTTGGCCGCGCTCGTGCTGATGACGGACCAGTCCAAATTCACGCTGCCGATCATGATGACGGCGCTTCAGTCGGGCCGGTTCGGCGCGATCGATTGGGGCGCGGTGCAGGCGGGGGTCACCGTGATGATGGTGCCTTGCCTGGTGCTCTTCCTGCTCCTGCAACGCTTCTACATCCGCGGCCTCATGGCCGGGGCCGTGAAATAACGACATCGACCGAACTGGAGAAAATCCATGACCGCATCTCAATCCGCCAAGCCGGGCAAATCCGCATTCCGTCCGCTGCCCGTTCCGCAGGTCGACATTCGCGGCTTCTGGGGCGACCGGGTCGACGCCGTCGCCTCGCGCACCGCCGACATACTGTACGACCGCTGCGTCGAGGCCGGCATGCTCGATCAGATCGATCCCGACCGCGATCCGCCCGGCGTGCGCATTCCCTTCCACGTCAATGACGGCTTCACCGCCTCGGCCGTGACGACCCAGATGTTCTGGGATTCCGATCTCGGCAAGACCATCGAAACGGCCGCCTATTCGCTCTATCGCCGCAAGAACGATGCGCTCGAACGCAAGATCGACGCCGTTATCGATATGTATGCGAAGCTGCAGCAGCCCGACGGCTACCTGTCGAGCTGGTACCAGCGCGTGCAGCCCGGCAAGCGCTGGACCAATCTGCGCGATTGCCACGAGCTTTATTGCGCCGGCCACCTGATCGAAGGAGCGGTCGCCTACTACCAGGCCACCGGCAAACGCAAGCTGCTCGACGTGATGTGCCGCTACGCCGACCATATAGCGGCGATGTTCGGGCCGGAACCTGACAAGAAAAAAGGCTATTGCGGCCACGAGGAGATCGAATTGGCGCTGGTGAAGCTGGCGCGCGTGACCGGCGAACGGAAGTACATGGACCTCGCCAAATACTTTATCGACCAGCGCGGCCAGCAGCCGCATTATTTCGACGAGGAGGCCCGCGCCCGCGGCGCGGACCCAAAAGACTTCCACTTCGAGACATACGAATACAACCAGTCGCACAAGCCGGTGCGCGAACAGAACAAGGTCGTCGGCCACGCGGTCAGAGCGATGTACCTCTATTCGGGCATGGCCGACATCGCGACGGAATATGGCGACGACAGCCTGCGCACCGCGCTCGACCGGCTTTGGGACGATCTCGTCAGCAAGCGGCTCTATGTGACCGGCGGCCTCGGCCCCTCCGCCGACAATGAGGGCTTTACCAGCGACTACGATCTTCCCAATGAAACGGCCTATGCCGAGACCTGCGCGGCGGTCGGCCTGGTGTTCTGGGCGAGCCGCATGCTCGGTATGGGCCCCAATTCGCGCTACACCGACATCATGGAGAGGGCTCTCTACAACGGCTCGATATCCGGCCTTTCGCTCGATGGCTCGCTGTTCTTCTACGAAAATCCGCTTGAGAGCCGCGGCGCCCACAACCGCTGGAAATGGCATCGCTGCCCGTGCTGCCCACCCAACATCGGGCGCATGGTGGCCTCGATCGGCAGCTACTTCTACAGCCTGTCGGAGGATGCGCTGGCCATCCATCTCTACGGCGACAGCACGGCCCGCTTCGAGATCGAGGGCCGGCCGGTCAGCTTGACCCAGACCAGCCGGTATCCATGGGACGGCAAAATCTCGATCGCCGTCGAACCAGACGCGCCGACCGAATTCACCTTGCACCTGCGCGTGCCGGCCTGGTGCCGCAAGGCCGCCCTCAGGGTGAATGCTGCCGCTGTCGATCTGGACGAGGTCGTGAGCGACAGCTATGCCGCGATCCGGCGCGAGTGGCGCAACGGCGACCGGGTGGAACTCGATCTCGACATGGCCGTCGCCCGCCTGTTTGCCAACCCGGAGGTGCGGCAGGACGTCGGCCGCGTAGCACTTTCCCGCGGTCCGCTGATCTACTGCGTCGAGGAGACCGACAATGCCGGCCAGTTGCACCGCATTACCTTGCCCCGGACGGCGACGATCGAGGCGCGTGACGAGCCGGACCTGCTGGGCGGCGTCGTCACGCTTTCGGCTGCCGCGAACAGGGACGCCGCGGAAAACTGGGAAGGCGGGCTTTATTGCGCCGAACCGCCAGCCATCGACGAGACAAAGCTCACCGCCGTCCCGTATTTTGCCTGGGACAACCGCGAACCCGGCGAGATGCTCGTCTGGCTGAGGAGTTCGTAACCCGGAGATTGCTCGCGTCCTGGACTGCGCGGTTGCCTCACTTTCCTTCCGTTTGCTGAAGCGCCGCGCGACCGAGCCACATTTCCACTAGCCGCGCGCACGCGGCGTCTATGACGGCGTCCACCGAGGCGGCGATGTTGACCGTCACCACGCCCGGTTCCGCCGTGGGGTCTTCCAGCGTCGCGAACTGGCTGTCCAGCAGCGAGGGTGGCATGAAGTGACCGCGCCGCTCGCCGATCCGTTGCCGCAGCAATTCGTGCGATCCTTCCAGGAACACGAAGACCAGATCGCCTCCGGCGGCTTGGCGAAGGCGATCCCGATAGGCTTTCTTGAGCGCGGAGCAAGTGACGACAAGGCCGTTGCCATGCGCATCGCGCAATGCCTCGCCGATAAGGTCCAGCCAGGGCCAGCGGTCGGCGTCGTCGAGCGGAATGCCGGCCGACATCTTTTCCACGTTCTGGCGCGGATGCAGCGCGTCGCCTTCGAGGAAAGCGAAGCCAAGGCGCGCGGCGATGCCTTCGCCGACGCTCGTCTTGCCGCAGCCGCTGACGCCCATCACCACGATGAGCGCCGGCTCAGAGGCAGGTCGTGATGCGGCCATCGACATAGAGCCCGTTGACGAAGGAAGACGCTGCTCCCGAAAGAAACACCGCCGCGCCCACCAGTTCCTCGACATTGCCCCAACGTCCCGCCGGAGTGCGGTTGGCCAGCGTCAGGCCGACGCCTTGGCTCGACCCGATTACCAAGGCTCGAAGCCCGGTCAAATCGAAGAGCAAACTCACCAACCTCCCTGAACAAGATCTATCCGCTCGACGAAGCCGTTCAGTCTTCGTGATCGCCGGCGACCGCAACCGGTCGACGAAGGTTCGGATCGCCTTCTGACGTAGAGCGATTCCTGGGCGGCGTCCGCGCCAGCCTACCATTGTCGGTTACAGTGCGGGCGGTCAGGTGGCAACATGTGCCGTAAGGCGCGCTATCTGAGCCACGAACCATGATTTGCATTCACTGGCCTGTCTTCCGGTCTATCTCCTGCTTTGACTTGAATCCACCGGCGGCAATAGCTCGAGCCATTCCCTGCGTCACCTGCGGTTCGCTGGATGAACACAGTCAACGCATGTAAAAAAGCACGTGCGTACAGCGAGAAATTGTGCTTGCGATGCGCCGACATCATGCAGGGCCTGACCGGTGACGACAGATACATCGTCGACAATGCCGGCGACATCATCGTGGAGGGCGCGAGCGGCGGCAGCGACCGTGTCTCGCCGGAGAGAGCTATGCCCTCGCCACGGGCGTCTCGGTCGAAATCCTCAACACCAACAGCAATGGCGGGACCGGCGCGATCAATCTTACCGCGCCCGCATCGACGCGTTCCTCGGTAGATGAGGCTCGGCCAGCTTCATTGCAATCGACAAGGGACATGGCTGGGTGTCCAGCGTCTGAGATCTCGAATCGCTCGCTTAGGCCTGCCGAAAGATTTTTCGAGGCGATGAGAATCTTTTCAATGCCGCCGGTCGTCTTGGAAGAAGGTCAAACAAGCGCGTCGTTGAACGCCGCATTTCTCGGTCCGAGCGGACCGTCTGAAAGCAAGGATATTGCATTGCATCATGATGAGTGATAAAAATTAAAAATCGTCAGTCGTCACCAGGGGCGCCCAGCGTATGAATATTAGAGCGCGTCTATCGCCGGATGAAACGCGTCTTCGGATCATGGAAGTGGCCGAGGAGCATTTTCGCCGCATCGGCTACGCCAAGACAGCGGTTGCCGACATAGCGACGGCGCTCGGCATGTCGCCGGCCAATGTCTATCGCTACTTTCCGTCAAAAAGCGCGATCAAGGACGCGATCTGCCACCGGCTGCTCGACCAGGAGCACGCGATGATCGAGGAGATCATCGCCTCCCCGGAGCCGGCGGCCACACGCCTCGAGCGCATCATTCTCGGCATCAACAGCTACAACAGGGCGCAGTTCGTGAAGGAAAAGCGCCTGCACGACATGGTCGAAGTGGCAATGGCCGAGAATTGGGAAGCGATGCAAGCACATTGCGAAAAGATCAAAGGCTATTACTCCACGGTGATCGCCCAAGGCATCGCCAGCGGCGAATTTGCCGCGCTCGATCCTGCCACGGCTGGCGAAACCGTGTTCACGCTCTGCACCGGTCTTTGCCATCCGACCATCATTGCCCAGAACAACGGCGAGACTGCGGGAGACGACGCTCGCCGCGCCGTCGCCCTGATCCTCCGCTCCCTTCGTCCCTGATCCCATATGAGGATATGATCATGCGTTTCGTACGACTTATCCTTCCGATCATGGCGCTGACGGCGCTGGCGGCTTGCTCGGAGAGCAAGTCCGAAGTGAAGAATGAACCGCCCCAGCGGCCGGTCCTGGCGCAGCAGGTCCATTACGAACCGGCGGTTCAGGAGCGCAGCTTCGTCGCCACGGTGCGTCCGCGCATCGAGAGCGATCTCGGCTTCCGGGTCGCCGGCAAGGTGGCGCGTCGCCTGGTAGAGGTCGGCGAAACGGTGAAAGCCGGCCAGGTGCTGGCCACGCTTGATGAGGCCGATCTCGGGCTCCAGCTCGATCAGGCACAGGCCGAACTTCGAGCCGCCAGGGGCAGCCAGACGCAGGCGCGGGCCGAACTGAAACGCGGTGAGGTGCTGCAAAAGCAGGGCTGGTCCACACAAGCCAGTCTCGAAAAGCTGCGGGCGGCGATCGACGAGGCCGACGGGCGCGTTCTTCGCGCCGAGCGCGCCGTATCACTGGCCGAGAATTCGCTGACATATGCCAGCCTGCGCGCCGACGCCGATGGCGTAGTCACAGCTACCGCCTTGGAGCCGGGCCAAGTGATAGCTGCCGGGCAAATGGCGATACGTGTGGCGCAACTGAAGGAGAAGGAGGCGGTCGTCGCCGTTCCCGAGGCGTTGGTCGACCGTCTCGCAAAGGGCACGGCGACAGTGAGCCTGTGGTCGCAGCCGGACCGCGTCTATGCCGCCCAATTGCGCGAGCTCTCACCGGGCGCCGATGCCGCCACCCGCACATACCAGGCCCGCTTCACGATCATGGAGGCGGGCGACGATGTCCGCTTCGGCATGACGGCCACCGTCACTCTGAGCGATCCGGCCTCGGGCCAGGTGGCGCGCCTGCCGTTGTCCGCCGTCATCGACGCGGGCGAGGGTCCGGCGCTCTTCGTGGTCGACAAGGAAACCGGAGGCCTGCAGCAAAAGCCCGTCGAGGTCATGGGCTACGAGGCGCGCGACGTGCTGGTGAAGAGCGGTGTGAAGGACGGCGAATGGGTCGTCGCCCTGGGCACACAGAAGCTCGATATCGCACAGAAGGTGCGAGTGGTCGACAAGCTGCAATTCTGATTTTCGAAACGGCCGGCGAAAGCCGTTTCGCCGGCCGTGCGATAAAAAACAACCTGCGAAACCTCAGGGAAATCGACGATGGGCCGCTTTAATCTCTCCGGCTGGGCCGTCCTGCACCCGCCGCTGATGCTTTTCCTGATCCTGATGCTGGGGGCTGCCGGCGCCTTCTCTTATCTCCAGCTCGGGCGCGCCGAGGACCCGAACTTCACCATCAAGGTTGCGATCGTCACGGCGATCTGGCCGGGCGCCACCGCACAGGAAATGCAGGATCAGGTCTCCGACCGGATCGAGAAGAAGCTGCAGGAACTGCCCAATTTCAACAAGGTCACAACTTATACCAAGCCGTCCTTCACGGCGATGCAGGTCGAATTCAAGGATTTCACGCGGCCCAGTGAAGTTCCGCAACTGTTCTATCAGTTGCGCAAGAAGCTCGACGACATCCGTTCCGATCTCCCCCCGGATATGATCGGTCCAAACGTCAACGACGAATACGGCGACGTCGACTCCATCCTTTACATGTTGACCGCGGAGGGCGCCGATTACGCGCAATTGAAACGCGTAGCCGAAACCATGCGCCAGAAATTGCTTTCGGTGGCCAATGTCACCAAAGTTAACCTGTACGGCGAGCAGGACGAGAAGATCTTCGTCGAGTTCAGTCACGCCAAGCTTGCCACGCTCGGAATTTCGCCGCAGGCAATCTTCGATTCACTTGCGAAACAGAATGCGGTGACCCCGGCCGGCACCGTCGAAACAGGCGCGCAACGCGTGCCCTTGCGCGTCACCGGTGCCGTCGACGGCGTCCAGGCGGTCGCCGACATACCGGTGGAATCGGGCGGGTCCAATTTTCGCCTGGGCGACATCGCCACGGTGACACGGGGCTTTGAGGATCCTCCGAGCTATCTCGTGCGCCAGCGCGGCAAGCCGGCGCTCGGCATCGGCGTCGTGATGGCCAAGGGCGCCAACATCCTCACGCTCGGCGAGGATGTCGGGGCCGCGATGAACCAGATCGAGGCGAGCCTGCCGCAAGGCATCAATCTGGAGCAGATCGCCGATCAGCCGCACGTCGTCGATCATGCCGTCGATGAATTCATCACCTCCTTTGGCGAGGCTTTGGCGATCGTGCTGCTGGTCAGCTTCATTTCGCTTGGCTGGCGCACCGGCATCGTGGTGGCGCTGTCGGTTCCGCTCGTGCTCGCCATCACCTTCATCGTGATGAACGTCATCCATCTCGATCTCAACCGGATCACGCTCGGCGCGCTCATCATCGCGCTCGGCCTACTCGTCGACGACGCCATTATCGCCGTCGAGATGATGGTGGTGAAGATGGAACAGGGATGGGAGCGCAAGCGCGCCGCCTCGTTCGCCTGGACCTCGACGGCCTTCCCGATGCTGACCGGCACGTTGGTGACGGCGGCGGGCTTTTTGCCGGTCGGCTTCGCCAATTCGGCGGTCGGGGAATATGCCGGCGGTATTTTCTGGGTCGTGGCGATCGCGTTGATCGCGAGCTGGCTCGTGGCGGTTTTGTTCACGCCGTATCTCGGCGTCAAGCTTCTGCCCGACTTCGCCAAGGTCGCGGCCTCGCATCACGATCCACACGAGATTTACGAGACGCGCTTCTACCGCGCCCTGCGCCGGCTGATCGACTGGTGCGTGCGCCACCGCGTCATCGTGGTTGTTGCGACGCTCGGCATTTTTGCCGCCGCGGTCGTCGGTTTCGGCCGGGTGCAGCAGCAATTCTTCCCACTTTCCGAACGCCCCGAACTGTTCTTCCAGATGCGCCTGCCGGAAGGCACCTCGATCGGTGTGACGACCGAGACCGCGCGCAAAGCCGAGGCGATGGTCGAGGGCGATGAGGATATCGCCACCTACACGACCTATATCGGCCAAGGCTCGCCGCGCTTCTGGCTCGGCCTCAACCCGCAATTGCCGAACGAGGCCTTCGCCGAGATCGTCATTGTGTCGAAGGACGTGGAAGCGCGCGAGCGCATCAAAGCGAGGCTGGAGAAGGCGCTGGCGGCGGGCGCATTGGCGGAGGCGCGCGTGCGCGTCGACCGCTTCAATTTCGGGCCGCCGGTAGGCTTCCCGGTACAGTTCCGTGTCGTCGGTCCCGACGCGATGGAGGTGCGCCAAATCGCCTACCAGGTGCGCGAAATCATGCGCACCAACCAGAACGTCATCGATCCGCATCTCGACTGGAACGAGCGCATGCCTTCGGTCCGGCTCGATATCGACCAGGACCGCGCCCGCGCGCTCGGACTGACACCGCAGGATGTTGGCCAGGCCCTGCAGACCCTGATCTCGGGCTATGGCGTCACCAACATCCGTGATGGCACCGAGAAGGTCGAGGTGGTGGCGCGCGCCGTTCCCTCGGAGCGCCTTGATCTCGCCCGTATCGGCGATCTCACCATCCTCTCGCCCAACGGCAACGCCGTGCCTTTGTCGCAGGTCGCGCGCATCGTGCCGGATTCGGAAGAATCGATCCTCTGGCGGCGCAACCGCGATATGTCGATCACAGTCCGCGCCGACGTCGTCGACGGGGTGCAGCCGCCTGACGTCACCAACCAGATCTGGCCGCTGCTGACGGAGCTGCGCGACAAGCTCGAGCCCGGATATCGCCTCGAAATCGGTGGCGCGATCGAGGAGTCGGAGAAGGGCAACAGCTCGATCTTTGCGGTCTTTCCACTGATGCTGATCGCGATGCTGACGATCCTGATGATCCAGCTTCAAAGCTTTTCACGCTTGATTCTGGTGTTCCTCACCGCGCCGCTCGGATTGATCGGGGCATCGCTCGCCCTGAACCTCTCCGGCAAGCCGTTCGGCTTCGTGGCCCTGCTCGGCCTGATCGCGCTTGCCGGCATGATCATGCGCAATGCGGTCATTCTCGTGGATCAGATCGAAACGGATGTGCGTGACGAAGGCCACAAGCTGCGCGTCGCTATCGTCGAGGCGACGGTCCGGCGCGCGCGACCTGTCATTTTGACCGCGCTAGCGGCCATCCTGGCTATGATCCCGCTGACACGGAGCGCCTTTTGGGGTCCAATGGCCTTCACGATCATGGGTGGATTGTTCGTCGCGACCTTCCTGACGCTTCTGTCACTGCCGGCACTTTACGCGGTGTGGTTCCGCGGCCGCATCAAGGCGGACGAGCAGGCGCCGGCTGGCAAAGAGGAGAAAATAGAAGAGGAAGAACGGCCGCTTTTGCCACTCGCGGCCGAGTGAAGGCTTTTGCGGCTGCACTAGCGTCCTGGCCCGAGGCAAGGAACCGCACTCAAGGACAGGGTCCTGCTTGCTCGTTGATCGCCGTTCGGTCGATGGCCGCTTCTGCGAAAGCCGGCCGCGCTCGACACACGGACTGGCTTCGAAATGTCACTAGGCTTGGTAACCGTAGACAGTCTCGAAATTCCCCGCATTCGGCACGATCGGCAAGCGGCGCGGAGGGCTGCGTGATGGGCTTGTTTGCCGAGTGGCAACCTTAATACGGCGCGCATGGTATCGCCACCTTTCCGGTGCGTGACAAGCGGCCCGCCGTCAAAGGCTATTTAAAGATAGGCGACCGGACCAGTGAACAACGGCGCTCAAGTTCGCCAACGACAACGCCTTCGGCTTCGCCTGCAAGCGCAGCCAAATAACAGTCCTGGACGTAGATGCGCCCGACGCGCGATTGCTTGCCGATGCACTCGACCAACACGGCCCGACGCCACTCATCATCAGATCGGGCTCGGGCAACTTCCAGGCGTGGTATCGCAACAACGGAGAGGGCCGCCGCGTTCGGCCTGACCCAGCCAAGCCTATTGATATTCTCGGTGACGGCTTTGTCGTCGCACCGCCTTCGCAGGCCAGCAAAGGCCAATATCAAATCATCGCTGGAACGCTGGACGACATCGAGCGTCTGCCGACGAAGCGCCGACCGTACACGCGAATAGCGTAGCGTGGTGCCAGCGACATTGGCTTCCATGGTCGCTACGTGGAGCGCTGCTGCGAAATTATATGAGGAGAAAGTCATCCACCGTCAGGTCGGGCTTGTTCGCCAGGAACGCGACCAACTCCGCCACTCTCGCACCAGTCCCGTCGACGTCCCAAAGCACTTGCCCCGTGGCCTTGTTGTAGATCAACGTCTCGTTGGCGCTCGTGGCCCTGGCGCCCAAGACGAAACTGACCCCCGCAGCCGCCGTCGATCCCGTTCCGACACCGGGCCCGAAGCCCGCATTGTCCAAATGGAAGATATCGTTCCCTAAGCCGAAATCGGCAATTCTGTCGCCGCCCTGCGCAATGCTCGAGAACACGAAGATGTCGTTCCCCCCGTAGCCATATACGCTGTCGACGCCGCCCTTGCCGTTCAACGTGTTCGCACCAGCATTGCCATAAATGCTGTTGACGGTATCTGAGCCGGTGAGGTTGATCGCAGTTGTCGCCGCGGCATCTATCGCGCGCAACATCTCCACTTCAGTGGCGGAAGTAAGCGCGCAGCTCCCAGTCGCGTAGACCCTGTCTGTTCCGCCGCCTGACGCCTCTAACACTTTATCACCCAGGCCATCAACGTAATATGTATCGTCGCCGGCTCCTCCGGACATCGTATCGGCCCCGCGCCCGCCTTCGAACCGGTCGTTGCCCGCCTCACCGTTCAGCGTATCGATCCCATCCTCTCCATAGAGAGAGTCGTTATCGTCTCCGCCATTCAAGGTGTCGTTTCCAAGTCCGCCATAAAGCTTGTCAATGCCGTCGTCGCCATTCAGCGTGTCATTGCCGTTTTCACCGCGGATAGCGTCATCCCCGCCGCGGCCCGACAGGATATTATTACCGGCGTTGCCAGAGATCGCGTTGACGAAATCGTTGCCTGTCAACCAGATCGACGATGTTCCGTCCGCGGCGCTCGGACGGAGTATTTCGATCTCCGCCAACGAGGATAGCGAGAAGCTCGTGATCGCATAGACCAAATCCGATCCGCCGCCCACCGTCTCGACGACTATGTCATCCCTGTCGACATAAAATACATCGTTTCCTGCTTCGCCGGTCAGACGATCGGCGCCCGCCCCACCGAAAAGAATGTCATTGCCTTCGCTTCCGTACAGCTTATCGTCGCCATCCTCCCCGTAGAGAGTATCGTCGCCGAGATTTCCGAAGGCGGCGTCGTTGCCCGTCCCGGCCCAGATCCGGTCGTTATTGTCCTCGCCCCGGATGGTGTCGTCTCCTTCGTCGCCGTAGAGCAGGTCGTCGTGAATGCCGCCATAGATGACGTCGTTCCCGATACCGCCATATAGCTTGTCAACGCCGTCCATGCCGCGCAGCGTGTCATTCCCCGCCCGACCCCACAAGGCATCGTGCCCGCCATATCCCTTCAGGATGTTGGTTCCGGCATTTCCATAGATCATGTTGTTGTAGCTGTTGCCGGACAAGTGTAGCGTCGCCGAACTTCCCGCGGAAGCAGCTCGCAATATCTCCACTTCGGATGAGGCATCGAGATTGCGCCGTCGCCGCGCCTAGCGAACCGCCGATGCACAATGACCGGCGAGTTGTCAGGTCATTGCGGGAACGCGATCCTCTTTTAAAGCGGCCCCGCAGGGGCATGAGCCGCAGAACGGCGACAGCGACTGATTTCATTGCGGGCAGTTGTTCTTCGCTCACCAGTCGCGTGGCGGTAGTTTCGGCTTGTGCCAATCCTGTCTCGACGGTCAGGCCCTAGGGTCAAAGGCGAAGTGATAACCCTCACTTCCGCGACGCGGCAAAAAAGGCTGTCTTGCTCGATGACAGCGATTCGGCTGCTCACCTCAGTTTAGGATTGGGGTACATGTGGTCCGGCATGCACGACGCCGCGATCGAAGAAGTCCAACGGGCGATCGATTGCAATCCGAGCAACGCGCTCGCCTATGTGGTTTTAGGGAATGTCTTGGACGTCGCCGGACGTCCCGAAGAGGGTATCCCGTTCCTTGAAACCGGATTGAGGCTCAACCCGCTAGAGCCCAGAATGCGTTACGCGATGACATGGTTGGACGGCGCATACCTAAATGCCCGGCGATACGCCGACGCACTTGCTTGGTTGCAGCGAGCTGTCAGTCGTCGGTCTGACTATGCACTGACCTTTCTATTCTTAGCGGTTTGTTTGACCAAACTCGGCAAGTGCTCTGCGGCGGAAAGGGCCTTGGCAGAATGCGAGAAAGTTGAGCCAGGGTTCACCGCCGCATTGTGAGATGGCGGGCCTACAGGAACGACTCCGACAACGATCACATGCTCAAGGGAATTCGCGATGCTGGCGGCGATACTTTCAGTGGCGGAGGGAGAGGAACTGGAATCCAACATTCTCCAGCCAGCCTGCTGTCGCCTCGCGACATTAAAAGCAGGGCCCCCGCGTCTTCCCCCAGCGGTGCACCCGAGGATGTTTCACTAGAAGAAGGAAAGCGATCGCGCATCGTCTCATGGCTACCGGCTACCGGCCGGGCAGCAACGGCGGCATGCGCCGCTGCAGAGACAAGAGAAAGAAACGAGTCACGTTTCCGAGCAGATCTCGGAGTCAAATCCAGGCGATCTCCTTGTCAATAACATATGACAAGTAAGGAGAAAAGATCTAGCTCGTCGTCGCGGAACGAACGGCCGTTCGAAGAGTATTGGGGTTCGACAGACAGGCTGTCGAAAAGAAGGAGAAATTAAATGCCTAACAACAAACAGAGTTCTTCGGACCGCGGCTTCGCCTCCATGGACGAAGAGGAGCAGCGCGAAATCGCCCGTAAAGGTGGCGAGAGCGTCTCGGATGAAGATCGCAGCTTTTCACAGAATCGCGAGCTTGCTTCTGAGGCTGGCCGCAAGGGCGGGCAGCAGTCCGGTGGCGATACCAGCGGCAACCAGCAGCAGCGCGCCGAGGAAGGCGGGGAAGCCGGGGAAGGCGGGCCACAGCGACGAAGCGGCACGCAGGACGTCGAGTCCGGCTCGGAGCGCGAGCCTGGCGGTAATTTCGCTGACGACCCGGAGCGCGCTTCAGAGGCTGGCCGTAAAGGTGGCCGCTCGTAACTAATCAAAAGGGGGACAGGAATTCCGTTCCTGTCCCCCTCTCTCGTGGACTCTGCGAAGCCAGAAGCCTATCAATCCAGAGGTCGTGACGAAATCGGCATTCACCATTACCGAGGCTCTCGTATCAAGTTTAAGTAGGTCGGGTCAAAATCCGCCAACTCGCGGAGGCGATCGATATCGAGAACGGTGACCGTTTTGCGATCCCACATGATCAGCCCAGATGCGCGCAACTCCTGGATCCTCCGGTTAACGTGTACAACTGATAAACCAACCATATCGGCAATGTCGGACTGCGTAACGGGTAGTTGGAAGCTTTGGCCACGGACAAGCCCTACAGGTTCCAGACGTGCGTAGAGCTCGCAGATCAAGTGAGCAAGATGAGTATTGGACGGCCGGCGGCCGAGGCAGGTGACCCAGTTCCGCTCTATGGCGCCATCTATCACAGTAGAGAGCCACAGCAGACGACCGAGATGGGGCGACGCAGCGATTATGGCTTTGAGACCGGTATGCGGCACGAACGCGGCGAGGCAACCCCCAAGCGACACGACGCTGTGGTCCATGATCTTTAGCAGCATCGAGTGCAGGTCAACGAAGTCGCCCGCTATATGAATTGCAGTAAGCTGGCGCTTGCCGTCGGAGACGTATTGCTGGCGGGCCGCAAAGCCGCTCAGAACAAGACAGCTCTCGGTCGGGCGAGAGCCCTCCAACACAAGTTCCTCCCCTGCAGCAAACGTCCGAATTCGGAACGGTAGCTGCTCCAATAATCTCTTTTCTTCCTCGCTGACGTGGTCTCGGCGCTCGAGAGCCAGTATCAGCGCTGTGAAAGTGCCGGTCACAATATGCCGGGGGCACCGACGCCCCTGTAAGGCGGTTGGTCGCGCTGTGGCACAAACTTCTCCTTCTGGGTGCTTGTGGTCGCTCGCCGGCCAGCAAACACCGATGATCAAGACAAGCCTTTTCTAAGCGATCGCGACTTGCCGGCCAATCCCCCTTTTCTCCGTCCGGGACTCCGTTCGTCTCACACCGCGCACCTGCGGGTCCGAATATGCGGAACGGAGTTGACCCTCAACGGACAGCCGAAACGCACTTTGACGCCGTGTCTCTCGCTCGCGACGAGGACGACGCGATAAGATTCGAAACTGTCACGTCCCGAGCCGCAAACTGCCGGAAAATTAGCATTTGTTAGTCTGCACGTAAGTAGTTCCAAAACCGCGACGCCAACGTGGAACCGACCTCCTTTCGACGGGTTAGCCTCGGCCTCGATCGGACCGACCAGGCTTATTCGAACTCGGAGGTGAACATGCCAACAGAGCGGAGCGAGTTTGTGGCCCTTATCCCCGCGTTGCGTGCCTTCGCCCGCACGCTATCCAGGGATGGCAGCGAGGCCGACGACCTGGTCCAGGAGACACTGATGAAGGGTATCGCAAACATCAACCGCTTCCAGCCCGGGACCAGTTTGAAAGCCTGGCTTTTCACCATCATGCGCAACACTTTCTACACACGCATCAAAAGGGCGAATCGCGAGGGACCCGGTCTGCTTGATTGTGCTTCGAGCCGACCCGCGATCGCGGCGAGCCAGGAGTGGCGACTACGCAGCCAGGAGATGGCGCGGGCTATCGACGCTCTGCCCGACGATCAGCGCCAGGTTATTGTTTTGATAGGCGTCCTCGGGACCAGTTATGACGATGCGGCAAGTATATGCGGCTGCGCCATTGGAACGATAAAGAGCCGCCTGAGCCGCGCGCGCAACCGGCTGCTCGAAACGCTTGGCGAAACGTCTTCGGAAGATGCCGTAATCACTCGGACATTTCCGCCGCCATCCTCCAGTCCAACGAGGCGGCGGTTTAGGAGTGCCTCTTTCGATGCAGTCAGTTCGGACCCAACAACATCGCAGCGCTGGTTCCCCAGGAGCTCGCCGCAACAATAAGGACAACAATGATGAGCGACGCAATTCCCAACTCCCGCCAAGAAGAAAAGTTGGCTTACTCGACCGCAAGTGATGACGCTCACACGATCTTGCGCAACGAAGTCAGTTGGGGCGCCATTTTCGCCGGAGTGGTTGTGGCGCTCGTAACGCAAGTCCTGCTGACTGTGCTAGGTGCGGGAATTGGCATCGCCACGCTCGATCCAGGGACCGGTGACAATCCCGAGGCATCGGCGTTTTCGGTTGCAGCCGGTATCTGGTACATCCTGTCCGGCATTGTTGCTGCGTTCGTTGGCGGCTACGTCGCGGCTCGGATGTCCGGCAAGACGCTCCCGACCACGGGCGCGTTCCATGGGCTGACAACTTGGGCGCTCACAACCTTGCTGGTGCTATATTTCCTTACCAGCACCGTCGGCATGATTGTTGGGGGAGCTTTCAGTGGCATTACAAGTGCTGTCGGCGGCTTGAGCGAGACTGTGGCGGAGACTGCGGCCCCAATTGTCGCTGAGGCCAATCCTCTCGACGCTATTGAAGCTCAGGTGCGCTCGACCGGTACGGATCCCGAAGCGCTTAACAATGCCGCCATTAGCGCAATGCGTTCTCTCATCATGGGCAACGAGGCAGATGTCACCACAGCCCGTCAAAACGCAGCACAAGCACTGGCGACGGCGCGTGGCATCCCTCTCGAACAAGCCATCCAACAGGTGACGCAGATGGAACAACGATATCACCAAGCCGTCGAGCGGGCCAAGCAACAAGCGACTGAAGCTGCGGACACCGCCACTTCGGTCGCATCGACCGGCGCGCTCCTGGCATTCGTCTCACTTGTGCTTGGCGCGATTGCGGGCTGGTTTGGCGGCCGTTCCGGGGTAGTCCACCCAGTCTTTGCAGATCGCATCATACCCACGCGGCGCGTTTTGTAATTGCGGGAGCCTCGCTCTCTACCCGGGCGTGCGAAGTCTGATGGAGAACGCGCTGGACTTTGCGCGCCCGGCCGGCTTGACGGAGGTCTACTCATTTCTACCTTCATGGTCGACGCGATATGAACGCTTCACATCTGGATTGCCTGATCGTCGGCGGTGGACCTGCGGGTTTGGCGGCTGCGATTTATCTAGGCAGGTTTCGCCGCCGTGCGCTGTTGATTGATGCCGGCCGCAGCCGCGCGAAATGGATCAGTTCCATACGCAACTATCCGGGCTTTCCCAACCTCATTTCCGGACCGCAATTGCTCGGCGATATGCACATGCAGGCACAGCGTTTCGGCGCATGCATCCAAACCGGGACGGTTTCGGCCATCGAACGATCGGAAGACGGTTTCGTGGTCTCGGCCAGCGACCGAGTGTTCCGGGCGGCCACGGTACTGATCGCCTCCGGGGTCGCGGACAATCTGCCTGAAGTGCCCGGCTTCAGCGAAGAAATGATCGTGCGCGACAAGGTCAGACTTTGCCCGGTTTGTGATGGGTTCGAATTCATCGATCGGACAATCGCGGTATGGGGTGAGGCCGAGCGTTCTGTGAAGGAGGCGTTGTTCCTGCGGGCCTATTCCAAGTCGATCACTGTGCTGGCGGCCTCGGGTAGTGTCGGCGCATCCGACCGGGCGCGTCTGGCAGGGGCCGGAATCGAAGTGGTAGAAAACCCTCTGGCGAGGCTGGAGGAGTTGGAGAGCGCAATCGCCGCGATCGATGCGGATGGGCGCGCGAGGCGCTACGACTGCATCTATCTGGCCATGGGTTCCCGGCCCAGGACTGGACTTGCCGTGCGGTTGGGGGCCGAAGTCAACAAGGCCGGCTGCCTGCTCGTGGATGCGCATCAACAGACGGCATCGCGCGGTCTGTATTCGGCCGGAGACATCGTCGACGAACTGAACCAGATTTCCGTCGCGGTCGGGCACGCCGCGATCGCCGCCGCCGCCATCCACAACAGGATCGCAGAGCAACGGGGCGATCGTTTGTAGGACGCGGCGCCGACACTCGCCGGCCGCGCCATAGCTCCTCTAAGGTCCTCCCAAGCGTGTCCGCGACCACGGCGTCGTGTCCGCCCATCGGCTTGGTGGCCGACCGTCGAAGCGCTCACCGTCTGGTGCTCCATCTGAGCCTCTAGCTACGTCTTTCCCATCCCACCGGCATCCGACTGAGAATCCCGGCCAGACGCGCGGCGAGCAGGCCCGTGCGGCCGTTGCTTCTGCGCCGTGACGCTCGTGCCAAATTTGCGTCAGGCCTCTGTGTCATCCGGAACAATCGCCATCCGCACGGGTACCGCCGCAAGGGTGTCGATTGTTCCTTCGCCTTATCGCGACGCCTTGTAGAGTTTGGTGGCGATTTCGAACATTTCTTCCGGCGCATAGTCAGGGGTGAACGCAGAAGGTTCGCCGACCAACTCCTGGATCTTTCCGCCGTCAGGCATCCCTTCTATCACCTCCAGCTCTCCCGGAGGATCATCAGGAAGTGCCATTTCACCGTTGCCCCAGAGACTGGCGATCTCCGCATAATCCTGTGGGCTGAACGTATAAAGCCGACGATGAGAGCCCTCTTCGAGGTATTTCTGGCATTCGGGAATGTTGCCGAGTGGGATGTTCGGCGTGGGCAGCATCTTCTCGATCTCTACCCCTGTGAGTTGCTTTAAAGCGAGCGCATAGGCGTGCGCATGGACTGATCCCCTAACCAGCAGATATCCGCAGACTTCGCGACCTGTCGGGTCCGATACCGTTTGATAGACCCGCAGCTTATGCAGTCGCGCGCCGCATTCGAGATGGAAATTGTGAAGCAGGTCGAAAATGACGTTTCCTGTCGTGGTTACGAAATCCTTGTTCCAGCTGAGCCCATTGCTGTCGATGGGAACAGCGCCGCCACCATGCGACAGAAAACCAGCTGCCAGGCGGATATCCTTCATCGCTTCGAATGGGGCACCACTGATGTCGGTGGGGCCGACCATGTCATCGCCGAGGGCGTCGGGCCCGTTGTTCAGCATAGCTACGCCATTGCTAACCAGCTCGACATGGCCGAGCTCCTCGGCCGTGATAGCCGCAACCAAGCTGTAAAAAGGTCGAAGCTTGCTTTTCGAACGGAAATTGAAGCTCTGGAAGAGGTAGTTTCCGAGCGTCGACATCTCTCCATATTTGCCGCCGAGCAGTTCCTGCAGAGCGGCAGCGGCGTTTGTATCCTGTTGGGCGGGCGGGGGCAGTTCGATCTGCAGCTTGTCTACTCGCAAGAACATGTTGGTCTCCTATTTCGCAAACCGCGCAACACCGGCGAGCCTCGAATGTTCCGTTGTGTGAACCTGAAACCAATTGCGGCTCGGGATTGGTTGCGTGGTGCCGCGAGGGTCGGCGCATATCGGCCGGGAGATGTGGCCGTCAGCTCCGCTTGATGTAAGTGCGGCCGGCAGCGCTGGTACTGAGGAGCTGCGAACGTCAGACGCCGCTGACGTTGGAAACCAGGTCCTTAGACGTCAGGTTTTTAGGCCTCCACGGGCTCCACGAAATGACGCCCTCCTTGGAAAGAGCCGCCGCTCGGGCCCCGTGCGTTCGCGGCGGGTTTCTTTATGCCGCTCGCGGCTCTGTCGTCCGATCTGCGGCAACAGGTGCCACACGGAACAATCTAGGCGCGGTTGTCCTTAATGTCGCCGACGAGGGTGCAATGCCGCGCTATTACCTTAAGCCACGCGCACAAGTCTCGGCGAGCACCAAGGGCGAGGGCGAACCGCATGGCGGAGTTATTGGATTCTCGGCGGCACGGGATCGAGCAATGTCGGCTCGGCAGGTTTGGCGTTCGCTGCCTCATCCGGAAGATGACCACCAGGAGTCATCTTGTCGACTGCATCGGGCAGGTCGTGAGCTATCCGTTCAAGTAACTCCTCTCTGGACAGTCCCGTCTGGAGCGACAGTTCGTTAATCGTTTCCGGATCGATCGCTGCCTCAACCTGCTGGCGGTCAACCGGCTGGTTTGGCCCTTGACGGATCCAAGAATCTGCTTGTTCGCCGCTGCCTGATTGCCTGAAACGATCGAGGACGTCTGCAAGGCCGCCGCCCGAACCAAGTGTGTCAGTGATTTGCTCGATGAGCCCACCACCATCGGCTTGCTGGGGATTTTCGCGATCCAGGCCAGTGCGGTCGCTGCCCCGAAGCAGCTCTCCAATCTTGTCTCTGTTCTGGTACGCCAGAAGGCCCAGCATCGCCAATGCGACTTTACCGAGATTAGCCATTCGTTCTCTCCCTGTTTCGGCAGAGAGGAAACGTTTCGATGAGCAAAGGTTCCCGCAGACGGGAGCGGGGAGTTAGATGATTTCTGGGGCGTTCGGGAGCCCAACCGCACCACCGAGCCCGGCGGAAAGCCCAAACGTCGCCGTTCTTTCCTTAGGAGGGCGGCAAACCGACCGAGCGGTTTGCCGCCTGTTCCCAGCCTCACCGGCCAAAGGAAGCCATGACCGAACCCTTGCTCTTGCCAACACCCGCGCCACAGGGCGCGAAGCGACCAGCGAAGCCGCCAACCCGGGTCGCGTCAGGCGGATGGCGTGGGCCGAGTTTCGTAAGCCCGTCGCCGAAGCGGCGAATGATGTTTGGCGAGTGAGCGGGCTGCTTGATGCCCTAGCTCTTAGATGTCGGACGCCTTCTT
Organism: Pseudaminobacter sp.; assembly: GCA_035941355.1. Lineage (GTDB taxonomy): Bacteria > Pseudomonadota > Alphaproteobacteria > Rhizobiales > Rhizobiaceae > Allomesorhizobium. The sequence goes on from DASZDZ010000095.1 coordinate 118,147, forward strand.
GCAGCAGTCTTCCTGGCTACTGGCGTTCGCGGTGGCCGCGTAGATCCCGACCGACTTTCGGCGTTGAAGACGACCCACGCGGCAAACGTCAAAACAGCAAGGACGGCTAGTCGGATCATTGGTGCGCTTCCTTTTCCGCTCAACACAGGCGGACGCGCCTTGGTTCCGGCAGGCCACGGATTGTAGCCGTGCCCTTGCCCCCGGTGATCTTCCCGACCTACCGTGCCAAGGACCGGCGCGGCTATCCAGCAATATCGCAGATTTTTGCCTTCGCGTGTGCGCAACCGCGCCAGGCCTATCGATATCGATCATACCAGTGCCTTGAGCGTTCTTCGGATCGGCCGACAGCCAGGCCGATAAGAAAGCCGACTATCCCGCCCATGATAAGGGCGGAACTAACAACGCCGGGGTTCTCCCTGACGGGCGTGACAACAGCCTGTGCGCCGCGGGAAGCAGCGGCGACCATATCGTCTCTGCGTTCCGCCAGCACCGCCCTCAGGTTTGCAAGTTCGCGCCGAAGTCCGTCGGTTTCATCATCTTGCTCATCGTCTGCATTGAGATCGGGATCTTTGGCCATCGGTGCCGCGCTCCTATCGGTGGCTTCTCAGCCGCAACGGGAAGACGGTCGCGTTGGTTCCTCCGGCCGGCGAAGCGACCCACCCCTACCGCGGGCGGCTGTCATGGCGGAGTCTTCGGAGAGCGGCCGGACTTAAAGCCGGACAATGATAATGAGTCCGCGGAGGCGGCATGATGACCGGCGGCCACCTCCTTGTTCAGAGCGAGTTAGCGCGCCCAAAGGCGGAATGCTTTCGGCCGTTGACGCGGTTTACCTCTCCCCCGGTTCTTGGTGTGTAGAACTCCATTGGGGCGCCGATGATTTGCGCTTGGTCCATGACCATCTCGGCGATGTCTTCCAGAGCGACATTTTCCCTTTCGTGGCGGAGCCGTATCGCCTCGGAAAGCGTTGAAACATTGACTATCCCCACCTCGAAATACTCGGCTCGGACCGTGGCGGCTACATCGTCGGTTAGTAGCTGAGAAATGGGACGCATCGAAAGCCCTCCATGTGGCTGGTGCTTGCTGGAATAGTGCCCCCTCCCAGGCAGAAGCGCAACCAATTTCTGAAAAATAAACTAATAGGATCAATAAGTTAGTAGTTGATGCTGTTTGATGAAGCGCGGCGAAGTTGGTCTTTAGCACGCTAGCCGCCGACCGCGGTCTTCGCACCAAGGGAGCGGAGCCTTGAAAACGCTGAAATTGCGTCTATATAGTCACTTACTCATTTGACGCGTTTGGCACATTGGGAGAGTTGATGTCATGGCGCAGTTGGAGCGAGGCGAACGCCTCCAGATCATGCTGAATGCTGACGAGCTGCAAGCCGTAGAAAATTGGCGGTTTGAGAAACGGATGCCGAGCCGCGCTGCTGCCGTGCGGGAACTGTTGCGCCGCGGGCTTTCTGCGGACGGCTTTTTAGCCGCAGAAACTGGCAGCAAGTCACAGGATTTCGGAATTCTCGATACCCACGGAAACGGCGACGGCGGCGAGGGGTCGTCGCCTGGTGAGTAGCTGCGCGCGGCCTTGGCCATCGTCGGGCGTACCGGCACCGTCGGGATGCCATAACGCGCGGCGCTATCAGTTGAACAGTTCCAGGCCCGGCGGAATGGCTGCTGGCTTCTTCCCTTCCAGCAGGTTTTGAGCGACTTCTATAGCAGCGAGTACGGTGCTGGGCTCATAGGGCTTGCAGATATAGCCCAGCGCAAGGTGCTTGTGCTCTCTTGCTTCCGCCATTTCGCCGCTGACGAATAGACAGGGAATGTTCCAGCGCCGGACCAAAACGGCAGCCAGTTCGGTACCTTTGCTTCCGTCTTCGAGGTTTATATTCAGGACTGCCAGCTCAGGCTTGACAGCCGCGATTGTATCCAGCCCCTCCGCCACTGTTTTGGCAGGCCCCAGGATAGTGTGGCCCGCACAAGCCAACTCCTCCGCGAGCGCAAAGGCCAAAAGGGGCTCGTCTTCGACGACAAGGATTTTCATGCACTTCTCCGCTCAAGGAACGCCCCTGAAAAGATTGTGTTCCCTGAGACGGTTAGGAGCGGGATGGGGTATTTCCCTACCGAATATTCGGAACGGTCATGAGTATCGGTCAGTCGGACACCCCTTCCGTGAAGGGTGCCACCATCACCCAGTACCTTTGGATGGTGGCTTTAGAGAAACCAACCTCGGCGGCAATCTCGCGCATGCTGATGTCGCACCCAATGCGGTCGTACGGAGAAACGCCCGCCGTCGAGGTAATTGCACCATCAATGTTGGATGAATGATGAGTCCCTGCCTGTATGGCCAGCAACGGGCTTGTTTTTAAGCAAGCTCGCGAAATGCGTTTCAGCGTCGCTTGGGCCCGTCACGTCCGTCTGGAAGCCGAGCTCTGACTGGTCCCGGCGTACCGAACAACCCATCGGCCCAGAACTCCGGCAGTCAGCTAGCGCCCGCCGAGCGGGCTCCATGAATGATTTAGCCGGCGACCGCCGCCGAACGCTTGAAAATGATAGTCACCTTAGTTCCCTCACCGACGGTAGAGGTGACGTCGAACTGCGCCTTGGCATTTTCGGTCAGCGACCGCATCATTTGCAGGTTGTTCTTGACCCTGTGCTGAAGCTCGCGGAGGAGCGTATCCTTCTCCCGGATTCGCTCCTCAATGGATAATTTTTCGGCATCATCATGGGCAGACACATCAACCAGGGCGACAAGTCGGAAGCAGAGCTTGCCGTCGTCGTCTTCAATGACATTCGAATAGACATCTACGATCGCTGAAACTGTGTCTTTGCGCTCGAGGCGGAACGTACCGACGAAGTCGGTGT